>NZ_CP036423.1:1238156-1857235 GCF_009910365.1 Aequoribacter fuscus | reverse complement strand
GGCGGGTTTGGGCGCTCCGGGACGCACCATTGATCGCGACAACAACCCGCATGATCTTGGCCGTTTTGCTTTCGTTATTAACGTGAACTTGATCGGCACCTTTAACGTCTTAAGTCGTGCCGCTGCCGCTATGGCTAAGCAAGAGCCTATGGACGCCGATGGTAGCCGCGGCGCTATTGTTAACTTGGCATCGTGTGCAGCCTTTGACGGTCAGATCGGTCAGGCGGCGTATTCGGCCTCTAAAGGCGGTGTTGTTGGCATGACACTGCCAATTGCGCGTGATTTGAGTGCGGTGGGTATTCGAGTCAACACGGTGGCTCCCGGCTTAATCGATACCCCCATTTACGGTGAAGGTGAGCACGCCGAGCAGTTTAAAGCGCACCTAGGTCAATCGGTACTGTTCCCGAAACGCTTAGGGCAGGGCGAAGAGTTGGCGTTCGCGATTATGGATTGTATTACCAATCCTTACATGAACGCAGAAGTGATTCGTTTGGACGGTGGTATTCGTATGCCACCCAAGTGATCTGCTGCTCACGATCACATGAAGCCGGCTGTTACGCCGGCTTTTTTGTTTGTCTGGCACGTGAACACGCCCCGGTTAGCGCGATAGGGGGCAGTCATGCCTCGGGCGGAGCAGCACAGCTAGGCGCAAAAACGATTGAATTGTCCACTTCGCACCCCATTTTAGGGCTGTTTTAATTCATTTTTACGCGATACACTCGATGGGATACTAATAACACCTTGCGACCAAGGAGCTAGAAAATGAACGCACCTCAACAAGTGGTAATAAGCCCCGATGCAGAACAAAAAATGCAGGAGGCCCTAAAACATCAACGAGAGAGCTACTTAGCGGAAGGCTTTGTATCTTTAGATGTTCGCAAAGATCGGATTGATCGAGCCATCGATATTCTGGTGCGTCATGCCGAGCGAATTAGCGATGCACTGAACGAAGATTTTGTGTGTCGTCCACGCAGCGTCAACATGATGACCGATGTGGCAGGTTCTATCGGCTCACTCAAGCACTGTAAAAAACATATGGCGAAGTGGATGAAACCCGAAAAACGTCCGACTTTGTTCCCTCTGAATTTGTTGGGTGGTCGCTCTCATATTGAGTACCAGCCCAAAGGTGTCGTCGGCATCGTCGCGCCTTGGAACTTTCCGGTATCCATGGTGTTTCAGCCTTTAGCGGGTATTTTATCGGCCGGTAACCGCGCCATGGTCAAACCGTCCGAATTCACCCCGATTACATCAGATCTGATCGCCGAGATCATTGCCGAGGGCTTTGATCCTGCAGAGGTGACAACTGTGACGGGTGGCCCCGAAGTAGGGCAGGCCTTTACCTCTTTGCCGTTCGATCACATGATTTTCACGGGTGCGACCAGTATTGCTCGCCACGTGTTGGCATCGGCGGCACGCAACCTCGTGCCAGTGACTTTAGAGCTTGGTGGCAAGTCTCCCGTAGTCATTTCACGCAGCGCTGATTTGGAGCAGGCGCTCGAGCGCATCATGTTGGGTAAAACCTTGAATGCTGGCCAAATTTGCTTGGCGCCCGACTATTTGCTGGTGCCCGAAGAGAAGTTGGACGAAGTGGTTTCTTTGGCGACTAAAGCCGTCGGCGCGATGTACCCAACCTTGTTGGCCAACGATGATTACACAGCGGTGATCAACGAGCGTCACAATGCGCGGTTGTCGTCTTACTTAGCCGATGCAGCAGAGCGTGGACATCGTATTGTCCCAATCAACCCTGCGAATGAGAACTTTGAGGGTAACGCGGCAGGTAAAATCCCCCCGACCTTGATCGTAAGCCCCGATGTTGATGCTAAGTGCATGCAAGAGGAGATTTTCGGTCCGCTACTACCGATTCGCACTTACAAAGACTTTGAAGAGACCATCACGCACATCAACGCCAACCCACGCCCATTAGCAGCTTACTACTTCGGTAAAGACGCGGCAGAGGAAGAGGCTATTTTGAAGCGCACCACTTCAGGTGGCGTGTGTATTAACGACGTCATCATGCACATTATGCAAGAAGACATGCCCTTCGGTGGCGTTGGCCCCAGCGGCATGGGCTCCTACCACGGGGTTGAAGGTTTCAAAACCTTCAGCCACGCGAAATCGGTTTACAGCCAGACCACGCGCTTTAATGTAGGTAAGTTGGCGGGTTTGTTGCCTCCCTACGGCAAGGCAACCGAGACAAGTATTAAATCAGCACTCAAGAAATAGCGTTTCGTTTAAAAAAAACACCGCCTCGGCGGTGTTTTTTTTGTGGTGCAAAGCAGCGCTTAAGGTTGCTTTTTCCACTCCCTGTAAAACTCTGGCATATCGCTCGATACCTTGCCCTTAAACTCAGGTGCGCGTTTCTCTAAGAAAGAAGCAACACCTTCCTTCCCGTCATCTCGGCTCGAGTAAAACATGCCGAGCGAATCGAGTCGATGCGCCTCGATCGGATGCTGAGCCGCCGCATTGCGGTACATCATTTGTCGAGTGAAGGCTATGGCAACAGAAGAGTGCGAGGCAATGCGTGCTGCGATCTTGTAGGCCTCGTCGAGCAGGGATTCAGCCGGTACGACGGCTTTGACAAGTCGTCCGGCTAGCGCTTGCTCAGCGGTTAAGATGTCGCCGCTGTAGCACCACTCTAAGGCCTGTGAAATGCCGACAATACGGGGCAAGAACCAGCTCGAGCAGGCCTCGGGTACCACGCCAATTTTGTTGAAGACAAAGCCGATGCGCGCTTTCTCCGACGCAAGGCGTATGTCCATTGCACAGGTCATGGTGGCACCAATACCGACTGCGGCACCGTTAATGGCGGCAATCACAGGTTTGTCACAATCGTAAATCGCTAAGCTGACACGGCCGCCTGTATCTCGCACGCCTTCAAAAATAGCGGGGTCGTCTAGGCGTGTGTGCATGTCTTCTAGAGAGGGTTCGAGACTTTCGTCCAGTCCAAACACATTGCCACCCGTTGATAAGTCCATACCTGCGCAAAACGCCTTACCTGCGCCCGTTACGACGACTGCTCGAACTTCGTCATCGGCGCTAGCACGTGTGAAGGCATCGACGAGTTCATTGGCCATTTCAACAGTAAAGGCGTTCATCTGATCGGGGCGGTTGAGTGTTATGGTCAGAATGTGATCTTTAATGTCGTAAGCAATTGACTGGTACTGCATGGGTGAAGTCCTGTTGTAATGTTGGGTTAGGGTCGTTTTTTAAATAATCGCCACTCAAACGCCATAGTGACCACTATCTGGTTTCGTTGCAGCAGTAACACGCGTTTCTCCCGATGGCCCTTGTGGGCAAAGGGAGTTGCAGCAATAAGATGTTGGAGTTGATCATTGTTCAAATCAAAAGGGTAGTGATATTGGCCTTGCTGTACAAGGTCAAATCTGTTCAATGCGACTCGATGTGGCGCGTGCGGTGTGGGTTCGTCATAAAGTGCTTTGCGAAGCTCCCATAAGTGGTTCGGAGCCGGGCCGACCTCTAGGTAGTGGCCGTCACGTGACAGTATGCGATGGAGTTCTCCGTCGTCAGAGGGTGCAAAGATTCGGGTGGCTAGCCCAACTGACGCCGATTCAACCGGTATTCTGAAAGCGCTGGCAACCGTGTATTGAATGGTCGTGTTTTGCTTGGCTGCAGTTTTGATGGCAGCTTTGGATATATCGAGACCGAAGTATTGATGTGACGGCATGCGCTCGTGGAAATAACGGGAGTAATAGCCCTCGCCACAGCCGATGTCGAGTACATTCGTTGGGGTCTGGAGGCGTTCACGAATTACATCGTATAAGGTTGCCGCCAATGGCTTGTATATGCCCGCTTCATGAATGGCTCGGCGCGCTTGAATCATGTCGGCGCTGTCACCCGCGATCTTGCTTTGTCCTTTGGCGGGGACGAGTAGGTTTATGTAGCCTTCCTTCGCGATATCGAATGTGTGTCGGTTTTCACATATCCATGTAGATGCCGATTTGTGCAGTGACAGAGCACAGTTGGGACAATTAAAAATCATGCGTTCTTCGATACTCCCTAGTGTATCGCCATTGTCGATGGGGCGCCTTTGCGATACAAGTCACAATTTCAAAGTAGGTGGAAGTGGACCTGACGGGTTATCTGAGGCATTCGTATCGGCGGTTCGCAGAACCCAAATACCCCTGAGGGGAAACGGGGATGAGTTTACTGCGGCAATTTACAGCGTGCGAACCCAGATGTTTCGAAAATAAACCGTGTTGCGGTGATCTTGCAAGCGGATCGGAGCGCATCCATGGGCCTTGTAACTCGGTTGACCTATGAATACGGTTGGGCCCTGAAGTTGGGTATGGTTTTGCACCAGCACGCCGTTGTGCAGTACAGTGACATAAGCCGGTGTAACGACCTGCTCGCCCTCAAACGTTGGTGCGGTGAAAATGATATCGTAAGTCTGCCACTGCGTGGGCGGGCGCATCGCGTTTACTAAGGGTGGTGCCTGTTTGTACACCGCCGCCGCTTGGCCGTTCACATAGGTCGGATTTTGGTACGAATCGAGCACTTGAATTTCGTAACGATCTTGTAGAAATACACCGCTGTTACTGCGCTGCTGGCCACTCAAACTGACATCAGGTTCAGGCACCATCCACTCTAAATGCAGTTGCACACTGCAAAATGCGTCGCGAGAGAGGAGGTCGCCAGTACCGGGTTCAACCACCAGAGCACCATCTACAACTCGCCATGGCGCGGGCGTGCCGTCCCGCGCGGTCCAAGCGGACAAATCTTGGCCATTAAACAGAACGATGGCGTCTGATGGCGCTTCGCCAGGGGGGGCAGACACGGCCGGCGGCACGGGCGACCATAGCTCGGTGTCTGCGGGATTGTATTGGATTGCCGCTACCGCTAACGCTGTTAACAGTGCAGCGGAAGTTATCATGAGCGCGCGCTTCATACTGCGGACCTCTGGTCGTGAGAACCTATTGCGCTGCAGGCGCTGTGACACTTGCACATCGTGTATCGGGTATAACCCCTAAGGTCCATTCCAGAGCGTTCTCAAGGATAAGCTTATACTGTGGCTGCTCAAAAGCGCTGGCGCGATGCCCCATGGTTGCGTAAACGCTGCGGCCTGTGCCCACACAATTAGACCAGACAACAGGGTGATCCCCCATGGACAGGTCGTTGGACTCTCCTCGCCAATTTTGGATGGGGGAGTACGTGCTTTCGTCAACGGTCGCAAGGATGTTAAAGCCCGTTTCGCGCGGGCTAGAGGCCCATGAGTACCATTCCTCTTCGTGCTCCCATGTGCTTGGCATTCCGCGATTAACCGGGTGGCTGTGGTCTTCTGTAACCACTGTTGCCGTTTGGAACTGAGGGCCTAGAATATGAGCGACGTACGGCGCGCCAATAAAGTTTTCCATGTACCAATCCCAGGTTTTGTGGGAGCCGTCACCCGCCGCATGCACGCCGAGCCAGCCACCGCCTGATTCCATCCAACTCTGAAACGCTTGTTCTTGCGTATCGCTCAGCATGTCACCGGTCGCGTTAAGGAATAGCACGGTGTCAAACATGGCAAGCTGGTCGGTATTAAATACGGCGCCATTTTCGGTGGCGTAAAAACCCCAGCCTCGCCGTTTGGCCAATGCTTCAAAATGGATCAAGCCGCCTTCGATGCTTTCTCTATGTCGGAACTGGTTAGTCTTGCTAAATACCAGGAGCGCAGGTCGCGGGATATCCTGGGTGATCGTCGGCGCTTTGGTGTCATGATGGGTCGAGGGGAAAAAGATATTCCAAATACCGGTATATTTTGCGTAACCGAATAAGCCAAGTGCGATGAGTGCGGCAATGACAAGTAAGCCGACAAGAATGCGTTTTAATATCGCCATGTGGATGTTCCCCTCGTGTTATAGGTTTTTATGAAGACTAACCCAAGCCTGTAATCCGGTAAAGTGGTAAGGCCAAAAGTTTTACGCTATGGTTACACGGTGTCATACGATCGTACTGATCGATTCATTGACACAAGCGCGTGTGCTTGAGAGCATAATCGGCATGACCACTTTACCGGTTTTTCCGATAGCGATGTTTTTAGGAGACTACATTGGGTTCGATACAGGCGTCTGTTCGCGTAGGGGTTGTTGGTCTGGGCAATATTGCTCAGCAGCACATCCGGAATCTTGTTGAGGGCCATGTTGCGGGTGCTGTACTAACGGCGACGTGTAGCCGCAGTCAACGCCCCGAGGGTCTTGCTACGAGCGTAGCGCATTATCAAGATTACCGCGCGCTTGTGGATTCGGGCGTCTGCGACGCCATTGTTGTTGCCACGCCAACACACTCGCATCTAGACATCGGGCGCGCTGTGCTTGACGCCAATCTTCACCTCATGATGGAAAAGCCGATGGGCTTGTCGATACAAGAGGGTGAGAGTTTGCTGTCCCGATGCACACCCAGCAGCGTCGCGGCATTAATGCTCAATCAGCGAGCTGATCCCTTGTTCTTGCGCATGAAAGAGATTATCGAGTCATCCATTCTGGGTGATTTGATTCGTATAAATTGGTGCATGACCAACTGGTTTCGCCCCGAAATTTACTTTCAAGTCAGCGATTGGCGCGCTACCTGGCGAGGCGAGGGCGGCGGTGTATTAGTCAACCAGTGCATACATAACCTCGATATATTGCAGTGGCTGTGCGGTATGCCAAAAGCGGTGCGAGCGCACTGCCAGTTCGGTCGTTTTCACGACGTCGAAGTTGAAGATGATGTGACGGCTTATTTGGAATATGAAAATGGTGCAACCGGCGTATTTGTGGGCTCTACTGGTGAGGCGCCTGGTGTGAATCGCTTCGAGGTCATTGGCGACGCCGGGAGTCTGGTGTTCGACGGGTCGCAACTGAGTCTGGCTCAAAATATGCCTTCGACCGCGATGTTCAATCGCACCACAAAGCAAATGTTTGGAATGCCCGAAACCGTGACTGACCTGTTGGCTATCGATCGCAAGGTCAATCAGCACGCGGTCTTGATGCAAAATTTTGTGAATGCAATTCGTGACAACGAGCCTCTGATTGCACCTTTGGCCGAGGGCTTACGCTCTCTGTCTATTGCTAACGCAATGTTGTTGTCCACTTGGAAAGAGCAAACGATTGAATTCCCCATCGATGCTGGTGAGTATCAGACGCATTTGCAGACAAAAATCGACCGGTCCTCGCTGCGAGTCAAAGCAGATGTCGAAGCCGAAATCAATATGGACAGCTCGTACCGATAATAAACAGCTACCTGGAGACCGATAATGAGTGCTCAAATCGAAGCGCAACAGCTCGCGGCTTTAGCCGATAAGTCCACGTTGGCCAGACTGCCAACCTATTTACGCTTTAGCGGTCCTGGTTGGTTGCAGGGGGCAATGACCTTGGGTGGTGGTAGTGCGATTACGTCACTGACGCTTGGGGCGCAATACGGCTACGACTTATTGTGGGTACAGCCTATTGCCATGATTATTGGCTGTATCATGTTATTTGCTTTGTCACACCAAACACTGAGTACGGGTGTTAAGCCTTATCGCGCGATGAAACAGCACATTAGCGGCACTCTGGCCTTTTTGTGGGCGTTCGCCGCTATTGCCTCCTCGGTGATTTGGGGGTTTTCGCATTACCCTCTGAGTGCGGGTATGATCGAAGAGGTTGTGGCTGTTGCCAGCGGTGTAGAGCTATCCAATGCTAGCGGACTTGGTCGCGAACTTTGGTTGTTTGCTTTTGCCATTCTTGTTTGGTGTGTGTGCGCGTACACGGCTTGGAACTATGGCCGTGGCGGTCGCCCCGTAAAAGTATTCGAAACAGCGATCAAATGGCTTAGTACGGGCATTATTTTGGCGTTCTTGTGGGTCGTCGTGTACGCCTCCTTACAAGGCAAGGTGGATTGGGCTGCCGTGTTAAGAGGGTTCATACCGGGACGCATTCCCACGGATCTGGCAGGCGTGACAACCGTTATGGCCGCCTTGGGTACGGCTGTTGGTATTAACATGACCTTTATTTACGGCTATACCCTACTCGAGAGAGGTTGGGGGCGTGAGCACCGAGAGTTGGCGCGTTACGATATTGTCATGGGGTTGGTTATCCCCTACATCTTGGTTACCACGCTTATTGCCATTGCTGCCGCTGGTGCACTGCATGGCAGTGGCCTCGATATTCAGGGTAAGCTCAGTCCTGCTCAGGCCGCATCGATGTTTACCGAGGCCGGGATAAACCCCGTGACTGGGCGTTTGATCTTTGCGATCGGTATTTTAGGTATGGCCGTGGGCTCATTGGTCATGCATATGTTGTGCTGCGGCGCCGTCGCTGGCGAGTTGTTCAATTTAGAGCCACATTCTCGTGCCTACCGGTGGTGGTTGTTACTGCCTACACCTGCTGTGTTGGGCGTGTTTTTATGGTCGACGATGGGTGCCTATGTGATTTTGCCCACCTCTGCTATCAGCGGATTCTTGCTGCCTATCGCGTATTTGGGGTGGTTGCTGTTGAACAATCGCCGAGATTACATGGGGGCCGACCGCCCCAAGGGTGGCCGTGCCGCAATCTTCAACGCCGCGATGTTAGTCTGTATTTTTACGGTGCTATCCAGCGTTGTCTTTAGCACTCTGGTGGCCTTAGGTTGGATGTAAGCTTGTTATGACGAACATTAAAGATGGCGCGAACTATGCGCCGACGGGTGCTGCAAAACAGGTGGTTGCAGCGGGCGAATTTGGCATTGCCGCAGCGTTTCTTGATCACGGACATATTTATGGTCAAGTGAATGGTTTACGTGATGCCGGTGCAACCTTGCGCTATGTTTACGATCCGGATCCCGACCGACTCGCTGCATTCTGTGAGCGCTACCCAGAAGTCAAAGCGGTAGACAGCTTCGAGGTTATTTTACAGGCACAAGACATCCACTTAGTTTGCGCTGCCGCGATACCCAGCGAACGGGCGGAGATTGGAATCGAAGTGCTCAGAGCGGGCAAGCATTACTTTACCGACAAAGCTCCGTTCACAACACTTGAACAGCTTGTGCGCGCTAAGCAATGTGTCGCTGATACGGGCTTAAAGTATTGGGTTTACTACGCCGAGCGCATCCACAACGATGCCGCATGGCGTGCCGGTGAGCTTGTCGCTTCGGGCGCCATCGGCAGGGTGCTGCAGGTATTGAATATTGCACCCCATCGTTTGAATCCGAGCAGTCGCCCCGAGTGGTTTTTTGAGAAGAGCCGATATGGCGGTATTCTGACTGACATTGGCTCACATCAGGTAGAACAGTTTCTAACTTACGCAAATGCAACAGATGCGCAGGTGAATTTTGCTCGGGTCGAGAACTTCAACAATCCAGGCTATCCCGAGCTTGAGGATTTCGGCGAGTTTTCAATGACCGCCGACAATGGCGCCTCGTTCTACAGCCGAGTTGACTGGTATACGCCCGACGGTCTCAGAACTTGGGGTGATGGCAGAACCTTCATTCTGGGCACAGAGGGCAGTATCGAGCTGCGTAAGTATATTGATATTACCGGCGCTGCCCCGAGTTCTACTCTTCTGTTGGTTGATGCCGCGGGTGAACACCGAGAGGAGTGTTTAGGGCAGACTGGTTTTCCATTTTTTGGTCAGTTGATTCTCGATTGCGTTAACGGAACCGAGTTGGCGATGACCCAAAATCATACTTTCAAAGCAGCAGAACTCAGTTTGCGAGCTCAGCAAGTCGCAGAACAACCAGCATCAAAATTAGGAGATTAAATGAAGCGGTATCCGGGCATTGTGATTAGCCTAGTTAGTACTTTAGCGGCCCAGTCGGCAATGGCCGATCAAACTTTACAGGGTCAACCTTTGGAAACGATAGTTGTGACTGAAAATTACGCCCCCTCTAGTATTTCGGCCACAGCCGCATCGGTCACTGTGTTGGATTCTGATGCCCTAAGTGAACTCAACAAGGCGCAGCTGTCCGATGCGTTGCGAACCTTGCCCGGCGTGTTAATTGAAGAGCAGGGTGGCGCTGGGGGTCTGGTTGCTTTGTCCATTCGTGGTGGCGAGGGGAACTTCACAAAAATTTTGTTGAACGGTGTTGCCTTGAATGACCCCACCAATGTTCGAGGTGGGAGTTATGATATGAACTTGCTGAACGATCTCGAGGTGGACCGTATCGAAGTCGTGAAAGGACCGCAGTCAGTGATACACGGCTCGGATGCCCTGGCCGGTGTTATCCACTTGGTGACACCCAAGCCCGGCGCTGCTCTGCGTCCCAAAGTCAGCGTTGAGGGTGGTCAAGATGGCTACTACAACTTGAAGCTATCCACTGGCGCAGATTTGGGTCCGGTGGGCGTCTTTGTGAACGCCGGCACACGAGACAGCGGCGAGTGGGTGGCAGGTAGCGAACGTCAGGTTGATTTTATCAATGCGATGGCCGCGTGGTCGATCGACGAAAACCAAATGACAGCCCAGATTCAATGGCTTGAGGGTGACCGAACGAGTTACCCTGAGCAAAGTGGTGGGCCAAGGCTGAGCGTGAGTTCAGCCTTAGAACGCAGCGATTATACTAGCGAGTTGGCAGCTTTGGGGTGGGTGCGAGACTGGAGTGACACGTTTCGTACTGACATAAAACTCAATACGCTTCGCTATCAAGAGCAAACAGATTCTCCGGGCATCGTGCCTTACACCTCGGTTCCCGCGAATGGTACGGATGCCGTGTTTAAGCAACAGACGGTTTCTTGGGTCAATACGGCCGAGTTTGGCAATGATCATAGCTTGAGCTTCGGTGCCGATTACCGTGATGAGAGTGGTGACAGCAAAGGTTATTTGGATTTTGGATTTTTAATTCCCACGGATTATCGCTTGTCGCGCGAAACGACGGGCGTTTTCCTCCAGTGGCGAGCTCGTCTTGCAGAGGCTTTGGATCTTAACGTGAGCACACGTTATGACGATACTGATCAAGGCCAAAACCAGCACACGTCGCGCTTAGGGTTGCGTTATGACCTGACGCCAGCACTAGCACTGCGAGCCAACTGGGGGCAGGGCTTTAAGCTACCTAGCTTCTTTGCGTTGGGGCACGCACTGGTGGGCAACCCAAATTTGCTGCCAGAAGAAGCCAAAGGCTTCGACCTAGGCGCTGAGTGGCAACTGTCGGGCTCAAGTGTGGTTGGGGTGTCGTGGTTTGAAAATCGCTACACGAATCTGATCGATTTTGATCCACAGGCCTTTACCAATGTGAACCGTGATCGCGTCGACACTCAGGGTTTCGAAGTGTGGGGTCAATTTCAGGGTGGCGAGACGTTCTCGCTCAATTTTGCGCTGACAAAAACAGACATCGAGGTCGCCGGTAGCGCTCGGGAACTGGAGGGTCGCCCCGATTGGCAGGCGACGCTTGGCGCGCTGTGGGCGCTCAATTCTGACCTGACAGCCCGTTTAGACTATCGTTGGGTGGGTGAGGTGTTTAACTCCTCGTTACACACAGGGCAATCCTTTACCCAAGCGCTGGACGATCAGCGCCAGCTTGACTGGCGTTTAACGTGGGCGACTACCGCTAACCTCAGTATGAATCTAGCAATCGATAACGTGCTGGATGACAATTTTGAAACGTCCGTTGGTTTTCCAAATGCAGGCAGGACACTGCGTTTAGGGATTCAGTGGAAGGCTGGCTAAAGGGTGCTAATAATGCAAATCAATAACACTATGGCAAAGCGTATCGCTGTGTTCGCCGCATTTCTTTTGGTGGCTGCTTGCTCGTCTGGCGAGGCGCCATCGGCAGACAGTGACCCGCAGGGGTCAGAGGTGGAATCTACACTTGATTACACCCAGCTCGACACTGAGCCAGCCCCCATTTTAAACCCGCAGGAGGCCTTGAAGGCCTTTCGTATCGCGCCGGGGTTTAACATTGAACTGGTCGCATTCGAGCCATTGGTAGAAGACCCTGTTGCAATGGCGTGGGATGAGTACAGTCGTCTTTACGTCGTGGAAATGCGCGGTTACATGCCTGATATTTTTGGCAACGGTAAAAATGACCCTGTAGGGCAGATCGTGCGTTTGAGTGACATCGATGGCGATGGCGTTATGGATGAGTCAGAGGTCTTTATGGACAAGCTCATCAATCCGCGCGCGGTGGCGGTCGTTAACGAAGGCATTTTGGTCGGCGTACCGCCCGATTTATGGTTGTGCCGACTGCCTGAGCCCAACGCGGTATGTGATCAGCCAGAGCGCATTGGCGATTACGGGCCCGATGTGGGTAAAGCGAACGTCGAACACATGGAAAATGGCCTTCTGGCGGGCATCGATAACTGGTTGTATAACTCGAAATCGGCACGGAGCTTTCGCTATCGCAATGGCGAGTTAGAGGTGCGCATGGGCCCTAAACGGGGTCAGTGGGGTATTGCCAAAGACGACCTCGGACGCTTGTTTTACAACCACAACTCGACCTGGCTACAGGGGGATTTATTTTTTGGTGAGGATCTGTTCGCCGCTGGTGGAGAAAGAAAGTATCAGGGTATCGAAGAAAATCTGACTGAAACGAGTTTGGTATATTCGGTCCGCGTTAATCCTGGCGTCAACCGAGCTTATATCGAAGGCACTTTGCGTGAAGATGGGCGTTTGAACAAGTCCACCGGCGTGAGTGGATTGGCTGTCTATCGAGGCGATCAATTCCCTGAGCGTTTTAGCCGCGATGTGTTTATCCCTGAAAGCGCCGGTAATGTCGTGTCGCAGTTTCGTTTGAGTGACGAGGGGATGAGCCTAAAGGCCACCCAGCAGCTCTATGCCGATGAGCAATGGGGTGAACGAGACTTTTTAGGGTCAACCGACGAGCGTTTCAGACCCGTTGATGCGTTTAACGGCCCCGATGGTGCGCTATATATCGTTGATATGTACCGCGGCATTATCCAGGACTCGTACTACATGAGCGACGAGCTTCGAGCGCAAATATTACAGCGTCACCTTGATAAACCGGTGGGGAAAGGTCGGATCTGGCGCGTGACGCATGAGGAGGGTAAGCCTCGCATGCCTCTCCCCAATCTAGGCACTAAATCGGCTTTAGAGCTGGTAGAACTCTTGGGCTCGGATAATGGTTGGACGCGCGACACGGCGCAGCGTTTGTTAATTGCGAGCGAGGCCGATGTGGCAGCGGACCTTCAGGCTGTGGTCTTAGGTGGTAAAACGCTTGCGGCGATTCATGCCCTATGGACCCTCGAGGGCCGCGGTGAACTCGATGACAAGGTGGTGGCGTCTGCCTTTGCAGTCGACGATCCTTGGCGTCAAATTCACGCCCTGAGAGCAGGCTCGTCGCTGCTCAATACTGAATCCTTGCTAGAGCTAGCGGACACTGCGCAAGGTATGTCACCACTGGTTGCCATGCAGTGGGCTATCGCCGTGTCGGATCAAGTTGAGAACCCCTCGGTGTCCGATGTACTCAAGCAACTTGTCTATCAGCACATCGACAATGCCTTTGTGCGTCAGGCAGTTGTGGTTGCGGTTGCTGAGCAGGAACTTGGATTTTTGCGTAACCTACTGGCTGATGCCTCGATGCAAGAGGCGTCACAGGGTAAGCACGCGTTGTTGTCTGATTTGGCGGCGTACGCCTACCGTCAGTTGCGTGGTGACTTGAAGAGTGAAGAGCCTGCTCCCGAGGCTTTGGGTCAGCTCATCGCCGTGATCGAATCGGCAACTGGGGCGCAAGAATGGCAGCAGATTGCGATGTTAGATGGGCTTAGCAAACTGTCGCGTGTCCCGGGGTTTCATCCGGCCTTGCTAGAGTCGGCACCTACGATATTCACCGCACAGGTTGACTCCAAAGTTTTAGCTGAGGCACGCAGAGACGCGCATCCCGCCTTTACGTGGCCCGGTGATCTTCTAGCAGCAGGGGTAGACCCCTTAACACCCGAGCAAAAAGCCCTGATGGCAAAAGGCGAGACCTTTTACATGCGGTGCGCGGGTTGTCACGGAACAGACGGTGCTGGCTTAGCGGGTCTAGCGCCACCTCTCGCGGGCGTAGAGTGGGTGACGGGCCCTCCAGAGTGGTTAGGTCGCATCATTCTGCAAGGCATGGCGGGTCCTTTGATTGTCGAAGGTAAAGAGTGGAACGGTGTGATGCCGGCGCATGGTCACATTTCGGATCTTGACGACGAGACCCTGGCGGGCTTGATGACCTACTTGCGCCGATCATGGGGCAATATGGCGACGTCGGTATCGGTGGCAGATGCAGCTTCAATCCGCGCGGCCTCGCAAGACAGGAAACAGCCATGGACCGTTGCAGACCTCGAGAAGGTGCCTTTTGATCGTGGTTTTGGGCCCTATTTGGGTAAATATTCGGTCTCTTTCATTACGATCAATATTACCGAAGAGCCCGAGGGTTTGACGATGAGTGCGGGCATGGCCGGGAATGGGGTGCTCACTCCCAGAGGCAAGAATTTATTCGCCGTGGAAGGCGGAGATACGCCCATGACGGTGGAGTTTATTCGTTCAAGTGATGGTCCTGCGGAAAGCTTGATTATTAACCGGGATGGTCAAACGATTCCGGCGAAGCGCAAAGATGCTTGATGGGGTGGGGCCTTGGCGTGGATCACACCAAGGCCGCTCTAATTGGCAACGTCACTGGCTGAACGATCGGTTGCAATAATCCCCGCGAGGTCTTTGGCGTACTGCTTTTTGCGTTCGACATCCATACCCCGAGTAATTTGGATGCGCTGGGCTTGAGGAGAGCCGGCACCGTGCATCGACTCCGTCAGATAGCCTACCGCATTGCGTCCCAGTGTCATGTTTTCGATTAAACGTAGCATACGCGTTCGATCTTCAGTCGAAATGTCGCTACGACCTTGAAAGTATTTTTTGAGTAGTTCGCCCATTTCAGGGCTATTAAAGTCAGCTTCAGAAGGTAGGGTCACCATGACTCCGCCGGCTAAATCTTGCGCCAGACGAGAAATTTCGTAAGGGAAGCGCGTGACGTTGTGCTTACAGATGTTTGCAAGCAGTGGGTCATTCATGAAAATGCCCGAGGGTAGTTGCTTGGCCTCATAGGACGATGCAATTCCTGACGAATAAATCGTTTCGTTCAGGTGGGTCATTTCTACGAGCTTGTCTTTGATGTGACTGGCTTTGTCTGCGCCATTGTACTCAGCGATGCTTGCGGCGGCACCTACCATGACATCACCCAAGCCCGTTTTACAGACGTAGCTGGCGCGATGGTAAGCGGTAAAGCGTGTTACTAGCTCTTGCGCGAATTCGTATTCGCCGTCCATTAGCACGTGCTCCCAGGGAATGAATACGTCGTCAAACATAACCAGAGTTTCTTGACCTCCGTACTGCGCATTCCCCTTATCGATATCGCCCGCCTCCATTGCGCGGGTATCGCAAGATTGGCGACCATAAACGTAGGTTAGGCCCGCCGCATCACCCGGTACCATGCCGATAACCGCATAGTCTTTGTCGCCCTCTAACATATTCTGAGTAGGCATCACGCAGATCCAGTGCGAGTTTAAGCCGCCTGTCATATGTGCTTTGGCGCCTTTTACGTACAAACCTTTGTCGGTTCGGCGTGTGACATGCATAAAAAGATCGGGGTCTGCCTGCTCGGCGGGTCGCTTGCTGCGGTCACCTTTCGGATCGGTCATGCCGGCGCCGATAATAATATTGTGCTTTTGCGCCTGTTTAATGAAGTCTAAATAGCGTTGGTGATATGTTGTGCCGTGCTTTTGATCAATATCGTAGGTGATTGAGTGCAGAACACTGATCGTGTCTAGCCCTGCACAACGCTGGAAGCAGGTGCCTGTCAGTTGGCCCATGCGACGCTGCATTTTATTTTTCATGACGAGATCGTTGGGTGACTCGACAATATGCAGAAAACGGTTCACCGTGGCGTCAATTAGAGAGGAGTGCGCTGTTGCGAGCTCTGGATCCTCGATAGCAAGATCGTAGGTCATTCGCAGCGAATTGATGGATGGGCGAATAATCGGGTGATCTACCGGTTCTGCTATCTGCTCGCCGAATAAGTAAACTTTGACATCGCGACCTCTGAGGCTCGCGATATAGTCGTCGCCAGTATTGATGGGGGTAAAACGGGCCCAGCGTTCCGCCGCTGTTTCTTCTTTTGGAAACCGGTATTCCTGTGACATGCGTGTAAGTCCTAGATTTTTTATGCGTCGTTCGATCATACTGGACGAGGTAAAAACTTCAATCAATCGCGGCTATCGGTCGATGACTAAAGGGCATCGAAATAGAGCTGGAAGTCCGTTAATGACATGCGATAGGCTACTTGTCTCACAGAATAATAAGGTTTATGAATATGATCACCGGCGCTGACGAATACCCCTTTCACCAAACCCCAGAACCCATGGCCTATGCAGGCACCGATCGCAATTTTTACGATCGTTACTTCTTTAATGGGTATTCACCTGACGGTGAAATCTTTTTCGCGATAGCCTTTGGCGTATACCCCAACTTAGACATCATGGATGGTGCCGTCAGTATTTTGCACGGTGGCAAGCAACACAATGTTCGCGCCAGTAAACGCATGCAAGGCGAGCGCTCGGTCTTGCAAGTCGGTCCCTTGTCAATTCATATCGAGCAGCCACTGCGTCAGTCACGTATTGTGTTGGCTGACAACGATAGTGGAATGACTATCGATGTCACGATGACGGCACGTCATGCACCGGTGGAGGAGCCTCGGTTTACCCGCCGTATTGGGACGCGTTCGCTAATGGATTACACCCGAATGACCCAAAATGTTGAGTGGTCGGGCTTTATCAGTGTCGATGGCAATCGTTCTGAACTTGACGGACGCAAGGTCCGAGGTACGCGTGATCGTAGTTGGGGCATCCGCCCAGTTGGCTTGCCCGACCCCCAGCCGCCAGCCGCGGGAGGCTTATCGCAGTTTTTTTGGTTGTGGAACCCGTGCAACTTTGATGACTACGTGGCGTTTTCGCACACTAATGATGACGAATACGGACGACCTTGGAATCGCTTAGGCGCCATTCAAGCGATTGATGGCGATATCATTAAATTTGACGAAGTGGCATACCAGTACGAGTGGGAGGGGCCTTCAAGCCGCAAAATCAAAGAGCTGAGAGCGTTGTGTCAGTCAGAGCAGGGCGACGCGGTGCTGACGTTCCGACCGACCGCGACCTTTTTTATGCCAGGGCTTGGCTACATGCATCCTGAATGGGGCCATGGCACTGATCACGGCGACCTGGCAGTTACGCACGACACGTGGGATGTGCATCAATGCTCATTGGATCCACGTTTTCTCCACATTCAAGCGATATCTGATGTCACTTTGGAATTTCAGGGTGCGATTCATCAAGGGACCGGTGTTGTAGAGCAGATGTTTGTTGGTGCACACGCGCCCACGGGTATGGGCGAGGGGTTGGACGTTCACCGCTCATGAAGCGTCATTTTCCATTAGCCAACAACAAAAAAGGAACGCGATGATGTCACAGCCGCAGGTCTCTTTGGGATGGGTCGAACGCTGTCTGGGTGCGACGCCAGGGAAGCTTGAGGCTATCGTTTGGGACTCGGTGGGAACAGGGCAGGTCGCGGCAAGTTATCGTGGACGTCTGCAGTGGGCCGATCCCGGTCAGTCCACGCCAAGCTCTGTGGTCGTGAAATGTCCAAGCCAGGATCCGACCAGTCGAGCTACCAGTCTGGAGTTTGGCTTGTACGAAAAAGAATTGCTCTGGTATGAAGAGCTGCGGGTTCGTTCGAACATTCATTGTCCTGAGTATTTTGGCAGTTGGTTCGATGCCGATACGGGCAATTTTCAATTGCTTTTGCAGGATTGCTCGCCAGCTTGTCAAGGAGATCAGCTCCAAGGTGCTAGCCTCGCGCAGGTCGTTGCAGGCGTCAAAGAATTAGCTCACCTTCACGCCCCTTTCATAGGTGATGAGTCCCTGGCTGCGCACCGTTTGTTTGCAAAAGATCAAGCTATGCGGGCGATTCGCATCGCCCTTTATGCAGAGTTTTGGCCCCAGTTTAAGGCTCGATATGAGAACCGGCTCGACGCCGAGATTTTGGCAATGGGCGATGTTGTTGCCGAGCACTATGTAGCCTTGGAACAACGCCAATCACCCTTGGTGACACTTGTTCACGGCGACTTTCGTCTGGACAACTCACTGTTTGGATCAAGCGGAGAACGTCCTTTCGTGTTGGATTGGCAGACGCTGGGCATGGGGTGCCCCATGAAGGACGTGGCCTACTTTATCGGAACGAGCATCGCCGATCGGAGTGAGCGACGAGTGAACGAAATGGCTCTGGTTGAATGTTACTTTGCTACTCTAGAGCAAGCGGGTGCGATCTTTGATCGCGACGCATTGCTGCGGGAATATCGGCTACAGGCTATTTCTGGGCTGATTATGGCGGTGTTCTCTAGCATGTTAGTCGAGCGCACGGAGCGAGGTGATGAAATGTTTGCGGTGATGGCCGAGCGTCCCGGTTGGCAAGCGTTAGAATTGGATAGTGTGGCGTTTTTGAGCAAGCTTGACTGAGCCAGACGCTATGAAAGTCATTCACTCTAAAGAGGGCGATATGCATCGTGTTGTTGATCGGATAGTGGAGCGGGAGATGTCCGTATCGATTCGTCGTGATAGGCGCAGCTGCCTGTCGCTGTGCGCTTTGATAGTCGCTGTCTGTTTCGCTGCGGTCTCGTGCTCGATCAATGCTGCCGAGGCGACTGATGAAAGTTCTCAAAGCGCTTTTGTTTTGGCGTTGGATGCCGAGTACTTTGCGCGTCTTGCGTCAGACTCTACCTCTATCGCTGATCTGTTGCATGAAGACTTTAGGTACTTAACGCATTACCAAACAGAGCTGAGCAAACATCGCCTGCTCGAATACTTAAGGCAAAGTCCCAAGCTAGTCGAGCGCTTCGAGTTAGGCGACCGTTATTTTTACTCGGCGGCTGATCGCACGCTCATCTGGGGTACGGTTCGAACTCAGGGGCAAAGCGATGAATTTGAGTCTGTGACTTCTCGGTACTGGCACGTATGGCAACGAGCGGGGTCGCAATGGTTGCTGCTGAGGCGTCAAGCAGGCTTGCTCGATCAAGACGCTGACTAGCTGCAGTAAATGCCGGCGCGGAATCCGTTGTATCGGTTAGGTTAGGTTTGCCAATGAACGTCATGTCTTAGCATTGCAGGTGTTATTTAATTGTGAAAGACTAAGCGCTGGGAAGTAAGGTATTCGTAATGTCTCGCAGACTGTTATTCGCGTCCGTTGGAATTTCTATGCTACTGGCAGGGTGCGGCCAGAATGATAAGTCCAACGAAACACCAGATTCGGACTATCAGCGTCGACTCATCGAGCGCTTGATTGAAGTGCAATTGTTGCGGGCCGTTTCTCCTCTCGAATCCTTGCATCAGATTTCCATGCCGATTTCCCAGACGGCGTCAGAATAGTGACCAGACGCGCAACACCCGCGGCAAGCAACGACGTTTGATTTATATGACTTTCAGGGGGCAAGTGCATCCAGTAAAGCCCTTGTCACTTCCCTCGCTCGCGCATACGTAATGTTGTGGTTGCCTTCATCTAAGGTTGTCGAGGTTAACTGTGGCACGTCTTCCGCCATTTCTGCCAAGCCACAGTAGGGGACCACTTGATCTGCTGTGCCCCAAATCGCGTGAACTGGGATGTTGGTTCGACCCACTATCTGATAGCGCTCTGACATGGCACCCATCGGGTAATGTCGCAAAGTAGATAACAAAGCGTTGGTATACCCGTGATACGACGCTTGTTGTTCAAACAAGGGCAACATCTCGGCGGGCGCCGCGCCCGAATTGACCTCTTCGCGGATGGATTTTATTGCGTACTCTTTACCAAATACGGTGGCGATATAGTCACCGAGTATTGGCTTGGCTAGAGTGCTTAGCGAGCCTGAATTACCCATGTAGCCAGCAGGCGCGATTAAAACAAGTTGTTTAACGTGTTCTGGGTACTCTGCAGCAAAATCAATGACGTTGGCGCCGCCCATAGAGTAGCCAACCATACTTACTGGTGTGTTTAAGTCGAGCCCTTCGATGACGTCCAGAAGTTCCTGGCGATATAAATTGCTGTCGTAGGGGCCTTTGGGGCGGTCAGAGAAACCGCGTCCCAAATGATCAAAGGTAATGACTTCAAAGCCAGCATTGACGAGCTCAGGTTTTACTTGATTCCAAACAAATTTAGGCGTGCTGAAGCCGTGAACCAGAATCACTGCTGGCGCGTTCTCGTCGCCGTCACGTGTATACGATAACCGTCCTTGCTTGGTATCCAAGTATAAACCGCCTAGAGTGTCTTGCTCAGCTCGGTCGAGCGGTGCGGTGGTCAGTAAGACGTAGCCATAGGGTATGGCGGTTATCACGACGACCAGTGCGAACAGCCAAAGGATGATCTTTGTCAAAATATGCATGGGGCACCCTGAGTTTTTTTATTGTGCTGGGATCGTAAAGGAACATCCCGATGGATGCCAGACAAGCTTTTCATTTTGGGTTACAGTTAGGTTTTTACAGCATAACAAAAGGGCCCATCATGTCTGAACGAGTCATCATCGAAGTTGCCAACCACATCGCCGTCGTAACACTCAACCGCGCCGATAAAATGAACGCTTTGGATCCAGAGATGTTTAAGGCAATCAACAACATGATTGACGAGCTGAGAACTATGGATGATGTCAGAGTGGTGGTATTAAAAGGACAGGGGCGTGCGTTCTGTGCGGGTTTGGACTTGAGTAACTTCACGAATTCGGGAGGCAGTCCTGGCTCTGATTTGATCGAGCGCACCTATGGGCTTGCGAATGCCTGGCAGCAGGTGGCTTGGGGGTGGCGCACTCTCGATGTGCCCGTTATCGCAGCGGTGCATGGCATCGCTTTTGGTGGCGGCTTTCAAATCATGTCGGGGGCCGATATTCGCTTCATTCACCCCGATACGCGGTGCTCTATCATGGAGATGAAATGGGGTTTGGTGCCCGATATGGGCGGCTTCCCCTTATGGCGCGGCATCGTGCGCGAAGATCATCTGCGACAGTTGATTTATACCAATGAGGAATTCTCTGGGACTCAAGCGCAGGCTATGGGTTTCGCTACACACGTGGCAGTTGATCCTCTAGAGGATGCCATGGCCCTAGCCAACGTTATTGCCGGCAAGAATCCGGCGGCCATTCGCGGTAGCAAGCGTATTTGTAATCTTTTAGGTGAGGGCAGCGACGCCGAGTTGCTGATGGCCGAGTCCGTCGAGCAAGACAAGGTCATTGGTAAACCCAATCAAATTGAAGCCGTGATGGCGCAAATGGAAGGGCGAGCGGCAAACTTTCAATAGGTAGCGAGCATGTGGTGTATGGCGCTTCCTAGACTGTTTAGTTTTCGCCGCTGTCCCTATGCCATGCGGGCTCGCATGGCACTTTATCAAGCTCGAGTTACGCTTACGCTGATTGAAGTTGAGCTTAAAAATAAACCTGCAGCCATGCTGACCTTATCGCCAAAGGGCACTGTGCCTGTGCTGGCCTTGCCAACCGGCGAGGTCTTAGATGAAAGTCGTGATATTCTTTTTTGGGCACTGGCGCAAGCCGATCATGACGGGTGGTTGGCCCCCGGTCCGGAGTACATTGAGGCTTTGATCGACGAGTGCGATCAGGTGTTTAAGCCCTGGCTGGATCGCTATAAGTACCATGTCGGTTATCCGGAGCACAGCCCCGAATACTATCGTTCACAAGCGCTACGGACCCTGAATGCCTGGGATGCACGGTTACAGGCGTCAGAATTCCTGTTGGGCCCAAAACCCAGTGCCGCGGATGTGGCGTTATTCCCATTTGTGCGGCAGTTTGCCAACGTTGATCGCGCCTGGTTCGACTCGCAGCAAGATCTGCAGGCACTGAGACATTGGTTAAGTTTCTGGCTAGAGCACCCGACGTTTGTCGCTGTTATGGACAAACGCTTGGAATTCTCGTTTTCGGAGGCTCCCTAAACTGTTGCCACTGGCCGACCTTTTAACCAAATCAACATACCGCTGACCGCGACCAAAGCTGGTACCGTTGAGATCACCACAGTGGTCCAGCCAAAGCTGGATAGCAACGTTCCGGCCAATAGACTGCCTAGGGCAGAGGTGCCAAACACTGCGGCGTCATTGATACCTTGCACCCTAAAACGCTCGGACGCCCGATAGGTGCTAACCAGCAGTGTGGTACCGCCAACAAACATAAAGTTCCAGCCGACGCCTAAAAGAATCATGGAGATGGTGTAGTGCATGACTTGCTGCCCGGCGAGTGCTGCTCCGAGTGTTATTACGTAAGCGATTAGCCCAAGAGTGATAATGGGTTTTTCGCCGAAGCGCGTGATCAGCAAACCGGAGAATAACGAGGGGACGTACATTCCCAGAACGTGGGCACGAATGACTTGAGCGGTATCGGTCAGGCTGTGGCCATCGTGCACGTGCATCGATACCGGGGTGGCTGTCATGATGTAGGTCATGACGCCGTAGCCGACGGTACCCGAGAGCACGGCCAACAGAAAATAAGGATTTTGGGCAATTTCTCGTAGCGGACGAGCTGCCTGATCTGGATGTTCGTCGGCATCGGCGATCATTTCCGGTAGCGACAAACAGGCAAGCAATATCGCGGCCATGCAAAATAAGCCTGCAGCCGCCTGCAGAGCGCCCATGAATGCGCTTTCCGCAAATCGTTCGCCTTGGGCAATGAGCTCTGGCCCCAGGAAGGCGCCACCGATGCTTCCAATTAAAATCAAACTGATGGCGAGCCCTGCTCTGTGTAACGGCACGCTTTCGGCGGCAGCAAACCGAAATTGCTGGCTGAAGGCAATCGTAATACCCGTACAGGCTGTCGCGATGCAGTACAACCAAAATAAAGACGCTTTAATAGCAAACCCCGCCAGCAGCATCGCGCCGGCAGCGGCCAGAGCAGCGCCAATAAAACCCGCTTTTCGACCCAAAGCCTGCATGATTCGAGAGGCTGGTATGGTGCCGAGCGCTGTACCCAGAATCATGAGGGATACGGGCAGTGTCGCGATACTGGCACTGGGGGCTATTTTGGCCCCGATAATACCCCCCATGGTTACTGTGATGACAGAGCCCGATACGAACGCCATTTGCGCGCCGATAAGCAAGCTTAAGTTACGTGTTGCGATAGACATGGGGAGGGCTCTGATTAGCGGCTCATCCGAGCCAGTGTTATTGAAGCGAACTATTATACAACAGACCTGCCAGTGTATGATGTCACGATCAATCCTTTGTTAATGGGAGTCGGGCGCGTGGTAGGACATTCGATTAAGCAGTTTTTACGAGGTGGTGTTTCGACGCCACATATCGTTGTCAGTACCTGGTTGGGTGCTTGCCTCGCGTGTGTCGTGAGTGCGTCAAATAGCTTAGGCTTGTTGTTGAGCGTGTTGGTGTTGACGAGCGTCGTTCGCGTCAACTGGGGCGTTTTGGCCGTAGCTACGCTTGTAATGAAGACGCTCTTCTGGCTCGGGGCAGGGGTGGTCTTCAGCTCAGGGCAATGGCTGCTGACGGGACCGCTTGCCGAAAACTGGATGAATATTGCGTCCCTTCCTGTGCTGGCTTGGTTTGGGTTGGAATACCCTCTAGTGTCTGGCGCCTTGCTATGGACTTTGCCAATGACGGTGGCGATATCGGCTTTGCTGATGGCGGGATTGGGCTGGTTGCGTCGCACAGCGACCTCTCTTGAGGGGAGTTCCAAATATCAATCCTTTGCCAGTAAGCCGGTTGGGCGGTGGGTGCTCCAACTGACCTTGGGTGTCAGCGCCTCGAACGGCATTGTAGCGGCACTCGATAAACACATCGGTTTTTGGCGCTGGAAGGGTGCCGCGGTCGCGGGTGTTGTCATCCTTTTTGCCGGCTTCACGGGCAATCAATGGGCTAACAACCATGCGCGTGGTTTTTTGTCATCAGCACTCGCTGCAGCCAATGGCGCGACCGTTGATATCGAACAAGCCGAATTCAATATCTGGCGTGGGCGATTAAGTCTGGAGGGCCTAGAGATCGCGGATTCGGAAAATTTAGCGACCAATCTTCTCGCCGCAAACCAGCTATCGATGACAGTGAGTTGGGCTGACTTGCTGAGCAAGCAGGTACAAGTCGATGAGTTAACTTTGCGTCAGGCACAATCGGGTAGTCCGCGTGCGACGGAGGGTCAACTCACCGGGCCTGTGGTCCATGTGCCCGAGGTGAGTGACGTCGATTCGGAAAGCATCGAAGATTACTTGAAGCAAGCCAAAGAGTGGAAAGAACGTCTGGCTCAGGTCAAAGAATGGTTGGATCGGTGGGAATCGGACGAACAAGCGACACAACCTAGTCCAGCGGATCCAGATTATGAGACTTGGCTGGATGAGCAAATTCAGAACAGTGGTTATGCCTCTGTGGTTCATGAGCCTTTGGCTCGTCGGTATTGGCAAACCAACATTGATCGAGTTTACATCGATGCGCTAACCGTTGATTGGCTTGCGCCTGAGGCTCTGGCGATCGAGATGACTTCATTGAGCTCACAGCCTGCGCAGAACACCGCGGCGCCCCGTCTGTTATTGACTTCAGCGTCGGACAACATTGCATTGGATGTCATTTTTGAGTCGCTGGTGAGTTCTGGCGTAAATAGCAGGGTACAGGGCTACTTCAACAATATTGATTACCAGGCCATCAAAGCTCAGCTGAACAGCTCTGTTGCGAATAAGGTGAACGACGGCATCGTAAATATAGCGCTAAGCGGCGACTTTAATCACAGGGATACAGGCGAGCTGAACCTGCTACTGGCGGCGCAACTGAGTGATGCGAGCCTGATGATTAAAGGCGAGCCGATTGACGTTGAGCGGTTTGATATTCCGGTATCGGTACAGGGTGCCTTTGCAAATCCATCAATTCGGGTCGATAAGAGCGTCGTGGAGTCTCAGTTGAAGGACCTGGCAAAAGACGCGGTTAAATCGAAGGTGGAGTCCAAGCTCAAAGACAAAGTCCAGGATAAGCTCAAAGGTCTATTCAAACGTTAGTCTGGATCTACCCCGTGCTTCGAGAACAACGCGCTAACATCATGAGACGACAGGTAGTCGAGCAGCCAGGTATCGATACGCTTTTTCAGTTCTGGATCGGGTTGCAGTAATATGCCTTTCTGCTGGAAGGTTAACGGCTGATCCAATAGCACGCACAACGAGGGGTGTTTGGTGGCCTGTAGCTGTGCCTCTATCGAATCTGTAAACATCGCGTCTGCTGTGCCACTGACAAGTTCGTTAAAGATCGTGCGATTGTCAGGATGGATGCGAATACTCGCGTTGGTCAGCGCGCTGCGAACGAAGCGCTCATTGGTGCCTCCGGGGTTGACGATGATTCGGGTTTCGGCGCGGTCTATCAAGGCAAGGGTGTTGAGCTCGTCGACGGAAGAGCAACGGCCGATCGCGGTTTTCCCGCCGGTGTGGTAGGGGGCAGAAAACATCATGCGATGCTGTCGTTGTGCAGTAATTGATATCCCGCTCAGTGCGATGTCAAACAAATTATCTTCGGCGTCAGCCATCAGCGTAGGCCATGATGTTTTGACCCAAACGATGCGGTAGCCAAACTCTTTGGCAAGCGCTGTTGCGAGTTCGATGTCAATCCCGGCCCTATTGCCTTCGTTGTCTTGATAGCTGAAGGGCTCGTAATCGAGGGTGACGCCCACCCGCAAGGTTTTATCTTTTTCAAGGCGCGCGAGGGTATCGCGCGGGTCGAGGTTAGGCGGCGTGAGCACTAGCTCAAGAGACTTGAACAAACCGTCTTTAATTTGGGGGTTAAGTTCGAAGTGTGCGAAGTGCGCGTCAAAGTGCGCTCGGTTCAACGGTGTTCCGTTTTGATAAGAGATCAGCAGTTGTTCAATGATTTGATCGCCCAGCAAGGTAAGTTTGGGACGAAGATCGTCATTCAAAGAGCGAACGTCGGACGCGACTACGTCTGTGTTTGTTAGGGACTGAAAGACGTTTGCTTGAATCGCTTTGGCAGCGGTCATCTGCAGGCCGAAAAAGGTTTTGGTATGGATTGGATCAAGCACCGTGGTGCGCGAAACCGTGCGTTCTAACACCATGGCTTCCCGAGCGAGGTCTTCGATGGGCAGGTTGTGATGCCACTTGTACTTAGCGACCTCGGGCATGAGCGCAAGGCGTTCGCTCATGAGTTGGTAGAGCGTTTGTTCTGAGTGGTTATCTGCGACGCTAGTCAGGGAGGTCAGCAAGCAGAATAAGAGAGCCGTTATGTGCCGGGGTTTACGCATACCAAATTACAAGCAGTCAGAAGATAGCGCATGATACTAAACGTGGGGTGCTTGTCGACTTCTACCTGGACTGAGTGAGTGCCACAGCGATAAACACAGGCAGACGAGCGGGTAAAAAAAAGCGGCCACTCGGGCCGCCTCAATGTGGATAGGATGGTATCGGCTTACTTAAGATCGAAACGATCGGCTGTCATGACTTTCGTCCACGCTGCGACGAAGTCGTTGACGAACTTCTCGCCACCGTCTGCAGCGGCGTAGACTTCGGCTATCGCGCGAAGCTCCGAGCTCGAACCGAACATTAGATCGACGGGCGTGGCCGTCCACTTAAGGGCACCCGTGGAGCGATCTTTACCTTCGTAAATACCGGCCTCTTTCGCTGGCTTCCAAACGGTGGACATGTCGAGCAGGTTTGTGAAGAAATCCGTGCTCAACGTCCCTGGGCGGTCTGTGAATACACCGTGTTTGGCGCCAGCAGTATTGGCATCCAGAGCACGTAAACCACCCACCAGTGCGGTCATTTCAGGTACTGTCAGATTCAGCAAGTTAGCCTTGTCGATCATCATGTTCACAGGTGATGACCAAGACGCATCGGTGTAGTAGTTTCTGAAACCGTCTGCGTTTGGCTCAAGCACAGCGAATGACTCAACATCGGTTTGATCCTGAGTTGCGTCGCCGCGGCCCGGGTTAAACGGAACGTCAATGTCGTAGCCCGCCTGCTTAGCGGCTTCTTCGATCGCTACTGCTCCCCCGAGGACGATAATGTCCGCCAAGGAGATTTGTTTGCCGCCACGGGCTGACTTGTTGAAGTCGGCCTGCACCTGCTCCAGTTTCAGTAAGACGCCCGCAAGCTCCTCTGGGTTGTTGGCTGCCCAGCTGCGTTGAGGCTCCAAACGGATACGCGCGCCGTTGGCACCACCGCGCATATCTGTGCCGCGGAAGCTAGAGGCTGACGCCCATGCCGTTCTGACCAGTTCCTGAGTTGACAATCCAGTATCAAGAATCGCTTTCTTGAGTTTCTTGATGTGACGATCGCTCACCAACTTGTGGTCGACCGTTGGGATAGGATCCTGCCAAGTGAGAGTCTCGCTGGGTACATCGGTGCCCAAGTAACGAGCCGCAGGCCCCATATCACGATGGGTCAACTTGAACCATGCTTTGGCGAACGCCAACTCAAATTCTGCAGGGTTTTCCTGGAAACGCTTCGAGATCTTGCGGTACTCAGGGTCCATCTTCAACGATAGGTCGGTAGTAAACATAATCGGGGCGTGACGTTTGCCCTCTATGTGGGCGTCAGGCACCAAATTTGCCGCTTGACCGTCCGCGGGGATCCATTGAATTGCACCCGCTGGGCTGCGGGTCTGGACCCACTCGTAAGCAAACAAGTTGTCTAGGTACTGTGTGGTCCAAGCGATCGGGTTCACAGACCAAGCGCCTTCTAAGCCACTCGTGATCGTATCTTCGGCGTTGCCTTTTCCGCATTTGTTGGTCCAGCCTAAGCCCTGCTCTTCAATAGCGGCAGCTGCCGGTTCTGGGCCTACGCATTCCTCTGGGCTTTTCGCGCCGTGCGCTTTACCAAAGGTGTGACCACCTGCAATCAAGGCAACAGTCTCTTCGTCGTTCATTGCCATGCGGCCAAAGGTCTCGCGGATATCTTTCGCTGCCAGTAGGGGGTCAGGATTGCCATTGGGACCTTCGGGGTTCACATAGATCAAGCCCATTTGTACCGCCGCTAATGGGCGCTCCAGCTCACGATCACCGTGGTAGCGTTTGTCATCTAAAAACTCGTTCTCAGGTCCCCAATAAACCAAATCGGGTTCCCAGTCGTCCTCACGTCCGCCAGCGAAGCCAAAGGTTTTAAAGCCCATAGACTCAAGCGCAACGTTACCCGTTAACACCATCAAATCGGCCCAAGATAGGCTTCGGCCATACTTTTGCTTGATGGGCCATAACAGTCGACGTGCTTTGTCGAGGTTGGCGTTATCGGGCCAGCTGTTTAGTGGTTCAAACCGCTGTTGGCCACCGCCTGCGCCGCCACGGCCGTCGCTCACTCGATAAGTACCAGCGCTGTGCCACGCCATGCGAATAAAGAACGGACCGTAATGGCCGTAGTCTGCTGGCCACCAGTCTTGAGACTGTGTCAGTAGCGCCTCGATATCTGACTTGACGGCATCAAGGTCTAACTTCGCAAATTCAGCGGCGTAATCAAAATCGTCGCCATACGGGTTTGACTGTGGCGCATGTTGTCGCAAAGGGCTTAAATTTATGGCTTCAGGCCACCAGAATTGTGTGGTCTTGGCCTCGCTCATAGCGCTAACGCCAGATGATGCTGCCGTTAACGACAGCGCCATGGCAACGGCGCTTACCAATGATCGTTTTTGTTTTTTCATGTTCGTCCAGCCTCCAGTTCATTACATAGAAGTTCAAACGATAGGCGCGTGTCAGCCACAACGCGCCGTCGTTGGGCGTAATGTATGGGCAGGGGACCGCAAAGGGAATTTGATATTTTCGAAGAGATCAATCGGTTTTTTTAATGGGTTTAAAAAAACCGATTGGTTTAAGCGTAATTACTCAGCAACGACTCGGTTGGTTTGGGTGCCCAAATCGATGGAACCGCACTGGGACCGAATCGTTGTTGTCACTGTTTGACCAGGTTGCAGGTATTGGGTGCGTTTACTCTGAGCGTTGACAAATAAACGCCACTTGGTCTGTTCTGGAATGAGTCCCATCAGGCGCTGGACTCGTGGTGAGGGTGCTGCTAAAGCACAACCCGCGGGTGTGCCTGTCGCCAACAAATCACCAGGCGCAAAGTCTTGGACGCCAGAGAGTTCGGTTAATGTCTCTGCTGGCTGGAAGACAAGATTAGAGGTGTTGTCCCTTTGGCGAATCTCACCGTCGACTTTCAGCTCAAGGTCAAGATTGAGTAGATAGGCATCATCCCCCGGTTCTAGCAAGCACAGCCAAGGTCCCACCGGGCCGAAGGTGCGGAAGCTTTTACCTTTGTAAAATTGCATTTGCGGGATTTGTATGTCGCGTGCTGAGTAGTCATTGACGATGACCAAACCGGCGACGTAATCCAAGATGGATTCAGGACTGACTTCAATCGCAGATTCAATGGTTTGCTTTAGGACTAAACCGAGCTCTACTTCGTAGTCGAGTAACTTGACGTGCCTGGGTCGAATCACTGGACTATCCGCGGGGCATATGCAGCTAGCCGCTTTGGTGAAAATCATATTAAACGACTTGGCATCAGGGTCGACGCCCGACTCAATCATATGTTGCCGATAGTTTGCGCCTTGACAGACGAACTGCTGATTGGTTGTCACTGGACTCAAGATTTTAACGTGCGAGAGCGTCACCTCAGGACCGTTCATCGATTTGAGTTCGTCGGCGGAGTACGCGGAAATCAGTTCGCCGGTGGTGCTGCATGGAATTGGGAGTAGGGTGATACTCTCGCCCGACGGGCGTCCCCACTGGGTATTACCTTGGTAGTCAATACGCGCAATATTTACGGCCATGTGATTGATCCTTTTAGGTCATAACTTTGGCAATCGCTGCCAGTTTTTTAACAGTAAGATCCGAGTGTTTCCTCAGGTTTTTGACTAGGGTGATCAGCGTCTCGAGGGTAAGTTTAGGTTTGATGAATTGTGCGGGCATGACTTGTCCCCATTGGCTCATAGCCTGAGCGCTCGCGGCGGACACGCCCATAGCGTGGTCGGCGGTGAATACATCGCCGTCTGCGTAATGCTCGTGATGCGCGCCCCACGGGTCGGACCAGTAATCGAATACTTGGCTTCCCAATACATGGCGGCCGATGCCCCACGCGTGGCGCCAGCCCCGATCACGCAGCCACTGTTGCCCTGCACCAATCGCGTCAATATCGAGAGTCTCGAATGCAGCATGAGAGAAAGCGGCCTGGAAAGTGTGGGCTATTGCGATGGTATGGTGATCAGTGGGAGTGTCGCCGAGGTCCATTCGAAAAAACGTGACAATGGGATCGCCAGACGGAAGTACCTGGGTGTCGGACGGGATGAGCCCCAGGGTCTTGGTATACCACTTTACGGTTTCCTCGTAGCCCGCGGTTTCGATGACTAGATGTCCCAACTTGACAATGGGTGAAGGCGCGGCAGGGAACTCCTGCATTGCATTGATACGCTCGGGCGAATTTGAATGATTTAGTGTTGCCGCGTTTCTGGGAAGTCCGTAATCGAATGCACTCGCCGCTGCGTTGATCTCGACGCGGAAGCCATTCGGGTCGTTCAGAATGACGCGGGCATAGGGTGCAAGCTCCTCACCTTGTTCGATGTGTTGATTATGCTCGGTGGCGAGTTTCTGCAGATCTTCAAGTGAGGCACAATCAAATCCAAATCCCAGGAACTTGGCTTGATCTGACCGCCTGATGTGATAACACCAAGACGAGCCTGGATTAGCAGCAAGATACAAATCTTGCGGTGACTTGTGCACCGTGACTAAACCGAAGTCTGACAAAAAGCGCTCGGCTAGATCGAGGTCGGGGCGCTCAAATCGGAGGTAGCCAAGCCGAGTCACTTTAATGTCAGGCGCGACCGACGCTTTCAAGTAATCGACCGCCAATGTCGGTGTGTCCATGGTCTGATTCTCAGCTGTGTAAGGGTGTGTGGTTGGCTCGTTCCGCGGCAATCGCGCTCGCTTCAGAGCTGTTTATGCCGAACGCTTTTAAAATCAACTCGGTGACCTCAACATAGGCTTCGCGCCAACCTTTATGACCCGAGAGTATGACTTGAATGGCCCCCATCACGGCACTGGCAAGCAGGGTCACAGCGCTGCGTATCTGCGACTGTGTTAGATCGAACCGACCCCGTTGTACGCCGAGACTGATATCGTGCATGGGTTGGGCGTGCCAAAGTTGTGTAAGTTGTTGGGCGGTGAACCCGAATTGACATAAGAAGCGGCCCCAATCGGGATTGGCTTGCGCCTGATCAATAAAGTGAAAGATACCTAAGGCAACTTTGTGGGCTGGGTCATCGAGTTTAACGGCCCCCTTTGCAATGCGAAGGTGTAAGTCATGCGCGAGGCGCTCGGCGGTCCGTTCAAACAAATCCGGGCTTTGGTCGAGATAGGCATAGATGGTACCCCGTGCGACGCCTGCCTCTTCTGCCAAATCGCGAATACTGATTTTTTGTGCGCCCGTCTCTGCGAATAAGCGAATGGCCGCGGCATGAATTCTTTTTTGTGATGTCGGTGAGGCCATGAGGTTTCCCGTTTTGATTGGACACATTTGAACATTAATGTTCAAATGTGTCAAAAAATGTCGAGAGTTGCTTATGGACCACGATTACGAGGTTGTCATTATTGGTGCGGGTCCCGTCGGTATGGCAATGGCGGCTTTGCTGGGACGGTTCGGTGTCCATACGCTAGTCGTCGATCGACTCAATGCTATTCAGACAGACCCGCGTGCAATCGCTCTGGATAACGAAGCCCTGCGTATTCTGGCAATGTGCGGTCTGGTCCTTGAAGACTTGGATTTGGTGACTATTCCTGCGGTGAATTATCGCAGCCCCTTTTTCGGCCGGTTTGGGAGGATGAATACCTCAGACAGCGTTGACACACTGCCCCCCTTGGTCACGTTTTTTCAACCCGCCTTGGAAGCGAGTTTAGCGGCGCAAGCTCAAGTTACTGGCTCGGTGCAGGTGCTCAGAGGCGCGCGCGCCCAAGTCATCGAAAATTCCGAGGCGGGGGCGCTTGTGCGTGTTCATGACTTAGAGGATGGCACTGAACGAGATCTCAAAGCGCGGTTTGTGGTGGCCTGCGATGGCGCTGGCTCGGCGACCCGTCAAAGTTTGGGTGTCGACTTTTTGGGTGTGAGCTATTCGCAGGACTGGCTGATTGTCGATGCATTGAATGTTCCAGAGTCGGTGGAGGAAATTACGTTCTACTGTGATCCCGCGCGTCCCGCTCCTCATATGCCAGCACCGGGAGGACGGCAGCGCTGGGAGTTCATGTTACATCCAGGTGAGAGTCAGGACGAATTCATGGAAGATGCCAAGATTAAGGACTTGCTGAGGCCTTGGACAACATTCGAGCACATCACCTTGGAGCGCAAAGCCGTTTATCGATTTCACGCCCGATTAGCCGATAGGTTTCAAGTAGGATCGGTGTTTTTGGCTGGTGATGCAGCACACGTGACACCACCGTTCGCCGGGCAAGGCTTGGTGTCGGGTCTGCGCGATGTCGCGAATTTAGGTTGGAAATTAAAAGCGGTTCTTCGACGCGAGGTGTCTGTCGGTGTGTTAGCGTCCTACACGCAGGAACGCAAGCCGCACGCCGGTAAAATGATACGGCTGGCGCAATTTTTGGGCGAGCTGATCATGCCCTCGAGCCGAGTTAAAGCGATCTTCGTGCACGGATTAGCAAAGTTTATCGGTCTGTTGCCTGTGGTCCACACGGTCTTTACCGATATGAAGGTGAAACCGCAAAACACTTTCGATGACGGCTTGTTTTTGAAAGGGGGCCTCAGGGGTGCTTTTGCGGCAGGGGCTCACTTACCGCAGTGGTGGCTTCAAACGGCCGCCGGCGATCGCAAGCGTAGTGACGAGGTGTTTGGGATCCGCTTTGTGTGTGTCGGCATCAACTGCGACCCCCGACGTTATATCAGCGAGGAATTGAGACAGCAGTGGCAAGGTTTAGGTGGGGAGTTCGTGTGCTTGTCTACGCCTGGCAGAGCATGCAAGTTTGGCAGTGATTGGCTCGTGGATGGGAAAGACCTCCCCAAATCAGAAGTCGCTCTGATACTGCGTCCCGACCGTTTGATACTGGCCGCTAGCAAAGCTACAAGGTTAGAGGTCGTCATGCAAAAGGCGATAGGTTTGTTGTCTTAATTGGTGTCGCGCTGGACTGAAATCGTAAGCGGTCTGGCATATGAAAGCGCGACCGCTTCGCTGCAATCACGTTTCTATAAAAGTAACAGGTAGATCATCCCAACTAGGCACGGGTGCCTGTATCCATTGCGATGGCGGGGACCTCGGCGCGAAACCAATCGATAAGTTCTTTATCGTTGACTCGTAATGGACGCGCAAATAGATAGCCTTGCGCTTGGTCGCAGCCAATTTCTCGAAGGGCCTTCGATTGTGCTTCGGTTTCAACGCCCTCCGCCACAACAGTTTTGCCCAGCGTGTGGCACAACGACACCATGCAAGAGACGATCGCGTGAGCCACTTTGTCGGTTTGTATGTTCTCGATGAAGCTTCGATCCAGCTTCACGCAATCGATAGGCAAAATTTGTAAATAGGACATTGAGCTCATGCCCGTGCCAAAATCGTCAATTGAAATCTTAATACCCATGTCTCTTAGTTCGGTGAAGACCCGCTGGGCCAGGTTAACGTCGAACATTGTCGCGCTCTCAGTCAACTCCACGGCCAGTAGCTCAGGGGCTAGATCAGCGGCCTCAAGCTCTCTTTGAATGAATTCGACGAGTTGGTTGTCGAGTAAGTTATAGGGCGATAGGTTAACAGCGATGGGGATGTATTTGCCCTCAACCTGCCAAGATTTGGCTTGCTGAATGGCCGTGTGCAGCATTAAACGGCTGAACGCATTAATTTCTCGCCCCTGCTCAACCAGCGGAATAAAGACATCGGGCGGAATGTTGCCAAGTGTGGGGTGGTGCCATCGAGCGAGAGCCTCAACCCCTGCAATGGCGCCAGTTGCAAGGTCAATTTTTGGCTGAAAAAACATGGAAAAGTCGGCTCGAGCGATAGCCCCAGGCACCTGATTGCGAAGTAGCGCTTTAAGCTGGGTATTTTCATCGTACTGAGGGTTATAAAACAAGAGCGCTTGGCGAGACCGTTTGGCGTCTTGCAATGCGATGTCAGCACAGTGAATGATGTCTTTGCTGTCTATTGCGTCACGCGGAAATAAAGCAATACCGGCTGACAAGCTTAAGTTAAACGTCCAGCCCTTCACCGTTATGGCTTCATTCGCCGCAGCGACAAATGACTGGACTATGCTCTCTATTTGCTGCTCATTGGCCCCCTCGATCCAGCAGGCGAATTCATCACCATCGTAGCGATAGACGACAGAGGGGGGCGGTACCAGTTTGGAGAATTTTAGCGCCAGAATTTTCAGGCACTCATCGGCGCCGATGTTGCCAATGATCTCATTGATTTCCTTGAACTTGTTGACACCCATCAATAAAAAAGCGCCAGGTGAGGGGGCTTCGTTTTTGCCGTGAGTTAACAAACGAGCTTCGAAGGCCTCAAGCATATAAGCACGGTTGTAAAGTCCTGTTAGATTGTCACGCGAGGCCGCGTCGCGGAGCCGAGAATTGATTGTCTCGAAACGCTTGCTGATAATGACTGACAGAGATAGAGCGCCCCAAATAGCCACCCATAGCGTAATGAACGAGACAAACATTAATCGCTTACTGATGGCGTCTAAACCCTTGGTGAACACGTCGACGGGCGTCAGCAGAAACACCTGCAGCTCGATATTGGGCGATCTTGCTCGCGCCCACATGTAGGTCTGCGAGCTCGTTTCGATGAGACCTGTTTTACCCTCGCCGTTTTTCATCAGGCTCATCTTAGCGGCAAGTGCGTCAGCGGGAATTTGTCCGTACTGCTTTGTTTGGCCGTCCCAAGTTACCAAAATTGAGGCGTCATTGAAATTTTGCGCGACCAAGTGTTCCAGATAACTCGTGTTCAAGCCATGATGGGTATGGTTCTCGGCATCGAATTCTAGCGCGTGAACCAACGTCTTGGCGCGGGTCTCGACGCTTTCGGTTTGTACATCCAAGCCCAGTTCAGTCGAGAGACGATAGGCAACCGCAATGAAGATGAGTGACACAATAAAGGCCAGTCCTAGCGACCCAAAAATGATTCGGGGCTTAAGCCCCGAATCGGTTGCGAGCAGAAGGGGTTGCAGTGCCACGATCTAGCTGTCCTTTGCGTCGGCACCTTTATAAGTCGATATTCCAGTCAGCTGATAGACCAAGCAGTTGCCAAACACCAAAGAAATCGCATTGAGCAACCCGAAGGCAACGAGAATGCCTTGAAGTAGAGGATCTCCGATAACCTCAGGAAAGAAAATCGCGGTCGTTAACGCGACAACGGCAACAATTCCGCGGATCGCGCGGTCGATCGGGGAGAGATTTTTCACGAGCATGGTAGGCATTCCCTTTGCGGCGCTTATTCATATGCAAATGTGACACAGTTCACACTATTTTGTACAGTGCAGATGACAATTTATCTATATTTCGAGTGGCATAACAGGTTATTTGCGTCAGATAGCGTAAACTGCAGTACTTTAGAGGAAAACCAGCAATGAATGTGCTACTCGATGAGAGGCTCTCGGTTCACTCAGACCGTGAAAGAGTCTTCGAACAACGCGCCGAGCGTATTTGCGATGATTTGCAGTACCAGGGGTATTCGATTCAGCCCGCCTGTTTACCCGTCGACATTTTAACGGCCTTACAGGAGCAAGTCCGAACCTTGGATGCAAACGAGTTTTTTCGGGCGGGTATTGGTCGCAATACCCAGCACCACACAAACGATTTTGTGCGCTCAGACAAAGTGTGTTGGATGACGGGTGAAACACCCACCGGCAAGGCCTGGCTTGACTGGGCCGAGGCGCTCCGGGTTGCGATCAATCGGCGGCTATTCATGGGCTTATTTTCGTTTGAAAGTCACTACGCTTGGTATCAAGCTGGGGCCTACTATAAGCGTCATTATGATGCGTTCCGAGGTCAGACGAATAGGGTGCTGTCCGTTGTGGTGTATCTGAACAGTGATTGGGCAGCGGATGACGGTGGCGAACTTGTGCTCTACAAAGATGCCGAAGATCGGGAGGGTTTGAGAGTGACGCCTCTGGCGGGTACATTGGTGGTGTTTTTAAGCGAAGAGTTTCCTCACGAAGTATTGCCCGCCAAGCGTGATCGACTTTCCATAGCGGGTTGGTACCGGGTCAACGCGAGCAGTTCGGATACGCTTGACCCGCCAAGGTGAGTGTTCAGGAGGGTAAGATGTCCAAGATTCTACAGCGTGGTATGAGGCTTTGGTGGTCTTTTTTGGTGTGTTTTTTGATCACCAGCTGCGGTGGCGGCGGTGGTGCCGGTGCAGTGCCCGCGCCCCCGGTGACTCAAGAGCCCGAGGATGAGCGCTTGTTAGTATCCTTTTCTAGTTCGCAAGAAATCGTGCAATTTGTGCGCGATGGCCTTGCAGACGCGGGTTCGAGTCGAGTGGCTGAGGTGGCACTTGCCGCCGATGCCGCGATCCCCGCTGCGCCTGCGTATTCGACCAGCTACCGCCTTGAGTCCGAGGTGGCTGAATCGGATCTTGTACAATACAACGGTGAGCTACTCTTAATTGCGCCTTCGCGCTCAGGGGGGTGCTGTTTCATTGCGGTTGATGCGGCAGAGAATGCCCCGGCTGATGCACTTTTTGCGCCGATACCAGCTGCTGATGGGCAGGTCAGAGTATTGGTCACAGATGCTGAGCAAATGAGCGTGACCAGCGAAGCACAGATACCCCTGAGCGAGGGGCTGACGGTAGAGGGGCTTTATCTGCAGGATTCCCAAGCGCAGGTCGTGAGCTCGAGTAGCTGGTGGGGCGCTTATGCGTGGGATAGCGAATCTGTCGGTGATTGGGCGGGGCAGCGGCTTGAGATCGAGGCCTGGTCTTTGGCTAACCCGCTTACGCCGGCTGCCAACGGCCGACTTCGAATCGAAGGGGGCTATGTTCAGAGTCGTAAAGTCGGTTCGACGGTCACGGTCATCAGTCGCTTTGCGCCGGACCTGCCAGATTATAATTATTACCCCAATACCCAAGAGCAACTAGATACCAATCTTGCCGCTCTGGAACAGCTGGATATCGAAGAGATTTTACCCAAGGTTCAATGGAATGATGACGCGGTGCAGCTTCCACCGGCGACTGCATGTTTGCGAGTCAATCCCAACCACGAGTGGGCGGGAGTAACTCGTCCTTACCCTGTTCTGACGATGGTGACCCAAGTTGATGCCGCGACAGCAGAGCCCCTGAACATTCAGTGTTACTTTGGGGATGTCTCGGGCGTTTATGTCACAGCAGATCATTTGTATTTGCTGGAGAATGGCAGTGGCCCGGCGCCGGCTACCCTACTGCACCAATTCGCGATGAATCCGTCAACCGAGTATCAAGGTTCGGGGCGCGTTGACGGGCAACTGTTTTTAGGTGGTCAGCGAGACTTTAGGTTGAACGAGCACGCCGGGTTTTTGCGCCTTTTTACGACCAGCATTACCGAGGATCCGGACGATCGGTTCGATCATCGATTGTGGATTTTGGATGTTAATGTTGTGGATGGTGAGCTCGCCGTTACGGCGCAATTACCCAATGAGGTTCGAACTGCAGCAATCGGAAAGCCTAATGAAGATTTGTACGGGGTAAGATTTTTGGGTGACAGGGCTTACGCAGTGACCTTCGAGCGGCTTGACCCGCTATACGTATTTGATCTCACTGATCCGCGAGATCCAGCCATTGCTGGTAGCTTGGAAATTCCTGGTTTTTCTAACTTTCTGCATCCTGTGAGCGAAGATGTTTTGCTCGGCATCGGCCGCAATGAGTTGAACAATCCTAAAGTTGAGCTGTTCAATGTCAGCGACCTGACTCAGCCTTTGAGCTTAGGGGTCGTTGATTTAGGCACCGATTTACTCTGGTCTTACACGCCAGCTGAGTACGATCGTCGCGCCTTCACTGTGTTAGCAGATGATGCCTATCGTTTCACGGTGCCTGTTAGCGGCACCAAGGATAGCGAAGGGTTTTATACCTACGAAAAGCGACTCTACGGCTTCTCTATTGAGTCGCCAGCCATAGCGAGCCAAGCTAGGCTGGTCTCTCAAGGGTATATGAAGGCGGCGGCAGACGATCTCAATGCGGCAGATGAACCCATGCGCTCGGTGATTGATGGCCAGACCGTTTTGTTCGTGACAGGCACTTCCCTGTATTTTGCGCCCTGGTCTGACCTAGCGTCGAGTATCGGGCCAAATTAATCGTCGTATTCGATGAGTTGTTAGCTACTGGCGATGCTCTGCAGGGACATCGAGCTCGCTTTGGCATACACTGGTGCCTGAATTAAGGAGTGTTGTTATGTTTAAACGATTTTTCACAAAGCTCGGAAGCTTTTTAAGTGCTTTGCGTGGTTTTGTTCTGAATCTTATTACGTTTGCGATTGTCATCGCGTTGATCTCGGGAGTGGTTCAGTCCATCTTTGATCGGCCAGAAGAGCCTACTGCGGACGGTAAGGTTCTGATGATCGCTCCAAAGGGATTGGTGCTTGACCAAGAAACCTTTCCCGATGAGCTGGAGTTTCCATTCAATGTATCTGACGTTGAGCAAATTCAAACGCGCGATTTGGTGGCTCTTTTAAGACGGGCCGCCGAGGACTCCTCGCTGGCTGCTGTCAGCATAGATTTCAGCGAGACGGGCTTTGCTGGACCGACGACGGCGTTGGCGGTTGCGAAAGAGCTGTCTGCATTGCGGGATACCGGTAAGCCTATTATTGCTTACAGTCGAGCCCTGGGTACCGGAAGTTACCTAATGGCCTCGCAAGCAGATGAAGTGTTTGTGCATCCAGCTGGGGCGCTATCGGTGTCTGGTCTGGGCGGTTATCGCGATTACACTCGCGATTTGACCGACAAACTGCGTATTAACGTGCACAACTATTCCCAGGGCGATTACAAATCAGCAACCGAGGGACTCACCCGACGAGATATGAGTGATGCCGATCGCCAGCAGCGTACTGAGCTGCTGCAACCCATATGGCAAGAAATGAAGGCGCGTATGGCGGCAGGGCGAGATGTCGATGCTAGCGTCATTCAAGACATGGCTGACAATTACTCGGTGCCTCTGCTGGGTGAGGCGGGCTACCACAATTTGGCCCAGGCTGAGGCAATGGGCCTGATTGATGGCACCATGAACTTCCCGGAATATCGAGAGTACATGATGGAACGATTCGGGAAAATCAGCAAGGACGGCCGCGATACGTATCCACACATTTCAATGGCAGAGTATGCCTCATTAACACAGGATGCGCCCGAGCAACATGAAAATGCAGTGGCCGTGGTGTTCGTGCAAGGTGGTATTCAGGAAGGACCGCAGGGTCCGGGCGTTGCCGGTGCCGACGATATCGCGAATTTGTTGCGAACGGCTTATTCAAAGGACAGCACCAAGGCCATAGTGCTGCGGGTGAATAGCCCAGGCGGTTCCATTATTGCGAGTGAGATGATCCGCGATGAGGTCTCTGCGGCTCAGCGCAAGGGGATTCCCGTGGTCGTCAGTATGGGCGACGTGGCAGCGTCTGGTGGTGTGTGGGTGAGTATGTCGGCTGACAAAATTTACGCCGAGCCCACAACTATTTCAGGATCGATTGGTGTTGCTGTGGCCTTTCCTACGTTCGAGCGTGTCATGGACTGGGCGGGTATTAATTTTGACGGTGTTACAACGGCAGAGAATACCGGATGGTCACCTGTGTTGCCGATGAGCGACGCGTTAGATGCTCTGTTTGCGCGTTGGGCCTCGACCGCCTACGATCGCTTCGTGAACTTGGTGGCGGAGGGTCGCAATAAAGAGCCAGATTACATTCGATCGATTGCCGGTGGCCGGGTGTGGATTGGCAGCATGGCTCAAGAATTGGGCTTGGTCGATGCAATGGGTGATTTGGAGGCCGCTATCACAGCCGCTGCGGAGCTGGCGCAGCTGGAAGATCACAGCGTCGATTATGTGACTAAAAAGCCCTCGAAAGCGATGATGATCCTTAAAGAGTTACAGGGTGGAATTGGTGTGCGTGTATCGAGCGAAGTGATTACGTTTAGCGACTACATGACCCGCATCTTTGGGGTCTTTGAGGATGTGTCTGAGCCTCGCGCCACTGTGCTGTGCACCGAGTGCATGGTTGAGTTGTAATACTCGGGGGCCGGGCGTTCACTCGTCCGGCCTCGTTTTACCTTTCGTAAGTGTAGGCCTGCTTCGTAGCCCGAGGGCGTTTTTCACGAAGATTTAGAACGCCTGTGGCTGTTGAAAGCAGCCCGTTGCCTTGTTGATCAAAGACGCGTATTCACCAAGCCCATGAGTGCCCGCGTTGATTCGTCAAACGCCTTTAGGTCAGCCTCTTTAGGTAACAGTTCGTTGGTCAATTTTTTGCCCAGTTCTACACCCCATTGGTCGAAGGAGTTTATTCCCCATAACGACCCTTGCACAAAGACTTTGTGCTCGTACAGAGCGATCAGTGCACCCAGCGATGCGGGCGTCAGTTGTTCTATCAGAATCATAGTTGATGGTTTGTCACCGGGGTAATCCCGATATGCCTCACCGTCGGGGGCGGGTTTTCCGCTCATCAATGCTGATGCCTGAGCAATCATATTGACTAACAAAGTGCGATGGTGTGTTGCATCGCTGAGTGTGTCTTGCAAAGCGCCAATAAACTCCACCGGAATGGTGTGAGTCCCTTGGTGCATGAGTTGAAAAAATGCGTGCTGACCATTAGTGCCGGTTTGGCCCCATACAATCGGACCTGTCGCTGTATTGGCACGAGTGTTGTCGCGCAGCGTACTTTTGCCGTTGCTCTCCATGTCCAATTGCTGCAGGTACGCGCTGAGCAGGCCCAGTCGCTCGCAATAGGGAATGACCGCTTGTGTGGGGTAACCCAAGAAATTGATGTTCCAAATGCCGATTAATGCCATCAATACGGGGATATTTTGATCGAGAGGTGCCTCGGCAAAATGCTTATCTAGGGCGTGGGCGCCTTGCAGCAATTCGCTGAACGCTTCACCGCCTACTGCACAGGCGATACCAAATCCGATACTTGACCACAGTGAGTAGCGGCCGCCAACCCACTCTTCAAAGGGGAGGACTCTTTCTGGAGCGACGCCGTAGCTTACTGCATTAGCGGCGCTCGCGGTGAGTGCGACCACATGCGACGACGCCTCCACCTGCTCAATGTCCAGTCCTTGTCGCAACCACGCGAGTGCTGTTTTAGCATTTAACAGGGTTTCTTGCGTGGTGAACGTTTTGCTCGCAATAGCGACCAACGTGGTTTCCGGATTCAGTGTCTTTAACAGTGAGTAGATTTCCGCACCGTCGACATTCGATATAAAATGCACTGTCAGTGTGTTGTGTCGAAATTCTCTGAGCGCTTCATACACCAATTTAGGGCCCAAATCAGATCCGCCGATGCCGATGTTAATGATATCGGTGATCGGTTTGCCTGTGTGCCCGAGCCATTCGCCGGAACGTATTTGCTCTGCCGCGGTCAGCATCCGGGCGCGCTGTTCGTAGACGGTGTCGCGGTACCCGCTGGTCAGTGCTGTGATCTCGCCAAAATCGCGCAGCGCTGGGTGAAGCACAGCGCGATTCTCGCTGGAATTGATCGGTTTGCCTTCAAATAATGCCGATCGGTGGTAGCTCAAGGGGGATTGTGCCGCAAATTCAAGCAATAGCTTGAGTTGCTGTTGAGAGACTTTGTTTTTTGATAAGTCCACACGCAATCCCGCCGCTTCCAGCGTTAGATCGCTGACGCGTTGCGGCTCTTGCTGGAATAAGGCGGCAATCTCTGGGGTATCTGCAGCTGTAATTTGAAGTTGCGCCCAAATGGCGTTGAGTTCCGGACGAAAGTCTAACACGTGATATGATCCTTGAAACGATGGGCGAATGGTTTGGGCCTAAATGTTACCATAAGCTGGCTGCGAAGTTGGTGCTGTTGTGAATTGAACAGAGTTGAATAGGTATGAATGAAGACGAGTACTGGATGCGGCAAGCCTTGCTGCAAGCGGAGCAGGCGTATGCTTGCGGTGAAGTCCCAGTCGGTTGCGTTATAGTGAGAGACGGTAGCCTCATAGCGAGTGGTCATAATGTGGTGATTAGCTCTGCTGACCCGAGTGCTCACGCCGAAATTGTTGCCTTGCGGCACGCAGGTAGCCGTATCGGGAATTATCGTTTGGTTGATGCCAGTCTTTATGTCACGCTCGAGCCCTGTCTGATGTGTGTTGGAGCGATGGTGCACGCCCGAGTTCAGCGACTCATATTTGCAGCAACCGAGCCAAAAGCGGGGGCTGTGTGCAGTCGTTGTGAGGCCCTGAATTTTGACCATTTGAATCACCGGGTCCAGTGGCAGGGAGGTGTCATGGGCCAGCAATCAAGCGAGCTTTTAAGTCGTTTTTTTAAAGAGCGACGAAGCCTACAAAAATCTGCGCGTCAGAGCTCGTAGCGAGACAGTGAGACTGTTGGCGCCGACGCGCCATTGAGGCTTGCATCACAGCCCCAACAGATGAAGCTCCTGCAGCGTTTCGGGGAGGAAATCACGGCTGTTGTGCGGCTCTATCTCCTGCCCTTGGGTAATATCTCGCCACAATAATATATTGGCGTAGTGACGGATATTTTGAACATAGGTCACCGCTTCAGCGCCGCGCGCATAACCAAATCGAAGAGTTCGGTAATAGCTTGGTTTCTGCAGTTTCGGCAAATGCTTCATCAAATCGCGCCATACCATAGGGTTGTCGCCTTTCTGAGCGGTTAGTTTGCGCGCGTCTTGCAGATGGCTCATGCCAATATTGTAAGCAGCCATTGCCATGTAAGTTCGGTCGGGCTCGGGAATGGCTGGGTCAAGTCGGCGCTTGAGTTTGTTGAGATAACGTGCACCGCCGCGCAAACTTTCCAGTGGATCTAAGCGATTTTTAACGTTCAACTCTCTGGCGGTTCGCTGGGTCAGCATCATCATGCCGCGAACGCCGGTAAAAGACTTTGCCTTGGGGTCCCAATGAGATTCCTGATACGCCATAGCGGCGAGTAAGTTCCAATCGATGTTGTACTCATGCGCGACTTGTCGAATCATATTCTCATAGTCGGGCAAAACGCTGTCCATGTTTTGCGAGAACGTAAAGGTGCCGGCACGAGATACAAGGGGCTCATAGCTAAAGAATTCTTCTGCGAGCCCGCGCAAAACCCCATCAGCTTTCACTTCACTTAAAAATAAATTGGCCGCTTCTGTGAGCGTGTCGCTCTGCGAATCGGTTGTTATGAACCAGACGAGTTGTTGTTTGTCCCCGAAGCTGAACGCTTCTTTTAGGCGCGGAAAGAGGGGTTGCTGAAGAGCAAAATCGTAGTCGTCAACGATTGCAAACGGGGTGTCTTCGTTAATCTGATCAAGCAGGTCCGCCGAATCTGAGCTGGCAATGACCTTCCAGCGCAGTTTAGGATGCGACTCGAGCAACTGTTCCAGAAGCTCAAGGTGGCTCGAATTCGCCGTGACGAGAACAGTCCGTTCGTAGAGATCTGTGATCGAAGAGGGGCGGTACTGGCCGCTCTGGTAGATGACTAACGGTTGAACTTCAAAATAACTTTGCGTAACCGAGAACTCTTCGGCTCTTGCTGCGCTGAGACTCAGCCCCGCGCTGGCTAAGTCAGCTGTCCCTTCACGTAAATTTCGAAAAATTCCGGTGATAGTGCTTTCGGTATGGACATTGAGCTCTACGCCTAGCTGATCTGCAAACCGTTGCGCCAGTTGATATTCAAATCCAGTAGGCCCGGTATTGTCGCGGTAGTACGTCGTAGGGCTGGTGCGTGTGACAACCGTGAGATAGCCCCTCTCTTTAACCTCCTGCAGAGTATCTTTTTGTTCACAGCCCACCAGAATGAACGCAAGCATTAAGGTCAGGCAGAATTTCAGTGGATTTCCCCTTAAAAAGCGCGACTTTGTGCGCCTATTCGTCGCCAGAGCAGGCGAACTGAGGTACACTTCGCTGCTTTCTTGTACTCGATAGCATGGAGTCAAATAAAGCATGCTCATTCTCCGCGGTGGCGCTGCACTTTCGGCATTTCGTGTCGCTAAAATTAACGATCAATTGGTCTCAGATCAATCCCCAGTCAGGGTAGATTCGACTTATTACGCCTACTTGGTGCAGCTCAAGTCCGATTTGTCGGAGCAAAGTCAGCGAGTGCTGATGGATCTGCTCGCGGCTGAAGATTTAGTAGACACTCAGTCCAGCGCGCCGATATGCGTGGTTTCTCCGCGTCTGGGTACGATTTCGCCATGGTCATCCAAAGCCACCGATATCGCCAAGCACTGTGACATACACGCCGTTGCACGAATAGAGCGGGCTCTCGTTTTTGAACTCGACGGTGACATTGGTCATTGTGCGGTTCCCTCAGTCCTTTATGACCGGATGACAGAGTCGGCCGTTACACGCTGGAGCGGTCTTGATGCCTTTTTTGCGGCTGCAGAGCCAGCGGCAATGACCTCTGTCGATATTCTAAGCCACGGTCGCCCAGCCCTAGAGCAGGCAAACAAGACGCTCGGTTTGGCACTGGCAGAAGATGAGATTGATTATCTCGTCGAAAGTTTTCAAGGCTTGCAGCGCAATCCATCCGATGTTGAATTGATGATGTTTGCTCAGGCAAATTCCGAGCACTGCCGTCATAAAATCTTTAATGCCAGCTGGACAATAGATGGAGTCGATCAGCCAAACTCGCTGTTTGGCATGATCCGTAACACCTACAATCTGGCCGGCGATAACGTCCTGTCTGCGTACTCGGACAACGCGGCGGTGGTCAAGGGCACCGAAGCCTATCGTTTCTATCCAAACCCAGCGACAGGTTCGTACACGGCGACATTGGAACCGGTACATTTGCTGATGAAAGTCGAGACCCACAATCACCCAACGGCGATTGCGCCGTTCCCGGGTGCCGGTACGGGGTCTGGTGGTGAAATACGTGACGAAGGGGCTGTCGGTCGCGGCTCTAAACCCAAAGTTGGGCTCACGGGTTTTTCGGTCTCGGGTCTGAATCTTCAGCAGTTTCCTAGACCATGGGATAGCGACTATGGCAAGCCGAGTCGTATTGTGTCAGCGCTGGATATTATGCTTGAAGGTCCCATTGGGGGCGCAGCATTTAATAACGAATTTGGTCGTCCCAATCTCAGTGGTTACTTTCGCAGTTTCGAGCTAAAGGTCACACAGGACGGCGAGAACTGCGTCTACGGGTACCATAAACCTATCATGATTGCAGGCGGTTACGGCAACATACGCGAGGAGCATGTCGAGAAGGGCGAGTTCAGCGCTGGTGCGCACTTAATTGTCCTGGGTGGCCCTGCGATGCAGATTGGTTTGGGCGGTGGTGCTGCCTCGTCGATGGCGAGCGGTAGCTCGGCGGAAGATTTGGATTTTGCCTCGGTTCAGCGCCAGAATCCCGAGATGGAGCGCCGATGCCAAGAGGTTATCGATCGCTGTTGGCAGCTTGGCGAGTCGAATCCGATCGCCTTTATTCACGATGTGGGTGCTGGAGGCCTTTCTAATGCCTTGCCGGAGCTTGTCAAAGATGGCGGTCGAGGGGGGCGTTTTCAGCTGCGCGATGTGCCCAATGATGAACCCAGTATGTCGCCTCTGGCGTTGTGGTGTAACGAGTCGCAAGAGCGCTATGTGCTCGCTGTAGAACCTGAAAACTTAGACGTCTTCAGGGCGTTCTGCGAGCGCGAGCGATGCCCATTTGCTGTCGTGGGGGTGGCGACCGAAGAACAGCATATCGCGGTGAGTGATGGTTATTTTGACAACACGCCCGTCGACTTGCCGATGTCAGTGCTGTTTGGCAAGCCCCCAAAAATGCATCGTTCTGTGACCCGTCAGCCCGCGATCGCGACAGCGCTTGACATCCAGTGCACGTTTGCAAACGCGTTGGATCGCGTTTTGACTCATCCCACCGTCGCGAGCAAATCGTTTTTGATCACCATTGGTGACCGTTCGATTACGGGGATGGTGGCGCAAGATCAGATGGTCGGTCCCTGGCAGGTGCCGGTCGCGGATTGCGCGATCACCACCGTTGATTACAAAGGCTACGCAGGCGAGGCCATGGCAATGGGAGAGCGAACCCCCGTTGCGCTTATCTCTGGCCCGGCATCGGGACGCCTCGCCGTGGCAGAAGCGATTACCAATTTAGCAGGCGCTCAAATCGGTAAGCTCTCTGATATAAAACTGTCGGCAAACTGGATGTGCGCTGCAGGCTATCGAGATCACGACGCTATTCTGTACGACACGGTTGAAGCCGTCGGCATGCAGTTTTGCCCTGAGCTTGGTTTGACCATTCCTGTCGGCAAAGATTCTATGTCCATGCGAACTGTTTGGTCAGATGGAGAAGACAAGTCTGTGACTGCTCCTGTATCGCTTATCATTTCGGCGTTTACGCCAGTGACGGACGTGCGTCGTACTGTGACTCCGCAGCTCACAACTGATGCTGACGCACCCATCTTATTGCTTGATCTCGGTCGAGGCGCTAATCGTTTGGGTGGGTCAGTGCTGGCTCAAAGCTTTGGTCAGCTTGGAGATCGCTGCCCCGATGTCGACGCAACTTCGGTTCGCGCGCTGTTCGAACTGATTCAATGGGCGGTCAGTGAAGGGGTATTGCACGCCTATCACGATCGTTCCGACGGTGGAGCCCTAGTTTCGGTATTAGAGATGGCCTTTGCCGGCCATGCAGGCCTAGAGCTTTCGCTGCCGGTGTCCAGTGATCAGCTGTTGGGTGCTGCGTTCAGTGAAGAAATAGGCGCCGTCGTTCAGGTCAAGGCTGATCGTGCCGACGCCTTTGTCAGTCGCTGCAAGGCTTTGGGCCTGGAAGATTGCATTGTGCCTCTGGGTTTCGCGAATAATTCAGACGAGATTACGGTTGCGGTTGAGGAAGGCATTGTGTTGGCGGAGTCTAGAACAAGGCTTCAGAAACTTTGGGCTCGCACCAGTTACGAGATTCAGAAGCTCAGAGACAATCCAGAATGCGCCGACCAAGAATACGAAGGTATTCGGGCGGACGACCCGGGAATGTCGGTGCGCCTGACCTTTGATCACAATGATGACATCGCCGCGCCCTATCTAAACGTTAAGAGTAAGCCCAAATTTGCTATCTTGCGTGAGCAGGGTGTCAATGGTCAGGTGGAGATGGCCGCAGCCTTCGATCGCGCTGGATTTGACGCGGTTGACGTGCACATGAGCGACTTGGTGTCTGGTAGACACAGCCTTCAGGACTTTAAGGGTTTGGTGGCCTGTGGAGGTTTCTCGTTTGGTGATGTGTTGGGTGCTGGGTCCGGTTGGGCTAAGTCCATTCTGTTTAACCAAGCGCTTTCGGATCAATTTCAAGCGTTTTTCGAACGTAATGACACCTTAAGCTTGGGTGTTTGTAATGGCTGTCAGATGCTGTCGCAGTTAGCACCTCTGATCCCCGGCACAGCCCACTGGCCTCGTTTTAAGCGCAATACCTCTGAACAGTTCGAAGCGCGTGTTGCACTGGTGGAAGTGATGGAGTCGCCGTCTATTCTACTTCGAGGGATGCAGGGTAGTGTCATGCCGATCGCCGTGGCTCATGGTGAAGGCCGCGCTCAGTGGTTTGATGCAAATAGTCAGGCACAAGCCTTGAATTCCGGATTGGTCAGCCTCAAGTATGTAGATAACGATCTTCGCGCAACCGAGGTGTACCCGAGCAATCCAAACGGGTCGCCAGAGGGTGTGACCGGATTTTGCAGTGACGACGGCAGAGTGACGATCATGATGCCACACCCTGAGCGGGTGTTTAGAGCGATTCAAAACTCGTGGTGTCCGACGGACTGGCGAGAAGATGGCGCCTGGATGCGTTTGTTCAGGAATGCTAGGGTGTGGATAGAGTAAAACAACAATGGGGTAGGCAGAGCCTGCCCGTAATTCGGGCGGCAAACGGTCAGTGTCGTGAAGTGAGTCAAAAAGTCTATGAGTAAGCTATGTTAAACCGTTATTCCCTCTGGAAAAACCTGCTGGTTTTGGTGTTCGTGCTGTTTGGGTTTGTCTATGCAGCCCCAAATCTTTATGCACCTGACCCTGCGATTCAGATAACGAGCGCAAGCAGCGGTCAAGCGATTACCGATGCTACCTTGAAGCGTGCTTTGGAAGCCTTAGAGGATGCCGATATCCAACACTTTGGCGAATCGATTTCGGACAATGGTCGCAACGCACTCATTCGTCTGGGCGCTGCAGATCAGCAGCTCGTGGGTCAGGCGCGTATCGCTCGGGCCTTGGGAGACGGTTACATTGTCGCTCTGAACTTGGCGCCCACCACGCCAAAATGGTTGACTGACTTGGGCGCTCAACCGATGAAGTTAGGCCTAGATCTGAGCGGTGGTGTGCACTTCAAACTTGAAGTCGATGTCGATGCTGCCCTAGAACGCAGGCATGAGTATTATTTGACTGCGGTCAAAAAGCTGTTGCGAGAAAACCGTATCAGAGGTTTGGTCGATCTGGACGAGCAGGGCGCCGTTGTCTCTCAGTACGGTAGCGAGCAGGAACGGGAAGACGCGCGCGGTGCTATTGCAGACGAAATGCCTGAACTCATGCTTGACCGTCTCGACGAGCAAGAAGGCCAATTTGGTTTAAAAGTCAGCATGACTGAGCAGGCAAAAGCACAGCTCATTGACTACGCGGTAGCGCAGAATCTAACGACCCTGCGTAATCGCGTGAATGAGCTGGGGGTTTCCGAGCCGCTGGTGCAGCGGCAGGGGCGTAACCGTATTGTGGTCGAACTCCCGGGTATTCAAGATACCGCTGAAGCAAAGCGTATTTTGGGTAAAGTTGCGAACCTGGAATTTCGCTTGGTTGCGAGCAGTAATGCACGCCCCTCAGAAAAACAGCGGTTCGAATACCGTAGCGAAGATCGTTTGGGTATGAGCGAGTGGTTGGAGCGTGACGTCATTATTACCGGTGAGCGCGTCTCTAATGCGGCAGCAGGGTTTGATCAAAACGGCCGACCGAATGTGAGCATTAGCCTCGATAGCGAGGGAGGTACGCTCATGTCGCGGGCGACTCGCAACAACGTTAAGCGTCGCATGGGGGTTCTATTTATCGAGCGTAAATACAAGACTTCCTACGATGTTGCGGCCGACGGTAGCGATGTCATCACCAAAATACCTTACGATGAAAAACGGATTCTGACAGCTCCGGTTATCCAGCAAGCCTTGGGAGCTCAGTTTCAGATAACAGGGCTGGACAGCCCGCTAGAGGCGAGTGAGCTGGCTTTGATGTTGCGTGCTGGCGCTTTGGCGGCCCCCATCTCGTTTGTTGAAGAGCGCACAGTCGGGCCATCGCTTGGGGCAGAGAATATCGAGTTAGGCGTAAAATCAGTGCAGATTGGCTTGGCTCTGGTCGTTATTTTTATGTTGGTCTACTATCGTGCCTTTGGTGCTGTGGCGGTTGTCGCTCTGGGCTGCAACCTCGTATTGCTGCTGGCGTTTATGTCCTTGCTGGGGGCAACACTGACACTGCCCGGTATTGCGGGTATTGTCCTTACGGTTGGTATGGCCGTAGATGCCAATGTACTCATCTTTTCGAGGATTCGAGAGGAGCTAAATGGCGGCTCCAGTGCCCAGATGGCCATTCACAAAGGTTTTGAGCAGGCCTTAAGCACGATTTTAGATGCGAATATCACCACGCTGATCGTCGCTGTTATTCTCTACGCAGTGGGCACGGGTCCAATCAAGGGATTTGCCGTTACCCTGTCACTCGGCATTTTGACCTCGATGTTTACCGCGATCATTGGAACTAGGGCCTTAATTAATTTGATTTACGGTGGTCGCAAAGTTAAGACCCTGTCGATTGGGGGAGTCTCAAAATGAAGATTATTGACTTTATGGCATGGCGCCGTTTGGCCGCGGGGCTATCCATTGCCTTGATTCTGGCAAGTGTCGTCTCGCTCGGTGTTAAGGAGTTGAGCTGGGGACTAGATTTTACTGGGGGCACCTTAGTCGAAGTTGAATACGCCGACTCGGCAGATTTGACCGTTATCCGCCAGACCCTGCAGTCACGTGGTTACGAAGGGGCGATCGTAGTGAGCTTTGGGACTGATCGTGATGTGCTGATTCGCTTGCCTGCAGGTACCTCTGATGAGCAAGGTGCGGCTTTGTTGGGTATTTTACAAAACGAGTCTGAGGTTGAGGTAGAGTTGCGTCGGATCGAATTCGTCGGCCCTCAAGTCGGCGAGGAGCTTCGTGAGCAGGGTGGTTTGGCTATGCTGTTGGCGCTTGGCTTGGTGATGCTTTACATTGCCTTTCGGTTTCAGTTCAAGTTTGCACTCGGTGCCGTGGGTGCCTTAGCGCATGACGTCATTATCGTGTTGGGTTTCTTCTCGCTGTTTGATTTGGAGTTCGACCTGACGGTGTTAGCGGCGATTTTAGCGGTCATTGGCTACTCCCTGAACGATACCATCGTAGTGAGCGATCGCATTCGCGAAAATTTCCGCAAGTTACGTCGTACAGATCCATTGGAAGTGATCAATCAGTCGTTAAGCGAGACTCTGGGTCGGACGTTGGTGACTTCGTTAACAACTTTGCTGGTGCTGATTTCTCTGGCTTTTGTGGGTGGCGAAATGATCCACGGTTTCGCGTTAGCACTGTTAGTTGGTGTGTTTGTCGGTACGTACTCGTCGATTTACGTCGCCGCGAATTTGCTGATTGCTCTGGGTGTCAGCAAAGAAGATTTGGTCATCCCCATCCAAGAGGGTGTCGATGATTTAGCGCTGGAGCCTTGAGATCTCTTCGGTAAGGCTGATTCTTAGAATCAGCCTAGCGCGTAGCACGTTAACCGACGCGGGTTTTTGAAGCGACGATCTGCAGGACGGATTTAAAGGCGCGGGGGTTTCCGGCGACAATGCTGCCCGATTCCATAAACTTTTCACCGCCATCAAAGTCGCTGACTAAGCCGCCGGCTTCTTTTATCAATAACACACCTGCTGCCATGTCCCAGGGTGCGAGCCCGATTTCCCAGAACGCGTCTAAACGTCCTGCAGCGACGTAAGCGAGGTCTAAAGACGCGGCCCCAGCTCGGCGAATCCCAGCGCTGCGCGAGGCAATTTCAGCCAATGCGGCCGAGTAAGTGGGTAGGTGTTCTGCGCAGTGGCCTTTAAAGGGAATACCCGTACCCACTAAAGCTGACTCTAGGCCTTGGGTATTAGAAACCCGGATGCGGCGCCCGTTGAACTGTGCACCGCGTCCTCGCGAGGCAGTAAATTCCTCGCGCAGTACAGGGTTGTGAACAACTGCGTGCTCGAGTTTACCTTTGTAAGTGCAGGCAATCGAAACCGCGTAGTGCGGGATGCCTCTGAGGTAATTCGTCGTGCCGTCGAGCGGGTCGATAATCCAGACGTATTCGGCTTCTTCGGGACCCGTTCGCCCCGATTCTTCACCGATGAACGCGTGATCAGGATACGTTTTTGCGAGTTGCTGAATAATTTCGCGTTCGGCGTTGCGATCGACTTCTGAGACAAAGTCATTGGTACCTTTGCTGTCGACTGGAAGGCGGTCGAGTTCATCCGCCGCGCGGACGATCGTGTCGCCGGCCTTACGCGCCGCGCGCAAAGCAATACTGACCATTGGTTCCATGGTATTCGGGTCCTGCTGAATTAAGCGCGGGAGTATACCAGCGCTGCTGCTCCTTCGCACGGAGAAAACTGTTACACTTTGTCACTAATTTAGCAGTGAGAAATGCAATGTTTGAGTCTGTGCGTATCGTTTTGGTCGAGCCGTCGCATCCCGGCAATATCGGTGGCGTTGCACGCGCCATGAAAAACATGGGGTTTACGAATCTGGTTTTGGTTGCGCCGCGTCGCTTTCCAGACGAAGAGGCGACATGGCGAGCGGCCTCTGCGGCAGATGTGTTGGATGGCGCAAGGGTTGTGGCCACCGTTGAGGAAGCTATCGCAGATTGTCATTTTGTGGTGGGAACGAGCGCGCGTGAGCGACGCATCCCCTGGCCGATATTAGACTCGCGGCGCGCGGCGTTGCAAATCAGAGGCGAAGCGGCACGGGGGCAGGTCGCGATGTTGTTTGGACGTGAGGACAGGGGCTTAACAAACGACGAGCTTAAACTTTGCGATTTGCATGTCAACGTGCCTACCGACGAGGCTTACCGCTCACTGAATCTTGCGATGGCGGTGCAAATTTTGTGTTATGAGCTGCGTATGCAGACCTTGTATGACAGTTTGCCGGAGCGCGCCGATGAGGAATGGGATGCCCCGTTTGCCACGAAAGAGGCAATGCAGCGCTTTTATGAGCATTTGGAGCAAACCTTGATCGATATCGAATTTCTGGATCCGAGTGCACCCCGTCAGTTGATGACGCGATTGCAGCGGCTTTATAACAGAATGCGTATCGATGAAATGGAACTCAACATCTTGCGAGGGATGCTGACCGAAACGCAAAAAGTGGTGTTCGAACGCAGTGCACTTCGCGCGAAACTTAATCAAAAGACTGATGACGATGAGTAGTAAGCCAATTTACCTAGATTATTTAGCGACTACGCCGATTGCACCTGAAGTGAGAGATGCAATGCTTGGGTGCCTTGACGAGACGGGGGATTTTGGTAATCCGGCATCGCGGACCCACGTCTATGGATGGCAAGCGGAGCATCGCGTCGAAATAGCTCGGGGTGCCATTGCCGATTTGATTGGTGCTGACCCGCGCGAAATTATTTTTACGTCGGGCGCAACCGAAGCAAATAATCTGGCGATCAAAGGTGTGTTCGAGGCGTTACAGTTTAAGGGTCATTTTGTGACCAGCGCGATTGAGCACAAGGCCGTGTTAGACCCTGCCAATCAGTTGCAACGCAAAGGGGTTGGCGTGTCGTTTTTGCCCGCGACTAAAGAAGGTTTGATGGATGTCGATGCACTGGAACGCTCATTGCGTGACGACACCAAGCTGGTATCAATTATGTGGGTCAATAATGAATTGGGCACGATTAACCCGATTACAGAAATCGCCCAGCTGGTCAAGTCCAAGGGCATCTTATTGCACGTCGATGCTGCCCAGGCTGTGGGGAAATTGCCAATCAATTTGGCCGATGTGCCGGTCGACTTCATGTCGCTGTCGGGTCACAAACTGTATGGACCAAAAGGTATTGGTGCTCTGTTTGTGCGTCGAGGCGCAACACCAGCCCCGGTAGCCCAAATTCACGGTGGTGGACATGAGCGAGGCTTTCGCAGTGGCACCTTGCCGACCCATCAGATAGCGGGTTTCGGCGCTGCTGCGAAACTTGCCAGCGACCGCTGGGAGGAAGATCAAGCACATTATGCTAGCTTGGGTGGATACATGACTCAGCGTCTTCTCGGGCTCGAGGGAGCGACACTAAACGGTAGCTTAACGATTCGGTTACCGCAGGCCGCAAATATATCTTTTGATGGGGTAGAGGGTGAGGCCCTGTTATCTGCGCTGGTGGGGCTGGCGATTTCCTCAGGATCGGCATGTAACTCAGCTGTCATGAAACCGTCTCATGTGCTCTTGGGTATTGGGGCGGGGCGCGCCCGTGCCGACAGCGCACTTCGATTTAGCTTGGGGCGCTCGACGCGTCGCGAAGATATCGATGCGGCGATCGATGAACTTGACGCTACTCTTCGACTGTTGCGCGGTAAGCCTTTGGATTAACGAAGAAAATTAGGCGCATCGAATGGTAAAAAAACCAGAGTGTTAAGGTGCGCGACGTGACCAAAGTCCGTATAATACGCGGCCAACTCGGGATGCCCCCGAGCCCGATATTGAATTAAACGACTTGGAGTAGTACCAATGGCAGTAGAACGCACTTTATCTATCGTTAAACCCGATGCAGTCGGCAAAAATGTCATCGGCGAGATTTACTCTCGTTTCGAATCTAATGGCCTGAAAGTGGTTGCTGCGAAAATGGTGCGTTTGACCGATGCGACCGCTGGTGGATTTTATGCTGAGCATAAAGAGCGTCCATTTTTTCCAGACTTGATCGAGTTTATGACATCAGGTCCTGTTATGGTGCAGGTGCTGGAAGGTGAAAATGCCGTGATGAAAAATCGTGAGCTGATGGGCGCTACCAACCCAAAAGAAGCAGCGGCGGGTACGATTCGTGCTGACTTCGCGCAATCCATTGACGCCAATGCGGTTCACGGTTCAGATTCTCTGGCTTCGGCCGAGCGCGAGATCAACTACTTTTTCGCGCAAACGGAACTGTGCGATCGCGCCTAATGGTTACTGATACGCTTCCTGTTGCCCGCGATACACGAGTGAATTTGCTCGGGTTGACCCGCGCGCAGATGGAAGCGTTTTTTGCAGAGTGTGGAGAAAAATCGTTTCGCGCTCAACAGGTCATGAAGTGGATCCATCACCACGGGGTGTGCGATTTCGAGGCAATGACCAACCTGTCAAAATCGCTTCGGGCCAAACTCAGCGAGCGCGCTTGTGTTCGGCCGCCCGAGGTCGTCAGTCGTCACGATTCGGCCGACGGGACGCGCAAGTGGCTGGTCCGCTCTATCGAAGGGGGGTTGGTCGAATCCGTTTTAATTCCCGACGGTGATCGCGCAACCTTGTGCGTTTCTTCGCAGGTCGGTTGCAGTTTGGATTGTAGTTTTTGCTCGACCGGGAAGCAGGGTTTTGAACGGGACCTCACAGCCTCAGATATCATCGGGCAGGTGTGGCTCGCGATTGACTCCTTTGACGCCTTTCAACCCGGCAAAGATCGTGTCGTGACCAATGTCGTCATGATGGGGATGGGTGAACCTCTACTCAACTTTGACGCGGTAGTCTCGGCCATGGATCTGATGATGGACGATCTGGCGTACGGATTGTCAAAACGCCGCGTAACGCTGAGCACCTCGGGCGTGGTGCCCGCGCTAGACAAGCTAGCGGAGGTCAGTTGTGTGAGTCTGGCGGTGTCTTTGCACGCGCCCAACGACGCCCTGCGCAATCAGTTGGTGCCCATAAACAAGAAGTATCCTATCGCCGAATTGCTGGCGAGCGCGCAGCGTTACCTCGATGCACAAAACGATCGGAAACGCGTGGTTACCATAGAGTATACCTTGATCGCTGGTGTGAATGATCAGCCAGAGCACGCTCGCGAACTGGCGGTGTTGCTGAAAAATTTCCCCTGCAAGATTAACCTCATCCCATTTAATGCGTTTCCTGGCTCGTCTTACCAGCGACCGAGTGGTAATGCTGTGTCACGGTTTTGGCAGGTCTTGATTGATGCTGGGTTTATCGTCACTGTCCGCACGACGCGGGGAGATGACATCAGCGCTGCCTGCGGTCAGTTAGTGGGTGATGTGGTTGATCGAACGAAGCGATCACAGCGGCATAAGGCCGCGCTGGAGGGCCACCTTGAGGTGGTGGAGGTCAGCTGATGCGTATTGTCCTTGGTGCCATTTTGGCGTTGATTCTCGGAGGTTGTGTCACCACCAACGAGACCGTATTCACGAACAAGGAAGCGCCAGATGTCGCTCTCAAACGCCGGGTTGAGCTGGCACGTGCTTACATCGGTCAGGGCAATTGGGAAAACGCTAAACGCAACTTAAAGCTGGCCGCCGAGATTGACCCCAATAACGCCGAAGTGTACGAAGCCTTTGCGCTCGTATATCAATCCACGGGCGAGTTCGAGGCCGCAGAGGCGAATTTTCGTAAGGCCCTCGCTCTCGATAAATCGTTGTCGCGTGCCCGCAATAATTTTGCAGCGTTTTTGTTTGGGCAGCAGCGGTTTGCTGAAGCTGAAGTCGAGTTGGAGTTGGTGGTGCGCGACACCTTGTACAGTGGTCGTCCACAGGCTTTTACGAATTTGGGTTTATGCCGAGCACGTTTGGGCAAAACTGAGTCAGCGATAGAAGCCTTAGAGCGTGCCCTGACAATGGAGGCGCGCAATCCTCTAGCGCTTCTCACATTAGCGCAGCTCTATCTGGAACAAAACGATTACCTCAATGGTCAAAGTTATTATTCGTCGTATCGCAAATTGGTCAGGACTCAGCCAGCGGCGGGGTTGTGGACCGGTGTTCGCCTTGCCAAAGCCTTGCAGCTGCAAGATGAGCAAGCGAGCTTAGAGCTCGCGCTACAAAATTTATATCCAGATTCGCCGGAAGCTAAAGCCATGCGGGAACAGCGCAAGGTGCAGAGGCCAAACGGAGTTGGGAGTAGTCACTAATGCATGCACCAAGTCCAATCATTCGTCGTCAAAGCCGTAAAATTTGGGTCGGCAAAGTGCCCGTTGGCGGGGATGCGCCGATCAGTGTGCAGAGCATGACGAACACCGAGACGTGCGACGTTGACGCCACCGTTGCTCAGATCCAAGCGATTGCGGAGGCGGGCGCTGACATTGTCCGCGTCTCTGTGCCCAGTATGGACGCCGCGGAGGCCTTTAAACAAATCCGTCAGCGGGTTGACGTGCCCTTGGTTGCGGATATTCACTTTGACCACCAAATCGCTCTAGCCGTTGCGGAATATGGCGTCGATTGTTTGCGTATTAACCCTGGCAATATCGGGCGAATGGAAAAGGTGCAAGAGGTTATACACTCGGCGCGAGATAAGGGTATCCCGATTCGCATTGGCGTCAACGCTGGGTCGCTGGGCAAAGAGTTGCAGCGCAAATATGGCGAGCCAACTGCCGAGGCTTTGGTTGAGTCGGCCATGAACCACGTCGAGCTACTGGACCGGTTTAACTACCCGGATTTTAAGGTCAGCGTCAAAGCCTCCGACGTATTTATGGCCGTGGACGCCTATCGCCTGCTAGCCAAAAAAATCGATCAGCCTCTGCACTTGGGTATAACCGAGGCAGGCGGCTTCCGCAACGGTACGGTGAAGTCAGCGATTGGCTTAGGCTTGTTATTGATGGAAGGCATTGGTGACACCATACGTATTTCGCTCGCCGCTGACCCCGTGCAAGAAGTCAAGGTGGGCTTTGACATTCTTAAGAGTCTCAAACTTCGCAGTAATGGCATAAACTTCATCGCTTGCCCGAGCTGTTCTCGCCAAAACTTCGACGTCATAGCGACGATGAACGAATTGGAGATGCGGCTTGAAGATATACGGCAGCCCATGGATGTTGCCATTATTGGTTGCGTGGTGAACGGGCCAGGCGAGGCACGAGAAGCCGACGTTGGCTTGACTGGTGCTAGCCCCAACAATCTGATTTATTTGGATGGCAAGCCCAATCATAAAATCGACAATAAAGATTTCGTCGACCACCTGGAACAGGTTATCCGAACCAAGGCGAGCGAGTTGGCACAGAGCGCGGCCGCAGCTGACGCCAATATCATTGCAAAGAATTAGTAGGTAACTCTTATGAAAACCCTGCAAGCCATTCGCGGCATGCCAGACATTTTACCCGTGGATACTGAGTCCTGGCAGTGGTTGGAGCAAAAGGTTCGGAACTTGGTTCAATCCTACGGCTACCAAGAAATTCGCATGCCGATTTTGGAGTCGACCCACCTGTTCGCGCGCTCTATTGGTGAAGTCACCGATATTGTCGAAAAAGAAATGTATACCTTTGCCGACCGCAACGGTGATTCGTTAACGTTGCGGCCGGAGGGAACGGCCGGTTGTGTTCGAGCAGCCATTCAGAACAATTTGATATCGACGCCGCAACGGCTTTGGTATCAGGGCCCCATGTTTCGGCACGAGCGCCCTCAAAAGGGTCGTTTGCGACAATTCCAACAAATTGGATTGGAGGCGTTTGGCGTCGCCACACCTGATGCCGACGCTGAACTCATTGCGTTGAGCGCGCGCTTGTGGAGAGAGTTGGGGGTCGCAGATGTTGTTGAACTCCAGCTCAACAGCATTGGTAGCCTTGAAGCTCGAGCGACCTACAAGGCGGCACTTGTAGAGTATTTGAGTAAACACCAAGCGGATCTCGACGAGGACAGTCAGCGTCGTTTACAGACCAATCCCTTGCGCATCTTAGACAGCAAAAATGCAGGGACTCAAGAGCTGCTGAACAATGCGCCCAATCTGCACGATTTCCTAGATGACGAGTCTGCGAATGACTTTGCTAGACTCAGAACCCTGTTGGACAGTGTCGGGGTGCACTACAAAGTGAACCCTAAACTCGTGCGCGGCTTGGATTACTACAACAAAACGGTATTTGAGTGGGTGACCACCGAGTTAGGTGCTCAGGGAACGATCTGTGCGGGTGGGCGCTACGACGGTTTGGTGGCTCAGTTGGGCGGGAAAACGACACCCGGAGTGGGATTTGCGATGGGCCTAGAGCGCGTGCTGTTACTGCTTGCGGCTCAGGGTATCACAGCACCACGTTCCGCGCCGCTTGCCTTTGGGGTTGGTGTGGGTGAAGCGGGCGAGAAAGCTTGCTTTACGGGGATCGAGGCCCTACGTAACGATCTACCGCAGCATGATATCCGCCTGAATACGGGTGGCGGCAGTTTCAAAGCACAAATGAAACGCGCTGATAAATCCGGCGCTCGCGTTGCATTGATCTGGGGTGACTCCGAAGCCGAAAACGATACGGTAACGCTTAAGTTTTTGCGCGATGATGAACCTCAGAAAACTGTGGCAAGCGCATTGCTCACACAAGAACTCGAACGAATCAGCAATACCATGTAGAGTAGCGGCCTGAGCCGCAAACACGCGAAAAGGAAAAACAGTGGACGCTTACAGAACGGAAGAAGAACAAGTAGAAGCTATCAAACGATGGTGGAGTGAGAACGGCAAGGGCGTTATCGCGGCGGTCGTTATTGGGGTGTTGGGCAGTGTCGGCTGGCAGAGTTGGCAAGATCGACAGGTCAGCCAAGCCGAGGCGGCTTCTGGGATCTATCAAGAGCTTCTGGCGTTGAGTGCTCAGGAGCTCAGTAGCGACGCTGATAAGGTTCGTCTCGATGAATTGACCGCGACACTAACAGAAGATTACGCGGGAACCGGTTACGCTCGACTGGGCCAACTGCTGCAGGTTTCGGCTTGGGTATCGCAGGGTCGCGCAGAGGAAGCCCTGACCGCTTTGCAGGCTTTGGAGTCAAGCGTGGCAGATGATGTGGCGATGTACCCCATCGTGAAACTGCGTCGAGCGCGCTTACAAGCCTCTTTGGGTGACACTGAGCAAGCTTTGCAGGCACTGACTTCTTTGGAAACGAGTGCCGTCGCTGCAGCGGTATGGCAGGCTAAAGCTGACATTTATATTGTGCAAGAACAGTATTCGCTGGCTGCCGAAGCCCTGTCTTTGGCTCTTGTGGCTGATGAGAACGGCGACCTTCGGTCTGATCTCGAAACTAAGTTAGCTTTTGTGAATGCGCGCCGAGATAGCAACGTCAGTCCAGTCGCGAGTGGAGAGTAACCATGTTTTTGATATTAAGACGCGGTATTGCCATTGCTTTACTCGTCACCACCGCCGGTTGTTCGACCCTATCAGGCTGGTTCTCACTCGATGATGAAGAGGTAAATCAACCCGCCGAACTTCAAAAATTCACTGAGGCGGTCAGGCTCAAAAAGCTGTGGAGCGAGAGCGTTGGTAATGGCCAGGGTGAGGGTCTCTATCGCCTAACGCCGGCTATTCAGGGTGATCAGATTTACGCGGCATCCAACGAGGGTGAGGTTGTAGCCTTGCAGTTAAGTTCGGGTAAACGCATTTGGCGTCAGGCGTTGGATCAGAGCGTCTCTGGTGGTGTTGGCGTCAGTGGTGATCGTTTGTTTGTTGGTACCTCTGAGGGACAAGTGTTGGCCCTAGACGCGGGTAATGGATCGGTGCTCTGGCGTCAGACCTTGCGCGGAGAGGTGCTTTCAGCACCGCAGTCTGATGGCCGCGTGGTTGTGGTTCAAACCTACGACGGGCGCGCCCAAGGGTTGGATGCGAAGACTGGCGATTTGCTGTGGGCTTACGACAGTAACGTACCCGTGCTGACCATTCGGGGGACTTCAACACCCATCCTCCGCGACGGTAATGCCTACGTAGGCTTCGCGAATGGTCGCGTGGTGGCATTTGATGTCGAGAAAGGCACTGTTGAGTGGGAATTGCGCGTGGCTATTGCACAAGGCCGGTCAGAAATAGAGCGTATGGTGGATATCGACGGAGCCTTGGAAATTATCGGTAACGAGCTCTACGCGGCGAGTTACCAGGGATATCTAGTCGCCGCGGATGTGCGGACTGGACGCAAGCTCTGGCAGCAAGACGTCTCGACCGTCAGTGGCGTATCCCAGGGGTTTAGTAACGTATACGTGTCTGATCAGGACGGCACTGTGTCGGCTTATTATCGTAATGGCCAGGGATTACGCTGGGCTCAAAGCGATTTATCGTATCGCGCTCCAACCAAGCCAGTACCCGTGGCGAGCTACTTAGCGTTCACAGATTTTGATGGCGTGCTTCATTTGCTTTCGCAGGTTGATGGGCGCTTTGTGGGGCGCGATAAAATAGGCGCTGCGGCACGTGCAGATATTATTAGCCAAGGTAATCGTTTCTTCGTCTTTACCGACAAGGGAAAACTGATTGCCTATGAGGTCAGCGCCAAGGATTAATCCATGAAACCGGTCATCGCCCTGATGGGGCGCCCTAATGTCGGCAAGTCGACCTTATTCAATCAGTTGACGCGATCGCGCGATGCCTTGGTGGCTGATTTCTCGGGGCTGACGCGCGACCGAAAGTACGGTGAGGGTAAAGTTGGTGAGCGGCCGTATGTCGTTATCGATACTGGCGGAATTACGGGCGATGAGAACGGCATTGATCTACCGATGGCACAGCAGTCCATGGCGGCAGCTGATGAGGCCGACATCGTCTTACTCATCTTAGACGCTCGCGCCGGCTTAACTGGTGTTGACCAAGAGTTGGTCAGCCTGCTACGGCGTCAAAGTATTCCGTTTCATGTTGTCGTCAATAAAATCGATGGCATGAACAGTGATACCGCTATGGGCGACTTTTACTCTCTGGGTATTGATCCGTTATATCGAATCGCCGCGTCTCATAATAGGGGTGTACGGTCGATGATCGAAGAGGTCCTCGCTCCTTTTCCTGAGGACGAAATCACCGCAGAGGAGCAGGCGCACGGTATTAAAGTCGCCATTGTCGGCAGACCAAACGTAGGTAAGTCAACGCTCGTCAATAGGATGCTTGGGGAAGAGCGTGTGGTTGTTTACGATCACCCGGGCACGACTCGAGACAGCGTCTATATCGACTTTGAGCGCGAGGGTGAACAGTACACGCTGATTGATACCGCCGGTGTGCGGCGTCGCAAAAATGTGAAGGAGAGCGTCGAGAAGTTCTCCATTGTAAAAACATTGAAAGCGATCGATGACAGCAACGTCGTCTTACTGTTGATGGATGCACACGAGGGTATTGTTGACCAAGATATGCATCTGCTTGGGCATTGTATCGAAGCTGGACGTGCCTTAGTGGTGGTGGTCAACAAATGGGATGGTCTTGATGACTACCAAAAGGACCGTATTAAAGACTCGATATCGCGACGCCTGAAGTTTGTTGAGTTTGCACAGATGCACTTTATCTCGGCCTTGCACGGCAGTGGCGTAGGACATCTTTACCAAGCAATACATACGGCGTATCTGGCGGCGACCCAGAAACTGAGCACTAATTATTTAACCCGGATCTTAGAAGGTGCGGTATCGGATCATCCGCCGCCCATGGTAAACGGTCGTCGAATCAAGCTACGCTACGCGCACGCTGGTGGCCAAAACCCTCCCCGGATCGTGGTTCATGGCAATCAAACGACCAAGGTGCCTGCATCGTATGAGCGCTATTTAGAGAATGTTTATCGGCGTGAATTGGGTATTGAGGGAACGCCGATTAAAATCGAATTTCGGACCACCGAGAACCCCTACGCGGGGCGTAAGAACAAACTCACGCAGCGTCAAATTTCTCGTAAACGCCGTTTGATGGCGCACGTAAAAAAGAAGAAGTAAGCGTTTAAGCTAACGTTTCACTCGACTGGGCGGGCTAACCGCTCAGTTCACCGACAGTATCTCGCGCTCTTTTGGCACGCTGTTATAGTTCTCTATAACAGCTATCAAGGAGCCGCTCATGCGAGTCATTCAAGTTATCCTACTCTGTAGCACCACCTTGCTCGGTGCGACCGGGTCTCATGCTACAGAGGTTGTGACACATACCTATCAAATTCAGGGCTTTAACCGCGTTGTGCTAAGCGGGCATCACGAGCTTGAACTGAGTCTTGGCGATTTCTCTGTTCAGGTCCAGGGTATGCAAGATGGCGATACCTTGATATCGCAAGATGACAACACGCTATTCATGGGAAAGTCTCAGCAAGGGCTTTACTACGACGAGCCGGTGAAATTTAGAGTCAGTCTTCCTGAGCTTGAAAGGGTGACTTTACGAGGCAGTGGACGAGTATTTGTGCGGCCTGTAACGACGAACCAAGCGCTGAACTTCGAACTTCAAGGTTCTGGGTCGGTGTATTTGCACGACGGCGAATTTACGGATCTGACGTTTGTGCTTGGTGGGTCGGGTGACGTCGATGCGAGTGGAATCGCGGTTGAAAGGTTAGTGGTCAACATAGCGGGCTCTGGGGCAGTTCAGATTGGTACCTTGCGAGCGGCATCCACTCTGGTTTCTATCGGAGGATCCGGCGACTTTGGCGTTATCGATGACTGCGTCGTCGTTGACGATGTCACAGTCAACATTGCCGGCAGCGGAGACTTCAACGGCGAGACATGTGCCGTTGACGCGGCCAGCGCAAACATTATTGGTAGCGGTGACGTTCGCATCGGCTCAGCTGGTCGAGTGAACGCCAACATTATTGGATCAGGCAACGTCTATTACCGAGCTGCAGACACTACGTCAGCGTCGATCCTAGGCTCTGGTGAACTCAAGAAGATAGATTAAGGAGTCAGCATCATGGACTGGCGAGCAGACCAACCGATATACCGGCAAATCGCCGACGTCATCGCCTCGCGAATTGTCGATGCCTCGTTGCGAGAGGGAACCAGCATCCCATCCGTCAGACAGTTAGCGAGCGATTTTCGAGTCAATCATTTAACGGTTAATAAGGCGTATCAGTCGCTTATAGAAGACGAGGTGTTGTGCTCTAAACGCGGCGTAGGTGTTTTTGTGTGCGAGGGCGCGCAGGCTAAGTTGCGAGCATCCCTGCAACACCATTTTTTCGACATCGAGTTACCCCGAGTTTACGACAAAGCGCTGCGCTTGGGGATTAGTTCGACACAGTTGTGCGACCGTTTCGCGCAGTGGGAGCAAGAACAATGACCAATATAATTGAAGTGAGCAATCTAACAAAGCAGTATCAGGGTAACTATGCAATCAAGTCTCTGGATTGGCGGGTAGGAGGCGGCAGTATCGTTGGCCTCATAGGTCCGAATGGTGCCGGTAAGACGACCTTGTTGCGAGCCCTGTTAGGGTTGACCCACAGCGAGGGTACGCTGCAAGTTATGGGAAAGGACCCTCGTACTGAGCGACATCAGCTGATGCAGGACGTGGCTTTCATTGCTGACACGGCTGTGCTGCCGCGCTGGCTGCGGGTAGATCAGCTAATTTCTTACGTAGAGGGTGTTCAGCCAAAATTTGATCGAGCAAAAGCAGAGCGATTCTTGGATCAAACGTCGGTAGGACCTAAGGCCCGAATCGGCACTTTATCAAAGGGTATGATGGTACAGCTGCACTTGGCCCTGACCTTGGCTGTCGATGCTCGGCTGTTGATTCTCGATGAACCCACCTTGGGCTTGGACATCTTGTATCGAAAGCAGTTTTTCGACCAGCTTCTCAATGATTACTTTGATGCAGAACGTACCATCGTGATATCGACTCACCAAGTCGAAGAGGTTCAGCACATCCTCACGCACTTTGTATTTTTGAAAAACGGCGAAATGCTCATGAATGCCCCGATGACGGCACTGGAGGATCGTTTTGTAGAAGTTCATGCTCTTGGCGAGAATGCCGCGTTAGTCAATCGGCTGCGTTATTTTGGCTCACGCCATATCTTGGGCGGACAGGCATTCATCTTCGATTCGGTCCCCAGACACGAACTTGAACAATATGGCGCGTGTCATACGCCGGCGATTTCTGATCTCTTTGTGGCTGCTATGGCAGGAGGTGTCCGATGAATCCAAATTACAATCCGACAAAGGCGATGTTGCGCCGAGACTTTACCGAGTACCGGAGTTCTTTCTTAGTCACCCCAATTGTGATTGCCGCATTTTTGGCGGTCGTCGCGTGGGGTGGTGCGCTGTTCGCAAGTCAATTTTCTGATTGGGAGGAGGGTATTGGCTGGTTTGTTGCGAATCAAATCCCCGATGCGCAGGTTGATATTGAGATACGCTCATCCAGTGATCGGGCGGATGGATTTGTTTTGGGTGATTGGGTATACCCCGACGCAGAGGCTGAGAGTGTTGAGGATTCCCAGTGGGATTTTTCTGCAGATTGGACCTTCAGCACCCCAATTAGTCCCACAGGCGTCAATGAGTTTAACGATGGGGAAGAGTTTCACGAGGTGTTAAACGCCTTGAATGTGATTTTTTTGTTGGTCTTGTGGACGATATCTGTCAACTATCTATCCGGGAGTCTGTACAACGATCGACGTGATCGGAGCGTACTTTTTTGGCGCTCTATGCCTGTAAGCGATCGTCGCGAGGTGCTCAGTAAGTACCTAACCATTGGTCTTGCAGTCCCCGTCGTTTACGCAATTATTTCGATCCTCACTCAGCTCGTAATCGTCGCGGCAGGTGCCTTTTTCTTAGTCCGAACCGTCACGCCGCTCGAACAAGTGTCAGCGTTCAGTTGGCTGAGTATTTCTGAGATTTTCCGGAATACTCTGCTGAAGTTACCCGTGATGATTGTCATGACATTTCCTTTGTATGCGTGGAGTTTTGTTGCCTCGGCCTGGGCTAAAAATTCACCGGTATTGTGGATGTTTGGCCTTCCCGCTGGCGCTATCTTTGCGGAACGGTGGCTGTTGGGAAGCTCTTGGCTAGCCGAGCGAGTGGCGCGTTGCTTACCCGGCGGAGACGAGTATGACTCTATGCTAGAAATGTTCCAAGCGACTTGGCCCGAGCAGGTCGCGGGTGTCGTCGTCGGTATCGGATTGCTGATCCTAGCAGCGAAAGTTAGGCGCTACCGGCTCGAGCTTTGAATTCATTCTGTGAATACTAAAAATCAAATCTATTGATTTTATTTATACCCTCTGCCGGCCTAGCATGTCTCGAACAAGACAGCTAGGCCAAACCTAGATCAGACTCAACCGGCAACCGCAGAGGTGAACAATGAGCCAATATAAAGAAACCGTAGAACAATTCGCTAATCTTATCGGTCAGCAGGCAGGAACTTGGGACGCCATTAGCCCAGAGTATGCTGCCCGTATGGCGGTGCAGAACCGCTTTCGCACAGGCTTGGATATCGCGCGTTACACCGCCGATATAATGCGCCAGGATATGGCCGAGTACGATGCAGACAGCAGTCAGTACACGCAGTCCTTGGGTTGCTGGCACGGCTTTGTCGGACAGCAAAAACTCATTGCGATTAAAAAGCATCATGGCACAACCAACAAGCGCTACCTGTATCTGTCGGGTTGGATGATCGCTGCCTTGCGTTCGGAGTTCGGACCGTTACCCGACCAATCAATGCATGAAAAGACCTCAGTGCCAGCATTGATCGAAGAACTGTACACCTTTTTGCGTCAGGCTGATGCTCGTGAATTGGGCCACCTGTTCCACGAACTAGATGCAGCGCGTGCCACGGGTGATGCCGCAGCAGAACAAGCAGCTCAGGACAAGATCGATAACTACGAAACACACGTAGTGCCAATCGTAGCCGATATCGATGCTGGATTTGGTAACGAAGAAGCGACTTACCTGCTCGCCAAAAAAATGATCGAAGCGGGTGCCTGTGCAATCCAAATCGAGAACCAGGTATCAGATGCCAAGCAGTGTGGCCACCAAGACGGTAAAGTGACCGTTCCTCACGAAGATTTCTTGGCCAAAATCAATGCAGTACGTTACGCGTTCCTAGAGTTGGGTGTACCCAATGGCGTCATCGTAGCGCGCACCGATTCCTTGGGGGCCGGCTTGACTCAGAAGATTCCGGTCAGTACTCAAGCGGGTGATTTGGCGTCAAAATACAATGCCTTCTTAGAAGTCGAACCTGTTATGAGCGCAGATGACGTCAACGAGGGCGATGTTATCTTGAAGCAGAACGGCGCTTTGGTGCGACCTGTTCGTCTGCCCAACGGCTTGTACCGTTTTAAAGCGGGTACAGGTGAAGCGCGTTGTGTTTTGGATTGTATCACCAGCCTGCAAAACGGTGCTGATTTGCTTTGGATTGAAACCGAGAAGCCGCACGTTGGGCAGATTGGCGGGATGGTAAACGAAATTCGCAAAGTCATTCCAAACGCGAAGCTGGTGTACAACAACAGCCCCTCATTTAACTGGACGCTAAACTTCCGTCAGCAAGTCTTTGATGCGTGGAGTGCAGAGGGCAAAGATCTGTCGGCTTACGATCGCAACGGATTGATGAGCGTTGATTATGACAATTCAGAGTTGGCCGTTGAGGCAGATCGATGGATTCAGTCATTCCAGGCGGATGCATCACGTGAAGCAGGTATTTTCCACCACTTGATTACCTTGCCGACTTACCATACGGCGGCACTGTCAACTGACATCCTAGCGCAAGGGTACTTTGGTGAAGAAGGAATGTTGGCCTATGTGCGTGGCGTTCAGCGTCAAGAGATTCGCCGCGGTATTGCCTGCGTCAAACACCAAGATATGGCAGGCTCAAACATGGGCGATGATCACAAAGAGTATTTCTCTGGTGAGGCCGCCCTGAAAGCATCGGGTAAAGACAATACGATGAACCAGTTCTCTTAACCTCTCGGTCTGAGAACAAAAAAGGGGCGCCCGTTGGCGCCCCTTTTTTTATGGCAGTGAGTTACGCTTGAGAAGCCGCTAGCGCCTGGTCGATATCGGCCAGGATGTCATCAATGTGTTCGATGCCGATGGACAAGCGCACCATTGCTTCGCTTACGCCGGCAGAGGCGAGTTCTTCAGCATTCAACTGGCGGTGAGTCGTAGTGGCGGGGTGGCAAGCCAGTGACTTTGCGTCGCCGATATTTACCAAGCGCAGAATGAGCTGCAAGGCATCAATGAACTTAGCCCCCGCTTCTTTACCACCCTTAATTCCAAAGCTAAGAATGCCCGAGGCCTTACCTCCACAAATTTTTTGGCACGTTTGGTGATACGGAGAGCCCGGAAGCGCGGCATAGTTAACCTACTCGACCGCGGGGTGTTGCTCGAGGTGCGCTGCGACCGCTTCGGTGTTCTCACAGTGGCGTTCCATTCGAAGGGCGAGTGTCTCTAGGCCCTGCATGATCTGGAAAGCCGATTGCGCCGACAGCGCAGCACCGGTATTGCGCAAGGGCACAACACGGCAACGGCCAATGAAGGCTGCGGGTCCCAAAGCCTCGGTGTACACCACGCCATGATACGATGGATCGGGCTCGTTCAGAATTTTAAAGCGATCTTTGTTGCCAGCCCAGTCGAACCTTCCTGAGTCGACAATGGCGCCGCCAATCGTTGTACCGTGCCCGCCGATGTATTTAGTTAATGAATGAACCGCGATGTCGGCGCCGTGATCGAACACGCGGCACAAAAGAGGTGTTGCCACGGTGTTATCGACGATCAACGGTACGCCGGCCGCATGCGCGATATCGGCCCAGCGCCTGATGTCTACAATGTTGCCGGCTGGGTTGCCGATTGATTCGCAAAACAGCGCGCGGGTATTCTCGTCAATGAGCGACGCAATCTTATCGAAATCGTCGGCTGCCACAAAACGTGTTTCGATGCCCTGCCTAGGAAAAGTGTGTGCGAACAAATTGTAGGTGCCGCCATACAGTTGTGACGTGCTCACGATATTGGTTCCAACCTCAGCGATCGCCTCGATAGCGTAGCGGATCGCCGCCATGCCAGAGGCTACCGCGAGCGCACCAACACCGCCTTCTAATGCGGCTAGGCGTGCTTCAAGAACAGCGTTGGTGGGGTTCATGATGCGACTGTAGATGTTGCCCGGAACCTTCAGATCAAACAAATCCGCACCGTGCTGCGTGTCATTGAAGGTATAAGACGTCGTTTGGTAAATGGGTGTTGTGGCGGCGTTTGTCGCTGGGTCGCCGTCGTAGCCTGTGTGCAGTGCAATGGTTTCTGGTTTCATTATTTAAGTCCTCTCCCAAAAGGAGCAACACTAACAGATCTGAGGAAAATCGCTACACTCATGCGTATTGTTTCAGGCCTGTGTTATGCTCGCGGTCATTATTGCTTTAGGGGATGTTATGGCGCTGTTTGATTCTAAAGGTCTCGTTTTTCGCATCGCTGTGGGCGTTATTGTCGGTGCTGTGTTGGGTCTGTTGGCTCCCGATCTTGGACAGCAGGTCGGAATTCTCGGTGAATTATTTGTGGGTTTACTGAAAGCTATCGCGCCGATGTTGGTATTGGTTTTAGTGACCTCGGCCCTAGCGAATTTGCAGCGCAGTCAAACGTCGCGTCCAGCGATAAGCCTTACGTTGTTGTTGTATCTGTTAGGTACCGTTGGAGCGGCGGTCGTGGCCTTGCTGTTGAGTGTGGCATTTCCTCAGCAGCTACATTTGCTGAGCGCAGTTGATGGCAATCCGCCGGGTTCGGTGCTTGCTGTGCTGGCCGATGTTCTCCGGCGCATGGTAGACAACCCCATAAGAGCCTTAATCGAAGCGAATTTCCTCGCCTGTCTCGTTTGGGGAGTGTTGTTTGGCCTGAGTTTCCGCAGTGCTCCCGGAAGTCTTCGTCATGGCCTCGCTGCGGTATCCGAACGTCTGACTGAAATCGTACGCTGGATCATCCAGCTTGCACCGCTCGGAATTTTTGGGTTGGTAAGCGTGACCGTGGCGCGAGTTGGCGTCGATGCGCTGATGGATTACCTCAATCTCGCTCTGCTCTTGGTCGCCGCTATGCTGGTAGTGGCTTTCGGCGTTAACGCACTGATCGTAGGCTTGTTGACGAGGAAAAACCCTTACCCCCTGATATTAGCCTGTCTAAGAGACTCTGGTATCACCGCATTTTTCACGCGTTCATCTGCCGCTAATATTCCGGTGAACTTGGCCTTGTCTGAACGTCTTGGACTTCCCAGCTCGCTGTATAGCGTGACGATACCCGTGGGCGCCACCATTAATATGGCGGGCGCGGCGATTACCATAACGGTGCTGACTTTAGCCGCGGTGAACACATTGGGTATCGAGGTTGGACTGGTGAGCAGTTTGCTCTTGTGTATTGTCGCGGCACTCGCGGCATGTGGTGCCAGTGGTGTTCCGTCTGGGAGCCTGCTGCTGATTCCCTTGGCTTGCGGATTGTTTGGCATATCGGCGGATGTGGCCATGCAAGTGGTCGCAGTAGGCTTCGTGATCAGTGTGGTGCAAGACAGTGCGGAAACTGCACTCAATAGCAGCACAGATGTCGTCTTTACTGCAACGGTGAGTGAGCGTCTGGGTTTGACTCGTGAAGTTGACTAGACCAGGTACAGATCTGTGCAAGCCCCTCTAATAGGCGCGGCGTTGGCCGCTGCATTAGGTCGGGGTCAAGCGCATACAAGGCATTATTTTTTACCGCGTTGATACTGCGATAGTGTGTCCACCGCGCGAGCCACGCCGGACGTTCGTTGCCAAGACCGCTCGCAACGATTAGGTCAGGATTTGCAGCGATAATGCTTTCGACGTTCAGCGTCGGCGCGACACTGGGGGCTTCGGCAAAGACGTTGTATAAACCACAGCGAGAGAAGACGTCGTTGACAATATGCAGGCCATTTAAGGTTTGAATAGGATCGTTCCATATTTGGTAAAACACGGTGGCCGTCGCCTTGCGTCGAGGAAACTCAGCAAGCACTCGGTCTAATGTGTAGAGAACCGATACTTCCTGCTCAGCAAGTCCTCCAAGTTTAACGAAGTCCCTTATGTTTTCTTGAATGTCCTCCAGCGTTTTGGGCTCACTGACGTAAATAGGGATGCCGAGAGCGTCTAGTTTTGCCTTCGATTCGTAACTGATCCCGCTACCCCAAGTGATGATCAAGTCCGCTTGTAACTGGATTAGAGCCTCTAAGTTCAGACTGTTGTATCCCCCGACTCGGGGCAGGTCTTTGGCTGGCTCAGGGTAATCCGCGTGCGCTACTGTGGCTACGATCCGATCGCCCAAGCCCGCTGCGAATAGGTTCTCGGTGATGTGCGGTGAAAGCGATACGATACGCTGCGCGTGTTGTTCGAGAACAACGACTACCCCCGTGTCGTCAATGACCTCAACCCTTGCGTGAGCGCTTGGTAATATCATTGACAGGTAACAAGCGACTGTTATTGCGGCGGTCATCAGAGAACGAAATATCATAAGGGAATAGTCCAGGGCGTCTTAGTCGTGGGGTGCGACACTACGTGCACTGAAACGCCAAACACGTCCTCAAATAGAGCTGGGCTCATGACCTCATCGGGGCTGGCATTTGCCACACAGTACCCTTCGTTTAAAACCAACATTCGGTCACTCAATTGGGCCAATAAGTTGGCGTCATGCAGACTGATTACAATACTCAAACCCCGGTGAGCCAGGGTTCTTAAATACGATTTGATCGTATCAATGTAGCCGATGTCGATGCTACTGAAAGGCTCATCAAGCAACAGGGTGCAACCGGTTAATGCCGCTGTCGTTTGCTCGATCTGCACCAGACAGCGAGCCAATTGGCAGCGTTGCTGTTCGCCGCCGGATAGATGCGTATAAGGCTGATCTTGAAGTGCCTGTAAGCCGCAAACATCCAGCACTCGATTGATGCATGAGCGATCGAATTCCTGCCCTGTGCTGTGAGGGCTTCGGCCCATCGATACAACCTCGTCGACACTGAAATCGAAATCAAGTCGTGTGTATTGAGGCATCACGCTTACGATTTTAGCGCGTTCGTCCAAAGGCCACTCATGCATCGCCTTTCCTTGCAGCCTCACGTGGCCGGTGGTTGGCTCTAGCTCACCGATTAGAGCTCTGAGTAGCGTGGTTTTGCCTGCGCCATTAGGCCCCATCAAGCCAAGGATTTCGCCCGGAAAGAGATTAACGGATAAGCTGTGTAAGCGTGTCTTGCCGCTAATCGCGACGCTGATTTCGGATGCTGAAATGACCGTTTGATTAGGCATGCGTCCTACCACGATTCAACAGATACAGAAAGAACGGTACGCCAAGCAGAGCGGTGATCACTCCCGCCGGTAATTCCACTGGCGCGAGTACCGTGCGCGCAATCGTATCAGCGCAGATAAGCAGAAAAGCCCCCAACACGCTGGCGGCAGGAATTAGCCGTGTGTGGCTCGGGCCGAAGAGGAGTCGCGCCATGTGCGGAACAATGAGCCCGATGAAGGCGATGGTGCCCCCCATCGCAACCGACGTGCATACCGCAATTGCTACGGCGATGATCAGCGAGTTACGAACGCTCGAGACGTCGATGCCGAGATAACGCGCCTGTGAATCTCCAAGTAACATAACATTGAGTGCTTTGCGGTAATGCAAGGCCGCTGCCATTAACAAAAGGGCCGGTCCTGCTACGACCGCTACGCGCTCAAAATTTGCTGAGTCCAGGCCGCCCATGCGCCACAGCGAAATTTGCCGCAGGGCGGCATTATCGGCGAAAAAGTCCATGAGGTTGCCCAAGCTGCCCGCCAGAGCCGTGATCGCAATGCCCGCGAGTAGCATGGTGCTCACAGAGAATTCGCTGCCTCTTTTAGCCAGTTGATACACCAGATAGCTGGCGGCTAGACCGCCAACGAAGGCGCCGACACTGACGGTCGTGAGGGACATCAAGCCCACGCCAGTGGCGCTGAACAGGACAATGGCAAGGCTGGCACCCAGCGAGGCTCCAGCGGTGACGCCGATCAGAGAAGGGTCCGCCAAGGGATTGCGGAATAGGGCTTGCATGACAACACCACCGAGCGCCAGTATGGCGCCAACCAGCCCCGCTAACAGTACCCTTGGAAGCCGAAGTTCCATAACGATGAGCCGGGCACTCTGGTGATCGGGTCGAGCGGTGTCGAAAAGAGACGCAAGACCAATATCAATAGTACCGGTAAACAGAGCCGCAACGCCGGCCCCAAGCAATAGTATCGCCAGTATCAGCAGTGTTGTCGGCTGTGCTCGTTTAGTAATCCACACCGTGACGAGCCTTGATCCCAGCCGTGTAGGCGTGCTTGATCTCTTTGACTTCCGATACGGTATCCATGATGGTTTGTAATGCCTTGCCACCGCCGCGGCCAGTGACTACCACGCTCTGTTCTTTAGGGCGTTGGGAAATGGTTGTCAGCACTTCGTCATGATTCAGGTAGTCAAACGACAGCATGTAGGTCAGCTCATCGAGGATGACAAGATCAAACGCTGGATTCGTCAGCATGCTTTTCGCTACCGCCCAGGTTCTCTCGGCGGCTGCAATGTCACCGCTTCGATCTTGAGTGTCCCAGGTAAATCCTGTGCCCATTTGATAAAACTCTACCTGGGGGCAGTGCTTGCGCAGGTACATTTCTTCCCCAGACAAGATGACACCTTTAATAAACTGAACAACGCCAACCTTTTGGTCGTATCCTAAAGCGCGCATTACCATGCCAAAGGCTGAGCTCGATTTGCCTTTGCCATCTCCGGTTAACAACAGCGCAATACCCCGTTCCTCGGTCGCTAGGGCGATGCTCGCGTCGACCGATGCTTTTTGTTTCTGCATCGCCTTTTTGTGCTTTTGCTCGCGTTGTTCAGACATAAGGACCTCTAAAATTGATAGGACACGCCGGCATAAATTGCCGCGCGACTGGCGTAATAACCGGGGATTTCACGGGTATCTGCGTCTAGCGCGTTTTCTACGCGCAGGTAGGGCTTAAGATCGCGTGTCAAGGCGTACTGTAACTTGAAGCTCAATGCAGTATACCCGTCGATCGACTGATTCACTATGCCCCGCGAATCGCCTCGGTACTGCATGGCGACCTGACCAGAAAGCTTGTGCTGCGGATGGCTGTAGCGGACGGATAGCGCCGCTTGGTTATCGGGACGATAAATTCGAGCACTGCCGTCTGGTCGTTCACTGTTCATCATTGTTGCATTGGTTGCTATGGTCAAGCCTTCCGTTACCGCCCAGTCGGCACTCAGCTCGAGCCCCGATACCAATGCCTCACCGTCGTCTTGTAAGTAGCCGGTATAAGCCTCTAAATCGAAGAAAATTTCGTCCTCTACGGTCTGCCGAAAATAGGTGGCCTGAACATGAAGGTCTGCGTTGACGAGCCATTCAACCCCAATGTCAAAGCCCGCGCTGCGTTCTTCTTTGAGTTGAGTCGTCGTGGCTAGACCATAGGCATATGGCCCCGCGTTGTACGCGACTTCGTACAGGCTAGGGGCTCTGAAGCCCGTACCATAGCTAATTTTGTATTTTAATACGCTATCGTTGAGTGGTTGCACGGCAGTGCCCGTGAGTCGAATCGAGTTGTGACGCCCAAAGTCGTCGTTGTCATCAGTCCGTGCACCGGCAGCTAACGTGAGGGTATCAATTGGGGCCCATTTGAGTTCGGCGTACACGCCGAGCTGATCGCGTTGTCGGGTCAGGCTACCGTCATTGAGTTCTGATTGATCGGCATCGGCACCAACAACCGCATGAATGCGCTCGTTCAAATCCAATTTGCTGGCCCATGCAAGTGACCTCAACTTACCCCTAGCGCCAAAGGAAAAGGCCTTATCACTGTAAAAAGCCTTGTCAGTCTGACTTTGACTGTAGCTGAGCCGATGCATTGCGTTATCGCCGGTATAGTTTGCGGAAATTTGGTGAGCTTCGCTGTCGTACTGGTCGGAGCAGTCATGGGTCACTTGGAAGCTCGCGTTGTAGCAAGCATCGTATTCGTTGGTCGCTGAGGTGGTCCGGTGCACGACACTGAGCTGCAGGTTGTTGGATGCTTGCCAGCTGCCGCTCAGATGCTTTGTGTCGTTATCGTAGCCGTCAGAATCTTTTGTCGCGGTATCCGCAGTCGAGGCATTGAATCCGTCCAGTGAGCTATTCTGCCAACTTACCTGTAGGTGCCCATGCTCACCGCTGATCGCGCTTTTGACAAACAGTGATTGCTGATTGTAACGTCCGGTTTCAAGAGATACGGTGTTGCTCCATCCCGCTTGGCTGGGTTTCGAGCTCAAATAAATAATACCACCAGCATCCGCCCCGTACATGAGTCCTTGCGGGCCGCGTAAAATTTCCACCGACGTGAGGCTTTGTGTCGTTAGGTGTTCTAGCCGAGGACTGTGTTGTGTGCCTGACGTATCCGTTAAAGGGATACCGTCAAGTACCACAAGGGTTCGGTATCCTTCCTCGCCTCTAATACGAACAGTCGCGGCCTTGCCCGCGCCACCGGTGTGTGTCACCGACATAGATGGCTGGTATTGTAGGACATCCACTAACGATAAGTGCCCGTAGTAATCGAGATCTTCTTTAGACAGCTTTGTGATCGCGGTTGCGATCTCACTCCAGGGCTCGGGGACCCGTGAGCTGGTTATTACGATTTCTTCCAAAGCTGTGGTGCTCGACGCGAGTGCGTTACAGCTTGCAAGAAGCAGGGCGCAAGAAGCGCTTTTTTTGGTAAACATCGTGTATCCTCAATGCCAAAATTTACGGCGATTGAGGGAGGGGTCATAGGCCTAATCGGTGCTAACGAGAAACCCTGATGGAAAGCCCTCCGCTCCATCGGTTGCTGTTCCGGCAGGTATCGGGCTTACAGCAGGGGCTGATTACCGTTGCGGGGGCAGCGCTGGATTTCTTACCAGACTTCCCTTTTAACCTACCCAGCCCGCGAGAGGGCGGCAGGCACCAAGAACGCGGTCAGAGTAGGTGGTCAGGGACCTGCTGTCAATTGCAATGAGTCGCATTAGCGTAGGCAAATATGACGCAAATCACTGTCTGCACGGTCTGTATCTGCTATGCTAGCGCGCTTTTAGCGCATATAAGACTGTGTTTACTGTGAGTCTACAAACAAACATTGAAGCCATTGTTGCCCAACAAATAGGGCGATCCCCGCAGGGTTTGCAGGGCGTCGCGGTTTGGCGCGGTGATCGCCCCGTGGTTATCCGAGTTGCCCCTATTGTTCGCAAACAACCATTTCCAACCACGTTTTGGCTAACGGATCCGGAACTTAACCTGGTGTTAGATCGACTCGAGGCGGGCGGGGCGATAGCCACGTTGCAGTCTCAAGTGGATGCTGATCCAGCAATAGCGGCGCGAATGGCGCGGGATCATCGAGCACACCAAGCGCTGAGACAGAGACTGTGGACGTCTACGCAGGCGCAGGAAGTGGCAAATTCAGCCTTTGCGAACGTGTTTGAGTCGCGCGGGATTGGGGGTATTGAGGCGGACGACCGAATTCGGTGTTTGCACACGTGGATGGCCTCGCATTTGGTGGTCAGGAATGTCATTGGGGAGATGACAGAACCCCTGCTACCCGAAGGTTTGTTGGATGATTTAACTAAGGCCACAGACTGATGTGGCAGAAAAAGTAAGAGGTAGAAGCTCAATGACCACCACGGACGATACTCGGATCAATAAAATCATAGAACTGGTTGCGCCAGAGGCCCTGGTAGCCGAAATCCCGGCAACCGAGGTGGCCGTACACACGGTTTCACGCGCTCGGTCTGCCATTCACAACGTGCTGAACGATGACGATCCTCGTTTAGTCGTGGTTGTTGGGCCGTGTTCCATTCATGACCCAGTAGCGGCGATGGATTATGCCCACCGTCTATTAGCGCTGCGTGAACGCTATGCCAACGAGCTTGAGGTGGTCATGCGTGTCTATTTTGAAAAGCCTAGAACGACCGTGGGCTGGAAAGGCCTCATTAACGACCCGGACCTGAACAACACCTTCAAAATCAATAAAGGTTTGGGCCTAGCGCGACGTCTGTTGGCAGAGTTGGCCGAACTCGGGTTGCCGGCCGGTACCGAATATTTAGATTTAATCAGTCCTCAATACATTGCTGATTTGGTTTCGTGGGGTGCAATCGGCGCACGCACCACCGAGAGCCAAACACATCGAGAGTTGGCCTCAGGCTTGTCATGCCCCGTCGGTTTTAAAAACGCTACGGATGGAGACATTCAAGTTGCCATCGACGCGATTAAGTCAGCTTCTAACCCTCATCATTTTTTGTCGGTCACAAAGCAAGGCCATTCGGCGATTTTTCAAACCGTCGGAAACGAAGATTGTCATGTCATTCTGCGGGGTGGTAAGCACCCCAACTATGACATGTTCTCGGTCGATGATACGGCAGCAATGCTGATAAAAGCAGGTCTACCTCAGCGCATTATGATTGATGCAAGCCACGCCAATTCTAGAAAGAATCCTGCGCGTCAGATGGACGTCATCAACGATATCGCAACACAAGTTGCACGAGGTAGCCGCAGTATTTTCGGAGTGATGATTGAGAGCAATATCGTCGGCGGGCGTCAAGATGTTATCGATACGCAGGCGTTGACCTACGGTCAAAGCATCACCGATGCCTGCATTAGCTGGGAAGATACGGAGCGCGCGCTAGAGGGCTTAGCCGATGCTGTGGTCAAATCGGGACGGCTGTAGTCAACACCCGCGACCTTGGTTTTTGCAAATGATAAGTATTACCATTTGCATTTAAATCTGTTAATGTTCGGCGTCTATCGTGTGCCGTTTCGAGGTTTAGATTGGATCAACAGTCCCTTTCATTGTGGCAGTTACAGCGCGGGGATACCGTGCTGATTGCACGTTATTCAGACGCACTTGCCGAACACTATTGCCGTCGGCTCCGCGAGCTGGGTTTTCGTCCTGGCGCGAAGGTCATCTGCACTGCAGCCCCAAGTCTGGGTGCGCCTAAACTGTACCGTGTTGATAACGCGGTGTACTCCTTGGACAAACTTGTTGCCCGCGCAATTTACGTAGAGAGATTGGCGTGATGAAAGATGTATTAGTGGTTGGGAGCCCCAATTCGGGTAAAACCCTGTTGTTCAATCGTTTGACTGGTCTGAAGCAGAAAGTGGCAAACTTTCCTGGCGTTACCGTCAGTACCCACACGGGGAGAGCCAGTTTTGACGCCACCTTACAGTTGGTTGATTTCCCAGGTGTTTATTCCTTGCACACCATTTCCGGCGAAGAGGAAATCGCAGTCAAGGCATTTCAGCAGGCCATTCAGAAGATCGATGAGACGAAAGCCGTGCTCTGCGTACTCGACGCCACCCGCCTGGAGAAAGGCTTATTTTTTGCCCTTCAAGTGCGTGAGGCTTGTGTCGCCGCAGACCTGCCCTTCGTGGTGGCGTGTAACATGGTCGATATTCTGGACAAGCACAAACTTAGGCTCGATCTCGATGGGCTGGGCCGAGAATTAGGTGCACCCGTGATTGGCGTATCCGCTAAATCTGGGTTCGGGTTGGAGCGCCTGCAGCAGGTGCTATCTTCCGATAACTTGACCACTCCAGCAGCAGACTCAAACTTGCTTGCTAGGGATGAGGGATGGGAGCGCAATCGGGCCGAGCAGCTCGCACACACTTACGGACCAAAAGGCGACTTACTACTCAAAAGCCATAGCCGCTTAGATGATTTCTTTTTACACTCAGTCAGTGGTGGATTGGCGTTTTTTGTAATTATGTTCTCTCTGTTCCAGGCCATTTTCACTTGGGCTGCTCCGATGATGGATGCCGTCGAAGCCTCCCTGGGGTGGGCTGCCGAGGGCATAGTGCCCTATATCGGCAATCAACTTGCCGCAGATTTCGTCCGAGACGCAATTTTTGGCGGTGTGGGTGCCTTTTTAGTGTTTGTGCCGCAAATTTTTGTGCTGACTTTGGTGGTCGGTACTCTCGAAGATTCTGGCTATCTCGCGCGTGCGGCGGTGATTTGCCATAGGCCCCTCAATGCTTTTGGGCTAACGGGTAAGAGTTTCGTGCCTATGCTCAGTGGCGTGGCGTGCGCCATTCCGGCAATTTACGCGGCACGTACCATAGAATCGCCCCGCAAGCGCTGGCTCACCTATATGGCCATCCCCTTGATGCCTTGCTCGGCGCGTTTACCGGTTTATGCGCTGCTGATCGCGGCCTTTATTCCCAACGAGTCAATAGCCGGTGGTCTGTTAGGATTACAGGGTTTGGCGATGTTCGGCATTTACTTATTCGGGATTGTAACTGCTTTGCTGGTGACAGCGGCAATTTCGCGGGTTACGCCGGACGAAGAGCAAGATGCACCTTTCGTGCTTGAGATGCCACCCTATCGACTACCCTCGTGGCAATCTATTCTGAGAGGCGCTATCCAGCGTGCGGGGTATTTCGTTAAGAAGGCTGGCCCCGTTATTTTTTGGATTACCATGTTAATTTGGTTTTTAGGCTATTTCCCTAATCAAGGACAGGATTTATCGCAGTCTTATTTAGCCTGGGCGGGCCGTTTGATCGAACCTGTATTCCAACCACTTGGCTTAGATTGGAAGTATGGTATCGCGATTTTAGCGTCTTTCGTGGCACGCGAGGTGTTTGTGGGTACTTTGGGGACGCTGTACGGTATCGAGGATGCGACCGAGAACGTGGTATCTTTGGCGACCAGAGTTCAAGAGAGCGGTTTGCCTTTGGCGTCTGGCGTTGCGCTGCTGGTGTTTTTCGCGGTCGCGGCACAATGCGTCTCGACGCTAGCAACGCTCTACCGCGAAGGCGGTAGTGCTAAGCTGCCACTTCAGTTACTGGTCGGTTATGGACTGCTGTCTTATGCCTTGGCTTGGTGTGCATTTACTCTTCTAAGCTGACCAATAGTTCCTAGCTCGCGGCTCCTGAGGTATGCTTCTCTGATAAAAAAAGGGGAAGCAATGATTTCACCAACGCTGCTAGCGACGCTTGGTATCGCCTACATCTTTGTCTTGTTTTTAGTGGCCTGGCTAGCGGATCGCCGAGTTGAGGCTGGCCGCTCGCTATTGTCTGGCAAGACCATTCGCGGGTTGGTGTATGCACTCTCGCTTGGTGTGTATTGCTCTTCTTGGACGTTTTATGGCGCGGTGGGCACGGCTAACACCAGCGCTTGGGCGCACGCACCGATCTATCTCGGTCCAATCTTGATAATGATCTTGGCCTGGCCGGTATTCAAACGCATGGTCGATACTCGGCGAAAGCAGCGAGTCACATCGTTGGCCGATTACCTGTCGGCTCGGTTTGGAAAGCGACCTTCTTTAGCGCTTATCGTAACGGTGGTTGCTGTCGCTGCGGTGGTGCCCTACATCGCCCTGCAGTTCAAAGCCTTGGCTCAAGCATGGCAAATGATCAATGTGCACTTTGCCGATCAAACCTTCCAACAATTGGACACGCAAAGTGTCCCACTGATTGCGGGGCTATTGGCAATTTTTACAGTGCTGTTTGGCGCTCGACGCTTAGATGGCAGTGAGCGGCACGCTGGTGTTATGTCGGCTATTGCCTTCGAATCGCTCATAAAACTGGTGTCTTTTTTGGTGGTGGCATTTTTTGCGCTTGACTATTTGGGGGAAGACAGTGCCTTAGATCCGATCCCCAATTTTATGCCCCCGCTTCAGTCAGCAACGTTAGATGCCGATTTCATTGCCAAAACCTTGCTGAGCGCGTTAGCCATTTTATGTTTACCAAGACAATTCCACGTCAGCGTGGTGGAACTACAAGAAGGCACTAGAGTGGGTTTAAGTCGCTGGGTGTTCCCACTGTATTTATTGTGCTTTCTGCTGCTGGTTATTCCGATCAGTCAAGCGGGGACTATATTGTTTGGGGAGAATCAGCAAGTCAGCCCTGATACATGGGTGCAAATGATCCCGCTCGCGCTCGACGCACCTTGGGTGGCCACCGCGGCATTTATTGGTGGTATCTCAGCAGCGACGTCCATGGCGATTATCGCAACCTTAAGTTTATCGATTATGCTCACCAACGAAGTGGTGGCGCCTGCACTGATGCGATTGAGCGCCGGCACGCCTTCGAGTCTGCTGCGCTTGGGCGATAATTTAAAGCGGGTCAGGCGCTTACTGATCGTGGTGATTATGGTTGCCGCGTGGTGGGTTACAGAGGTGCTGGTGAATGTGACGTGGTTGACCTCGATTGGCTTTATGTCGTTTTTAGGGGCAGCGCAGGTGGCTCCCGGTTTAATTGCCGGCTTGTATTGGCGCAAGGCGCATGGCGTCGCCGTAATGCTGGGTATGTGTTTGGGTTTGTCTTTGTGGTTTTACACTTGCGTCATACCTTTCGTATTTGCTGGGCAGTATGAGTGGCTTAGCGCCGGACCTTGGGGTTTGACTTGGCTGTCGCCGTCGCGCTTTCTAAACCTCGATTTGGGCTCGGTTATTGCCAATGCCACATTCTGGAGTCTGGGCTTTAACCTAGTCACGCTGATACTGCTGTCGTTGCTTTTGCCAATGGCTGCCTCGGACAAACGCCAGGTCGCCTTGTTTTTCCCGGAAGCCGAGCGGGATGCCACTCAGCTGGATTTTTCCTTGACCTTAGTCAGGGTGAGTCAGATTCAGGCGCTCTTGACGCCGTTTCTGCGCGATCATGCCTATCAGAGTTTATGGCGGGAGTTTGAGAGTGCCTATGAGCAACGTCTTCTGCCCGGAGATCGTGCGCCAAAATTTGTGGTCGAACGAGTCGAATCCATATTGGCTGATATCATTGGCGTGGCATCGGCACACCGAGCTATGGAACAGCTAGAGTATGGACAACAGCTCGCATTTCAAGATCTTGCTGGAATGGTGACCGATGCCAGTAAGCACAACAGTATTAACCGGTCTCTGCTGGAGAGTGCGGTAGAAAACTTAACTCAAGGCATTGCTGTGGTAGACCCTGAACTACGACTGGTTGCTTGGAATAAACGCTATGAGGAACTGTTCGATTATCCGCCACGCTTTTTATACTCGGGCTGTCCAATCGAACGTGTTTATCGCTTTAATGCACAACGAGGCATCTTAAATACACGAGAGGGCGACATTGACAGCGAAATCGAGAAGCGGCTTGGTTGGTTACGTGAAGGCAACCCTCACAGGATTGAGAGAACGCTACCGAATGGTAAAGTGATCGATATTCGCGGAAATCCGCTGCCACAGGGCGGCTTCGTGACAACGTACATCGAAGTCTCTGATTATCACGATTTATTGGCACAGTTGCAGGATACGCGAGTCGCACTCGAAGCCGAGGTTGCCTCCGGTACGAAGACGCTGCTCGAGACGAACACCCAATTGCGCAAAGAGAATCGCTTGAGAGCCGAAGTCGAATCGCAGTTGCGTGACGCTGGGCGCAGCAAGTCGCACTTCATGTCGGCGACCAGTCATGATTTGTTGCAACCGATTCATGCAGCGCGACTATTTACGGCAAGTTTGCAGCAAAATCTGTCACAAGGTGGCGAAGTGAATCCGGGTTTGGTCACTCACATTGATCAGTCCTTGCGGCGGGCGGAACGTCTTATCACGGATCTTCGAGAAATCAGTCGGCTCGATTCTGGTAGGCACGAACCCGCAGTCGTCGACGTGGCTTTGCTCGATGTGCTCAGCCCTGTACTCGCCGAGCTTAAAGCGATTGGGGAATCAAAAGGGCTGACCTTGCGGTGCGTGCCTTCAACACTTTGGCTTAGGGTTGATCCGGCGATGCTCACACGCATCCTGCAGAACCTTATTGGTAACGCCATCCGTTATACCGATCGTGGCAAAGTGTTGGTTGGTGTGCGGCGACGAGCCGCTCACGCAGAAATTCAAGTCTGGGACACAGGTCGTGGCATTTCGCTCGCCGATCAGGCCCGAGTGTTTCAGGAGTTCGAACGGATAGGGCGAGGGGACGCGAGTCAGGACGATGGCTTGGGTTTGGGCCTGGCGATTGTTCAACGTTACTGCGATTTGCTCAATATTAAGCTTGATATGAGGTCCGAAGAGGGAAGAGGCTCGTTATTCAGTGTGCTTGTGCCTGTGGTTACGCCGAGCACGACAGCGCCTGCCATTACAACAGAATCCTTGGCGCCGCGCACTGCCTCGGGCCGGGTGCTGTGCCTTGACAATGATCAGACGATTGTTGCGGGTATGGAGCAATTGATTACCGCCATGGGTTTACAGGTCACGACCCTCACTCACGAACGGGAATTAATGAGTCTTCCTGCTCCCGTTGCACAGAGCATTGATGTCGCTTTAGTGGATTATCATTTGGACGACGGCACTCGGGGTGTCGATGTCATTACACAGTGGTTGAGTGTTTTGGATAAGCAGCTACCCGTGGTTGTAATCAGCGCCGATGATTCAGATTCTGTGCGCAAAGCAGTCGCAGAGGCTGGGTTCAGATTTATGCCCAAGCCCGTAAATGTAGGACGGTTGCAAGCCCTGGTATCCGCGTTACTGAGTAAATCCTAACGCTTGGTTGCCCGCCGTTTGGCCCGCATTACGGAGCGTGCTCTTGGGGTTGCTCAGCGGCTAATTGACTCAGGGCAAGAACAGCTTGAGTCCGCGAAAACACACCGAGTTTGCGCATGATCTCTGTCATGTGCGCTTTGATTGTAGCTTCTTTGACATTCAACTCGTAGGCAATCTGTTTGTTGAGTAATCCCTCTACGAGCATAGATGCGACTTTGAGTTGTTGCGGTGTGAGCGATGCGATCGCGGCGGCCGTGTCGATCGTTTCCAATTGTGTCGGGCGGGAGCTGATTGTCAGGTTCGGGTGCAGCCCCGTTTCCCCGTGTAAAACCGCCAGCACACATTGTTCGATTGTTGCTTTATCCGCTGATTTTTCGATGAACGCAGCGGCTCCAAAGTCCAAGGCTTTTCGAACGGTCGTACTGTGCCCATTGGCTGAAATCATAATAACCGGGGTAGCGGGAAAATTACCGACAAACCATGACAAGGCAGAAAATCCAACGGCTCCTGGCATGTTTAAGTCGAGTAAAAGCAGGGATAGCTCCGTCTCGCGCTCAGCCACCTTTTGCAGGGAATCAACATCTGGTGCTGATAAAATCTGGTGGTCAGGTAGCAAATCTTTGAGAATGCCGCCAATGGCACCAGAGAAGAGCGGGTGATCGTCGGCAATTAATATGGTTTTTATTGTCATTAGCCCTAGCCAGTCATTCGGGAGTCACCAAAGTCTACCAATAAAAAAGCCGGGAGCAAGTCCCGGCTAACTGGTGGCATTGCCACCAAGGGCTATGTCATCGAATCAAAGAGTGACTCGACGGGTGAAGTGTAAGCGTCTTTCTTAATTCGCGCAGTCGACTTTGGTCTAAATTCGCTAAAAACTTGACTAAGGTCTAATAGTCGTCGGTCTTTCATGCCCTGCAAACTGCCTCCTGCGGTAACAACAACCAAAAAAGGGGTAGAGAATATGAATAAAAAACGATTGGCTTTGGCCTTAAGCGTACCGTTGCTAAGCGCTCAAATGGTGCTGGCATCGGGTGGTGCTGAGAACGTCGAGTCGCGTATCAATGCTTTGGAAGCTCAAATTGCGGAGTTGAAAGCCATGCTTGCAGCGACGCAATCGCAAACTGACGCAAACGCCAAAACCTTGCAGACCACACAGGTTCAAGCGAGCGAAACAGCGAGCGGCTTAGAAACCGCGGTCGCCACGTTAGACTCTATGAAGGGCAAACTGTCGAACACCGAGTTTGATTACGGCGGCTTTATCCAGCTAGACAGCATTACCACGACCTATCAGGAGGGTAAGCCAGGTAATCGTCTGATCGATGATTTTTTGGTGGCATCGCTTATTCCTGTGTCGGGGCCGGGCGCGCAGACCGACAGTTACACGAACACCAACATTCACAACAAGACCTCTAGGGTATTCTTTAAAACCAAAACGCCCGCCGACGCGGGCACCATCTCGAGCCATGTGGAAATGGACTTTATGCTCAGTGGTGCAGGGGATGAGAGGATCTCTAATTCATGGAATCCGCGCTTGCGTCACGCGTTCGTAAAATGGGATTACGAGCCTGGGAAATCGGTACTGGCAGGTCAAACGTGGTCGACCTTCTTTAACGTGGGTGCCTTACCCGGTGTCTTAGACTTTGTTGGCCCGGTAGGCACTTTGTTTAATCGTCAGCCGATGATCCGTTGGACGAACGGGAACTATCAGTTTGCTCTGGAGAATCCGGCGACGCGTTTGAATAGTTTGACGGGTACGCGCTTAGATGACGCTGAAGCCATGCCCGATATCGTGGTTCGCTACAACGGCGGTGATGGCAGCCATTCGTACTCACTAGCGGGTGTCATGCGTACCCTTCAGTATGAAGATCGCAGTAATTTGGCGCTCGAGGGCGAGAACGATAAGGCCATGGGGTACGGTTTGAGCTTGGCGGGTAAGGTGGTTACCGAGGGCAAGAATAACCTCAAATACATGTTGAATTATGGCTCTGCCTTGGGTCGTTACTTAGGCTTGAATGCCTTTAACGACGGTTACCTGAATGCCCAAGGGGATATCGAAACCATCGATCAAACCGCATTAACGCTCGCCTACGAGCACTATTGGACCCCTGAGTGGCGCAGCGTGTTTTCTGCTTCTGTCGCAAGCGCTGATAACCCCTCGATGTCTGATTACGCCGCTGCCGGCGGTTTGGCAAAACAGTATCAGTCGTTCCACGCGAACCTACAGTATTTACCAGCGCCTGGATTGATGTTGGGCGGTGAACTGTTGTTTGCCAGTAAGGAGTTAGAAGATGGCCGCGATGGCGATATGAATCGTTTGCAGCTATCGGTCAAGTATGCTTTCTAAGACTAAGGTCTAACAGCGCACGACCGGCTTGAGAGGTAACATCAAGTCGGTCGGGTTTATAACAACAAGGAGATATTCATGTCCAAATTAACCGATGATCAAGCTCAGGCTTACTGGAAGCGCAACTTGTCGCTGATGGTCAAGCTTATGGTGGTCTGGTTTATCGTTAGCTACGGCTGCGGCATTTTGCTTTTTGATGCCTTGAACGAGATCAGATTGGGGGGTTACAAATTGGGATTCTGGTTTGCACAACAGGGTTCGATTTACACCTTTGTGGCCTTGATTTTTTATTACACCAAAAAAATGGCAGCGTTAGATCGTGAATTTAACGTTGAAGAAGAATAAGGAATTAACGCCATGGAACTACAAACGTTAACGTATATTGTCGTAGGCTTCACCTTCGCACTCTACATTGGGATTGCGATCTGGGCGCGTGCTGGCTCAACTAAAGAGTTCTACGTCGCTGGTGGTGGTATTAACCCTGTCGCTAACGGTATGGCAACGGCAGCTGACTGGATGTCGGCAGCCTCATTCATATCGATGGCGGGCATGATTGCCTTTATGGGCTACGGTGGCTCGGTTTTCTTAATGGGCTGGACCGGTGGCTTTGTGATTTTGGCAATGCTTTTAGCCCCTTACTTGCGCAAGTACGGTAAGTTCACCGTACCTGAGTTTATTGGTGATCGCTTCTATTCTAGAGCTGCGCGCGCGGTAGCTGTTGTTTGCCTCATCATCTGTTCAGTGACCTATGTCATCGGTCAGATGAAAGGTATCGGCGTAGCCTTCTCTCGCTTCTTAGAGGTCAGCTACGAGACGGGGCTGTTAGTCGGTATGGTCATTGTCTTTTTCTACGCGGTACTCGGTGGTATGAAAGGCATAACCTATACGCAGATCGCTCAGTACTGTGTCTTGATTCTGGCGTATACGATTCCGGCGATTTTCATTAGTTTGCAGCTGACAGGTAATCCTTTCCCTCAGTTAGGGCTGGGCAGTACCTTAAGTGGCACCGATACCTTTTTGCTCGATAGACTCGACCAGACGGTAACCGAACTGGGGTTCAAGGAGTACACCACGGATGTACGGATATCGACCTTGAACATGTTTGCTTACACGCTGTCACTGATGGTGGGTACCGCGGGCTTGCCTCACGTCATCATCCGTTTCTTCACAGTACCGAAAGTGCGCGATGCGCGTTCTTCTGCAGGTTGGGCCTTGGTGTTCATTGCTGTGCTGTACACAACGGCGCCTGCAGTCGGTGCGATGGCTCGTTACAACATCATGAATACGGTTGAACCAGAGCCCGGTCAATACTTGGCTTACGAAGAGCGTCCTCAGTGGTTCAAGAACTGGGAAAAAACCGGTCTTCTGGGCTATACCGACAAAAATGGCGATGGTCTTATTCAATACAGCGCGGATAAAGCAACGAATGAATTGACTAAGGTAGATAACGATATATTGGTTCTGGCTAATCCAGAAATTGCCAAGCTGCCGAATTGGGTCATCGCGCTCGTGGCTGCAGGTGGCTTAGCAGCGGCGTTGTCGACGGCTGCCGGCTTGTTACTCGCAATTTCTTCAGCGATCTCGCACGACCTGTTAAAAGGTATGTTGACACCAGACATCGATGAAAAGCAGGAGCTGATGGCTTCACGCGTGGCAATGGCAGCGGCGATTGCCGGAGCGGGTTATCTCGGGTTTAATCCTCCTGGATTTGCTGCTGGCACGGTTGCTCTGGCGTTTGGCTTAGCCGCATCGTCGATCTTCCCTGCGCTGATGATGGGTATTTTCAGCAAGCGCGTGAACAAAGAAGGTGCCATTGCAGGTATGGTAGCGGGTATTGGTGTGACTTTGCTGTACGTGTTCCAGCACAAAGGAATTATGTTTATCCAAGGTACTGAATTCTTGGGAAGCATGTCACCCAACTGGTTTATGGGCATCGAGCCCAACGCCTTTGGTTGTGTTGGCGCGATTGTGAACTTCGTAGTAGCCTTTGCTGTGTCTAGCGTGACGAAAGAAGTGCCAGACGATGTGCAAGAGTTAGTCGAAAATATTCGCGTGCCCGCAGGCGCAGGATTGGCCCAAGACCACTAAGGTGGCGCGGGTGCTTTGAATCTAAAACGGGCAGTTCACTGCCCGTTTTTTTTAGGAATACTTATGTCAGTTTTTACCAATAAACATGTCGTTGTCGCGTTACTCGTGGCCCCGGTTTTAGCGATTGGCGCGTGGTACGCAGTCGGGCTTATTGGAGCCGAGACTCCGCAAAGAGCAGTCCCGGGTCAGAGTTATCCTTTAGTTGCGAAAAGTAACTGTCGGTACGCCAGCGGTCAGTGTTCACTTGAGAACGGTGACATAGAGTTTCACATCACTCCAGTAACCTCTAACGACACGCTGAGCTTAAAAATTACGAGTAACCAGAGCAGTGGGCGGGTCATGCTGGGATTAGGGCAGGATATCAATCCGCCCAAACCAGAAGAGGCGCCTTATGATGCCTCCAACCAGTCTTGGCATTATGCGGTGAATGAGAATCAAGCGGAGAAATTGTTTTTTGTCGCTGAGATTCGCGGTAGCCGGTATTTTGCGAAACTCGATACAGTATTTTTTGAACGTTTAAGTAGCATACCCCAAGGGCGCGATTAGGCGGCTGTATGGCAGATGACTCCGCGCTGTTAAATCCCGTTCTTGAGTTTTTGAGTGGCACGCTGCCATTTGACTCGTTAGCATCGGATCGACTGGTTGCGATCGCGGCGCAAATCCAAATTTGTTACCACCCACAGGGCGAGCTTTTTGACGACGACGAGGAAGTCGGTTTAAGGATTCTGCGCTCAGGCGCCGTTGATTTATTCCATCAAGATGGCTCGTTGATGGATCGCTTGGGCGAGGGGGAGAGTTTCAGTCTTCAGGGGCTTAACGCAACAAATCTTCAGGTAAGTGCCAAAGCCATTGAGGATACTCTTGTTTACATCTTGCCTGCCAGCGCCTATCAGGCGCTGCGCAAGGAGCAACGGCATTTTGATCGCTATTTTTCGGCCCAGCGCAGTCGGCGGTTGCGACGAGCCGCGCGGTATGAGCCCGTTCCTCACAGGATGAATGCGCCGATTGCTGGCATTATGGCGAAATCTCTGCTGACGGTCGCTGCCGCCACACCAATACAGCACGTCGCGCAGTTAATGTCCGAGCGGAGAGTCAGTTCAGCATTTATTACCGAGGGCGAGACCTTATGCGGAATCGTGACTGATCGTGATCTCCGGGTCCGCTGTGTGGCCAAAGGGCTTGATGTGCTGGAACCCATTAGCGCCATCATGACCACGGATCCGAAGACTTTAAATGCGCAGGCAACCATTTTTGACGTCACGCTTGCCATGACGCAGCTCGGGGTGCACCACATTCCCGTGGTCAGTGAGGATTGTTTGGTGGGTGTTGTCACGACCTCTGATCTGATGCTCGCTAAACAGGATGACCCAGTCTACTTGGTCACACATATTGGGCGGCAGGACTCCGTTGAGGCGATTGCGACAATGGTGGCCCAATTGCCATCGCTCATGGTTGCTTGGTCGTCATCTGGACTAAAGTCCCAACATGTGAGCCGCTTACTCACAGCAATCAGTGATGCCGTGGTTATCCGATTGTTGCAGTTAGCTGAGGTGCTGTATGGTCCCGCGCCTGGTCCCTACTGCTGGTTGGGTTTTGGGTCGCAGGGGCGGGGTGAGCAGTTGCTTGGTGCCGATCAAGACAATGGGATGGTCATCGATGATAGCGTCCCAGAATCGCAGCGAGATTGGTATCGAGATGTGGCCCATTATGTTTGCGATGGACTAGCCCGCGTGGGTTATCGCCACTGTCCCGGTAATATCATGGCAAAGAACGCTCAGTGGCGGTTGAGTTTACAGCAGTGGCAAGAGACCGTGGCGAGGTGGACGCGAACGCCGACAGAGGATGCCCTAATGCGCGTGACGATATTCTTTGATATCCGCGGGGTGTACGGAGACCAAAGTCTGGCAGAGCGCTTGCAGCAAACCATGCTCTCTGAGGCCAAGGGCAATACTATTTTTATCGCGGCACTTGCTGCTAACGCACTCGCCGCCACGCCACCCTTAGGGGTCTTTCGGCGCTTCATCGTAGAACACGATGGAGAGCACAAAGAGTCGGTGAACATTAAAAAACGGGGTATTCTCCCCATCACGGATATTGCTCGACTGCATGCCTTGGCGCATGGCTTGCCTCAAGTAAATACCGACGAACGTATCACGGCTTTAGCCAAAGTCGGCGTGCTGCAAATAAAAACAGCGCGGAATTTAAGCGACGCACTGCATACTTTGCAGCAGGCTCGAATTGATGAGCAATGTCGTTTAATAACGACCGGTGAGGCACCGAGTAATTACATCAACCCCCGAGCGCTAGGTACGATAGGAAAAGAGCAGTTGCGAGACGCCTTCACCATTATTAAAGAGGCGCAGAGCGCTATCAAATTGCGATACCGCTCGGGTTTAGACTAATGCTGAGCCGGTGGCGAACCCTGTGGCGACGAGGACGAGCCGAGCCTCGCGCAGGACAGTGCTTAAGAGATTTTTGGGCGCAGGGGAAGGGCGCACAGATCAGCGACTATCAGGGCTTTATTGTGGTTGATTGTGAAATGACGGGGCTTGACGCTACAAAGCATGAGTTGCTCAGTGTCGGGTGGGTTCAGTTAACTCAGCAATGCATTGACATGCACAGTGCGAAGCATCGTTTGGTGAAGAGTGGTGCGAGTGTCGGTCAGAGCGCGACCATTCATTTGATTCGTGATTGTGAACTTCAGATGGGACACAACATTGATGATGTGTTGTGTGAATTGCTGACGGATGCTCGCGGCTTTTTACCTGTGTTTCACCATGCGAGCTTGGACTTGGCGTTTTTGAATGGTGCCGTTGAGCATGCGTTTGGCGCACCTTGGTGGCCAAGTTATGTGGACACCTTGTTAAACGAGAAACGCTTATCCGAGCGTCATACTGAAGTGCCAAAGAGTGGGGCTTTGACGCTGGCCCAGAGTCGACGGCGATACAATCTGCCCGATTACCAGGGGCATAACGCTGTGGTCGACGCAATTGCGACGGCGGAACTGCTATTGGCCCAGATAAAAAAAGGGGTGACGATATCACCCCTGTGGTCTTGATGCGCCTTAGAGTGCAGCCAGTCGGGCTTTCGCCGCTTGGTACTCTTTGATCAAGCGTGCTACGCGGTCGCCCGCAGATTCTACTGACTTAACCGCCCCAATACCCTGACCGCAGCCCCAAATGTCTTTCCAGGCTTTAGCGTCGGTGTTACCGCCCGACCCGAAGTTCATCGCTGACGGATCACTCACGGGCAAATTGTCTGGATCCAAGCCTGCGGCGCGTATGGAAGGCTTAAGGTAATTGCCGTGTACACCGGTGAATAGGTTGCTGTAGACGATGTCATCCGCTGCGTAATCAACGATCGCCTGCTTGTAACCCTCGTCGGCATTCGCTTCTTTGGTTGCAATGAAAGCTGACCCGATGTACCCCATATCTGCGCCCATGGCCTGCGCTGCGAGCACAGCGTCTCCGGTCGCGATTGACCCTGATAATAACAGTGGACCGTCAAACCACTCGCGTATTTCTTGAATCAAGGCAAAAGGTGACAAGGTTCCTGCGTGCCCACCCGCGCCGGCGGCTACGGCAATAAGGCCATCCGCACCTTTCTCAATCGCTTTGCGGGCAAATTTATTATTAATAATGTCATGCAATACGACGCCGCCATAACTATGGATGGCCTCGTTAATTTCAGGTTTGGCGCCTAACGAGGTAATAATGACCGGCACTTTGTGTTTTACACACAGCGCTAAATCTTCCTGCAATCGGTCGTTAGACCCATGCACAATCAAATTGACTGCGTAGGGCGCCGCGGGAGCGTCAGGGTTAGCCGCATCATGTTCTGCAAGCTCTGTTGTGATGCGAGTCAACCACTGATCTAGCACTTCAAGGGGACGCGCATTTAAAGACGGAAATGAACCGATCATTCCCGCCTTGCATTGTGCGATCACGAGGTCTGGGTTGGAGATGATAAACAGTGGCGACGCAATGGCTGGAATGCGTACCTTGTCCTTCAAAATTGCGGGTAAACTCATGGCCTGTCTCCTAGGTGGTTTTAGAATTTGCTCAACTATGCAACAAATTGCATAATGAGTCTACCGATAAATGGAGTTTTAATCGTCACATGTCGCTTGCCCACGCCATCATGACCGCTGTTTTAGATGACGAGCTGACTGGCTATGAGCTGGCCAAGCGGTTTGACACCAGTCTTGGCTTTTTTTGGCAGGCCTCGCATCAACAAATTTATCGAGAGTTGAGGACACTCAGCGAGAAAAACTTCCTCACCTCGCGCGCCATATCGCAACAAAAGCGCCCGGATAAAACCGTCTATCGTCTTACCGATGAAGGCCTCGAACACTTGCAGGCATGGGTGCATAACACCACCAAGCCCAGGCTTGCCAAAGATGAGCTGTTTATCAAACTCTACAACTTGTCAGAGGACAACCTAGCCGCTCTGATCGATGAGGTGCGAGAGCGTCGTGAGCACGTGCAGAGAAATTTAAGTTTGTACTGTCGCATCCGTGAAAAAAGCTACGCGAATTTCTCGGAGTTGAGTACGCGCATGAAAGGTGTTGCACTTGTGCTAGACGCTGGTATTCGCGATGCCGAATCGATACTGCTATGGTGTGACAGTGCCCTTGAGCGCTTGGGTAAGATCAAGGCTGGGTGACCGGTTGTTTTCCTCTCCTTGCGCCTGGGGCATAATGGCGGAATCTGGCATTGAGGTAGTGTATGTATCTTGACTATTTTGGTTTGGTTGACGCGCCGTTCTCGATCGCGGTCAATCCGCGCTACCTGTATTTAAGTTCACGTCACAAGGAAGCTCTCGCACACCTGTTGTACGGTGTCGCTGGGGGCGGTTTCGTTATTCTGACAGGTGAGGTAGGTACCGGTAAGACCACATTAAACCGCTATTTTTTGGCGCAGCTGCCAGACACGACCGACATCGCGATGATTCAAAATCCTGCCTTATCGTCGCAAGAGTTTTTAGCCTCTGCCTGCGATGCCTTTGGTATCGCCGTGGACGAAGACGCCAGTCTGAAGGTGTTGACCGACAAGCTGCGTGCATTCTTGCTGCAAAATCATGAGCAAGGCCGACGCAGTATTTTGATGGTGGACGAAGCACAGCACCTTGAATTGGATGTCCTAGAGCAGGTTCGGCTCTTGACTAATTTAGAGACAGACACCCAGAAGTTGTTACAAATTGTACTGATCGGTCAGCCTGAGCTGATGGCAAAGCTGAATAAACCAGAGCTCAGGCAGCTGAATCAGAGGATCACGGGCCGCTATAAACTGGGCGCCTTGACGCTTGACGAGACGCGCGAGTATGTCGAACACCGCCTCTCAGTCGGGGGAATGGCGCCTGGTGTAAGCCCCTTTAGTGATGCCAGCATTCGCGCGATTCATGAGCTTACCGGCGGGGTCCCTAGACTAATCAACCTGCTGTGCGATCGCGTCTTGGTCGCCTTGTTCGCCAAGCAAAAGCGCAGTGCCGACAAAAAGCTGACGCACTTAGCGGCTCAAGAATTGTGGCAAACGGATGGGGAGGTTCAGGTGCGGACCGATGAGGCCGCGTCTTCGAGGCGTCCTTGGGCGATCTTAGCAGGTGCGGGGGCAATAGTCCTCGTAGCGGTACTGACTTGGTATTGGGTTCAGCGCGACGTCAGTGTCGCAAGCTCGTCACCACAAGCTTCGACCCAGCCTCTCAACGACGCTGACGTAGCCAAGGCTGAACCGATGCCGATTCGTGCTTTTAATCAATTGAAGCAAGTGCTTTGGCGTGCCTATGATGGCTACGGACAAGCTTGTACCAACGATGCACTGTTGCGTTGTGTCGAGGCCACACAGGGGGATTGGCAGAGTATTGCCCGCTTAAACCGGCCGGTTATCCTCCATTTGCTGACGCCTCTGCGCGAGCGACACTTTGTGCTCGTGGATACTGTGCGACTCGATAATGGGCGAGTGTCCAGTGTGACGCTGGTCTCGGATGACGGTGGTGTGCAGGCTGAACTTGATGAGTTAGCAGCTCTGTGGACGGGCGACTATTTTTATATTTGGCGTCCTCCGATGAGTTTTGACGCGGCAGTCGGGTTGGGTTCAATCGGTTTGGACGTAGTCGACATAGCTCAACGTTTTGGGCGCTACGACAGGACTAATCAGGTGCTCGCGGACGAGGTATTTACCCAAGCCCTGCATGAGCGGGTGATTCAATTTCAGGCGGAGCAGGGTTTGACAACGGATGGTATGGTCGGTCGTGAGACCTTGGTTGCTTTGGCTGCGCAGATGAATGAAAGACCGACTGCCGCTAGCGTATTAGACGCTTGGCGAGATTCGTAGCCTATGTCTCTTGTAAGCGATGCGCATCGTCGGGCTAATGGTGAAATGGTCACCACACAAGGGCCGCCTCCATCGATTTCGGTATCATCGTGGGCATTGAGTATTGTGCTTGCAGCAGCAATCGGGAGTGCAGTGACGGTCTGGTTTGTCAGCACAGCGTTCACCCCTGATGGTAACGTGGTCGTTGAGCCCACGCCGACGCCTGTGATCCATAATGCCGTATCGAATGCAAATCCGGCGGCGTCTGGCAGCGCTGATTCAGCAGAGACGCGGACGTCGGCTGAGCCTTCAGAGGCTCTTATGGCTTTGTACGATCGCGCCAGAGCAGAGCGAGCGAGTTTTACTCAGCGATCTGTTGAGTCTGAGATGCCCGAGAGTTCGATGCAAAACGCCACAAATTCAGCCCAGGAGCCATCGCAGTCTGAGCTTAGTGTGCCAGCTAAAGCGAACATGACACCCGCTGGCATAGACGAGAATCAGCTGCTCGCTCGCGCACAAAGCTTGTTGGCGAGCAGTCAGCGCGATGCGGCACTCGCAAGCGCCTTACCCTTGCTCGATTCTCTAAGCGACGAGGCCAGGAATAGTGTGCCGACGTTGTTGTACAGTGCGCACGATTACCAATCCCCAGGCGTGAGCAAGGTGATGATAAACCGCGAATGGTGGTCTGAGGGGCAGCAAATTAGCGGCATCAAAATCATTGAAATCCGTGAAAAAAGCACCGTATTCGAGACTGGAGATGGCACGCGCTTTTTGTTGCCGGCACTCAGCAGCTGGGTAAACTTATAGCAACCAGTCGCTGCTTCTTGGTAAGCGTTTCGGAATGCGCGCCATGATTTCGTAACCGGATAATTCATTGTGGTTGGCTAGGGCATGAAGCGTCATGTGTTGGCCCCATACTTCGACCAAGTCGCCCGCTTTTGCCGCAGGTATGTCGGTCACATCAATCGTTAGTAAATCCATTGAGACTCGACCGACCACTGGGGCAAATTGATTGTGGAGCCAGACCTTGGTCCCACTCTTTATGGATCTTGGGTACCCATCGGCGTAACCGATAGGTAGGGTAGCAATTTTTGACGCTCGCTCGGCGCACCAAGTGCTACCGTAGCCGACGCATTCGCCCACAGGCAGCGATCGGATACTGTGAATACGAGTGTAAACACTCATGACCGGCCGCAGGTTGTCCTCGATATGCGCCAGCGGGCTTCCTCCGTAGAGTGAGTAACCCGGTCTTACCCAGTCCAAATGCGTATTAGGGTGCATAAGGCAGGCCGGTGAGTTGGCCGCACTCATCATGAGCTTGTGGCGCTCCCCCAAACGAGTCAGTCTGGCGAGCTGTAAGGCGGTCTTCTCAGCATCGGTATCGGCGTCCGAGAAGTGCGTAAACAGAACAGTATCCTGAGGTAAGCGGTTATCGCGACACAGCGCGTTGAGCTCTGTTTCTGATAAGCCCAAGCGGTGCATACCGGTATCGACTTTTACCCAGACAGTGGGTCGTTGATCGAGCGGTCGAGCCAGATAGTCACGTACTTGCCACGTGTTGGTGAGTGCGACGGTCAAGTCGTGTTGATACGCCGCATTGAGCTCAGCGGCATCGAAGGTGCCTTCAAGCACTAAAATCGGTGCGGTTGGGTTGATGGCTCTTAGCTCAAGACCTTCGGTGCAGTGAGCCACCGCGAATCCATCGGCGATGTTGGACAGAGCGGGCGCGATAAGTTTAAGGTCATGCCCGTAAGCGTCGGCTTTGACGACACACATGAGTTTGCTGCCGAGGCAGTGCTGCTTTAGCCATAGCGCATTGGCGCGAAGCGCCTCAATATCGATATAAGCGAAGGTTGGGCGTGTCATGCGTACTCGTATTTGTGCCGCTGGAACAGATCAATAACACGTGCCCACATTGGGCCAATCTCTCCGTTACCAATGACGCGCTCGTCGATTTGGGTTACCGGCGCCAGCTCTCTCGTGGAAGAACTCAGCCATACTTCGTCCGCGTCCAGAAAATCCTGCAGACCAAGATCTTGCTCTAAGACGGTGATCTTGCTGTGGTCTCGAAGGACATCAATGACTAAGCCTCGCGTAATGCCAGGCAATAAGGTGTTGTCCAAAGCCGGGGTAAAAATCACGCCATTTTTAACGCAGAACACATTGCTGGCGGAGGCCTCCGTGATTTTTCCTGAGGGCCGATACAGTAAGGCCTCGTCAAAACCCTCATCAACGGCGTATTGGTAGTGCAGAACGTTACCCAGCAGTGCGGTGACTTTTACATCACAATGCAGCCAGCGAAGATCTTCCTGAGATTTTAACTTCAGGCCCATGCTAGGCCTGTTGGCGCTGGAGGGCGGCGCAGGTATTTGGAAACTGTAGGCAAACTGAGTTGGGCTTAGACCGTCACTGTAAGTGTGATGACGCTTCGCTGCGGTGCCCCGTGAAATGTGCAGATAAACGCCACAATGCTCTGTGGGTGATTCCTGTGCAAGCGTGCGAATAATGCCGGCCCAGTGGCTGTCGTCATGACCTGCTTTTATGCCGATTGCGCTTAAGTTGCGCTGTAAACGATCGATATGCCGCTGCAGTGCAATCGGTTTGCGATTGTGGCACGGAATGACTTCATAGATACCGTCGCCAAACAAGAAGCCTCGGTCCATGGGCGAGATCTGCGCTTCGTTTTTTGGTAGGTAATGACCGTTAAGATACGCGAGTTCAGGTTGTGTCATTAGGAGTCCTGCTCTGTGCTAAAAATGTTTATTAGCGCATCAATCAAACGATTGCCGCTACCCAATGTCAGTCCATCCTCGGTCGCAGTGGTTTTGTGGGTGACACCATCGACAGCACCATGCTGGGTCAGCCATTCTAACAAAGGTCTGTGCCGCAGATCCTGTAAAAACGGCTTGTCCGACCAGTGACCCAAGAAGCCCACGAGGGCATAGGCTCCCCAGTTGCTCACGTCGGCAATGACGAGCTCGTTACACCGACCCACCGCTTGCTTTATGGGTAGATCCGCGGCGACAGCGTCGATGTTCCCCATGCCCGCCTCGTTACCACCGTCGCCAATGCCTATCGTGGGGCAACCTTGGGTCTTCATAAAACTTTCGAAATTGCCACACTGCGCTGATATGTCAATGCCTCGGATATTGTAATAATGGCCGTCTGCCGCGGCTCCGGGGACCTCAATCGCGAGAATCAAGTCGGGGTTGATCCTCCCCAAACTTTCTTCGCAGTGTCGCTGCTGCTCGCTGGCGTGTGCTGCGTGCAGCGCTAATACTTGATGCGTTGGTGCAAGCACAGCGGCTAATGCGGGTGGTCCTGCAAGCCAGACTTCAGCGCCCAGGCTTTGCAGAGCTTCGTACAGTGCCATTGCGCCAGCCGGCCCGTCTGTCTCAAAGGTATTGGATACAGGGAATCCTGTGCCGATAAGAATTGTTTGATTTCGATGTTCCCAAAGTTGCTGCGCTGCGCGAGCGCAGTAGCCTGGGGTTAGCTGCGGACGAAGGCGAGCCATGCCTCGGGGATTGTGCGCTACCAGCAGTTCTTCAACGCGTCTGCTTAATCTCAATGACTCTTCAGTTAACACAGTGATCCACCAAGTCGCGAAGTTCTGTCAGTGCTGCTAAGGCAGAAGGGCTGTCGCCATGCACGCACAAGGTTTCGGCCCGAAGGTTTATCGCTGCGCCGCAATCGCTGATAACTCGCCCCTCTGTCATCAGCCGACGAGCCTGGTTTAGCATTTCAGACTGGCTTAATACGGCGCCTGGTTGTGATCGCGCAAGCAGAGTCTTGTGTCTGGTGTAACGACGATCCGCGAACGCCTCAAACAGTAAATCCACGCCCACATGAGCGGCCTGTTCGCGCATCGGGTCGGTGGTCGCCCCAGCCGGCACCATCAGTTTGAGTGCGCAGTCTTTTGCGACCTGTAGCAAGGCCTTGAAGGTCTCTAGCTGGCTGAGCATGTCATGGTAGAGCGCGCCGTGGGGTTTGATGTACGTGACCTGTGTTTGAAGCGTTGTGGCCATGCCGGCTAACGCTGCCGTCTGATAAAGAATATCGTTGTACAGGTCTTGGGGCGCGATTCGCATTGATCGCCTGCCAAATCCGACGCGGTCGGGGTAGGAAGGGTGTGCCCCAATTTCCACTTGGTGTTTTTTAGCCAGCATTAAGCTCGAGAGCATGGTACTCGGGTCGCCAGCGTGAAATCCACAGGCAATATTGGCTTGGTCTATCAAGGGCATAATGTGTTCATCGTCGCCGAGATGCCAAGCGCCATAGCCTTCGCCTAGGTCGCAATTTAATTTAAGTCGTGTCATAAGGTCGCAAGCTCTGCATTGCGCAAATCGGTGACTAACATATGACCGGGTGCATGGGTTATCGCACATGGAATTTTCGCGGCCCGCAGAGCCTGCTGCGGTGTGACGCCGCAGGCCCAAAAGACAGGGATCTCACCCTCGCGAATCTCGACCTTGTCACCGTAGTCTGGTTTGTTGATGTCATCAATCCCGATGTCTTTGGGGTTGCCAAAGTGAATCGGCGCACCATGCACGGCGGGGAAGCGGCTGCATATTTGAATCGAGCGAATGGTATGCGCCACGCTCAGAGGCCGCATGCTGACCACCATATTACCGCTAAAGGGCCCGGCACTTTGGCAGGCAATGTTGGTGTTGTACATTGCAACGTTTCGATCCTGTTCGATATGGCGCAAGGGTATGCCCGCTTGGAGTAGGGCGTCCTCGAATGAGAAAGAGCAACCCAAGCCAAAGAAGACCCAATCTTCCTGCCAATAGTCTCTGATGTCTTGTAGTTCTGCAGTTGGACTGCCATCGACAAAAAGTTGGTATTTTGGGCAGTCGGTGCGAATGTCAAAATCCCCCAGCAAAGGCACATTTGTCTCGCCTGGGTTCGATTGCCCAATGATGGGGCACGGTTTGGGGTTTAGAGCGCAGAACCTTGCGAAGTCAGCCGCATAGGCTTCGGGCAAGGCGACGATATTGCATTGCACATAGCCATCGCACACACCCGCAGTGGGGCCTGTCCATTTACCTGTTCGGCACAGTTGTCGTAAGTCACTCGGTGTCATAAGCTAAGGGCTGAGCAAAGAAACCAAAACGTTATCAGAAGCGCCGAGTTTTAGACAGTACTTGCCGCCAAAATTCGTGACGCGTAGCACTTGTGCTATCGATCTCTCAGACATTGGATAAGGATAAGATCATGCCGCATATCTCAGTAACCGCTGAACAAACACCGTTAAAGCCAGCCGTCATCATGGCCAACAGTGGCGAAATCACCACCTATGAAGAATTCGATCAGCACTCAAACCAAGTGGCGCAACTGTTCCGTACTTTGGGTGTGCACGCGGGTGATCACGTTGCTCTGATGATGGAAAACAATGCGCATTTTCTTGAAATTTGCTGGGGTGCCTATCGAAGTGGGGTGATTTTTACGCCGATAAGTACACATTTAAAGGCGGAAGAAATCGCCTACATACTCCAAAACTGCGAAGCCAAAGTCTTCGTCATTAGCCATCGTTTGCGGGACCAAGCGGCAGATTTGTTGCAGGTCGCCAGTGGTATCGAACACCGCTACATGTTCGGCGGTATCGCAAAAGGCTACGAGTCGTGGGATGAGGTGTTGGATCAAATGCCCCGCGAACCGATCGATGATCAAAGCAAAGGCACGGCTATGCTGTACTCATCGGGTACCACGGGTAAACCAAAAGGTGTGTTGCCGGTAACACCTGATGCGGCCTACGATTCCCCGCATCCATTGGGGGCTTCTCTGGGTGTGTTTTTCGGTTTTAGCGACGAAACAACCTATTTAAGCCCCGCGCCTTTGTATCACGCGGCGCCCTTGCACTACAGTATGATGACGCAAGATATGGGCGGCACTGTCGTCGTCATGGAAAAGTTTGACGCAGAGGCCGCGCTCGCTGCGATCGAACGCTATGAGGTGACCCACAGCCAATGGGTTCCGATTATGTTTGTGCGTTTGCTAAAACTGCCCGCCGAGATTAGGGCTAAGTACGATCTGTCGACGCACCGTTTTGCAATTCATGCCGCTGCGCCTTGTCCGGTTGAGATCAAGCAGCAAATGATCGACTGGTGGGGGCCCATCATTAACGAGTATTACGCCGCGAGTGAGAGTATTGGGGCGACTTTGATTACATCCCCCGAGTGGCTCGAACACAAAGGCTCGGTGGGGCGTGTCACCGCAGGTAAGCTACACATTCTGGATGATGACGGCAACGAATTGCCTGTGGGTGAGGTTGGTACGGTGTATTTTGAGGCTGCAGCTACGTTAGGAGCGCGCTTTGAGTACTACAAGGAACCTGAAAAAACGGCCGAGGCGTATTTGAACGACGCGTTGGCGACCACAGGTGACGTAGGTTACGTCGATGAGGAAGGCTATTTGTATCTTACCGACCGTAAACACTTCACCATTATCAGCGGTGGCGTAAATATTTATCCCCAAGAGATCGAGAATACCCTCATCAATCACGACTTGGTTGCAGATGTAGCGGTCTTTGGTGTGCCCGATGAAGAGTTTGGGGAGCGGGTGCACGCAGTTGTTGAGCCTGAAAATTGGGTCGACGCTACAGACGAGGTCGCCATCGAGCTGGTAGAGTGGCTTAAGGAACGTTTGTCGTCGATAAAAGTGCCCAAGGCTATCGATTTTATGGAGAAGTTGCCGCGGATGGATAACGGTAAACTGTATAAACGTCATTTGGTTGATGCCTACAAGGCAGCGGCCAGAGCAGACGATACCAAAGCCCAATAGAGCGAGAAGAGTATGTCGAAGAAAACTGAGCTGAAGGCGCAAGAAGAGGCTCTTGCCACCGCGCTGAGCTATCCCGAATGGAAGAGCGCGGCGCAACGGCACGATGAGCTATCTGGCGCTTTGCGGTGGCGTCAGCGCGATCAGTCCAGCTTGTACGACTTCGCTCAAATTCGGCTGCGACTGGATCGACTGCGCGCCTTGCGCGTCAAACAGGATTATCACGGGTTGCTTTTTACGCTTAATGAAGGCATTCATGGCAATATGGGCGGGATGGGGCGCAACACCCTATATCAGCGTTCTAAGTTTGGCACCAAAACGCTGATCGAGCAGTATATAGAAGAAATCAGCGACGCCCTTGTTACGCTTGCTGAGCTCGATGATTCGGTGATCAGCGTGGAAGAAAAGCTCGATTTCTTTTATCGCGCCAACATTTGCTATGGGCGCTCTGCCCTAATGCTCAGTGGCGGTGGCGTTCTTGGGTTTTATCACATGGGCGTAGTGAAAACGCTGTTAGATCAAGGTCTGCTGCCCCGCGTTATATCGGGCTCCAGCGCCGGGTCTTTAGTGGCGGGCATCATCGGCACGCACAGCGACAAAGCGTTAGAGCGTTTTTATGACCCGAATTTGATTCGGCACGAGGCAGAAAAAGAAGCTGGCGTCTTAGCCCGTCTGTTCGGCGGTGGTGCGAGCATCGATATTAGTGAGCTCCGGGACATTATTGCGCGTCTGATTCCCGATATGACGTTTCAGGAAGCCTACCATTTGACCGGACGGCAAGTAAGTATCACGGTAGCGCCTGCAGAGCCGCATCAGCGGTCGCGGCTGTTAAATGCAATTACCTCACCCAATGTGTTTATTCGGTCTGCGGTTGAGGCCTCTTGCGCCGTGCCGGGCGTTTTTCCGCCCGTCATGCTGATGGCTAAGAATGTGCACGGGGAAGCACAACCCTACCTGCCGTCGCGGCGCTGGGTGGATGGTTCCATCGCAGACGATTTGCCCGCGAAGCGACTGTCGCGGCTGTACAGTACCAATCATTTTATTGTGAGCATGATCAATCCCTTGGTGACGCCATTCCTAAAACTGCGAGGGCCAGAGGATCGCTCAAGATTGCGAAAAGCGCTGGGCGATTTGGGTGTCGGGGTGTCGCGTGAAGTCTTAAACTTTTATCGTGGTATTGTCCAGAAAGAGGGCGATCGCTGGCCGCGCTTGAATTTGTTGGTTAACGGCGTTCACAGTTTGATTGACCAAGATTATAGTGGTGACGTTAACATCGTTCCGAAATTTCAGTGGCGCAACCCGGCCAAGCTGTTAGCACACATGTCAGAGCAAGAACTGCTGGAGTTGATGCAGGCCGGTGAGCAAGCCACGTTCCCCCACGTCGAGACTATTCGTACTTGCACGCGGATATCTCGCTTGATGGAGCAAATCCTCGAGCGCTTTGAGTCTGGCGATCTCAAACCCAAAGTGCTCGTGAAAAGGCCCAGAATGGCACGGCGTCGACCCGCGCCTCGAGTCGTTAAAGCCGCGTAGGTTTAGGGGATCAAACTCACGCCCATGGCCGCCAGTGGGTAAACCAAATCGCCTCGGGCATCTGCCTCGGCGCTCGAGGCCGTGCCTATTTGAGCGCGTTTGCGAATACCTTGAACAATGGCTGCGAGGCGGAACAAAGAAAAGATCAAATAGAAATTCCAGTTCTGAATTTCTGTTCTGCCGGTCCGTTCACAGTACTTAGCAATGTACTCTTCATTACTGGGAATGCCTAAGGCAACGCGGTCGACATCGCTCAAGCCGCGCATGCTCCCCTCTGAGGGCAGCATCCACGCCATGCACTGGTTTGCTAGGTCAGCAATCGGGTTGCCAAGCGTCGATAGTTCCCAATCCAGTAGGGCAATAACTTCGGGTTTGTCATGGGCAAACATCATGTTGTCTAGACGATAATCACCGTGAACTAGCGATACCGAGCCATCATCTGGCGGCATGTTGTTCACCAAATATTTCATTAGCGTTTCCATGTCGGGGATGGTATCGATCTCGGAGGCACGGTACTGTTTGCTCCAGCGGCTGACCTGGCGTTCGAAGTAATTTCCCGGTCGTCCGTAATCACTCAAACCGACGGCCTCTACATTGACGTTGTGTAAGGCCGCGAGCGTGGCGTTCATGGAATCATAGATACTTGCGCGCTCTTGAGGGGTTTCAATTTCGGGAAGGGTTGGATCCCAGAGTATTCGCCCTTCCTTGTATTCCATGACGTAGAACATTGAGCCAATGACAGCGTCGTCTTCGCACAAGACATAAGCGTGGGGCACCGGTACGTCGGTGCCCGCCAAGGCGCTGATGACTCGGAATTCACGATCGACAGCGTGCGCCGATTTCAGGAGCTCGCCTTTGGGTTTGCGACGCAATACAAAATGCTGGTCGCCACTGGTCAGCTTAAACGTAGGGTTCGATTGTCCGCCGGCAAACTTTTCGGCTTGGAGGTCGTCGCCCAGCCCAGGAATGTAATCTTGTAGATAGTCGCCCAAGCGTTTTGTATCGATATCGTGATTGCTCATACCGCTTCCTATTGTTATGCAAGCCCCCGAGTTTAGCATTGATTTACGGTGCTTGGTAAAGTGCGAATTCGGGGCAAAGGCATTGCAGGGGCGATAGGGTGCAGGTATGCTCGCTGACAATAAAAATAGGAGATAATCGTGTTTGATGTCTTAAATACTGTCTGGGAAGAAATGGTTGCTGAGGGCGGCCCTTTTGAAATTGTTAACCGTGAAATCCACGGTGCGCTGCAGCGAGACTTTAAAACGGCACCCCCGAACTTAGCTGCGTTTTGGCAGGCAACCGAAGCGCATGGTAACCGCGATTACTTGGTCTATGAGAACGAAAGAATCACCTATGCGCAGGCTCACCAGATCACACGCTCGATAGCCCAGTATCTTCACCAGAAGGGAGTTAAACCGGGCGATCGCGTCGCGATTGCAATGCGTAATTATCCCGAATACATGCTCATTTATTGGGCGATAGTGTCAATGGGCGCGAGCGTCGTTGGTATGAATGCCTGGTGGGTCGACGACGAGATGACCTACGCGCTAAACGATGCAACACCCGTGTTTGCATTTATGGATAAAGAGCGTTTGGAGCGTTTCGAGCGCATTCGCAGCCAGTTTCCCGATTTGCAGGTGGTGGCAGTTCGTGTCGCCGATGCTGATCTCGGGTGCGCCAGCTCCTACAGTGAGGTACTAACTGCGGATTCAGTTTGGCCAGAGGCGTCACTCGATGGCGATCAAGACGCTTGTATATTCTACACCTCGGGTACGACTGGGCGCCCGAAAGGTGCTCAACTAACTCACCGCAGCTGCATCGCGAACGCCTTGAATATGGTCTTCATGACAGGTGTTCAGGGTGAGGCTTTACGCCGCATCGCAGGCGCACAGCCCAGCCCACCGTCGCCGCCTCCCGTTGCATTGGTCGCTACACCGTTGTTCCATGTGACCGCCAATAATTGTGTCGCGTACTTGGCAACGCTTGCTGGAGGTACACTCGTACACATGTACAAGTGGGATGTGGTCGAAGCGATGCGTTTGATAGAAGCGGAGAAAGTTACCGCCCTCAGTGCGGTGCCCGTGATGTCGCGCGAGATTATTTTGCACCCTGATTTTCACAAGTACGATTTAAGTAGTCTCAGTACCATGGGTGGCGGTGGTGCCGCCTTGCAGCCCGATTTGGTGCACAAAATCGATCAAGAAATGTCTACTGCAAGGCCCAACACGGGGTATGGGATGACCGAGACCTCGGGCATTATTACCTCAATGGGCGCCGATTTTTTCGTGGCAAAGCCCGCCAGTTGTGGTCGTGCTGTGCCCACCTTAGAGGCTAAATGCGTCAACGAAAAAGGTGAAGCACTCGCGGCCGGTGAAGTTGGCGAGCTTTGGGTCCGAGGGTCTAATGTCATCAAGGGCTACCTCAATCGGCCTGACGCGACTGCTGACTCAATCACCGACGGCTGGTTGCATACCGGTGATGTCGCGTACCTAGATGAAGACGGCTGCATTTTCTTGGTGGATCGCGCCAAAGATATGGTGATTCGCGGTGGCGAAAACGTGTACTGCGCTGAAGTGGAAAACGCTGTGTTCTCGCATGATGCGGTAGCAGAGTGCGCTGTGTTTGCGGTGCCTGATGAGCGCTTAGGTGAAGAGGTGGGTGCCGCGGTTTACTTGCGTCCTGGACATGCTGTGGGTGCCGATGAGTTAAAAACCCACGTCGCGTCTCAGTTGGCACCTTTTAAAGTGCCCAGACATGTCTGGTTCGTGTCCGATCCCTTGCCGCGCAACGCGAATGGTAAGTTCGTAAAGCGCACCCTGCAGGAAACTTTGGCCTTAGCAGATGCTCAGTAGCTGTGCACTATAACCCCTTGCGATAGGTGTAAGGGGTGACTCCAGTCCAGGTTTTGAACGCTCGGATAAACGCACTGGATTCCGAGAATCCGGTGCGGTAAGCGATTTCCTCGATCGATAAGCCCTGTTTTCCCAATAAGTGGAGCGCATAGTCACGCCGCATAAAGGCTTTGATTTCACTAAACGAGGTGCCCTCGGAGTCCAGTCTTCTGCGTAATGTTTGGGTGTGAATGCCCAGCTCCAATGCGACTTTTTCCAGCTCTGGCGGTTGGTCTATGCTGCGTCGAAGAATACCGTAGACTTTGCCCGCCCAGCCGCTCGCGGCGTGGCTTTGCGTAAGCATGATTAGATTAGGGTGTCTAGAGTAATGCCGAAGCGATAGCGGTGTCTGCTCGATGTTTGCCAGTAAAGCCTTGCGGCTTAACACCAGGGTGGATGATTCGGCGAAGCTTACGGTCGCACCCAAAAACATACGGTGGTAATCCTGCTGGGAGAAGCGTTGTGGAGCCTGCAAACAGACTTTATGAATCGGGACAAACGCGTTCCCGAGCCAGCTGAGATAGCGATGACAATTAAACAAAAACGTATGATCTAAGAAGTTTCTGTTCGGGGCAGACGATAAATGTCGCAGCGTAATCGACGTATCTTTGGAGCTACTGCGCGTGTCGCAATGGATGTCAAAATCAAATAATTGATAAAACTGGCAGAGTCGCTCAACTGCCTCAAGTAGGGTGCCCGCACCGATCGTGGCATGACACATCATCGCCCAAGTACCTAGGGGTAGAGGCCTGACATGATAACCCAGACTTTCGTCCTTCATAGCGCGCATCGTGTGGGTTTGTAAATCCGCAAAGCGCTCCATAGAGATGCGTGCGTCGGGTTCTAGCAACAGTCTTGGGGATATCCGATTTTTGATCAGGAGCTGGTTTGGATCAAGCCCGGCTGCGACCGCGTTAGCGAGCGTTGCGTGAACAAAATCTACCGATATGGAGAGTTTTCTGAGCATGCTTTGAACTTTTTCTGAGGCAGTTTGTTAGTTTATGTCAATTTACCTGTATTTCTTTGTCATTGCAGGCTTTTGTTGTGTTTCTTATTGTCGCTGGCTGAAACTAATCCACGAGGACCCACTATGTTACCCAGAGCTTTTACCGAAGAGCAGCAGATGTTTCGTGATGCCTATCGAAAATTTTTGGCAGCGGAAATCGTACCCCACATGGAATCGTGGCGAGATCAGGGTCGAGTCGATCGCTCAGCGTTTGAGGCCGCTGGGGCGCAAGGTTTTTTGATGGTTTGGCCAGATGAGGCTTATGGGGGAATGGGCGACGATGATTTTCGTTTTGAGCAAGTCATTATTGAAGAAACCGCCTATGCACGTTGCGGTGACTGGTACAACACCTTGCATTCGCGCTTGGTGGGCCCGTACTTGACTCGATTTGGCAATGAAGAGCAGCGTCAGCGGTTCTTGCCCAAAGCGGTTCGAGGGGAGTGCATCATGGCGATCGCTATGACGGAGCCCGATGCCGGCAGCGACTTGGCTGGCATGAGAACGACGGCCGTAGAGCATGATGATCACTGGGTCTTGAATGGCTCCAAAACCTACATCTCGAACGGGATAAACGCTGACTTAGTATTCGTCGCAGCCAAAACTGATCCAGAGAATAATCCGCACCACATGACCATTTTCATGGTTGAACGGGGCATGGGGGGTTTTGAACGAGGACGAAACCTGAAAAAGATGGGTTTGAAAGCGCAGGATACCGCCGAGTTATTCTTCAATGATGTGAAGATACCTAAGGCCAACGTACTCGGCGAGGCGGGCAGAGGATTTATTTACCTGATGGAAGGCCTGGCCGAAGAGCGCTTGATTGGCGCGGTGGGCTATTTGGCTGCGGCGCAATTGTCGTGGGATCTGACCTACGATTATGTGAGACAGCGTAAAGTGTTTGGTAAGGCTCTTGCTGCTCATCAGAATACCCAGTTCAAAATGGCGGAAATGCGAACAGAATTAGACCTAGCACAAAGCTATGTTGACCAGTGCGTTGCCGCGTTCAACGCGGGGCAATTGAGTGCTGTCGATGCTGCAAAAGCAAAATTGGTGACCAGCGAACTGCAGGTGTCGGCCGCTGACTTGGGTGTGCAGATGCACGGTGGTGCGGGCTACATGGACGAATACCCGATCAGCCGTCAGTTTACCGATGCTCGCATCTCGCCCATCTACGCCGGCACCTCGGAAGTCATGAAGATTATCATCTCTCGTGACTGCCTGTCGGATGACTACGTGCCCTTCAATACACGAAATTTCTAACTTTTTAGGAGTCAACAATGGAATTACACGGTAAGGTTGCCATCGTTACGGGTGGCGCGTCGGGACTTGGAAGAGCAACGGTCGAGGCCTATGTGGCTAAGGGCGCAAACGTCGCGATTTTTGATATGAACGAGACGAAGGCGCTAGAGGTTATTGCACAGTGCCCAACAGGCAGTGTAGCGTTTTGGTCTGTCAATGTTGCCGACGAAGACTCGGTTCGCGAAGCCGTATCAGCGGTTGTTTCGCACTTCGGTGCTCTTCATATCTGCAATAACTATGCGGGCATCGGGAATGCGGTCAAGACCTTATCAAAGAAAGGCGTTTTCCCGCTCGACCAGTATATGAATGTGATCAATGTGAACTTGGTAGGTACCTTCAACGTGGCCCGTTATGCAGCCGAGCAGATGGCGAATAACGAGCCTATCAACGGCGATGGCGGTCGGGGTGTCATTATTAATACAGCTTCGATTGCCGCCTACGAGGGGCAGGTGGGCCAGTTAGCCTACAGTGCGAGCAAAGGCGGCGTTGTCGGTATGACCCTGCCCATGGCGCGCGACCTGGCGAGTTACGGGATTCGGGTCAACACCATTGTGCCTGGGTTAATTCATACTCCTTTGTTCGAAGCACTGCCCGAGCAGGCTTATCAATCTTTGGAAGCAAGCGTGTGTTATCCTCAGCGATTGGGTAAAGCAGAGGAAATTGCCCACTTATCGGTATTTATTGCTGAAAACGATTACGTGAATGGAGAGTGCATTCGTCTGGATGGTGCTATCAGAATGCAACCTCGCTAAGGAGAACTTATGGGTCCTTTGAATGGGTTTACGGTCCTAGAATTGGGTGGCATTGGCCCCGCGCCGATGGGCGGAATGATTCTGGCCGATATGGGTGCGGAAGTGATTAGGATTGACCGCAAAGGTGGCATGGATCCGCGCATCATGAAAGATGTGAGTGCACGCGGTAAAAAGTCGATCGTCGTTAATCTGAAAACACAAGAAGGGGTCGAGACCTTTTTGCGTTTGGTTGAAAACGCAGATGTGGTGATCGATCCCTATCGTCCGGGGGTATGTGAGAAATTGGGTATTGGTCCCGACGTCTGCATGGCGCGCAACCCTAAGTTAATTTTTGCCCGCATGACAGGCTGGGGGCAAGAGGGTCCCATGGCACAGTCTGCAGGGCACGACATTAACTACATCTCTCTGACCGGAGCCCTGTTTGCTACTGGGCGACGTGGAGAGCGTCCTGTGCCCGCCTTGAACCTCATTGGCGATATGGGCGGTGGTGGTATGCTGTTAGTCAATGGCGTGCTGGCCGCCTTGCTGGAGGCTTCACAGTCGGGTAAGGGGCAAGTACTCGATGTTGCTATGGTCGATGGTGCGGCACAGTTGATGTGGATGATGCACGGCTTCGAAGCCGTGGGAGCATGGGACGCGACGCAACGCGAGGCGAATATGCTCGATGGTGCGGCGCATTTCTACGACACCTACGAGTGTGCCTGCGGTGGTTATGTTTCAATTGGCTCGATCGAGCCGCAGTTTTATGCTCTACTGATTGAGTTGGCTCAATTGGACGAGGCGACGTTTGCAGATCAGAATAACCCAGCGTTGTGGCCTGAGCTGAAAGCCAAACTCACCGAAGTCTTTAAGGCAAAAACGCGCGATGAGTGGTGCGCGATTATGGAGGGCACGGATGTCTGCTTCGCACCGGTGCTTAGCTTTAAAGAAGCGCCATCTCACCCAGCGAACATCGCTCGGAATGTCTATCAAGAAGTTGATGGGGTCGTACAGCCTGCTCCCGCGCCGCGTTTTTCACGCACACCGTCAGAGATTCGCCATGGTGCTCATGGCATCGGTGAAGACACCGTCTCGGTGCTGCAGGCTATGGGTTTTGCTGCCGACGAAATCGAGCAGCTTCAAAATAACAACAGCGTAGCCTAAAAGGAAATTTATGATGGCCGAATACACAGCAGTTACCGTAGAGCGATTTGACCATGTCGCGCGAGTGACGATGAATCGACCGGATCAGCTGAATGCATTTAATGCCGATTTGCGCTCAGACCTGTTAAAGGCGATCCGCGAGGTCAACGAGGATGACAGCATTCGTGTCGCAATACTCACGGGTGCCGGGCGTGCCTTCTGCGCGGGAGCGGACTTGAGCGAGCAGGTACCTGCGGGCTCCCGCGTTGACGACCAATTGAATCACGAATACAAACCCGCTTTGCTGGGTATCACCGAAGCATCTAAGCCCTGGATCAGCGCTGTCAATGGCGCTGCGGCGGGCATTGGATCCGCTTTTGCGATGGCGTGTGACTTGTCCATCATGGGTGAAAAAGCGTTTCTGTACCAAGCGTTCACCGCGATCGGGTTAGTGCCCGATGGTGGTTCAACCTGGTTGCTGGCTCGAACTGTAGGCCGCAAGTTGGCGTATCAACTGATGATTGAGGGTACCCGAATCACGGGTGATCGTGCGCTTGAGCTGGGTCTGGTGAATAAAGTGGTGGCCGATGATGACCTCCAAGACGCAGCCTTAGATTGGGCTAAAACCTTGGCAGGTAAGTCGCCCTTGTCGTTGTCTTGTACCAAAGAAGCCTTGAGTGCTGCGATGGAATGCGACTTCGGTACAGCGATCTCGGTGGAAGCGGACTTGCAAATGGTTTGTGTTGCGAGCGAGGATGCTAGAGAGGGCGCTATGGCCTTTTTTGAACGTCGCGCGCCGGTTTGGAAGGGGCGATAAATGCCAACGATCTTAATTGATCGTAAAGAAGGATACGCGGTTCTGACGCTGAATCGCCCCGAGAGCCTGAATGCGCTCAATTCCGACATGATGACGGAATTGTGTGTGGCACTGCGCATGCTCGACGACGATGCTGCCTGTTCAGCGGTCGTGCTCACCGGTGCCGGACGAGGCTTCTGTGCGGGATTGGATCTCAAGCTATTAAGTCAGCCTGAAGGCATGGCCGCCTTGGGGATTTCAGGGGCTAACGACATCCACGAGGCATTTCAGCGGTTTTCTAAGCCCGTCATTATGGCCGTGAATGGTATTGCCGCGACCGGTGGTTTTGAACTCGCCTTAATGGGGGATATCCTGTTGGGTTGTGAAAACACCCGCTTCGCAGATACCCACGCGCGCGTCGGTATCGCGCCTGGTTGGGGCCTATCTCAAAAGCTCGCGCGAATTATTGGCCCAAGTCGAGCGAAAGAGGCTCACTATACGGGTAACTTCATCAGTGCCCAGCAAGCGTCCGATTGGGGTTTGGTGTCGCGGCTCGTTGCCGCTGACCGGTTGCTTCTCGAGGCCGAAAAAATTGCCTCAGACATCCATGAAGCCGACAGGCGAATCGTGGGTGTGGTCAAGCAGATGGTTGATCAGGGCTTGGCGGTTGGGCTCAAAGAGGGGCTTGCTATCGAGCAGGCCCTAATGACACAAGCCAATAAGAGTGTTCGAGGCGAACAGGTTGCACAACGTCGCCTCGCGGTGCAAGCACGCGGTCGAACGCAAGTAAACTAAGGCGTCTTATGAGCAGTAAAAAATCGACCGAAGTCCGACCAGAACTTGCCGCTCTGCAGGCGCGATTGAATGCGAGCTTAGATGCCGGGCGGTCCAAGGCTGTGGCGAGTCGTCATTCTCGAGGGTATCGTACAGCGCGCGAAAATCTTCACGATCTGATAGATCCAGATTCCTGGATCGAGTGGGGGCAACTTGCGATTGCTGCCCAGCGCTTGCGTCGCTCAGTCGATGATTTGCGTGTTGCGACGGCCGCGGATGGCATTATCACGGGTATGGCGAGTATCAATGCCAGACAGGTTGGGCCGGATTGCGCATCAACCGTGGTCATAGTGAATGACTATACCGTGCTCGCCGGCACCCAAGGCTATTATCATCACCACAAGTTAGATCGCGCGATTGCGCAGGCTAGGCAGCTTAAACTGCCTGTGGTGATGTACACTGAGGGCGGCGGCGGACGGCCTGGCGACGATGATGTAAAAACACAGATTGCTGGTTTGCACCTCGCATCGTTTCGGGATTGGGCAGCCTTAGGGCAGTGGGTGCCGCGTATTACGGTGAATCACGGCTACTGTTTCGCTGGCAATGCTGCCTTGTTTGGCTCTGGCGATATTCGTATCGCTACTCGTGCGTCTTGGATCGGTATGGCTGGGCCGGCCATGATCGAGGGCGGTGGTTTAGGACGGTTCGAGCCCACCCAAATTGGCCCTGCCGAACAGCAGTTTAAAAACGGGGTGGTGGATATTCTCGTAGACGATGAAGCGGAAGCCACAGCTGTGGCGAAGCAAGTTTTGAGCTACTTTCAGGGCGCTATTGCGGGTTCTGAGCCCGAGCTGGCTGCCCACACGCTTCGAGATGTCATACCCGAAGATCGGCGCTGGGCTTATCCCGTACGGCAAGTCATCAAGGGTTTGTGTGACAAAGATACGTTTCTTGAAGTGGGACGAGTCTATGGGCGCAGCGTGATCACTGGTTTTATTCGCATCGATGGTGTACCCATTGGCTTGATTGCCAATGACTGCCAGCAACTGGGTGGCGCTGTGGATGCCCAAGCGGCGGATAAAGCTGCTCGGTGGTATCGTTTGTGTCAACGCTTCAAGATACCCCTGTTGTCGTTGACAGACACGCCTGGCTTTATGGTGGGCCCCGACAGTGAGGCTCAAGCTGCAGTTACAAGAATGGCATCGATGTTTGAGGCCGGTGCGGCCTTCGATCAGCCTCTGGTCGCGTTGTTTTTGCGTAAGGGGTACGGTTTAGGCGCCATGGCCATGACGGGCGGAAGTTTTGCGGCGCCCAGTTATGCGGCAGCTTGGCCAACCGGTGAGTTTGGGGGTATGGGGCTAGAGGGCGCTGTTCGACTTGGCTATCGCAAGGAACTCGAGGCTATACAGGACCCCGCCGAGCGGCAGATTCGCTTTGACGCCCTGGTCGCGCAGTTATATGACCTTGGTAAAGCCACAGAAGCCGCAACACATCTTGAGATTGATGCGGTCATCGACCCGAAAGATACGCGCGCGTTTCTGCTTCGCGCTTATCGAGCATGCGGAGTAGTGTGATGATTTTTGATAATGGGCGCCTTTCTCGGGCGATTAGACGATTAACTCTAGCCAGTGCGCTTGCCTTGGTTGCAAATGCAGCATCGGCAAAGGCGTTGCTGTGGGGGGATACTCACCTTCACACCTCTTATTCGTTCGATGCCTATACTAATGGGAATCGCTCGGCGGACCCAAGCACCGCCTACCGCTACGCCATGGGTGAGCCAGTGATACATCCCTTCCATCGAGCTCGGGTTCAAATACACACACCACTCGATTTTTTAGTCGTGAGTGACCACGCTGAGTTTATGGGTGTGATTAAACACGTGTATGAATCGGGTGGAAGCAACGCAAAGTTAGGTTGGAGTGACTGGCTCGGTGCTGAGATCACGGCGTGGTTGCTTAGACGTTCGGTCGAGAACGACACCAGTTTGCAGTTTTTTGGCGCACTGCTGCCTGAGCACTCTGATGCTCGCGATGCCGCCAAGATAATGGAGGGGAAGGGCTACAGTACGGGAAGTTTAATGCCCGACATGCCGGTGGTTAGAAGCACTGCGTGGGATTCTATCAGTACGATCGCTGACCGCTACAACAAACCCGGTGAGTTTACTGCGCTAATCGGCTGGGAATGGACGGGAACGCCGGGTGGCGCCAATCTTCACCGTGTTGTTGTATCGGATGCCAATGCCGAACAAGCCTCAAAAATTATGCCGTTTTCGTTTAATGATTCACCTTTTCCCGAAGATTTGTGGCAGTTTTTGGATGCTTCTGAAAGAGAGATCGGCGCTCGATTCGTGTCGATACCGCACAACTCTAACCTGTCCAAGGGTTGGATGTTTGATACGACATCCCTAAGAGGTGCGCCGATTGATGCGGAATATGCGCAAAAGCGCGCCCGTTGGGAACCTATTGCGGAGATTACTCAGATTAAGGGCGACTCAGAAACTCATCCCGATCTGAGCCCCGATGATGCATTTGCAGACTACGAGGAATATCCACATTACTTGGCCAAGATTGGAGATGTGGAATATCGTGCGACCGAGGGTGATTATCTGCGCAGCGCTCTGAAGCGAGGATTGGCGATCGAGGCACAGGTGGGTGTGAATCCTTACCGGCTCGGTTTTATAGGATCGACGGACTCGCATACCGGTTTATCCTCAGCTGAAGAGGATAATTTTCACGGCAAAATGGCCTTAGATTCTGTGCCAGAACGCAAACAATCTTTGTGGGGCGACGACGCGGGTCCTAACGGGTGGTCAATGTCAGCAGCTGGTCTCGCGGCGGTTTGGGCACAGTCGAACACCCGCGAGGCAATTATCGATGCCTTTAAACGAAAAGAGGTTTACGCTTCGACGGGGCCGCGTATCGCCCTACAAGTTTATGCTTTGGGGGCGGACGCTGAGCTTGATGTCAGTCAGGCCAATGCGACGGCGAAACTGGCGATTAATGGTGTGCCCATGGGTGCGTCTATTGCCGGAGACGGTAGAAGCCGCTTCCGCTTGGCGATCTTTGCAAGTCAAGATCCAAAAGATGCAGGGCTGCAGCGTTTACAAGTGGTGAAGGGCTGGATCGATACTCAGGGTAAAACTCATGAACAGGTTTACGATGCACTTGTGAGTGAAGCCCCCAGCGGTGCGCCCTACCTAAATACCTTATGGCAGGATCCTGATTTTGATGAATCGCAGACCAGCTTTTACTATGTTCGGGTGCTACAAGTGCCCACGCAGAGGCATTCGAACCTAGATGCCCGAGCGCTTCAAGTTCTCAGTACCGGTCACCCCGATGCGATTCAAGAGCGGGCCTACTCGTCGCCCATTTGGTATCGCTAGAGGCTCAATGGTGGGTTGCGATTAGGCGCAAAGCGTGGATGCTAACCTGTGATTGCGCCAAAGCGGCATAGCCCGTATCGCGTTCCTGTTTGAGGGTCGCCAGTTCGTTATTGCGGTGCTCATCTGCTTGGGCAAGACTGAGTAGCGTGGTGCGCTCAATTTCGGCGTCGATATGGTCGGTGAACGCTTCCTGAGCCTTGTTGATAAAGGTCTGCGCGAGTGTTTGAGCGTGCTGCTCTGTTTTGCTAATCAGCTCCAACAGCGGTTCTCGTAACTGCTTTATCGCGTTGCCAGCGGCTTTGGCTGGTAAATTTTCAAGCCGCGGATGCAGCTTCTCAGGCGGTAGGGCGTCAGCCAAATTACGCCCTTGAGCGTCGATGAGCAGTCGGATGGGTGTGCGAGGTAAAAAACGTTTCAAATCCATGCGCGACTGCCCCAACACTCGAACGACAGCGACTGCTTCCAGCAGCAGTGTACCTTCGGGTAGATTGGGTAGGCGGAGGCGGGACAGTGCTCCGCTCCCGAGCGTATCGGTCTCGAACAATTCTAAGGTCTCTGTGACTAAAGGGTGTTCCCAGGTCAGAAACTCCCAATCTTCACGGCTGGCGGCGATCTCACGACTGAATGTGCCCGTTATTGCATCGTCCTGAAAGAAGGGAATGAGTGCCTCATGCGTATGCTCGTTAGCTTTAAAAATCCATGTGTCTCGATCGAGGGGGTCGATATCTAGGTCAAGCGCATTGCTGGCTAATTCAAGCCACTCCCGAAGCGTGGTCGAATCATCCCACGCTTTGATTTGCTCGATGTACTGCGTGGCTTTTGTCGAGTCGAGGGAGTGGCGTTCTAATAGGCGGTTACGACCGGCATCAAGCGATGCTTTAAGTTGAGACGTCGCCGCAGCGACCCGTTCGATAAAGTCCGTGCTATTGTTTTGCTCTAGGCAATAATCTCGAAGCTCTTCAGCGTATTGGTCGTATAGGCGTTGTGCGCCGGCGCAATGTTCGGTAAAGACCTCGAGTCCTTGTGCGTACCACTTAAATAAGCGCTCTTGCGCACTTTTGAGGACGAAAGGAACATGGATATGAATGGTTTGCTTTTGTCCGATGCGGTCTAACCGCCCAATGCGCTGCTCCAGTAAGTCGGGGGATAGAGGTAGATCAAACAGCACCAGGTGCTGGGAAAATTGGAAGTTTCGGCCTTCGCTACCGATTTCTGAGCAGACTAACACTTGTGCGCCGTGCTCGCTCTCTTGAAAGTAGGCAGCGGCGCGATCTCGCTCGACCAAACTCAGACCCTCATAGAATGCGGCTGATCGGATTCCCGCGCGCATATGCAGATAATCCTCTAGCGCTGTGGCTACCGAGGCATTACCGCAAATGACCAGGACTTTTTCGGCCTTGTTTGCCTTAAGAAACTGCACCAGCCACGTTACTTTAGGGTGTGCTTGCACCCAGTTATCGTCGGTTTCATAGCGCTCGGGGTACAGTTGCTGCATTAGGTCATCGGCAGCTGTGCCATTTGGTGCGCTTTCCAGAGGGTGGGGATGTAAGGCGCGCGCGGGCAGACCCGCCACCGAGGCACGAGTATTTCGGTAGAGACAACGCCCCGTGCCATAAAAATCCAGTAGATATCGAACCTGCGCGTCCGTCGAGCTACCGTGAACCGGGAAGGGAAGATCCGCACCTGTACCAGCTTCAATGGATTGAATCGCTTGATCAATGCGTTGATACTGAGCCTCACTCGTTTGATAGTCACTGAAGCTCGCAAACCGCTGTGGATCCAGAAGATGCAGGCGTTCGAAATGTGCTTCTTGGCCGAGCTGCTCCGGTGTCGCTGTCAGCAAAAGTAAACCGCGGGCGCGGGCACAAAGCAGGTTTACGCACTGCTTGAGCACCGGGTCTGCATGTTCAAGCTGGTGCGCCTCATCGATCACTACTAGGTCCCAGACCTCTGACACCATCTGCTCGGATAAACGCTCTTGCTTCGCGACCAGGTCTAAGCAAGAGATGACCCATTGAGCTTCTTCAAAGGGGTTGTCGTCGGTATCCATGCGCTCCTGATTCAGAAGGTCGAACCGAAGGTTGAATTTTCGTCGCAATTCCACCAGCCACTGCGCCATGAGTGGTTCTGGTGTTAGCACTAAAACACGCTTGGCGCGGTGGGTGTGCAGCTGTTGATGAATGATCATACCGGCTTCAATCGTTTTACCCAGACCCACTTCATCCGCGAGCATCACTCGGGGTGCATGGCGAGTGCCAACTTGTTGAGCCAAGTACACCTGGTGGGGTAACAACAATGTTCGTGGCGCTAACAGTCCCCGTACCTCGGTTTGATCTAACTGGTGCAGATGTTGCACGGCTTTGTAGCGCGTCTCAAACAGCGTCGCGCTGTCAATTTGCCCGGTTAATAAACGTTGCTGTGGTTGATTCAGTTCAAGTTCAGCTGCCAAGGCAACTTCGCTTACTTCGATCTCATGGCCTTCGGTGGTGGATACCGTATAGACCGCGACGCCCGCGGTTTCTGTGACCTTGATCACGGCGTAGACTTGGTTGTCGGCAAGACGAACTTTGTCTCCGATCCTAAAGAGTAGTCGGCTCAGCGGGGCATTGGCGGTGGCATAGGTCCGCTCTTCGTCGACCGCGGGAAACGCGACAGTAACTCTGCGGGCCTGCGTTTCGACGACAATGCCCAAACCCAGCTGTGGATCAAGTTGTGAAAGATATCGTTGTCCAACGGTATACATGAGGGGCTATTGATTCCAAAACAAACGTAGGCTGTTAGCTCGCACTGTTTGCAAACAGGTCTCGACAGGTAGATCTTTAATCTCTGCGATCTGTGTAGCAATCAGTCCAAGCAAATGGGGTGCGTTGGGCTTTCCGCGATAGGGCACCGGTGTCAAATAGGGGGAATCGGTTTCAAGCACGATGCGTTCGACCGGCGTGAGTTCGACAATGGCGCGGACGTTATGCGCATTTTTGAACGTCGTGATGCCATTGAAACCCAGATAAAAACCCAGCTCAAGCGCTGCTTCGGCCAGCGCTTGCCCCGATGTGAAGCTGTGTATTACACCTTTCTGCGAGAGGTTTGGTGCTCGTTCTCGGAGTATCGCTAGCATATCCTCATCCGCGTCACGCGAGTGTATGACGACAGGTAAATCCCGCGATATGGCGATGTCGAGTTGGCGCTCGAAGGCGATGATTTGCGCTTGCCGATCACTGTGGTCGTAGTAGTAATCGAGTCCAATTTCACCGATGGCGACAACCTTACTGTGCTGGCATTGTTCTTCAATTTTGCTGTGTACGCTATCGCTGTAGGCATTCGACTCGTGCGGATGAATCCCTTGCGTCGTCCACACTTGTTCACGACTGTTCGCAATTTCAAGAACAGTATCAAGATTCTCTGGTGACACGGCTATCGTAATGACTCGATCTATGCCGACTGAGCGGGCCAGATCAAGCGCGCGATCTAAATCATTATCGTTGAGGTAATCGAGATGACAATGCGTTTCGATGAGCGCCGTTTTGAACGACGGCAGTAGCGTCACAATGTCGGGATCAAAAATTTTCATTGGTCAGCCCGGATGCCCGTTGGAATTCACGGCGCGCATTGTCCCTGTTACGGAATCGAAAGCCAAGGGCTAAACGCTTTCTCTGGGTGATTTGTTCACGCCGAGCGGGGAGATTTTGCGCTGTGGTATGTCGCGAGCGGCCGAGTCGGCTGTGATCTAGGCTCGTCCTACAAGATTTCCACGTCGCTCGCTTGCGGGCCGCGATCTCCACTGGTAATCACGAAACTAACAGGAAGACCGTCTTTCAGGCTTCGGCGGCCGCCGTTTCGAAGCGCACGAAAGTGGACGAAGATCTCGTCGCCGCTGTCGCAGACAATAAAACCAAACCCCTTGGTGGCATTGAACCATTTAACGGTGCCTGTCTCACGAGGACCTTCGTTGCTGCTCGGGACGCTTGTATTAGACGATGAAGAAGGGGAGCGCAGCATGAAGCTCGCTACGGTCAAAGCAACGGCTGACGCGAGTGCCGAAATAGACCAGGGCGCGTATGGGACTTCACCCAGCGCTTGGCTGGCAAGCCCCGCAACTAAGGTGCCCGCAACCAAAGAAGTCGCGGCGCTAATGAGGTTCATATTGAATCCTTAATGATTGTCTAGATGTTGTCGAGCTATTTAGCCAGCACGTCTTCGGCTTGCAGCCCTTTTGGGCCTGTCGTCAGCGTGAACTCGACGGCTTGTCCTTCATTGAGAGTGCGAAAGCCCTCTCCTTGGATGGATCGGAAATGTACAAACACGTCATCGCTTTCGTTTTCACGCTCAATAAAGCCGTAGCCTTTAGCGTTGTTGAACCACTTAACTTTTCCACTGACACGATCAGACATAGGGTACCTTCGGTGCTTTTATTGTTATTAAGCCGAAACTTAGCGTTTTCTGAGTCTTATTTCAAGGCCTTAACGCTTTCGAGCTGCTCTTGCATCTTGCCAAGTTCGGTTTGATAGGCACTGAGCTTCTCTTTTTCTTTGGTAACCACGTCCGCTGGCGCTTTGTCTGCGAAATTTGGATTTCCGAGTTTGCCGTCGATTCGAGCGATCTCTTTGGTTAACTGTTCTATTCGTTTGCCAATGCGCGCGACTTCTTGCTCCACATCGATGAGTCCCGCCAGCGGTATGCAAAGCTCGATGTCGCCGGCGATCAGCGATGCACTTGCTGGAATATCAGACTTTGATTCGGCCCACGAAATGCTGTCCAATTTGGCGAGTTTGATCAGCAAACTCTCGTTAGCTCGAACTGCCTGAACGGTGCTGGGTTGCTCGCTGAACAGCACTGCGGGGAGTGCTTGCCCTGGACTCAAATTCATGTCGCTTCGTAGGGTTCGAGTGGCTCCGATCAGCGCTTGGACACACTCGATAGATTCGTTGACAGCGGGGGCTGCTGCCTCGAAATCAGTGATCTGTGGGTACGAGGCGAGCATAATTGAAGTTTTGTGTTCTCCAAGCAAGGGCGCCGCGCGTTGCCAGATTTCTTCAGTAATGAACGGCATAAAGGGGTGTAGCATTCGTAGTGCGGCCTCTAACACCGACACTAGGGTGTGATAGGTACCCCGTTTGCGCGCCCCAGAGGCATTGTCGTCCCATAATACAGGTTTGCTAAATTCGAGGTACCAATCGCAGTAATCATTCCAGAAAAACTCGTACAGGCTCTGGGAGGCGTGGTCAAAGCGGTAGTGTGCCATTGAGTTCTCAAGGTGTTTTAAGGTTTGATGCAAACGCCCTTGGATCCAACGCTCCGCATCACCGAGTTCCCTGGCGCCGTTTAGATCGACGTTCTCGCATTGTGTCATGACATAGCGCGAAGCATTCCAAATTTTGTTGCAAAAATTTCGATAGCCTTCGATGCGGCCCAGATCGAAACGGATGTCTCGTCCGGTGGATGCTAGTGAGTAAAAGGTATAGCGCAGCGCGTCGGTACCGTAAGAGGGGATGCCGTCTGGAAAATGTTTGCGCGTCGCTTTTTCAATGGCTTTTGCTTTTTGCGGCTGCATCATGCCCGCTGTGCGCTTCGACACAAGCGATTCCAAATCGATGCCATCGATAAGATCGATAGGGTCCAGCACATTCCCCTTAGATTTCGACATTTTTTGCCCTTCGGCATCGCGGACCAGGCCGTGTACGTACACGGTTTTGAAGGGGACCTCACGTTTAAAATGCAGCGTCATCATGATCATGCGGGCGACCCAGAAGAAAATGATATCAAATCCGGTTACCAGCACAGATGTCGGGTGATAGCGCTGCAGTTCGGCAGTTTCTGATGGCCATCCAAGCGTTGAAAATGTCCACAAGGCGGAGCTAAACCACGTATCCAATACATCGTCGTCTTGACGCAACACGACTGAGTCATCGAGTTGATGTTGGGCTCGTACAGCGGCTTCAGTGCTGCCAACATAGACCTTGCCGCCTTGATCGTACCACGCGGGAATGCGGTGACCCCACCAGAGTTGGCGACTGATGCACCAATCCTGAATGTCACGCATCCATGCGAAATAGGTGTTTTCCCATTGCTTTGGTACGAACTCAATGTCGCCGTTTTCTACCGCTGCTATTGCGGGGATCGCCAGTTTTTTGGCATCGACGTACCACTGATCCGTCAGATAGGGTTCGATGACAACGCCAGAGCGATCGCCGCGCGGCACTTTTAGGGTGTGTGGTTCTATTTTTTCTACCAGCCCCAGAGCCTCAAGATCGGCAACGATGCGCGCTCTGGCGTCAAAGCGATCCAGCCCCTGGTAGCAATTGGGCGCCGAGCTGTTTATGGCCGCGTTATCGGTAAAGACATTGATGATGGGGAGGTTGTGGCGTTTGCCCACTTCATAGTCGTTGAAGTCATGTGCTGGCGTAATTTTAACGCAACCCGTTCCAAACTCTTGATCAACGTAGTCGTCTGCAATGATAGGGATGCTGCGGTCGCACAAGGGTAAGTCGATGGTTTGACCCACGAGGTGACGATAGCGCTCATCGTTGGGGTTCACGGCGACGGCCGTATCGCCGAGCATCGTTTCTGGCCGTGTCGTTGCAACCACCAAGAAGTCGTTGGTGCCGCTAATTGGATAGCGAAAATGCCACAAAGAGCCTTGCTCTTCCTCGTTTAATACCTCGAGATCTGAGACAGCCGTGTGCAGCTTTGGATCCCAGTTAACAAGGCGTTGCCCGCGGTATATCAGCCCTTCGTTGTATAAATCGATAAAGACCTTTTGAACGGCATCAGACAGTCCAGGATCCATAGTAAAGCGCTCTCGAGACCAATCGAGTGAGGCACCGAGACGTCGTAGCTGTGACGTGATGGTTCCACCTGACTGCGCTTTCCACTCCCACACTTTGTCGACAAATGCATCGCGGCCTATGTCATGCCGTTTGATGCCTTGAGCCTCGAGCTGCCGTTCTACGACCATCTGGGTAGCGATACCGGCATGATCGGTTCCCGGTTGCCATAATGTGTCGCAGCCCTGCATTCGGTGGTAACGAATCAAAGCGTCCATGATGGTGTCTTGAAATCCGTGTCCCATGTGCAGACTACCCGTCACGTTTGGGGGCGGAATCATAATGCTATAAGGGGTGCCCTCACCACTTGGCGCAAAGTACCCTTGGCTCTCCCATTCTTGGTACCATTTGTGTTCAATAGCGTCGGGTTGAAACGTTTTTTCCATTTGCTTTGGGGCCTTGGCGTAAAAAGGGCGGATTATACGTGATTTGGGAGCGCTACGTCGTGTTTTTCTAGCGCAAAGCCTCGGTGTTTGTACCAACGCCAAGCATCCCGCATGGCCTCTAAATGGTGCGCTTGTTGCGTCACAATTTCGACGATACGTTGGAACCGAGAGGCGAAGTTGTCGGTGGTCATAGACAGATTAATCAGGCAGTCATGGTGCTCCGGTGTCGGGTTCGAATGCCCAATCACGATCGCGGAGGTGGCCCGTTCGTGCCAGAGGCTAACCGGTAAGAACGCATCGTGACGAAACGACCAAAAAATATCGTACAGTTCTTGTGCGTGAGATTCATCGCGAGCCAGGACGAAAATACGATGCCCGCGATTCAGGGCTTTTTCAGCCAGCACCGCTGCGACGCGATGACTGGCTAAGGTATCGTCCGATTGGACAACATAAAATCCTACACGCGTCATTGGGTTACGACTGACCGCTTAAGTATTTTGTGAGCAGAGCTACAGGGCGTCCAGTCGCACCTTTGGGCGCTGAATTCCAGGCGCTGCCCGCGATGTCTAAGTGCGCCCATGAATACGCCTTGGTAAATCGCGACAAAAAGCACGCCGCGGTGACACTGCCTGCGGCAGGACCCCCGATATTGCCCATGTCGGCAAATGGACTATCGAGCTGTGACTGGTATTCATCCCATAAAGGCATGCGCCACGCTCTATCACCCGTTTGCTCGCCAGCTGCGAGCAGTGCGGTGGCCAGCTCGTCGTCATTCGCGTAGAGGCCGGTTGCGTGATGTCCTAGCGCTACCACACAAGCGCCGGTTAGCGTCGCGATATCGACGACGGAGGAGGGGTTAAACCGTTCGGCGTAGGTCAGTGCATCGCACAATACAAGTCTCCCCTCGGCGTCGGTGTTTAAGATTTCTATCGTGAGTCCTGCCATGCTCGTGACGACATCGCCTGGTTTCGTCGCGCTGCCGCTGGGCATATTCTCGGCGGCAGCGACGATGCCCACGACGTTGACCTTAGCCTCGAGCATCGCCAGCGCCTGCAGGGTGCCGAAAACGCTCGCTGCACCACCCATATCGAACTTCATTTCATCCATCTTCGCGCCCGGCTTAAGTGAAATGCCACCGGTATCGAAGGTAATGCCTTTGCCCACTAAGCAGTGCTGCGTATCGCTTGTGCTGTCGCCTTGGTAGCGCATAATGATCAGCTTAGCTTCCTGATCAGAACCGGCAGAAACGGACAGCAGCGAATTCATGCCCAGTTCGCGCATTTCGGCTTCACCTAGCGACTGGGCCGAAATCGATGCAAAGGTGTTTGCTAGCTCTGTGGCTTGCTCGGCCAAGTACGTTGGCGTACAAATGTTGCCCGGCAGGTTTGCAAGTTCGCGCGCGTAGTTAATACCCTGGCCGATGGCCTGCCCCGACACGAGAGCCGCTTTTGCTGAGGATACCTCGTTCTTGTTGGCCACCAGCAGCGTTACTTTCTTGATGGTGCTACTGGCTTTGGGCTTGCTCAGCGTGCGCGTGTAGCTGTAAGTTGCCGTTGTGATTTCTTGGCCTACGATGTGGACGATGTCACAGTCAGGATCAATATCGGCTGCGCTGAAATCGATGACCATATCCTTGGCTTGCGTTTTCGATGCGTTACCCCACAGGGCGCCGATGGCTTGTCGGGCTTTTGGTGCCAGCACCGGGCCCTCGCCCAATCCCAGAAGCAGTAATCTTGGCAGCGCATCGTTCGGCGACAATGACACGATTTGTTTGGCATCGCCGTTGAAGTCTTTGTTTTTGATCACTCTCGTCAGAGCGCCGCCAAGCGTGCTGTCGAGGTCTGATAAGGGTGTGGGAAGCGATTTCGTTTTACTCATGGCGACTACCAAGCAGGTTGTCTTTTGAGCCTCTGGCGCCCCGGATTTGGCGGTAAATACGATATCCGACATAAAAATTCCTCTGAAGTCGTTTAGGCCATAGTGTACTATGGAGACGTTTTTTGTGAGCCACTAGTATAGGGGGCAAAGCGGCAAGGTGCTAATAGTTCGATATCTAACCCGCGATATTTTGGTGAATACAAGTGCCGTTTCTCTGGTCGTTTTCCTGGTCGTATTCAGTAGCCAATTTGTGCGTCGCTTAGCGGATGTGGCCGAGGGCGATTTGGCCGCCGGGTTTTTGGCTTCGATCATGTTTTTTTCCATACCCAGTTATTTGGAGCTAATCTTGCCGCTAGGGTTTTTTGTGGGCTTGATGTTAGCCCTTGGTCGTCTCTACACCGACAGTGAAATGGTCGTATTAAGCGCCAGTGGTATCGGCCCGTGGCATCTGTTGCGGTGGGTCTTAGTGTCGGGCGCGGTGGTGGCTATACTCAGTGCGGGGCTGTCTTTGGGCTTGACCCCATGGACGAAGACCAAGGTCTTAAACTTAGTCACCGAGGCATCGAATGAGAAAGGCCTGGCGGCCTTTGTTCCCGGCCGATTCCAGCGCCGCAGTGGTGGATTCGATACGTTTTACGCCGAGTCTGTCGAGTCTGATCAGCAAGGTCTTAAGGGCTTGTTCGTCGCAGAACAGGGCATGTCGAGTGCAGGAGAGCCCCTCGTTACTATAACCTACGCCGAGCGTGGTCGCGTGGTCAGTTCACAAGAGCACGGCGGACGTTACTTAGAGCTGTTAAATGGACGACGTTATCAAGGGCAACCTGGCCAACTCGAATATCGAGTAACGGAATTCGAAGTGTTAGGCGAGCGCTTACCCGATGCCGATTCTGCCGGCAGTGCGTTCGGCGACGACTTGTATGATGCACTCCCCACACAAATGCTGTTTCTCGATAACAATTCCGCAAGCACAGCAACTTTGCACTGGCGACTCTCACTGGTTTTAATGCCGTTTAATTTGGCGTTTCTTGCGTTAGGGCTCGCGCGCACCGATCGACGACGAGGGCGCTACACCATGCTGTTGCCCGCAATTGTTCTGTATCTCGTTTATCTGGTGGGCTTGGCGAGCCTGCGCGGTGCGGCCGCTGAGGGCGCGTCTGTGGGCAGTCTTTGGGGTTTGCACGCGGTGATCGCTGGGATCGGCTGTGTTGTGCTACTTTGGCCCCAATGGCGCCTGAGGTTCGCGGGATCACAGAGAGGCATGCATGCGGCTGCTTGATCGCTATGTGGGTATGCAGGTGATTTATGCCACCTGTCTTGTTCTACTCGTGTTGGTTGGCCTAGATGCGTTGTCTGCTCTAATCGACGAGCTTCAGGATTTAAAGGCGAATTATACTTTCTCGAAAGCTTTACTTTATGTCGCAGCATCGGTGCCTGCGCGTATCGTAGAGCTTGCGCCCATTGGCATCCTGATCGGCGTGCTAGTCGCTCTGGGGCAGTTGGCTTCAACCAGTGAGCTTGTGGTTATTCGAGGTGCGGGTTTGTCGTCTTGGCATTTGCTCCGAATCTTAATGAAGCCCGTTTTAGTGTTTGCTGGCCTGATGCTAATCATGGGCGAATTTGTGGTGCCCAAAAGCGAGCAGTTTGGCGAGGCGGAGCGAGCGTTGGCTCTGAGCAACAAGGGCTCGATAACGGGGCGCTACGGCATGTGGAATCGTGAGGGCCGTCACTTTATTCACTTCAACGCGGTGCAAGCCGGCGGTGTGATTTACGGCGTAACGTTATTTACCTTCGATGATAATTGGCGGCTGCATGAGTCGATGAGTGCGAATCGTGCCACATTTCAACGTGCGGGCTGGCTGCTGGAAAATGTGCAGCGAACCCAGGTGAATTCATGGGGCTCGCAAACCAGCGAGCATACCACCTTGCTGTGGGAAACAGACTTAACCCCCGACTTGCTGGCCATGGAGTCATTAAGCCCTGAGCGATTGAGCATTAATGGTTTGTTCCAGTACAGCCAGTACCTGAAGCAGCAGGGGCTTGAATCGGCGGATTACGAAGTCGCGGCTTGGCGCAAGCTTACCCAACCGCTTGCAATTTTTGTACTGGTGCTCGTCGCTATGGGGTTTATTTTTGGTCCTCTACGAGATGGTACACTCGGACTCAGAGTGTTTATTGGCACCTTAGTGGGATTGGTTTTTAAGATCAGTCAAGATGTGGTGGCTTCAGTGACGATCGTTTACGGCATCTCTCCGGCGCTGGCGGTCACCTTGCCATTGTTGGTCGGCCTCTTGTTGGCAGCTTGGTTGTTGTATCGATCGCCCTGATTTAGCTGGCTTTTGTGACAATGGTGAGCCGCGTGCCGGAGAGCCGATCGTGCAGATAACAACGATCACGGTCGACAAAACGCCAAGCTAGGCCCAGCCCGAGCGCACCATAAGACAGTGTGGCTGCGATTAAACGCAGTAAAATTTGGGTGTTCGAGACCGGTAATCCCGAGGCATTCACTAGTTTCACTCGCCAAGCTTGCATACCCAGTGTCTGTCCGCCGCGCCGCCAAAAAATAAAGTAAAAAATAGCCACGCTAAGCACCGCAGTTAATTGCACCACACCAGGGGGTAGTGCCACGACTTCGGTAGTGTTATCTACCGGAATTATCTGCACGTAAAGCCCCATAACGAGGGCTGTTGAAGCCATAATGATGGGGATGACGAGAAAGGTGTCGTACACCAAAGCTAAGAGGTGACGATGAAATGGCGGCGCAATAGGGGCAGACATAAATGGAAGTTTCCTAGTATCATGAAACGAGTCAGAGCTAGTATACGATAGTCGTGCGGTAGGCGCAGTGGTTGGATGGTAGATGTCATGAGAGTATTACTAATAGAAGATGATTCGTCAGTGGCTGATTTCGTCGCCAGTGAGCTGGCACTGAAGGGGCATAATTGCGAGTGTGCATCGACGGGTACGGAGGGGCTTTTGGCAGCCAACTCGGCGCGCTGGGATGCTCTGATCGTTGATCGAATGCTACCCAAGCTAGACGGTTTGAGTGTGATTAAGAGCTTGCGAGATAAAGGCGATTTGACGCCGGTGCTTATTTTGAGCGCTCTGGGGGAAGTCGATGATCGTGTCAAGGGTTTACAAATAGGGGCTGATGATTACCTCGTAAAGCCGTTTTCGTCGGAAGAACTCATGGCGCGATTAGAAGCCATACACAGACGTTTGGCGCCACTGGGTGCCGATTTTAGAACAACGCTTGAAGCCGAGGACCTGCGGCTTGATTTGATTACCCAAGAGGTGCGACGAGCGGGGCGAGTCATTGCTTTGCAGCCGCGCGAATATCGTTTACTCGAATACCTGATGCGCAATGCGGGCAAAATCGTCACTCGCAGCATGCTCCTAGAAAACGTTTGGGGGTACCATTTTGACCCGCAAACGAATGTGATTGACGTTCACATTTCCCGCTTGCGCCAAAAAATTGATCGCGACTTCGATTATCCCTTGGTGCACACCGTTAGGGGCGCAGGGTATCGCTTCGGTGATGAATAACGGCACCATAAAAGCTTGGGTTCAAACATTAGGCTTACAGCTGCTCTCGGGTTTTGCCGCCGCTTTGGCCTTGGGTGGGGCGCTGCTCTTCGTCATTTTCGCACTGTTCTCGTACATGAATCTGTATTCCACCTTGCATGCGGATGTTCAAGGGCGCGTTCAGTTTTTGTCAGAGGTGTACCACACTCAGGGTTTGGAGCGTCTTACGGAAATTGTCGGTCGGCAAGGTTTCAGTGATGACAGCGCTGACGTCCTGTATTTTCTGGAAATGAAGTCTGCCGAGACCAGTGCTCTAGCGCCCGCTTTTGCCTATCGAGATGACACTTTCGGTCTTGTTCAGTTTTTACTGCAAGGGCTCTACTGGAATAACGAGACAGAACGCAGAATGTTTGCAGAGACTGAATCCCTGAACCCAGAGCTCAGGTTGACAGTAGGTCGTTTTTATCAGGACGAGTTTGACGCTATTAACTATCTCGTTGGCAAGGTTGCGATGGTGATTGCGGTGTTTTGGTTATTCGCGATGTTAACAACGACGGTTGCGACACACCGAGCGCTGATGGGAACACATCGAATTGGTACAGAACTTCGGGCGATTATGCAGAAAAATTTGGAGGGGCGTTTACCGCGAGATGCTGTCACGCCGTATCTGAAGGACCTGGTCGACGTTGGAAATGAAATGCTGGATCACGTTGCCATGTCGCTGCAAGGGGTCCGCTCTGTCTCTGACAATATTGCGCATGATTTGCGCACCCCACTGACACGCCTGAGGAATAAGCTGACTCAGCTGAAGCCCAGGGTGCCGAAAGAATATGAATCGACGATCGACGAGTTGTTGTCAGACTGTGATGACCTGTTAGCCTCTTTTAACGCACTCTTGAGGATATCGATGCTTGAGGCGGGCAGTCAGATACGTACTGACGCTAAGCAAGTTAGTCTGCGCGTGGTACTACAGGATGTGGTTGAAATGTACGAGCCGGTAGCAAACGATACGGGAGTCTTGATTGATTTTCAGGCCGAATACGTCGAGCAAATCAACGGGGAGACCGACCTCCTAGGACAAATGTTCGCCAATATCATTGATAACGCGATAAAGTTTACCCCTTCAGGTGGGGTAATACAGATTCGTCTTGAGCGTTTCGGGCCTGAGCAAATACAGGTCAGTATCGCCGATAGTGGCGTGGGTATTCCAGAGGCTGAGCGCAAGCAGGTCTTTAGGCGCTTTTATCGCGGGGAACCGAGTCGTAGCGAGCATAAAGGGCACGGCTTGGGCTTGTCTTTGGTGCAGGCGATTGCCTTTTACCACCGTGCCAGTATCAAGCTAAAAGATAATAATCCGGGGTTGCGGGTGCAGGTTTACTTTCCTTTGGTGCTTGATGCTACTCGATCATTGGCGCCAGATCGAGCTCAAGCATAGGCTCGACGGTAGGCAGTGAGGGACGCGCAAACTCTGATAAATCGTGACCTTCCTCGGCTAGCTGATAGGCGCTAAGATCGAAGCGTTTTGCAGGTAAAATGACCCGTCCCATGGGCTCGGAGTTGTTGCTAATACGCAGGTGGTTAGTATTGGGTACTTCCCCAGTTTGAGGTTCTGGTGGCGCGTTGTAGACGCCGGGTTCGAGGGCATTGAGATGCTCCGTATTCACCCGAACAGCAGCGACTTTCGGTCTCTCTTCGGGGCGGAGAATTAGGCTCCCTGGGGGACTTAAATCGAATGCTCCGGAGTTTATGGGGCGCTGAAAGGTACGGGGGTCGCTGCTTGTGCGCGACGATTGAACAACGGCTCTTTTACGAACTAAAGGTTTGGCGCCAGCTTTACGCAACGCGCTGGCGTAGCGTTTGGCGCCCGCCTCGTTGAGACCCCCTTTAACCTTTTGCTCTTTACCTGAGAACAGTAAATCCAGAATGGCGTTATTGGCTTTGAACAGTTCTTGGAGATTCTCGCGAACCTCTTGCTGCTCAAAACCTGGCAGGCACTGCCCGTCAAAATAAACGTCGAATTCTGTCATGGCGTGCTTTGATACCACGTGACTGGATTGAATTAGGGAAAGACTAGAGAACTTGTGGCGGGGTTTCAACTGAATTGTGACAGATTGTGTTCTCCTAGACTTTGCTGTATCGGGTATACTTTGCGTTTTTTCGAAAGGGTCTATTCATGACGATAGAGGCTACACTTCGGTCGCGCGTGAGCGACGCGTTTCCGCAAGCGCTGGTGTTATTAGAAAACGAGAGTTATAAACATAATGTGCCTGAGGGTTCCGAGACACATTTTGGCATGACTGTGGTTGCCGAAGAGTTTGAGTCTATGCCCCGTGTAAAAAGGCACCAAGCGGTCTATGGTTTGGTGTCTGACTTGCTTGACGGGCCGGTACACGCTCTCGCGTTACACTTGTACACACCAGAGCAGTGGCGTGAGCGCAACCAGCAAAGTCCAATGTCACCAGAGTGTTTAGGAGGTGGTCGATGACACAAGATCCAGGACGCGAGCAGGCGGACGACATTGTCGTCGCTGCCATGTATCGTTTTGTGAGTTTGTCCAATTATCAGGCCTTACGTGAGCCGATACTCGAAACCTGCCTCAGCTTGGGCATAAAGGGGACCCTACTACTTGCGCGTGAGGGTATCAACGGCACGGTATCTGGTTCTCGAGAGGGAATAGATCAACTGCTGAATTATTTGCGAGCTTTACCCGGGCTTGAGGCGCTAGAGCACAAAGAATCTCATTATCAAGAAAAGCCTTTTTATCGGATGAAGGTGAAGCTTAAAAAAGAAATCGTAACCATGGGGGTTGAGGGTGTTGATCCCAACGTAGTGGTGGGGCGCTACGTCGAGCCTAAGGATTGGAATGAACTCATTTCTGATCCCGATGTGGTGCTGGTGGATACTCGCAACGATTACGAATTTGAGATTGGGACGTTCGAGGGGGCACTTGATCCTAAGACTACGACCTTTAGAGAATTTCCTGCGTACGTTGAAAAAAACATGGACCCCGCTAAACACAAAAAGGTCGCGATGTTTTGTACGGGTGGCATTCGATGCGAGAAAGCGACGGCCTACATGCTTGAACAGGGGTTCGACGAGGTTTACCACTTGAAGGGTGGCATTCTTAAATATCTTGAGGAAGTGCCAGAGACCGAGTCCAAATGGCAGGGTGAATGTTTCGTCTTTGACAATCGGGTGTCGGTCAACCACCGCCTCGAAAAAGGACAGTACGATCAATGTCACGGTTGTCGCCACCCGATCACTGAAGACCAAAAGCTCGATTTTCGCTATCAAAAAGGGGTTTGTTGCCCGCGCTGTTATGATCAGTTAACCGAAGATCAAAAGCTGAGGTTTGCGGAGCGACAGAAGCAAATCGAATTGGCGGCCTTGCGTAAAGAGCAACATATCGGTGCCGCGCCGCCTGATCGGCAGCGTCACGGCAAGGTGGTCTCAGAGTAGGTGTGCCCCGAAGGCGCCTCTCCAGCGTTGGGGTAGTCTCGCACTGGGGAAGCTTATCGTAAAAGCTTGGCTGTCGCCCTGTGATATCACGCCGACGATACCCGCCACCGACTGATGGATTTGCACGATCGGACCACCAGAGGCGCCTTTAGAGGTGGTGCACAGTATCCATTCGTTTTCGCCATTTGCCTCACAGGAATCATCAAATGAGAGACGCTGGCGGCCGTTCTCTAAGGCGAGCGCAAACCCCGCAGCGGTTGCGGGCTGGTTTTTGTCAGTCGTCATTAAAGCGAGACCCGCCAGCTGTTCTGAACTGGGAGCGTCGCTGAGTTTTAGCAAAGCCCAGTCGCTGGAAATGCTGCCGCCGCTATCAACTAAGCGCGCAGTGTAGACCTTGTGGTGCGATTGAGCGTGCGGAAAGTAGACCGTAAGGTCTCGACTCAAGTCTTGGTAATGTTCAACGCAATGCCAAGCGCTGATCACAAACCTGGGCTGCGACGTCTTGGCATTTTTGAGTAAGGTGCCGCTACAGTACTCGGTGTAGTGCCGCGCGCGGCCTTGCTCGTATTTTATGGCCGGCACTTCAAGGTTAGCGACGTTCTCCATCCATTTAGGTGCCTGCGCGTCGAAGCGCTCACGCGGGAATTCGACCTCGCTTGCAAAACTCAGCTCCACCATTAGCAAAGTGCAGAGCAGACCTTTCCGGGGGCGAAACACGCTAGTAGCCGGAGAGTCTATTCAAGCCGTTTAAAGCAGCAATGCGATAAGCTTCGGCCATCGTCGGGTAATTAAATGTCGTTTCGACAAAATAGCGGATGGTGTTCGCGGTGTCAGGTTGTTTCATGATCGCTTGGCCGATATGAATAATCTCGGTCGCTTCGGCGCCAAAACAGTGAATGCCTAAAATCCTGAGCGTGCTTGGACAAAACAGTATTTTTAACATTCCTGTACCTTCGCCCGAGATTTGCCCTCGGGCCGTATCTTTGAAAAAGGCACGGCCCACCTCGAAAGGTATTTTATTGTCGGTGAGTTCTCGTTCGGTACGTCCGACTGAGCTGATCTCGGGTATTGTATAAATTCCGGTCGGGACATCGTCGACAAAACGAACGTCTTTGTCATTGGAGGAGGCGGCGGCACGACCCTGGTCATAAGCTGCGCTCGCCAGACTGGGTGAGCCAATAACATCGCCAACGGCATAAATATTCGGTACATCGGTTTGGTAGCGCTGGTTCACTTTGATCTGGCCGCGCCCATCGCTGCTTAAGCCTATGTTCTCTAGTCCCAAATTTTGTGTGTTGCCACTTCTGCCGTTACACCACAGCAATGCATCACCACGAATGATTTTTCCGGACTGCAAATGCAGTGAAATGCCTTCTTGATTGGCTTCTACTCGCTCATACACCTCGCGATGGCGGACCATAACGCCAGACTCCCGCAGGTGGTAGTCGAGAGCGACGGATATTTCATCATCAAGAAACGCCAAGAGATTTTCGAAACTGTTGATCAGTTCGACCTTGATACCTAAGCCGCTAAAAATCGACGCGTATTCGCAGCCAATCACGCCCGCTCCGTAAATAATGAGCTTACGAGGGGTATGTTCCAGGCTTAAGATGGTGTCGCTATCGTAGACTCGAGAATGTTCGAAGGGCACATCGGGCGGGTGATAAGGACGGCTACCTGTCGCAATCACGAATTCTTGAGAATGCAATTCTTCGACCGAGCCATCAGCTCTGGTTACCGATAGATTGTGATCGTTGATAAACTTAGCGCGGCCTTTGTATACGGCGATATTGTTACGGCCATAGAATTTGCTTCGCATATCGACCTGTTGCTCGACCACCGAAATTGCGTGTTTCAGAACGGTAGGGTAAGGAATTTGCCGACTGTGGCCTATCTCACGAAATAAGGTTCCGTTATTGAAACGCATGAGCTGCTTCACGGTGTGCCGCAAGGCTTTCGAGGGAATAGTGCCTTTGTGCGTGCACGCCCCGCCAACTTGAGTGTTGACCTCGATGACTGCGACTTTTTTCTGTTGCTTCGCAGCATTGAGTGCTGCCGATTCACCCGCAGGCCCGCTGCCGATCACAACCAGATCAAACCCTGTTTTTGGCATGACTTATACAACTTTGTAGTGAAAGCGTAAGTTTAAACACTCTTTCAGTCGCGAACAATGCGCCAAAAGTCGAGTCGTCGTTATCTGCGCTCTACCTGATCTTGATGTGCGTCAATAATCGAAACCCCAGAGTCTTGCGCATCTTTAAGAGTTTGACCCTGATCAATATCCGAATTCTTCAACGCATTAAGATGATCCCATGGATGATTAAATCGTCCAATATCCGAAGACTTAGAGAAGGAGTGGTTATGAAGAAGCGAGCTTGGATCTCACCTCTGTTGGCAGCAGCTGGTCTGGCAATGGCGACGGGCAATGTCAATGCCTATGAAGCGGGTGACTGGATAGTCCGTGCAGGTGCCGCAACCGTTGCCCCTGATGAGAAAAGTGACTCCGTGGTTCTTCCCACTGCCCCGGCTACCGTGTTGCCGGGTGTCTCGGTCGATAACGACACCCAGCTGTCGCTTATGGGTATTTACATGGTGAGCGACAGTTTAGGTCTTGAGGTGCTGGCGGCCACGCCTTTTAGCCATAATATTCAGCTTAACGGTGCAAATATACCCGCTGGCGACACGAAGCACTTGCCACCAACAGTCAGTTTGCAGTGGTATCCGCGCGGTGGTAGTCAAGGTTGGCAGCCTTACCTGGGCTTGGGTCTTAATTATACCGCGTTCTTTAGTGAGGACCCCTCACAAGAATTAGCCGATACCCTAGGTGCGTTGCTGGGTGCCAACCGAGTCGGTTTGCAGCTCGAAGATTCTTTTGGGTTGGCAGCTCAAGCAGGTGTTGATATTCCCTTGAATGATCAGTGGTCCGTAAATTTTGGCGTTTGGTGGGTAGATATCGATACAACGGCCAAGGTTAAGACGGATGTGGGTACGGTAAAATTTGACGTCGAATTAGACCCCATGGTCTACAACATCGGTATTGCTTACCGGTTTTAAGTCGCTACGTGGTGTCCCCAACACCACTGCTTCGCCCCGCACTAGCGGGGCTTTTTTTAATGCATGCTGTGACGCAGCAGCATGACCAGATTTAGCATGCCCCAAGCGCACAGGGTCGCGCCAATAACTTGTCTTACCCAAAGCTTCTTGAAGAATTGAGAAACCCAGTTGGCCCCAAGGCTAGCCGTGAGCATGGCGGGTAGGGTCCCAAGACCAAAAAATAGCATTAACACGGCAGAATCTCTGGCATTTGCGTGCGCAGATGCCCAGGCTAAAGCGCTGTATATGAGTCCACAGGGTAGAAATCCCCATGCGGCTCCAAGTGCTAGCGCCTGTGGTATTCGTCTGGCGGGTAGGAGTGGACGACTTACGTTTTGTATCGGCCTCCAGACGACCGCGCCAAGGCGCTCCAAATGTTTCAGTCCGAACCACCAATTCGCCGTATACAGCCCCATTGCGATCAACATAAGTGCCGCTATTACACGCAGTCCCATGCGCCAAGCGGGTAGATCGAGCATGCTAGCGGCTGCGCCTAAGAAGAACCCTAGCGCTGCATAACTGGTAACTCGACCAGCTTGGTAGGCTAGGATCAAACTGCGACGATTGCGAGATCCAATGCCGATAGCGCTGGCAATGCCCCCACACATACCAACACAATGACCGGCGCCGGCTAGCCCCAACAGGCTCGCAGCTACTAGGTTGGCTTCAGTGATCATTGGTGTCCTTGTTATCCGTATGGTCGTCTTCAAAAATGATGTTGGCATGGCGGTCTAGGTCGCTATATTGCCCGGACTGAATGGCCCACAGCACGAGTTTGAGCGTCACCACGCAGAAGATTAGTGCGATTGGAATGAGAAAGTACAGAGTCGACATAAGATCATACCTAAGCCATAGGGTGATTTTTTAGGCGCAGCGAATTGAAGACAACAATGAGCGAACTGAGCGACATGCCCAGCGCAGCTAGCCACGGTGGGATATGTCCCAGGCAAGCGAGAGGGATGGCAACAATGTTGTAGCCCAGGGCCCAAATCAGATTCTGTTGGATAATTTTTCGTGTTCGTAAGGCGAGACGATGAGCCAGTTTGATCGGTGTTAAATCAGAGTCGGTCACCACAATATCGGCCTTTGCGCGGGCCAAGTCGGTGGCTTGAGATACTGCGATTCCAGTATTCGCTTGCGCTAGCACAGCTGCGTCGTTGATACCGTCTCCTACCATCAAAACCTTTCGGCCCTGGTGCTGCAAATCACTCAGGTACGCTAATTTTTGCTCCGGACTTAATCCAAAGGCGCAGGCGTCGAAGGGTAACGCTGTTGCCAAGCTGTGGGCATGGGCACTGGCGTCACCGGTCAACAGTAGTGTGCGAATGCCTGCGTCTCGGTAATACTCTACCAGGGCTTTAGCATTAGATCGAAGTTTGTCCTGTAAGCCGAACAGAGCCACAATATTGCTGTCAATGCTGAGACCGATCCAGTGCAGAGGTTCGGTTGGCCAGGGCGAGGGGAGTTTAGCTTGGGTCAAAAATGCCGCGTTACCTATCTCTAAGCGCAGGCCTTTATGCATGAAACTAAGCCCTTGCGCCTCACGTCGTGGTCTACACTCGGAGTCGGATTCTAACAGCGCGCTGACAGCACTTTTGAGGCTCTCATCGACGTGTTCATAGTTGACTGTGCCGGCAAAAGCGCTCGCAATGGGGTGGGCACTGTGGGATTGTAAAGCTTGCGCTAAAATGAAGTAATCACTCGCCTTGAGCTTGCCAAAAGTGAGCGTCTTGACGCACTCAAATTGACCGTCGGTCAGTGTTCCTGTTTTGTCGAAGATCACGGTGTCGATGTGGCTGAGTTGCTCAATTGCATTGTCACCGCGGATGATGGCGCCCACTTGACGCAAACTTTGCGCCGCGGTAGTTAGTGCTGCCGGTGTCGCTAGACCAAGGGCACAGGGGCAACTGACGACCAATACCGACAATGCAATCCAAAAGGCGTTGTCGGGTTCATGTTGCCACCAGTAATAGGCGGTTGCGCTAGCAATAGTAAGAACCCCAAGGATAAACACGCCAGCAATACGATCGGCTAGTTGGGCGATTTTTGGCTTTTGGGTCTCGGCGAAGCTTATCGCGTTCTCGAGGGCTTTGAGTTTGGTTGAGTCGGGATCTGAGGTGACCTCTAGGTCAATCGATTGTTTGAGATTGAGCGTTCCCGCGAAAACGTGATCGCTTGCTGTAACCGCCCTTGGCACTGACTCACCCGTGAACGTACTTTCGTCGATGTCGCTGTCACCGCTTACGACAATTCCGTCGAGGGGTATGGTATCTCCGGCAAACACCCGTATTCGATCACCGTATTTAAGATCTCTGATCGAACAGTATTCAAGGGTATTTTCAAATAAGCGATTGGCAACGCGGGGTAGGGTGTCCTGTATTTTCTGTAGGCTAAGGCTGCTCGCGAATCGGCTCCGGTGCTCGAAATAGCGTGCAACCAGCAGAAAAAAAACAAACATAACGACAGAGTCAAAATACACCTCGCCACTTGCTGTCACAGTGGCGTAAATGGACGCCGCTATGGCAAGGCCTAGCGCGATTGAGATGGGTAGGTCCATGACCACGGCGCCATGTCTCAGATGAGACCATGCAGATCGGAAAAACGCCCCGCCACTGTACAGCGTAACAAACAGGGCGATAGGTAAACTGACCCAGCGCATCAGTTGTTGATATTCGATTTCCATGCCTTGTATTGCGCCGGCGTGGAGGGCGATAGCGAACATGCCGACCTGCATCATGCCAAGACCGGCCACGGCGAGACGTTTTAGCATGAGCTTGTTTTCGAGTCCCAGGAGCTTGGTTCTTTCTGAGCTTTGGAAGGGTTGAACACGATACCCCAGTTTGCCAATACTCTGCATGAGTTCGGTTAGGGGGGTACTCGAATCGACCTCTGCGTTAAGTGTTGATTCGCTCAAGCTTACTCGCGCCGCTTTTACACCGACGGTTCTGAGTGCTTGGCGTTCAACCAGCCAAGAACACGCTGCGCAGGTCATTCCTTGGATTAACAGCTGAACCGTGTGAGTATCTGTTGTGCTCGGATCACCCGTTGATGTGCCAAGTTCGCTAAAGTCGTACGAGTCGTAGCTCAGGTTCAGCAATTGTTCAGGCGGTGTTTCTGCGTAGTGTGTTCGCTGTGAGTAGAAGTGCGCCATGCCTGATTCGACGATCAGGTCAGCGACCGCCTTGCAACCAGCGCAACACATCGGCCGCTCTCGTCCCTCGATAACACTGCTAAAGGTCGAGGGTCCATCTATCGGCTCGCCACAGTGAAAGCAACCGGGGGTACCTGCCTTTACATTTGGCAAGATGATTTCAGGGGGCGCCATTACTGAAAGCTTTCTCATCGATCACTCCAGACACCAGCCAGACCTCGGGCTCGGCGCCAGAAACACTCCAATGCCAAGTGCGTGAGATCTGTGTTGGTAGAGTGGCGAAGAAAACGCCATCGGGTCCGGGCAACAAGGCCAAGGAAAAGTCCTTGTCGGCTTCCATGGGATGCGCCAGCAAAAGCGTCAGTTCGGAACTTGGTGCGACATTCCGGGTCCTGAGAACAACGTGTTCATCCGCCAAGCTAAGAGTGATATGGATCCCTAGTCGTTGAGCTGCCTCGCGATGCTCCAAACGTTGATTGATGGCCAGACCAACTTTGTAGTAGTCATCTACGACCAAATCATCGGCATGACGAAAGGCGATCGATACTGTGATCAAGCTCGCGGTGACCACGGTGCCCAGAAGGGCGATGATAAACCAGGGCCAGAACTCTTTATACCAAGGCTGGCTGCTTAGTGCTGAGGATATGGGTTTACTCATAGGGGTCTCATAAATCGCGACTCTATTCGAACCGACAGCTGGGGATTATCCTCTGCTGTTAAGTTAAAGTGAATAGGGCTCGATGCTGTAGCACTAGCGCCAGACGGCGCATTTAAACGGAGCGATACGGTCAGGTCTTCACCGGCTGGCACCAAAGGCTCACGATTACCCATAATGAGAACGTCGTCAAGACCCTCCACCGACAGCAAGTAGCGGTGCTGTTGATCGGTCATATTGACAATGTGTAGGGTGTAGATGTTCTCGATGCGACCGTCATTGGTCTGTACGTACAAGTCGCCGCGATCACGCATAACCGTGAGTTCCAGCGGTACACGGTTGATGAGATTGTAGGCAAACACACTCATCATGATGCAGAGCATCGCCGCATAGCCGAGGATACGAGGGCGGAACCAGTGCATTTTGCCACCCGCCAATTCGTGCTCGCTGGTGTAGGAGATCAGGTCGCGTGGATATTGCATTTTATCCATTATCGAATTGCAGGCATCAATACATAGGGCGCAACCAATGCATTCGTATTGCAGACCCTCGCGAATATCAATCCCAGTGGGGCAGACCTGCACACAAAGTTGGCAATCGATGCATTCTCCTAAGCCCAGCTCTTTAGGGTCGGCGTCGTGTTTACGAGAGCCTCTCGGTTCCCCTCGCGCGTGATTGTAAGAGACGATGAGAGTATCTTTGTCGAACATGACGGATTGGAAACGTGCGTAGGGGCACATGTATTTGCAGACTTGTTCTCGCATCCAGCCCGCATTGATATAGGTCGCCAGCGTAAAAAACACAGTCCAGGCGGCTTGCCAGAAACCGGTGCTGAAGGTTGCCAGCTCGGGTACCAGTTGTTTTATGGGATAGAAGTAGCCTACGAAGGTCATACCCGTCATGAAAGCGACGACCATCCACGAGCTATGCTTCATGCCTTTGCGCCAGACTTTCTCGATACTCCACGGCGCTTTATCAAGTTTGATGCGTTGGTTCCGGCTACCTTCAAAACGCTGCTCTAGATACATGAAAATGGCAGTCCAAACGGTTTGCGGGCAGGTGTAGCCGCACCAAACCCGACCGGCGACCACCGTCACAGCGAACAGAGCGTAGGCGGCGATAATGAGCAAAAATGCAAGCAAGGAAAAGTCCTGCGGCCAAAAAGTCATGCCTAAGATATGGAACTTGCGGGCCGGTAAGTCGAACAATATCGCTTGGCGTCCGCCCCATTCAAGCCAGGGTAGCCCAAAATAACCGATCAACAGGGGCCAGCCTGTGTAGAGACGTAAGCGTTGAAAGAAACCTTCAATTTTTCGTGTGTAAATTTTTTCGCGTTTTTGGTAAAGGTCGACTTCAGCGACCTCGGCAGGAATGGCTTCGGTTAAATCAATACGTTGATCATCATTCATTGTCTAACAGCTACCTCATGTTAGATGTGAAGGCTCCCGTGACCTCAGGGGAACTTAGTTCCCCTGAGTGTTAGACAACCCGTACACATAGGCGGTAAGAATATGGATTTTATCCTCTGACAGTAGGCTACTTTGGAGGGGCATCATGCCATTGCGGCCGACGCGCAGAGTGTGCGCGATGTCAGCTTCGCTGCCGCCATAGAGCCAAATGCCGTTGGTCAGGTTAGGTGCTCCGACAAGCTGATTGCCCGTGCCGTCGGCTTGGTGGCAGGCCGCACACAACATGCCGAATTTCTGTTTACCCGCTTCAGCGAGCGCGGGGTCTGCGGAGCGATTATTCAGCCTCAACAAATAGGCTGTCATTTCTTTGATTCCCTGGTCACCAAGCACAGGCCCCCAAGCAGGCATGGCCGCCTGTCGCCCATAATTGAGGGTATGCTTAATGGCCTCAGGTGAACCGCCCCACAGCCAATCATTATCGGTCAAATTGGGAAAGCCATAGGCTCCGCGCGCATCTGCTCCGTGGCATTGGGCGCAATGGTTACCAAACAGACGTTGTCCCATTTTTTTGACGGCGGGATCAAACGCAATTTCTTCGATAGGTAAGGCGAGGTAACGGTCGCGCATAGCTCGATATCTTTCCTCGGCTTTAGCGACTTCAGCGTCGTGCTGGCCTTGCTGCGTCCAGCCGAGTAAGCCTTCCCATTTGCCCATGCCTGGGTAGGCGACCAAGTAGCCTAGGCCCCAAATAATGGTCACAGTGAACATAAAGAACCACCACGCAGGAAGTGGATTGTCATATTCTTCGATGCCATCATACACGTGACCCGTCGTCTGATTTTCGGCGTTGTCCTTCTTGCGGTTTCCGAACAGTAGCCAAGTGATACCGACGATTGTGATGGTCGTCAGAATGATGATCCAGTTGCTCCAAAAACTAGTCATTGTGGGTCTCCTGTGACTTAGTCGTGGCGGTGTGTTCGTCTGCGAACGGTAACGAGGCCGCCTCTTCAAATTCTTTTTTCCGGGCGCTACTGTAAGCCCAGACACATAACCCTAGGAACGAGCACAGCATCAACACCGTGCTAAGACCGCGCAGATCATTAATGTCCATCAGCGTTTCTCCGAGAGCACAGTGCCTAAGTTTTGTAGGTAGGCAACGACCGCATCGATTTCTTTCTTGCCCTCAACTGAGGCTGCAGCGCCATCGATATCCGCTTGTGTATACGGCACGCCAAGTGCTTGTAATGTCGCCAGCTTCTTCGGTGTTACGCTGCTATCGATCGTGTTCTCAAACAGCCATGGGAAGGCCGGCATGTTGCTTTCAGGCACGACGTCACGCGGGTTCATCAAGTGGGCTCTGTGCCAATCGTCACTGTAACGTCCGCCAACGCGAGCCAGGTCGGGCCCCGTTCTTTTGGAGCCCCACAAGAATGGGCGGTCGTACACAAATTCACCGGCTACTGAGTAGTGCCCATAGCGCTCACTTTCTGCGCGTAGAGCGCGAATCATCTGAGAGTGGCAGGTATTGCAGCCCTCACGGATATAGATGTCGCGTCCCTCGAGCTGCAGGGCGGTTAAGGGCTTCAGACCGTCAACGGGTTCAGAGACTTGCTTCGAGAAAATCAGAGGCACTAGTTCAACTAGCGTGCCAAAACTGATCGCCACGATGGTCAAGATGATCATCAGGCTCACATTTTTTTCAATGACTTCATGCTTCATGATGATCTCCTTAAGCCGTCGCTGCTTGTGTGTCAGCTACCGTAACCTCGTCATTGCGAATGGTCATGTAGACGTTGTAGGCCATGAGTACCATGCCTGCGAAAAAGATAAATCCGCCGGCAAGTCGAACCATATAGCCGGGGTAGCTTGCGACAAGCGATTCAACGAAGGTGTAGGTTAGCGTGCCGTCTTGGTTGTAAGCGCGCCACATCAAGCCCTGCAATATACCGTTGACCCACATGGATGCGATGTAGAGCACGGTGCCAATCGTCGACATCCAGAAATGCGTGTTGATCAGGTCGATGCTGTACATTTTGCTTTTGCCAAAGAGCACGGGGATCAGGTGATACATCGAGCCGATGGAGATCATCGCTACCCAACCCAGTGCGCCAGAGTGCACATGTCCAATCGTCCAGTCGGTATAGTGGCTCAGTGAATTCACCGTTTTGATCGACATCATCGGACCCTCGAAGGTCGACATGCCGTAAAACGAAAGACTGACCACTAAAAAACGCAAGATAGGATCCGAACGCAATTTATGCCAGGCACCCGATAAGGTCATGATGCCATTAATCATTCCGCCCCAGCTCGGTGCCAGAAGAATAAGCGACATGACCATTCCCAAGCTTTGGGCCCAATCGGGCAGGGCTGTGTAATGCAGGTGGTGAGGGCCGGCCCAAATGTACACCGCAACCAAAGCCCAAAAATGCACAATGCTCAAGCGATACGAGTAAACAGGGCGTTCCGCTTGTTTGGGCACGAAGTAGTACATCATGCCCAAAAATCCGGCGGTCAAGAAGAAACCCACGGCGTTGTGACCGTACCACCACTGCACCATCGCATCAGCGGTGCCCGCGTACAGACTGTAAGCCGTGAAAAAATTCACCGGTAGAGCCGCACTGTTGACCACATGAAGCACGGCGACGGTAATGATAAAGGCGCCGAAGAACCAGTTGGCTACGTAAATATGGCTGACTTTGCGCTTGGCAATGGTTCCAAAAAATACGACCGCATAAGCCACCCAAACAATGGTGATCAGCACATCAATCGGCCAGATGAGCTCGGCATATTCTTTCGAAGAGGTGTAGCCTAAAGGCAAGCTGATTGCCGCGAGCAAAATAACGAGCTGCCAACCCCAAAAGGTAAATGCGGCCAGCCCATCGGAGATTAAGCGTGCTTGTGTTGTCCGTTGTACCACGTAATACGACGTGGCGAAGAGTGCGCAACCGCCAAACGCAAAGATCACAGCGTTGGTGTGTAAGGGACGCAGGCGTCCAAAACTAAACCACGGCTGTTCGAAGCTAAGGTCTGGCCAGACGAGCTGCGCTGCGATAATCACGCCGACGAGCATGCCGACAATACCCCACACAATTGTCATTACGGCAAACTGCCGCACAACTTTATAGTTGTAGACGGGGTGCTCAAGTTGTTCGTTTAATTCATTCATGATTTTCTTCCGTAGTCTTGGGCACTGTTAAGCGGAATGATCGGTAAATTCTGGAGCAAAGCCGTACTCCCACGCGAGGATGGTGACCACTAAAATGCCAACAAAAATAACCAGTGCAATGGCGATGATGGCACTAGAGAACAAAAAGCCACGCTCCTCTGGAATATTCATGACGATGGGAATACCGAGATACAGTAAATACGTTGACCACGAGAGTGCGACAACGCCGATGAGCAGGTCTAACCACAACAGAGGATGGAAGCCGACTAACCCGGCAACGAAGAGCGGTGAGCAGGTAAGTCCTGCAATCACAATGCCACGTGTGAGGGTGGAATTTGCGCCATACGTCGAGGACATCCAGTGAATGAAGTAGCCGATGATGGCAACTGAGCCAATCATTACGAGGTAGAACAGGAACGCAATCTCGGTGGCACTGCCCTCGGTCAGTCGAATGGCGTCGCCAGATGATCCCACTGTCCAGCCCACGCGGCTAGTACCGTAATACCACGCAACAGCGGGCAATATCGCCATAACAACAGGGAAAAGAGCCAGGGAATTAAAACTTGATCCCTGAAGCTGGGCGACGCGGCGCCAGGCCGTGTGCGGTTGTACCAGCAGGGCTAAGCCATGTTGAATCATGTGTGTTCTCCTTTATGAGTTTGCGCCCCAACACGCATTGGATATTTTATCGCGTCCCCAAATCATTACTTTGACTTGAGTCAAGTTGCGCTTAGCAGTGCCGCGATTAGGACGCTTCTTGGTGGCTAACTTTTGTGTGGGCGATTTCGGTTAATGCATCGAAATCTAGAATGGCGACTTCTTTATTATCGACCTGGAGTATCGACTTTTTTTGCAACCGACCGATGACTCGGCTCACGGTTTCAATGGTGAGCCCTAGATAATTTCCGATGTCGACCCGGGACATGGGCAGGCGAAATCGATTTGCGCTGAGTTGTCGACGGGCGTTGCGTGACGAGATGCTCAGCAGCAGTGCGGCAATACGCTCGTCTGCTGAATTTTTGCTGAGAAGGGTGATGAGCTGCTGGTCCTCGGTAATTTCACGGCTCATCAACTGGAAAAAGTGGCGTTGAAGATTGGGAATTTTAGCGCTCAATTCGCCAAGCGAATCAAAGGGGATTTCACAGACGGCGGAGGTTTCCAAGGCTTTCGCGGTAGAGGCGTGGATATTGCGACTAATACCATCCATGCCCAAGAGCTCGCCCGGAAAGTAGAATCCGGTAACCTGCTCGCGGCCATCATCGGTCGTCGCAAAGGCTTTGATACTGCCCGAGCGGACCGCGTAGATGGAATTGAAGACGTCGCCCTCGTGGAATAAGTACTCGTTTTTATGGATAGGCTTACTGCGCTGGACGATGGCATCTAGGGCATCAATATCTTTGCTTTCTAAAGACAGTGGCAGACAAAGTGTATTGAGTCTGCAATTGCTGCAATTGGTCTTGAAGTCGTGGTGGCAAGGTGCGTCACTCGCCAAGTGTATTTTTGTATCCATAAGAACCGCACCCCCCAATGGTGTCGTTCATTGTCCCTACAATAGTGTATTAGTTTAATCTAATATTGATTCTCTGGTCTGCCCCTGTGACAATTTGTCATACCGTCTTCGAATATTTTATGTCAACAGGCGTTCGCTCGAGCCAAGCGTCGAATACCATACACAAATTGCGTAAAAAATGTCGGCCAAGGGTTGTCAAACGGTAGCCAGAGTCCGTTTCGTTTATTAACCCATCCGCGATGAACTCTTGCAAGTCTTCAATTTCTTTTTTTAGATAGCGTTGGGCTTGATAACCGTACCGTTGACAGGTTTCCGAGAGCGAAAACTCAAGTTTACAGCAGATATCCATGATGATGTCTCGGCGCAAGAGGTCATCTTGAGTAAGTGTCAGCCCGCGGCTGATGGGCGACTCGTTAGCTTCAGTCTTCGCTAAATAGTCATCGAGGTTACGAGCGTTCTGCACGATCATGTCGCCGATCTGTGAAATGGCAGAGTGCCCGATGCCCATCATATCTTCGGCACTTTTGAGCGAATAACCCTGAAAGTTACGCAGCAGACGGCCCTCGCGTTGCGCCACCGACAACTCATCTGTCGTCTTGACGTAATGATCTAGACCTATTAGGACATACCCTGAATCCGCGAGCGTTGTATCGATCAGTCGCTGTAGTCGCAGTCGCTGAGTGGCGGAGGGTAGTGTTAGCCGGTCGATAGCACGTTGGGAGGTGAATCGATTGGGTAGATGAGCATAGTTATAGCAAGCAATCCGGTCGGGTCCGAGTCGAATGACCTTAGCAAGCGTTTTGCTGAAGCTCTGTTCGCTTTGATGAGGTAGCCCATAGATGAGGTCAAAAGACAATGACTTGAATCCGTGCTCGCGAATACTGTGGGTCAGATCGGCGACCATTTCGTAAGGCTGCACACGGTTAATGGCTTTCTGGACGAGGGGGTCGAAATCTTGAATCCCCAAGCTCAAGCGATTGAATCCGAGTCCTCGCAGCAGGGCTATTGTTTGTTTGCTCACGGTCCTTGGATCAATTTCGATGGAATATTCCCGATCCGGTGCGTCGGTTAATTGGTAGTTTCGAGCGATGAGGTGCATCAATTGGGTCAGCTCGGCATCGCTTAAATAGGTTGGGGTGCCACCACCCCAGTGTAGCTGAGTCACGAGACGCTGGTTTAAGCCCCAATCTCGATAGCGAGCAAGTTCTTTGTCGAGGGCGTTCAAATACTCTTGTCCAGCGCCGGGTGTTCGTGTGACCACCTTATTGCAGGCGCAGTAGTAGCAAATAGAGCGACAAAATGGGACATGAACGTACAGCGATAAGGGCAGATCGCGCTGATCGGCTTGCGCGCAGCGTGCCTCAAATTGATTGGTCGCGAAGGCCTCACTCAGGTGGGGAGCGGTGGGGTAAGATGTGTAGCGCGGCCCCGGCCTCTGGTATTTCGGTGCCAGACGCTCGATGTCAGCCTGAAGATGGGAGGCATTCTGGGACATGTGAGGCCCGCTTCTGTTGCACAAAGAAGCGAGTAGCTTATCGCAGTGTCGTCTTCGGTCGCTTGATTTGGGTCAAATCGCGCTCAATGCTTCAGTGTGTCAAGCTCGCGAGTGATCTGACTTAGGGGTTTGACGGCGGACCGCAAGGTCTCTTCTCCGCTCAGGCTTGAGCGCAAGAACTCGGGCACTGAGCTTGCGCCTTGTGGACTTAAAAATACCACTGGGCAACCCAACAAGCGCGCGCTATCGAGCTGCCGTAGCTGCTGTTCATTCGTGTCGCCGGCGTCGTCGACGGTAACCTCCAGAAGATCACAGGTCGCTGAGGTTAGACATCTGGGGTCTGCATTCATTACGTTGCTGCCGATAATTCGGCAACCGATATCTGAGAGTATTTGAGTGAATTCTTGCAGTGATTCGACCGAGGCTAGGGAGTTGTTCAAGTCTACGCGAAAGTACAGTTTATTGGTGCCAACACCATACTCCGATATGTCGTCGAGTAAAGCATCGCAAAAGGCAAGCTCATTGAGGCTAGTACTGGCGATATCGATAACGCAGTTTGGTATTTCTCGCTCCTGCTCAGCTAGGGACTGCAACCAAGCAAATACTGCCTGTATGCGCCAACGGTCTATCGCAGGATGGAGTTCGTTGCGGTAAGTGGTGTAGGGCGATTGAATTTCTTCGCCGGTTTCAAGGTCTTGCAGCCGGAACTCAATGCGCCTCTCGACGACTTCACTGTGGTAATGGGTCCAGTGCAAGTGGAACGCAAATAATGCGATGGCAGTATGGTCGAAATTGGCCCTGAGGTGTTCATTGTCGGTCAGACCGTCACGTCCCAGATTCGAGAGCGCGAGCGCCGACTCCGCGGAGGCCGCGGCAAGTGTGTTCAGAGTGCTGGTTGCTTCATCGCCCCCGGTCAGAGCGGTATCGATTTGGAGCGTTTTCCACTGCACTTCCAATGGCAGCATTTCGTCGCCGGTGGCGACGGTGAGTTGATTCAGGCTGCGAGTTAGGGCTTTCAGCCGCTTACGCAGACTGACGTCCGACTCTCCGAAGAAAATCACAGCAATCTTGGCGGTAGCAAAGTGGCCTAATATTTGTTCATCCGCTAGGTGGCTGGTCAGTGCATCGATCAGTGTGTTGTCGTAGGCTTCTACGATCACCTTGTCATAGAGGGCCGCGACGAGATCAATGTTATTCGCTGCGAACAAAGCTAAGTGCATCGATTGACGCTGTTCCATTGCTTGCTGGCTCGACACCACAACTTGCTTGGCGAACGAATCACTCGATAGTGCGTTGGTGGCACCGAAATACTTCGTGGATTCGAGTCTCCGTGGCGTGAATTCGTGGAGTCGTTGCAGGAGTTGCCGGTCGAGTATCGGTAGTTCTTCAATGCTACGAATAGGATGTTGGCCACGGTGAAGCAAACGCGCAAACCCCAGCAAATTGGTGTCTAGAGTCTTTTGGCCTCGTTCGTTGGCAAATACAAATTGGTCTTGGTCTGGATTGTGCCACGCCAAATAGACGCGACGTTCTTGCGCAGCATCGCTTAACCAAGTGTCCACGGGTATCGCAAGTGCCCTCCTGACGAGGCGATTCAAGCGAGGAAGGGACTGAAGTCTTTCACGCAGATTACTCGCGCTAAGCTCTTTAAACAGTCCTGTATCAAAGATATTCACCATGTCGATCTCACGCTGCCCGCACACTTCGCTGCGCAACGCGGCACAGTGTGTCACGTGACTGACTCGGGTCGGTAAAGTCTCTGAAATCTCGCTTTCGATGCTGCCTAGCAATTTGGTTGCCGCCGTCACCTGGCTCGCTTCGATGTTCGCGTTGGTAACGCGAGCCTGTAACACCGTGACGAAAAGACCAATGTTTGCCCTGAGTCGCGAGGCCTCTGACGCAGGATCTTTGCTGCGCAGTCGATTAAGGGTCAATAGCTCCAGCCAGCCCTTGGTAACTAAAGCGCACAAGCTCGCGGATGTTTGGGTGCTTGGTAAAGCATCTTGCAGTTCACGTAAGGTGGCCAAGCGAGCGTCTCGGTAGCGCACTTGCCCCTGCTCAACTTGCCTCAGACGCTCGATGTTGCGATGGAATTGCCGCTCTTGTTGCTGCCGAATGGCCGCGGTTTGCTCAGCGAGTTCAGCCGCCGATTCGGAGTCTAGAGCCTGATTTTGTCCAACTTGCGCAATCAAATCGACAACCCGCGTTTGCAGTTTAGGGTTGGGGTATAAATCCGCACGAGCGAGCTGCGTTAATTGATCAAACGCCAAGCGCATTGGGTGCTGATTATTGATTAAGAAGTTGGGGTCCTCGCGCGCAATTTGCTGCATCGGTGTTTGCAAGGACTCAATAGCCGCCCCCAGAGTGGGGTTGAGGTTTGCGTCGCTCCTGACTTGAGCGAACATGTCGGCGACTAAGTTGTCTGAGAATTCATTAGGGTCTTCGGTATCCCCCATGGATGCCATTAAACGTTCGATAAAAGCGGCTTTATCTTTGTCGACCTGCAGCGTCACCAAATTGTTGTCAGGCAGAGTTGCTGCGACCGCGCTTAACTCTAAATCGTGCTCTTGAGCGCCACTCGGCTGTCTTTCTATTTTCGGTTTAACCGGCCGCGGCCTCGATGGGTTGGGTTGCGACGGTAACAGCGGTGCCCCCGCTTCAAGCCGCCTTTCGACGTCTGGTTCAAGCCCTGCTTGTTTGAGAACAAGGTTGATGTTCGCGTACACGGTTTTTGCCTTGCGCAGCAGCAAATGACCGCAGAAGTCAAAGATGCGATGGCTAAGTTCGTTCGGGATTTCTCGCTGATTGAGAGCGCGTTTCAAGCTCGGTATTAGTAAGTTAAGCGATAGCGGTAGCAGATTGGGCTTGGGCTTAACCCCTTTTAGCGACGCGTAACGAATCATCATGAGTTCGAATACACCGCGGTGGTGATCTTCACCCAGACGTAATAAACGTTTGACAGCGAGGCTTTCCTCGAATTCTTTCAGATCCACCAGATCGAGCTCTTCCTGAGTAATCTGATCTATGCGTTTTTTGTGTGTGTTCGCTTTGAGGTCTGGGTTGCCCTGAAGTCGCCGCTGTAGATCGCGCATTAGGATCTCGAGCATTCTGGGCTTAACGATTTCTACCTGCCGCATTCCCTCGAACATTATCTCTTGCTGAGCCTGCAGCAGCTTTGGGTTTAATGAGGCGGTTTGAAGATCGGCAACCAACGCCGTAAATAGGTTGTCGAACAATTCTTGGAGCTGAGCCAGAACGTAGTGATTGGTCTTCTCAAGTAACGCTCGTTTTTCTTCAGGTGTGAGCACGCGAGCGCGGCTAGTGTCCGAATGACTGTCCGGCGCGCCGCGCACACGTTCGCGTAACTTGAGCTCGTCCGTCGTATTTAACTCGAGCACAACCAGACTCACGTGGTCTATCGCAGTGGCCAGGATTTCAACGTTAAGGCAAAGCGTGTCTGCAGCGCTAGGGATAAATAATTGCCCCGTCTCGCCTACTTGGGCTGGGGGAGTTGGTATGTCTCCGGGTTCAGGCAGCGCCGGAACAGCCAACAGTAACTCATTGATGTTTTTACCAAATTTGAGTGCGCCGCGCTGTTGCCTGTGGTCGGACAGAATCAAGCAGGGGATTTCGAGATTGTCGGGCGCGGTGTTGCTCATGTGTTAATCAAAACCGTTGGCAGTTAACCAAGCAGAGTACCGCAAAGCACACGGGCAAAGCCAGTGCCCCACAGTGCCTACGGACTAAATAGTTTGAGTAAATCAGCTGCGTGGTCGCTGACGAAGTATTCGGCTGTGCTGTCTGTGGGTGGCCGAACACTGGCAAGGTAATAACCCGATCTATTTGCACCGGCATCGACAACAGTACCCACTAAGTCGCCTGTTTGGCTTGTTATTTTAGACTCGGTTGTAAGACCGGGTGAGCACTGCAAGAGGGCGAGTTGATGCTTGGATTGCCCCTTATAGTGTAAGCGCGCGATGATTTCCTGTCCCATGTAACAGCCTTTTTTGAAGCTCACATACCCTAAACGGTCCAAACTCAGTGCTTGTGGGGTGTAAAGGCCGCTCTGCTCAGGGGTTAGTTGAATCATGCCAGAGTGGATTCGCCAATGATGAAATTCATCGATTGAGCTTGCGGTGTATGGGCGCGTTAGCTGATTGATTGCTTGTGGGCTGATCAGCCCGAGGTCGCCAAACCAAAGACCTGCTGGCACCTCTATCGGGTCGCTATCGGGTGGCGCAATGACAAGGCTGTACGTTTCTAGGTTAAGCTCGTTTAATCGGCTTTTAGAGAACGCCACGTATGGCGCGAGCCGACGTTTCAATGCGTCAATGTTCGCTGTGGGCACAACCAGCGTTAACTGTTCTGGTGAATGCTTGTAGACCTTAACAACCAACTCGACACGCCCCTTTAAATTGCACAGCAGCCCGTCAAGGCCCTTGCGGTTGCGAAGGCTTTCCACATCGTTGGTCAGCTGGCCTTGAAGGGTTTTGGCAGCGTCTGGGCCAATAAGTTCGAGAGCCGAGAAATAGGTATTGGGGGTTACCTTAAACATAAGCAGATTTCGTCACAGCGCGTCAAAAACAAGTATAGGTGAGCGTCCCGAAAGCATTCAAAGACGCGATGCAGTATACTACGTTTTTTTACGACTGTTTGGATGAGATCATGGTTGAAGCCGGTGAAGTTAACCGAATGCGCTGGGCGGCACGGCGCGGCATGTTAGAACTTGACTTGTTGTTGGAGCCTTTTGTCGATCAACATTACGCGAATTTGAGCGCTGAGGACCGAGAGACCTTCGAGCAGTTTATGACGTGCCAGGATCAAGATCTGTATGCCTATCTCATGCAGCGCGTTCAGCCGGAGGACCCTAAGTTTGCCGCTTTGGTCGTGACGATTCGAAAACTCACTGGCGCACCGCAAGCCTAGCTTTTATGCCGATTCGTCCAGCGAGGGTCTACGCAGTCCTACCCGGTTTGCTCTGGTGTTTTGACCGAGCGGGGCGCAGCGCCTGGATATGCGCTTGGCAGCTGTCGGATGCAGAGTTCCGGTCTCTTGCTCGACAGGCAAAAAGCGAGCGCTAGCTGGGCACGAGTACAGTGTCTGTTGCCTGATCCTCAGGGTCAGGGTAGTCCAGGGTAAAGTGCAACCCGCGGCTCTCTTTGCGTTGCCGCGCACAGCGGATCATTAAATCCGCGACAACGCTGAGATTCCGCAATTCGAGCAGGTCGTTACTCACTCGGTAGTTGGCGTAATACTCGTTGATTTCGGAGCGGAGCAAGTCGCAGCGGTGCTGAGCGCGTTCCAGTCGTTTGTCGGTGCGCACAATGCCCACGTAGTCCCACATAAAGCGCCTGAGTTCATCCCAGTTGTGTGATATCACGACGTCTTCATCGGAATCGGTAACTTGGCTTTCATCCCAGTCCGCAACTGAGACTTTCGCGCCGGAGGTCAGGGCAGTGTCTTTGATGTGGTTCGCGGCAGATTCTCCATAGACCAGACACTCGAGCAACGAATTACTGGCCATTCGGTTAGCGCCGTGAAGACCGGTGTGCGACGTTTCGCCAATGGCGTACAGGCCAACGATATCGGTACAGCCGTGTTGGTCGACAACCACACCGCCACAGGTGTAGTGGGCTGCTGGTACGATAGGTATGGGTTCTTTGGTGATATCGATGCCGTACTCTAAGCACTTCTTCGCGGTATTGGGGAAATGTGTCAAGACTTCGGCTGCCGGCTTGTGCGAGATATCGAGCAGTAGGTGGTCCGCCCCTAATCGCTTCATCTCATGATCGATCGCGCGTGCCACGATGTCTCTGGGGGCCAGCTCTTCGCGCTCGTCGAATTTATGCATGAATCGCTGCCGGTCTGGCAGTAACAAATGCCCCCCTTCGCCTCGGATGGCTTCGGTGATGAGATATGATTTGGCTTTGGGGTGATACAGGCAGGTTGGGTGGAACTGATTGAACTCCATATTGGCAACTCGGCAACCCGCACGCCAAGCAATGGCGATGCCATCGCCACTGTTGCCATCGGGGTTGCTGGTGTACAGGTAGGCTTTACTCGCGCCGCCCGTAGCGAGTGCCACCACGTTGGTTTGGAATGTGTCCACCGAGCCGGTTCGCGTATTCAAAGCATACAGGCCCCGACAGCGGCCATCGTGTACGATTACATCTACCGCAACACGTTCGGTGAGTACATCGATATGGCTCGCTGCCACAACGTGTTTGCTTAGCGTCTTCGATATCGCTTTGCCTGTGGCATCGGCGGCATGCAGGATCCGACGGTGACTGTGCCCACCTTCGCGCGTCAAATGAAAGCCCGTGCCTTGTTGCTCGTGTTCTTCTAGGCGATCAAAGGTTACGCCCAGCTCGACGAGCCAATCGACCACACGACTGCTACGCGACACGGTAAACTCGACGGCATCGCGATTGCAAAGTCCGGCGCCGGCGATTAACGTATCTTGTACGTGCGACTCCACAGTGTCATTAGCGTCAACAACAGCCGCCATACCACCCTGCGCCCAATACGTGCTCCCCTGATTGAGGGTGGATTTTGTCAGCAAAGCGATGCGAAGGTGGGTCGGCAAATGCAGCGCGAGCGCCATACCAGCGGCACCTGTGCCCACAATAACAACGTCGTACTCAGAGTGTGTTGTAGCCATCTCGTTAATAACATCTCGCATAAAGTCAGTTAATATGACGGGCCAGAAGCAGGTTTATGAGAAAAATTAACTCCGTGGCACAATACGCGGAACTTTAGCAGAAATTAGTGCTCTTAGAAGCAGTGAGACGGAAAAAGCGATTGGCACGCAATTCAGTCCAATAAGAGCGAAACGAATTGAGGAGATTGCGTGAGCGGTGGCTCAGTAACAGACGAGGAATCAGATCGATTGCTTGTTGAACGGGCGCAGAAGGGCGATTTGCGTGCCTTCGACCTACTGGTCATCAAATATCAGCACCGAGTGCTGAGCGTGATCAGGCGGTTCGTAAAGGATAGCGACGAGGCACAAGATGTGGCGCAAGAAAGCTTTATCAAGGCGTATAAGGCGCTCGAGCAGTTTCGCGGCGACAGCGCGTTTTACACCTGGTTGTTTCGAATAGCGACGAACACTGCCAAGAATTATCTGGTGGCTCGAGCGCGACGCACGCCCCTAGTCGATATCGATATTGACGATGCGGTCTTGCAGGATGACGGAGAGCAACTGCGAGACCATGAGAGCCCCGAGGCGGCAATTGCATCGCAAGAATTGGAGCAGGTGATCACCCAAGCGGTGGCTGACTTGCCAGATGAGCTGAGAACTGCGCTGTGCCTGCGTGAGTTTGATGGCCTAAGTTACGAGGACATAGCCGCGATTATGGAGTGCCCTATAGGAACGGTGAGGTCGCGAATTTTTCGTGGCAGAGAGACCGTGGATAGGCAAGTGGCTGCGGTGATGAATGGCGAACCACATTATGCCCAATAGAGAGGTGTCAGTGAGTATTAAGCAGGATATGAGAACTGGTGAAGACTACGACGAGCTGCTGTCACGGCTCATGGATGGAGACCTCGATGAGTTTTCCGTCAATCGCTTGCTAAAGCGCATCGATGAGCAGCCCAGCTTGCGCGAGACTTGGGGGCGTTATCATGTCAACCGCGAAGTTTTGCTGGGTACGTCGGCTACCGTCTTGAGTCTCAGCGTCGCTGATCGCGTTCGAGACGAATTGATACAGTCGGGCGTGCGGCCCAAACGTCGCCAGCACTGGTTCAAGATACTACGACCTTTTGCGGTAGCAGCTTCAGTCGCCTGTTTGGGTGTTCTGGTCGGTTTGCAGGTGCAGCAAGATACCAAGCCTCAAGCGACGACGATTGCGGCGTCTGCGGTGCCTACTGTGCGATCAATGCCCGTAATGCCGCTCGACTCGGCAGGCTTACAGGCGATTCCAGCGAGCTATGGACAAACGCAGGTAATGCGTTCGCCAGCGCCCATCCCGATTGAGGGTTTGTATCAAGAGTTGGCCCGACAGCGGCTAGAGCTGTACTCGAGTCAACACGCAACAGCGGGTGCCTTGCATACGCCGGTCACGGTCATGACAGGAACGCTGGCCCGAGCGGAAGCGCAGGCGGGTAAGCGCTAAGCTATGCGGATAGAAACTGTCCGCGCTCTTGCGGTTCTCGTCATTGCAGCGTGTCCAAGCCTTGGATGGGCAGAGACAAGTTGCAACGCCGAAGATGAGGAAGCGCTGCGAGTTTTGGGTAAAACCATGCAATCAGGACATGGCCCGAGCTTTGCTGCACGAGCGGTTGTACAAACTGCCGTCGGGTCGCAGCAGATTGTGATTACTCGTGGAATGCCAGATCCCGATGGCGCTTATTCGGTACAAATTCCCGATCACAGCAGCGACTGCGACAACCTGAGTCATCGGTTGCTGCTCGAGCGCGAACACAGCTGCGGTGTCGCGCAGTGGTACAAGTTTCGAGTCGAGCGACAAATGTTAGGCGATGATACGGCCACGATCATTACCGCCTTACCGAAAGACGTGTATCGGCACGGTTTTCAGTTGGTCGTCGATGAAAAAAACGACATAGTGCTTCGCTCTACCACCTTCAGCGGCTCTAATGCGTTAGAGAATGTCGAGTTGAGAGCCTTGTCGTTGGCGAGCAAACCAGAGGCGGAAAGCGCCGAGGTTCAAGGCGTGGCAGCATTACCGGATACCGCGCAACCCCAGTCGAATGAGGGCGGCTCCTCTTGGTCACTGGGGTGGTTGCCTGCAGGCTTTGAGGAGGTATCGATGAGTCATGCCGCCGTCGTGCAGGCGCGAACTTACACGGATGGTTTGTCAACATTTAGCATTTTTGTTGAACAGCCCAAAGGCGAGATTCGCTTGGGTGAAGGGATGGTGAATCGAGGCGCGACCTTGGCCTATACCCGCGGTTTGCAAACCTCACAGGGCGCGGCTTTGGTCTCTGTGATCGGTGAAATTCCGATCAATACCGCCAGGATGTTGGTCGAAGGTCTAGAGTGGTCCGGTCGTGCTGAGTGAACCCTTAGTCGTTGTTGGTGTTTCAGAAGATGGGCGGAGTGTCGATGTTTTGGGGTCGCGGCAGACAACCTGTGGCAGTTGCTCGGCGAAAATCGGATGTGGGCACGGAGTGTTCAACAATCAACGGTCTGCGCAAACGTTCACTCTGCCTCTGGGCGATGCAATGAAAGGCGTTGTGGTCGGAGAGCCCATTCGTTTGGTGCTCCCAGCCAACGGCCTCTTGAAGTTAGCGTATCTCGCCTACGTGCAACCGCTGTTGTTGGCGATGGCATTGGCCACTTTGGTCGCTCAGGTGGCGCCCGCGCAGGTCGGGGCCCAAGTCGTGGCCTTGCTGGTCGGTTTAGGCTGTGGCGCAGTGTGGTCGCTGACACGGACGTCGGTGCGGCAAGTAATAGCGGGTATGCTTGAAATCTCCGAAAGCTCCCATAGAAAGTAGTGATCGAGCGCCTGCCGCTCGAGGGTTTTTCAATGAGTCGTTCAAATTGAGCGGCTGTCGTTAGTCGTTAAAGGAGGAAAAGTATGGCACCACAACGGTGGCTTACCGCGTTAATATTGGTTGTGTGGAGCGCTCTCAGTGCTGCATCAAGTTTGCCCGACTTTACGGAGATAGTTGAAGACAGCGCCCCGGCCGTGGTGAAGATTCTTGTAGAGTATAAGGCGGGCCAAAATCGCGCTGAGTCGGAATCGTTTGATCACGATGCCTTGCCGGATTACTTAAAGCGATTTTTTGATCCTCGTGGAATGCCTAATTCGCCTCGCCCTCGCAGCTCGATGGGTTCCGGCTTCGTATTAACCAAAGATGGCTACATTGTGACCAACAACCATGTGGTCGACGGTGCAGATGCGGTGGTGGTGCGCTTTTCGGATCGCCAAGAATACGATGCTGTTATTGTAGGGCTTGACGAATTGTCCGATTTGGCACTGCTGAAAATCGAGGCTGAGGATCTACCCACGCTGCCTTTAGCTCAGCCAGACGAGCTAAAAGTCGGGGAGTGGGTGTTAGCCATCGGATCTCCGTTTGGTCTGGACTTTTCTGTCACCGCTGGCATCGTCAGTGCCATGGGGCGATCGTTGCCCACAGAGACGAACGACAACTATGTGCCGTTTATCCAAACGGATGTGGCGATCAACCCTGGCAACAGCGGCGGGCCCTTGTTCAACCTGGCTGGAGAGGTGGTCGGCGTGAACTCGCAAATCTACACCCGCTCGGGCGGGTCGATCGGGCTTTCGTTTGCTATTCCTGTCAGTGTTGTGCGCGATGTGGTCGATCAGCTCCGCGACGGTGGTCAAGTCAAGCGCGGGTGGTTGGGTGTGAGTATCCAAAACGTAGACAAGAATCTCGCTGAGGGCTTTGGTTTGGATCGTCCAAGAGGCGCTCTCGTCGTAGATGTGGTAGACGAAAGTCCCGCTGCTGAGGCCGGTTTGCAGTCGGGTGATGTGATTATGACTTTTGACGGTGAATCGATCGAAACGTCTTCCCAGTTGCCGCACGTTGTCGGTCTGGTTAAGCCCGGTAGTCAGGTCGAAGTGAGTGTCATGCGTGACGGTACCCTACGGACTTTGAGCGTCGAAGTAGGTGCTTTACCCGAGCGGAGTAAGCCGGTACTCGCAAGCGCTCAGTCGAGTGCAGAGAATCTATTGGGCTTGGTGGTTAAAAATGCGGACCAGCAGACCCTAGAAGCGCTGGGTCTTAGTGCGGCCGTGGTGGTGGAGAAAGTCGTGCCCGAATCGCCCGCGGCAGCCCAAGGTATCTTGCCTGGAGACGCTATCACGATGGTGGGTTCGAGTCCAATTCGCAGCGTTGCTGACTTCGACAATGCCGTCGCACAGCTTGACCCAGGACAGTCCATACCCTTGCGTCTAAATCGAAGGGGTTCGCCCATGTTTCGTGGCCTGCGGGTGCCCAGTCCATAGTTCGTTGGGGTTTTGCCACGACAGGTAGTGGGTGAGGATGGCGAGGGGGGCGTGCTTAGGCTACAATTGCCCCCGCGCGTCCACTGCCTTTAATTCACCAGCGAGAACACTGCTTGAGCGATCTAACACATATCCGCAATTTTTCGATTATTGCCCACATTGACCATGGTAAATCAACGCTTGCTGATCGTTTGATTCAGATTTGCGGAGGCTTGAGCGAGCGTGAAATGGCCGAGCAGGTTCTTGATTCGATGGACATCGAGCGAGAGCGTGGTATCACGATCAAATCGCAAAGTGTCACCCTGAATTACCAGGCGCAAGATGGCAGGACGTATCAGCTTAATTTTATCGATACCCCCGGCCACGTTGACTTCAGTTACGAGGTGTCGCGCTCGCTATCGGCATGCGAAGGTGCTTTACTCGTGGTCGATGCCGGGCAAGGTGTAGAAGCCCAGTCGGTGGCCAACTGTTACAAAGCCATCGAGCAGGGTCTAGAAGTCGTTCCGATCCTCAATAAAATGGACCTGCCACAAGCAGAGCCTGAAAAAGTAAAGGTCGAGATTGAGGAGATTATTGGTATCGACGCAACCAACGCGGTGCCCTGCAGCGCGAAGACTGGCTTTGGCATGGATCAGGTGCTGGAAGAAATTGTGCACATGATTCCGCCTCCTCAAGGCGATTACGACGCACCGTTGCAGGCGCTGATCATCGACTCTTGGTTCGACAACTATCTGGGGGTCGTATCGCTCGTGCGCGTCGTGCAGGGCACCTTAAAGAAACGAGACAGGGTGGTTACTCGCTCGAATGGCAAAACGCACCAAGTCGACAGCGTGGGTATTTTTACACCAAAGCGCACAGAGACGGCGTCTTTGCGAGCCGGCGAAGTGGGGTTCATGATCGCTGGCATTAAAGACATTCTGGGGGCCCCGGTGGGGGACACCTTGATCAGTTCTCAGTACCCAGAGACGCCACCTTTGCCAGGGTTTCAGCGTATCAAACCGCAAGTGTATGCGGGTATCTTTACAGTCTCTACCGATGACTACGAGGATTTCCGTGACGCGCTCGGCAAGCTCACCTTAAACGACGCGTCGTTGTTTTATGAGCCTGAAACGTCTGATGCGCTTGGCTTTGGCTTCCGTTGCGGTTTTCTGGGCATGCTGCACATGGAAATTATCCAAGAGCGGCTTGAGCGTGAATACGATTTAGATCTCATCACCACTGCGCCAACGGTCGTTTATGAAGTTGAGAAGAAAGACGGTGAAATCATTAATGTCGATAACCCGAGTGCCCTGCCAGATCCTGGGTTGATTCAGGAGATTCGCGAGCCTATTGCTCGGGCGCATATTTTGGTGCCTCAAGACTATTTAGGCAATGTCATTACCCTTTGCATAGACAAACGAGGTGTACAGAAAGACATGCAGTTCTTGGGTTCCCAAGTGTCGCTCACGTTTGACTTGCCGATGTCAGAGGTGGTCTTAGATTTCTTTGATCGTTTGAAGTCAGTCTCTCGAGGTTACGCCTCGTTAGATTACAGTTTTGAACGGTTTGAGCCGGCAAATCTGCAACGTTTGGACGTGCTGATCAACGGCGAACGGGTCGATGCTCTCGCTGTCATCGTGCATCGAGATCACGTGATGTCACGCGGCAGAGCCCTAACCGAGAAAATGAAAGATCTGATTCCTCGGCAGATGTTCGATGTCGCGATTCAGGCGGCGGTGGGTGGTAAAGTCGTAGCGCGGCAAACAGTCAAAGCTTTGCGCAAAAACGTCACAGCAAAGTGTTACGGTGGCGATGCGACCCGCAAGCGCAAGCTGCTTGAGAAGCAAAAGGCGGGTAAAAAGCGCATGAAACAAGTCGGTCGCGTCGAGGTGCCTCAAGCCGCGTTTTTGGCCGTATTGCAGGTAGACAATTAAGGGGCCCCCATGTCATTCGATTTTCCGTTAATTTTGTTGGTGTTGGTCTCGGTCAGTGGGCTCGTTTGGTTAGCCGATGCCTTGGTGTTTGCGCCGCGGCGCCGACAGCGGCATGAAGCGTTCTCTAGTGGAGCGGCGCTGGACGTTCCGCCTTTAGAAGAGCCTGTTTTGGTTGAGTACGCACGGTCGTTTTTCCCCGTTTTGTTCGTCATATTTATCTTGCGCTCTTTTATCGTCGAGCCGTTTCAAATCCCGTCATCTTCGATGGTGCCCACCTTACAAGTCGGGGATTACATCCTGGTCAATAAGTTCACTTATGGTTTGCGGTTGCCGGTGGCGCGAACGAAAGTACTTGATATTGGCGAGCCGCAGCGTGGTGACGTCATGGTGTTTTTTCCGCCGCACCAAAACAAAACCTACTTCATAAAACGGGTGATCGGTATCCCCGGTGACGTGATCGAGTATAAAAATAAGCAGCTATCGGTCAATGGTGAAACGCTTGCGCTAGATTTCGTGGACGTGGTGATCGAACGCGGTCGGCCTTATCACTTACTGTCTGAAACCTTGCCAAATGGCGAAACACGAGACGTGCAATTTGACCCCTTGCGGCCAGTGCGAGACTTCAAAGAAGTGGTTAAGCCCGGACATTATTTCATGATGGGCGACAATCGTGACAATTCAAGCGACAGTCGCGTGTGGGGGCAAGTCCCCGAGGAAGACATTGTGGGTAAAGCCTTTGCAATTTGGATGCATTGGGAGTCGGTCCTCAGTACGCCGAGCTTTGATCGAGTCGGTGGCATCCGTTGAGGCTCACAGCTTTGCAGCTGAGTGCTTTGCAACAGGCGATCGGCTATCAGTTCAAAGATCTCAGTCTCATAGAGTTGGCTTTGGCGCATCGCAGTGTCGGCGCAAAAAATAACGAGCGATTGGAGTTTTTAGGGGATTCTCTGGTCAATCATGTCGTTGCCGAAGCGCTGTTTAAACGTTACCCCAAGGCCCCCGAAGGTGAAATGAGCCGGCGGCGTGCTTACCTTGTAAAGGGCGAGACGCTCGCGGCTATCGCTCGAGAAAAAAATCTGGGCGATTTCGTAGAGCTTGGACAGGGCGAGCGCAAAAGTGGCGGTCATCGGCGCAAGTCGATATTGGCTGATGCCTTAGAGGCCGTTGCCGCCGCCATACTGCTGGACTCCGATTTTGAAACGGCAAAGCAGGTGGTGTTTGCCTGGTTTCGCGATCGCTTAAATGACGAGACCTCGTTTGCGGCGAGTAAAGATGCGAAAACAAGCTTGCAAGAGTGGCTGCAAGGCAGGGGTTTAGCGCTGCCTGAATACCACTTGGTAGCGACGCGTGGCGAAGATCATCAGAAAGTCTTCGTTGTCGAATGTCGGGTGCCGAGCAAGGGCTTAAAAGAAACGGCGAGCGCCAGCAGTCGGCGTCGCGCTGAGCAGACCTCCGCGCAGCAAATATTGGATAGACTACAATGACGGAATCGATAAAAAAATCGGCGATTGTTGCCATAGTTGGGCGCCCTAACGTCGGTAAATCGACCCTGCTGAATCACATACTGGGTCAGAAAATCAGTATCACCTCCCGCAAGCCCCAAACGACGCGACATACTCTGCTCGGCATCCACACCGAGGGAGACTTTCAACTGGTGTTTGTCGATACGCCTGGAATTCACTCGGAGCACAAAAAGGCTTTGAATGAGTACATGAACCATGCGGCAACTCAGGCGATGGCTGATACTGACATTATCTGCATGATCGTCGACCGCACCCACTGGAATGCCGATGACGAGCGAGTCTTTAAACACGTAAAACGGCACTCGGCCAAATTAGTACTCGTGGTCAATAAAGTCGATTTGCTTAACGACAAAGGTCGTTTGCTGCCTTATTTAGAGGAGCTTTATCAAAAATCGGGGGCAGACGAAATTGTGCCGGTATCGGCGTTTACGCCCAGTGATGTGCAGCGCTTAGTCCAGGCGCTGGTCAAGCTATCTCCAGTAGGCGAGGCGATATTCCCGGAGGATCAAGTCACGACTCGAAGCTCTCGATTTTTAGCGTCTGAGATCGTGCGCGAGAAAATCACACGACAATTGGGTGACGAGCTGCCGTATTCTGCGACGGTCGCCATTGAAAGCTTTGACGTGGGTGAGCGTTTTACCGAGATTCACGCTACGATTTACGTTGAGCGGCAAGGACAGAAGAAAATCTTGATCGGAGACGGTGGCAGTCGCTTGAAGTCAATCGGGACCGAGGCTCGATTGGATATGGAGCGCCTGTTTGATCACAAAGTCGTATTAAAGCTTTGGGTCAAGGTCAAAGCAAACTGGTCTGATGACGCCCGCGCCATGAAAAGCCTAGGCTTTGGTGACGCTGACTAGTTATGGCCATGGGCATACAGCAGCCAGCGTTTTTGTTGCGTAAACGTCCTTTTCAAGAAAGCAGTGAGATAGTCGATTTATTCACACCGGAGCGCGGAAGGGTGTCATGTGTCGTTAAGGGAGCCAAACGCAAGCGCCTCGGTGGCTCTCTGTCACAACGTCTTCAGCTGTTTCGCCCGCTAGTCGTGCGATTTCAGGGCCGCGGCGATCTTAAAACCTTGTTAGACGCGGAGGAACTGCACGAGCCTTATACTCTATTCGGCGAGGGCTTTTATGCGGCCCACTACGCCAATGAATTGTTGCTGCGTGTGCTGCAGCAAGAGGAGTCTTACGCCGAGCTGTTCGCAGATTACGCCAGCCTGCTTGAAGTCTTAGAGGCAGACTCCTCGCCAAGGGCGCCAATAAGACGTTTCGAGTGGAGTATTTTACAGACCTTAGGTGCGGAGCCGGATCTTAGCACTGATGCAAATGGCGAGCCTATCGATCCAGATAAGTGGTATCATTTTGTCGACAACACCGGGTGGTTGGATGCGCTCGAGCACACGGCAAGCAAACCGGCGCCAGGGCGTTGGCTGTTGGCCTTAGCGATTAACGAGCCAGAGGCATGGGCGAGCAAGTTCGCGCGTGAACTCTGTCGAACATTGTTATTGCCTTACATTGGTGAAGCGCCGTTTAAATCGCGTCTCCTTTGGCAGCAACAGGCCCAGCAGCAGTAGCGGGAGTGGAGCGTGATGATATTGGGTTTAGGCTCTGACATCGTAGATATTGAGCGCATCGCAGCCGCGGTAACGCGTCATCCCGAACGTTTCGCGCGGCGCATTTTGACCGAGCACGAATGGCACGCGTATCAAGAGCGCGATTATTGCGTAAATTTTTTAGCCAAGCGCTTCGCCGCTAAAGAGGCAGTGTCTAAGTGTTTTGGGACGGGGTTGCGGGGAGCGCTTCAGTGGCAAACGATACAGGTACTCAACAGCGACTTAGGTCAGCCGACTGTCGAGCTGTTGGACGACGCGCATGCTCTGCTTGCCCCCAACGCGATGATTTCGATAACCCTGAGTGACGAACGGCGGTATGCAATTGCGTTTGCTGTGTATCATCTGAGTGCGCCATGTTAAAACTGACGAGAGGAGATAGCCCCAAATGGTGAATTACCCCACGATAGAGTCCTGCATAGGTGGTACCCCATTAGTGCGCTTGCAGCGCATGCCCGGCAATACGAGCAATACGGTACTTGCGAAGCTCGAGGGTAATAATCCAGCGGGCTCCGTCAAGGATCGGCCGGCACTTAACATGATCCAGGCGGCTGAGTCTCGTGGCGAAATACAACCGGGTGATACTTTGATAGAAGCAACCTCGGGCAACACGGGTATCGCGCTCGCGATGGCGGCAGCGATTAAGGGCTATAAACTTAAACTCATTATGCCGTCGCACATGAGTGAAGAACGCAAGTTGGCGATGGCGGCTTATGGTGCCGAGTTAATTGAAGTGAGCCAGGAAGAGGGTATGGAGGGAGCCAGAGATCTTGCTCTGTCGATGCAGGCTCAGGGTCTTGGACGCGTTTTGGACCAATTTGGTAATCCAGATAATCCCGCGGCGCACTTTCAGGGCACAGGCCCTGAGATTTGGGATCAGACGGCAGGTACGATAACACATTTTGTTGCGTCTATGGGTACCACGGGCACCATCATGGGATGTTCGCGATTTTTTAAATCAGTGAACCCGAAAATCCAGATCATTGGCTTGCAGCCCGCGGATGGGGCGAGCATCCCCGGCATTCGTCGGTGGCCCGAAGCGTATTTACCCAGCATTTACAAACCCGATACGGTTGATCACATATACGATATAGACCAAAACGAAGCCGAAGTAACGATGCGCAGAATGGCGAAGGAAGAAGGTATTTTCTGTGGTGTGAGCTCGGGTGGGGTGATGGCCGGTGCGTTGCGTTTGAGTCGTGAAGTAGAGAACGCCGTCATCGTGGCCATTGTTTGTGACCGCGGTGACCGTTACTTGTCGACCGGGGTGTTTGCAGGTTAAGCCTTATGGTGTGGGTACGCGAATCGCCACAGATGGATTCAGCCGAGGGTTATGACCTGGCGGCGTGGCAGTTGCGTTTAACGGACTTTTATTCAGCTTCTGATGCTGAAAGAGTGTCAGAGGCTTTAAGCTGTTTACAGAGCGCCTCACACCGGGTCGGCGTAGATTGTAACGACTGGGCGCAAACCTCCAACTTAGTCGTCGAGAGTTTGGATATTGCGTTAATTCTTATTGAGCTCAAGGTTGATGTTCAGGCACTGTGTGCAGGTTTGTTGTATCGAGCCGTGCGCGAGCAGCGCCTGAGCGTTGAGTCTGTGCGGCGGGAATTTGGGCAATCTGTTGAGGCCTTGGTGGTCGGTGTGTTAAAAATGGCCGATGTGGCGGATGTACAGAGTTTCACTGCGGCCTCGGTGCTTGGACAGCCGCAGTCTGCAAACGATAATCTCCGACAAATGCTCGTGGCGATGGTCGATGACGTGCGCGTCGCCTTAATCAAACTTGCAGAGCGTACGTGTGCGATCCGAGTGGTGAAGAACGATGAACAGCGGCGCGAGCGTTTAGCTGCCGAGGTTAGTGGACTGTATGTCCCACTCGCTCATCGCTTAGGTATAGGGCAGCTGAAATGGGAGCTTGAGGATCTGGCGTTTAGGTACACGCAGCCTTCGGTGTACAAACGCATCGCTAAGTTACTTGACGGTAAGCGCGTTGAACGAGATCGCTACATTCGGAGGGTGTCGCAGACAGTAGACGCTGCGCTGAAAGAGGCATACGTATACAGCGAGATCAATGGCCGCGCCAAACATATTTTTAGCATCTGGAAAAAGATGCAGCGGAAAGGTATCGGTTTTTCTCAAGTGCACGATGTCCGGGCTATACGTATTTTGGTCCCCTCCGTAAAAGACTGTTACACGACTTTGGGCGTGATTCATGGCCTGTGGCGCACGATTCCAAATGAATTTGACGACTACATCGCCAACCCTAAACCCAATGGTTATCGGTCACTTCACACGGCGGTAATCGGACCCGAGGGCAAGGTGTTAGAGGTGCAAGTCCGTACCAACGAGATGCATGACGAAGCCGAACTTGGCGTCTGTGCGCACTGGCGTTACAAACAAAGCGATCGAGCCAGCAGCGGTTCGGTTTACGAAGAAAAAATCGAGTGGCTGCGCCAAGCTTTGCGCTGGCACGACGAGGCGGGTGCCTCTGGCAGTATTGCCGAATCTTTGCAGTTTGACGCCGACTATGACCGAGTCTTCGTGTTTACCCCAAAAGGCGATATTGTAAATTTGATGCAAGGCGCTACGCCGTTGGATTTTGCCTATCACGTGCACACTCAAATAGGCCATCGCTGCAAAGGCGCCCGCGTTAATGGCAGTTTAGTGCCGCTCAATCAGGCCTTAAATACCGGTGACCGCGTGCACATCATCACGGCAGATGAGCCATCACCGAAGCGCGAGTGGCTAAACCCTGAAGCGAAATGGGTAATCACATCGCGTGCAAAGGCACAGATTATCCAGTGGTTTAAAGCCCAAAAACGAGAGGACAATCTGGCTGCGGGCCGGGCGTTGCTGGAAAAAGCCTTTCGACGCTTAGCCATGAATGCGCTCGACTATAAACGGATTGCTCGCAAAGTTCAGTGCTCCACTGTTGACGACATGTACGTTGCTGTGGGTTCGGGTGAGCTGGCGGCGCAGGGTGTCGTTGCGGTCGCTGAGAGTTTGATGATGCCAGACACTCAGTCGAGAAAAGATCCTACCGTAGCCAGTATGGGTCAACTACAAAGTTGGGCCGGCACTCGAGGTCGTATTCATCGAGCGGGCTGTTGCCAGCCGGAAGAGGGAGATCGAGTTGCGGGCTTTGTGACGCGGGCGCGAGGTGTCTCGGTTCACCGTCTGGATTGTAGTCGCTGGCTCAAGCTCGTCGACATCGCGCCCGATCGGGTTGTTGAGGTGCGCTGGGAGCAGGGGCAGATCACAGCGCTGGAGGTGGTTATTGAAATCCGAGCCTATGATCGCAAAGGGCTCTTGCGGGATGTGACAGAGACGCTGTCGCAAGCAGGCGCGAATATGATCTCGGTCAATACCCAGACCGATCGGCGAACGCAATTAGCCTATTTGCGCATTGAGTTAGAAGTCAGTGGGTTGGCTGTGCTTGATTCAACGCTAGTTCAATTGAATCAGTTGCCCAACGTCATTTCCGCAGAGCGGGTCAACGAGGTCTCCTGACGTGGCTGATGATCGCTATGACCTGAGGGATTTACGCTATTTGATGAAACGTTTGCGCGATCCTCATGACGGTTGTCCATGGGATCTAAAGCAGACGGCTCAGACAATAGTCCCTTACACCCTCGAAGAGGTTTTCGAGCTTGTCGACGCATTAGAGCGCGGTGATGATCTTGGTGCACGAGATGAGCTCGGTGATGTCCTCTTTCAGGTGGTATTCTACGCACAGCTCGCCGAGGAGCGCGAACTGTATGATTTTGACGATGTGATTCACGGTATTGTTGCAAAATTACTTCGTCGTCATCCTCACGTCTTTCCCGACGGGACACTGTCATCGCGACGGGCAGGTGCAGAACACGCTCAAGAGCGAGATATCAAAGAGCGCTGGGAAGACATCAAGCAGCAAGAGCGAAATGCGCGTCGGCAAACACACGCGCTGGACGATGTCCCCTTGAGCCTGCCGGCGCTCAGTCGCGCTCAAAAATTGCAAAAGCGCGCCACGCGATTGGGCTTGGACTGGACGAGTGTTACGGATGTCGTAGTCGCCTTGAAGAATGAAACCCTCGAGTTTGAGGATGCCTTGAGTACCGCTGCGGTCGAGGCGGTCGTGGACGAGCTTGGTGATCTTTTGTTTACCTGCGTCAACTTGGCGAGAAAGCTTGATCTTGATGCCGAGCAACTATTGCGCCAAAGCAACCAGAAGTTTGAGACCCGAGTGAGGCTTTGTACCGATTTGGCGAGTGAGCAGGGTACAGCGCTTGAGGCGATGTCAGAGCAAGAGCGCGATGCGATCTGGCGCGAGGCTAAGCGGCAGCTTGGATCGCAATCTAAGTCATGAAGTCTTTTTGCTTTGATATTAGTCTTTAGTAGGGTTGTGCTTGGATAAAGCCCTGTGTATCTTAGCTCGTTCGTTTTGGGGGGATGCTGTCAAGCAGCGGTGTTTGGCTAGTTACAACAAGGAAAGATATGAGAATCATCTTATTGGGTGCGCCGGGCGCAGGAAAAGGTACGCAGGCTCAGTTCATTACAGAACAGTTTGGAATTGTGCAGATCTCCACCGGAGATATGCTGCGCGCTGCGGTTAAAGCGGGCACTGAACTCGGTTTGAAGGCAAAGGCGGTGATGGATTCCGGGGCTTTGGTCTCAGACGATATTATTATCGGCTTAGTGAAAGAGCGCATTCAGCAAGAGGATTGTGCGAATGGCTTCTTGTTTGACGGTTTCCCAAGAACCATTCCGCAAGCCGAAGCGCTGGTCAGCGCAGGTGTTACTATTGATCACGTGCTTGAAATTGCGGTGCCAGATGACGAGATCGTTGCGCGCTTAGGCGGACGCCGCGTTCACGAAGCCTCCGGTCGGGTCTATCACGTTGAGCACAATCCACCAAAGGTGGCGGGTAAAGATGATGTTACCGGCGATGATTTGGTACAGCGGGACGATGATCGAGAAGATACCGTTCGACGCCGCTTGGGTGTGTATCACGACCAAACCGCACCCTTGGTTGGCTTTTATCAGGAGATGTCGGGTGATGCCGCACCGAAGTATCATCGCGTCGAGGGCGTAGGCTCTTTGGAAGACATCAAGGCCCGTATTACCGCGGCTTTAGGTAACTAAGGCGCCACACTTCTATGCTCTCAGACGACCAGTTGTTGCGCTACAGTCGACAACTGGTCCTATCCGAGCTCGATTTCATCGGACAGCGAAAATTACTCGACTCAAGGGTGCTGGTTGTGGGCGCCGGTGGGTTGGGTTGCCCACTTGTTTTGTACCTCGCAAGCTCGGGCGTGGGTCACATCACGATCGTCGATCATGATGTGGTGGAACTTCACAACTTGCCACGCCAAATTTTATTTGATGAGCGAGATGTCGGTAAAAAAAAGGCTTTGGTTGCCGCCGACAAATTGAACCAGCAATACCCTGATACCGCTGTTGATGCAGTATGTTTAAGACTCACTGAGGTCAGTGAGTTACCTGAAGGCACATTTGATTTAATGATTGATGCCACCGATACCCCCAGTGTTGGCTTGGTGCTGAATGCGTATTCGATTGTCCATCGCGTCCCATTATTGTATTTGGCGGCCGTTGCGATGGAAGGGCGCTTATTTTTCGCTAGGGGATACGAGATCGACAAGCCTTGCTTGCAGTGTTATTTCGGTAGTACGGCGGATCCTGCTGGCGGCTGTCATACCTTGGGCGTATTGGCGCCAGCTGTTGGAGCTCTTGCCTTGCTGGGCGCGACACAAGCGCTCAGATCACTGTTGGGTGAGATGCCAGAAACGCTGCTGTGCCTTGATGCGTGGCGTTTAAATGCTCTACAGTTGTACGTGGCTAAGAGCGAGGGATGCACCGCATGCGGCATTTAAATTGGGATAAGTCATGAGTTTTACTCACATCGATGAGCAAGGCCAAGCCATCATGGTCGATGTTTCGGGCAAGCCCGAAACAAGTCGAGAGGCGCAAGCGCGAGCGAGACTGCAGCTGCCCGACGCCGTGGTGAGTGCCCTGCGTGACGAAACCATACCAAAAGGTGATGTGTTGGGCACGGCTCGAATCGCGGGTATTCAGGCAGTAAAAAAATGCAGTGAGCTCATTCCGCTATGTCACCCCTTGCCCGTGACGAAGGCCGCCGTGACCTTTGACTGGGATCGTGACGAGCTCGTAATTGTTTGCTCGGTCAAAACCCGGGGTGTAACGGGTGTGGAAATGGAGGCCCTGACCGGCGCCTCTGTCGCCGCTTTAACGGTCTACGATATGTGTAAGGCAATCGATAAAGGGATTACGTTTGACGTAAGCTTAGTCTCTAAATCCGGCGGAAAATCAGGAGATTGGCATGCTTGAGGGCGATTTAGTGCTGTTTGGCTGCTTAAGCGATTTTGAAGTACAGCTTGGTGGCCGCTGGTCTTCGAGAGTACCCGAAACGACGATCGAGACGCTTCTGGCTGAGTTTGTGGCACGGGTACCCGAAATGTCTGACATTGTGGCTTCGCCCTATTTTAAGGTGGCGATAAACAACAAAGTGCAGCCAAAAACGTTCACGCTTCAACACGGCGATATTGTCGCTTTACTGCCTCCCGTGACGGGTGGCTAGACGTGATTGAACCAAACGACCACGTCCTCGTGACCGATCAGGTGCTTGATGTTGGCTTGGCTTACAGCGTGGTAAAAAATTCTGCCATCAATGCCGAGGACCCCGGAGCGGTCGTTGTTTTTGTGGGGTTGGTCCGTGAGTTTGATAACCACTTGAGCTCGGGGCGCTTGCAGATCTTGCGCTTGCAGCACTACCCTGAGCTGACCGAGGCATCGATTGCCGAGGTAATTGGTCAGGCTCGAGAGCGATGGGGGTTGGGGACCGTTCTGGTACAGCACAGAGTCGGCGATTTGCGGCCTGCCGATGAGATCGTGGTGGTCGCGGTTACATCGAAGCACCGTGCACAAGCCTTCGAGGCAGCCCGGTTTTTGATGGACAAATTAAAGACCGAAGTGATGCTATGGAAGCGAGTGCTTAACGCCGATGAAGCACAGTGGGTGGCTTTCAAGGATAGCGACGCCAAGGCTTCAAGTTCTTGGTAATCAATAAGTTACAGTCTTATTGAAAAGCAGGGCCTCAGCTTTTTTGGCGTCGTCGTGTGAGTTGATATTGAATAATTCTTTACTCGCGAATAGCTCGCTACCCGCCTGATTGCTGGCGAGCCAGTCGGCCCAGCGATGTCGGCCCGTCTTTAGTAAGGTGGCTGCAGTTGCCAAGCATTCTCGTCGCGCGACCGCACACACAGCGTGCTTGCCCGATGTTTTATCGGTGGCACAAACGACGTTTTGGTTGTATGTATGTGCGCTACTCAAAAGTCGTTCCACCCAGTCGTCAGGTAAAAAAATTAAGTCGCACGCCACGATCGCCACCCAGCTTGACTGAGCAGCGCTCGCGAATGTTGCCAAACCTGCGAGCGGTCCGGCAAATCCGCCGATTGCGTCGGGTAACACCTCGGTGGCGTATTTTTGATAAGCGCTCCGAGAGCGATTGGCCGCAACGCTGAGTCTGACGGTTTGCGGCCCAAGTACTCGAGCGACATGTTGCACAAGCGGGTGTCCGTTGAGTTCAAGCAAGCCTTTGTCGACCCCGTCCAAGCGGCGGCTTTGCCCTCCTGCGAGGATAAGGCCTTGGATCGTATTTTTACTGGGAATCGTGTTCAAATCGTCGTTTACACGCAATGAGTATGCGATAATTCTAGCATGACGCAGATACTACTGTTAGACACCGCGACGCGGAGCGCAACACTCGCCTTAGGAAACTCGGGCGGGTACCGTGCCGTGCGCAGTGACCCGAGCGAGCGCAACAGTCGTGACATGATGGCCTTGATTCGGACGTTGTTTGAGAATTCAGGCGGATTAGCGAGTACGAGCCTAGACGCAGTGGGTTTTAATCGGGGACCTGGTTCGTACACAGGGTCGCGCCTGGCGGCAAGCGTTGTCCAGGGTATTGCTTATGTAAAACAGTGCCCGGTCATTGAGTTCAACACCTTGGAGCTTCTCTATTTCAGTGGCTTACAGTCGCTGGTCCAGTCAGGGCAATCGCCGATATCGGGTGCCGAGGTCCTGGTCGCGGTAGAGTCTAAAGTGGGTGAGTATTTTTGGACAGGCTTTATCGTCGGGCAGAGCACACATGCGCCGCAGATTACCGTCGGTGATGCCGATGCGCTGTTACGCTCAATTCAGGGTGCTAATTCGGTCGTGATTATGAATGCAAGTATGCAAAGCCATCCGAACCTGACGGGTATCGCTGACGTAATTTGGGCCGAACCGAGAGTAGAGTTAGCCTTTGACGTCGCGGCGCAACGTTTGAATCAGGGGGCTGTGGTCGATGCGCTAAGCGTCGAGCCACTGTACGGGCAGGACAATATTGGTTGGCGAACTTTGGCACAACAGCGGGCACAGCGATGAGCGAATGGCAGTGGTTAATTTTGGCCTTGGTGCAGGGCCTAACCGAATTTCTACCGATTTCATCATCGGCGCACCTCGTGCTGCCGTCTCAGGTATTGGGCTGGTCTGATCAGGGGCTTGCCTTTGATGTTGCGGTTCATGTGGGCACTCTTGCAGCAGTAGTGCTGTACTACCGACTTCGTTTGCAACAGCTGGCCGAGGGCGCGTGGCAGGGGCTGGCAAAAGGAGGGGATACCTCAGCCCTACGCGATGTTGTCTTTCTAGCGCTTGCGACTCTGCCTGCCATACTTGTCGGAGTGTTCGCTGATCACTGGATTGAGGCGCACCTTCGCTCAGTTCTCGTTATTGCCGCCACCACGATTGTGTTTGGAATTTTGCTGGGTCTTGCCGATAAACGAGTGTCTGCGACCGAAGAGTGGCGAGTCTCTTTCTGGACCATGGCTTGGCTTATCGGTATCGCACAAGCCATGGCCTTGGTGCCTGGTGTTTCTCGCTCGGGAGTCACGATTACCGCGGGAATTTTCTTGGGCATGAGCTATCAGCGGGCGGCTGATACGTCGTTCTTGATGTCGATACCCGTGATCGCTGGCGCAGGGTTATTAAAGACTCTGGAGCTTGCCGGTCAAAGTGCCCCTGTCGATTGGTTCATCCTAGGTGCAGCCGCAGGCGTCGCTGCAGTGGCCGCTTACAGCTGTATTGCTCTGTTTTTGCAGTTGCTCGGCAAAATTGGTTTGATGCCGTTTGTTTGGTACCGCCTAGGTTTGGGTGCCATTTTACTGTGGCTTGTCTTGGAGGGAGGTGTCAGTTGAAGGTCAGTTTTATAGGCTTGGGTGTGATGGGGTACCCCATGGCGGCCCACTTACAGCAAAGTGGGCATCAAGTCACCGTATTCAACCGCACGCCGGAGCGTGCCGCGCAGTGGGTTCAGCAGTACAATGGCCGCAATGCGTCTACGCCGGCCCTCGCAGCACGCGATGCTGACATTGTTTTTGTCTGCGTTGGTAACGACGACGACGTGCGGTCCGTTGTGTTAGGTGAGGACGGGGCGCTTGCCGGGATGTCGCGCGGGAGCACGCTGGTGGACCACACGACCGCAAGCGCTGATTTGGCTCTGGAACTTCATGCGCTTTGTCAAAGCGTCGGAGTGGGTTTTATTGATGCGCCTGTATCGGGCGGCCAAGCTGGAGCGGAAAAGGGTGTGCTTACCGTGATGTGCGGTGGCACTCACGACGACTTTGTCAAAGTCGAGGGTGTGATGGCATGCTACGCGCGCTGTGTGCGCTTGCTCGGCGCTGCCGGCAGCGGGCAGTTGGCTAAGATGGTGAATCAGATTTGTATCGCTGGCATTGTCCAAGGTCTCGCAGAAGCGATGACATTCTCTGAACGAGCCGGGCTTGATACCGCTGCTGTGATCGAGGTTATTCGTCAGGGTGCCGCTCAGTCATGGCAGATGGAAAACCGCTATCAAACGATGCTGGAAGACCAATACAATCATGGGTTTGCGGTTGACTGGATGAGAAAAGATTTGGGTTTGGTGCAGGATCGAGCTCAGCGTTTGGGGCTGAGCCTGCCGGTGACTGAGCTTGTCGATCGCTATTATGCAGACGTACAAGCGATGGGTGGCGGTCGCTGGGACACGTCGAGCTTGTTCAAACGCATGCAAACAAACATTGGCGAGTAAGTGGTGAGTATGAGTAACACACAGAATTCAGTCACAGGACTTAAAGCGTTCTTAGCCGAGGCCGTCACGCCATTTCACGCCGTAAAAGCGATACAACATCGTCTAGACGCGGCTGGATTTACGGTGCTCGACACAGACACGGTGCCTGAGGTGGGCGGTCGATACTACCGAATCGCCAATGGCAGTTCGATTGTCGCGTTGCGCGTCGGGCCTAACGATGTGGCGAGTGCAGGAATCGCTCTGGCTGGCGCACACACGGACAGCCCAACGCTGATGGTGAAGCCTAAGCCCGAAAAAACACGTCAGGGTTACGCTCAACTCGGTGTTGAGGTGTACGGCGGCGTGCTACTCAATCCGTGGTTTGATCGAGACTTGTCGCTTGCGGGGCGGGTCAGCTACCGAGCGGACGGTGTGGTCAAGTCGACGCTAGTGAATTTCGAGCAGCCCGTAGCGATTATTCCGAGCTTGGCGATCCATTTGGATCGTGAAGTGAATCAGAAACGTAGCATTAATCCACAAACCGACATATTGCCGATCCTTGGGCAGAATATCGACGACTGGTCGATTAGAGCGCAGCTCAAGACACGTATCGAAGCCGAGTGTGGGGCAGTGGATGAGGTGCTGGATTACGAATTATGCTTTTACGATGTTCAGCACGCCTCGGTTATCGGGCTGGATCGGTCTTTGTTTGCCGCGGCACGCCTCGATAATCTGTTGAGTTGTTATGTGGGTATCGAGGCCTTACTGGCGGCGGATGGCGAGACTACGGCGCTTATGGTGTGCAACGATCACGAAGAGGTTGGCAGCCTTTCGGCCGTCGGCGCCAATGGCCCGCTCTTGACGCGAGTGTTGGAGCAGCTTGAGCCTGATCCCGCTCGTTACCGGGCCATGATTGAGGCTTCTTTCATGATCTCATGCGACAACGCCCACGGTATTCATCCGAATTTTTCGGACCGCCACGACGACAATCATGGACCTCTTCTAAACGCGGGTCCTGTGATCAAGATTAATTCGAATCAACGCTATGCGACGAACAGTCTGACCGCGGGCTACTTCAGGACGCTGGCGCAGCGTTGTGGTGTGCCCGTGCAATCGTTCGTGGTCCGTACTGATATGGGATGTGGCTCAACCATTGGTCCCATCACGGCGGGAGAGACAGGCATCAAGACGCTCGATGTTGGCGTTCCAACGTTTGCAATGCACTCTATTCGGGAGCTAGCGGGTTGCGCTGACATTGACTATCTGCAGACCGTACTAACGCATTATTTTAGCCGCTATCAGGCGAGCGATGTACAAGGATAACATTATGACTTCTGTTAAGCGTGTGCTGACCGGTATTACTACGACCGGCACGCCTCACCTCGGCAATTACGTCGGTGCCATCGCCCCGTGTATAGAGGCTTCAACCCAAGCGGATACGGAATCGTTCCTATTTTTAGCGGATTACCACGCCCTGATTAAATGCCAAGAGCCCGCTATGGTTAAGCAGTCTTCCCGAGAGATCGCTGCGACCTGGCTCGCCTTGGGGCTAGATACCGATACCTCAGTGTTTTATCGTCAGTCCGACGTGCCCGAAATTCCAGAGCTTTGTTGGATATTGTCGTGCTCTGCGGCGAAGGGGTTAATGAATCGGGCGCACGCCTACAAAGCTGCGGTTGCCGACAACGAGGCGCGCGAGGCAGACCCTGATTTCGGCGTCACAATGGGTCTGTTTAATTACCCGGTGTTAATGGCTGCTGATATATTGATGTTCAAAGCTACTCATGTGCCTGTGGGCAAAGACCAGATTCAGCACATTGAAATGGCCCGTGATATTGCCAGTCGTTTCAATCACCATTACGGCGAGCTGTTGGTGCTTCCCGAGGCGGTGGTCGATCAAGAAACCGATGTTTTACTTGGGTTGGACGGCCGCAAAATGAGCAAGAGTTACGGCAATACGATCCCTTTGTTTGATACCGAGAAAAAGCTGAAAAAGTCGATCAATAAGATCAAGACGAATTTGCTCGAGCCCGGAGAAGCTAAAGATCCGGACACATCAACGGTTTTTCAGATCTGGAGCGCCTTCGCAACCCCGTCAGAACGAGACTCTATGCGTCGAGAATTTGAACAGGGTATCGCTTGGGGTGAAGCGAAAAAGCGCCTTTACGAGCTTATCAATGATCACTTAAGCGAGGCGCGCGGTCGCTACGACGTGCTAATGAACAATCCCGATGAAATTGAGCGGGTGCTGCAAAAGGGTGCGATAAAAGCGCGTGAGCACTCGGCGCCGCTCATGAAGCAAATTCGTGAGGCCGTCGGTATCGCCTCGATGGCGTAAACGTTGCGTTGTGCCCGCAACTTCGCGGGCGCTCCACTGACTCTATGGCTGGTACGTCAAAGTGACGAATAGGCTGCGAGGCTCACCCACAAAGAAGCGCTCGTTACCAAAACCGAAGTCGGCCCGCTCAGCATAGTCGATGTTAGCCATGTTCATGACTCTTAGGCTAGTGCTCCAACTCGAACTCCATTGACGGTTAGCCCTCAGGTTCAGGAGCGTATGACCTTCATACCAATTGCTGTTGGTCGGTTCGGTAGCGTAGCGGTCGAGGTAGATCGCTTCGAGCTCCGCCTGCCACGCTTCTTGGGTGTAGCGAATTCTCGCGCTGGCCATCCATTCTGGAGCCGTGTCTATTGCATTACCAACGATCGACTGGTTGACACCTAAATAGCCCGGATCGTTGCTGTATTCATGTGACCCGAAGCTGGCGGCTAAATCGGCATTCCAAGGGCCTGTTAACGTTGAGCGTAGCTTGAGCTCGAACCCTTGATGGCGTGTTTTCGCCCCTGTGACGTAGTAGCGGTTGGCGTCTTGAAAAATCACATCGCTCTTGTTCATACGGTAAATGCTGGTGTCGAGGTCAAAATGCTCAAAACTTGCGCGCCAGCCGAGTTCGATACTGTGAGCACTTTCCGAATCAAGTTGTGCCGCGGTCTGACCGTTTTGCAGGCGATACAGCTCGCTCGTTTCTGGCGGTCGGTAGCCACTGGCTAGGCGCACTCTGATGGCATGATCATCATTGACTTGCCACAACAAACCGCTATGGCCGCTCCAATCGCTAAAGCCATCGTTACTGTCCTTGGTGCGGTAAAACCGACAGGCGCTGGCAGTGGGAGCACAGACGCTGCCGTCACTTAAGCGGTTGTTGTAGTCATACGTAGTAGACTCGAAGCGGATGCCGCTGCTCCAACTCAGTGCGGCGTTCAAGTCTCTGGTGTATAGTCCGTAAAGCGCAAACGTATTCGCATCGATTTCGTAGTCGTAATGCGCCCCTTGTGGTTGATTTGGGCTGAAGGGCTCGGGTTGAATTTCTTTCAGGTAGCCTTGAGTCAGTTGCGAATCCAAACCCAACTGTAATTTTCCGCCCAGCCATGCTGTCTGCCATGAACTTTGAAGGCCGACGCTTGTGTGGCCTGTTTCCTCGACGGCCTGCCAGGGGAGGTAGTGCTGTAAAAAGCGCATATCGTTGTGGCGGGCAAAAATAGTCACTGACCATGGGTTAATCGATTCAGCGTCACCATCGATGCGGTGCATTGCATTTACGGCGTAGGCGTCGCGGAACGCTTCGGGGTTGGGGTTGTCGCGCTTCGCGCCGGAATCTTTGTACGCATCATCGCCCTGGATGTAGCCCGCCGTCTCTTGGTTAAGGTTGGTGACCGATAGCAGAGAGGTGTGCTTCACGGTGTCGTTGTGGCGAGTATGCAAAACGCTCAACTTTTGTTGATCGTAGCCCGCATCTCTCTTATAGCCGCCGTCAGAGATACCGGTAAATCCAACCAGCCATGGCGTGGTGGTAGCGCCCAGCTGCTGCCTGATGTTAATGCGGTGGTAGTTGTAGCCGCCAAGCTCCAGCGCGATCAATTCAGAAGCCGCCCTGGGGTCGACGGGGGCCAATACATTGATCATGCCGTGCAGCCCATTGGCGCCATAGGTTGCGGGGGTAGGACCATTGATGGTCTCGATAGCGCCGGCGAACTCTAGGTGCGCATCGAACAGTTGATTCACGTTACAAAAACCGGGCGCGCGCAAAGGAACGTTATTTTGTGCCATGAGAATAGAGCCACACCCACCGCTGCCCGTTAACACTGGGGAACGGACACTGACCAAGCTCTCTTGGCCGTTGCCCCGACTCACCCACACAGCCGGCAGGCGCGTCGCGACCTCGTTCAAGTGGGTGGCCGCTGCGAGAGTCAGTTGATCTGCGTCAAGTCGATACGCGCTCATGTTGAGTGTTTGCATAGGTGTTGCGGTTCGCGTTGCGCTGACAAACACTTCCTCTAATTGCGTGCCGTAGGTCAGTTGTGGCAACGCAATCGCAAGCGAGACGATATAGGGGAGCAGGCGCAATCGGTGTGATGGTTTTGACATAGGATCTCTAGCAACAAATTAGTGAACCGTGATTATAGCAGGCGAGATGTTAGGTTACGATTAAGAGGACTAATGAGACTAGCGGCCGAGGGTAAGTGTGGTTATAGTTTCGGTTTCATTCACGAAAAGGAGTTGTTATGGCGTCTACACCACAGGTGTTGGCGGTGGCGGATACGCTGCCGATTAAAACCGAGCAAGCAGTTCACAGTGGCAAAGTGCGTTCGGTTTACTGGTTAACTCAGGCAGACAGCGAACGCTTGATTAAAACTCACGGCTACGATGTGGCCCCCGATGCGCCGCTGGCAATTATGGTGATCAGCGACCGGATCTCAGCCTTTGAATGTTTGTGGAAGGGCCAGGGTGGAATGGCCGGCGTGCCGGGCAAAGGCGCAGCTTTGAATGCGATATCGCAGCATTGGTTCGAGCAATTTAAACAGGCAGGGCTTGCCGATAGTCACATCGTCGATGTGCCGCACCCTTTGGTTTGGATCGTTCAAAAGGCCCAGCCGGTGATGGTTGAGGCGATCGCCCGTCAGTACATTACAGGCTCCATGTGGCGCGCTTACAGCAAAGGCGAGCGCGTGTTTTGTGGTATCGAGCTACCCGAGGGGCTACAGCGTGATCAGCGTCTGCCAGAGTTGCTGATCACACCGTCCACCAAGGGAATCATGCGCGGTATTCCCGGTGTGCCAGAGGCTGACGATGTCAACGTGACGCGACAGCAGCTTATCGATAATTGGCAGGCTTTTAGGTTTCAATCCGTTGCAGACGTGGATCGCTACGAAACGCTGTTGAGAGAGGGTTTCGCACTTATCGACCAGAGATTGCAGGCGCTTGATCAAATTTTTGTGGATACGAAATTTGAGTTCGGTTACGTGAAGGGTGCTGACGGCAATCAACGCCTGATCTATATGGATGAGGTGGGAACGCCCGATTCCTCTCGAATTTGGGAGGGTGATGCCTATCGACAGGGGCAGGTCGTGGAACGTTCGAAGGAAGAGTTTCGGCAGCTGCTTCTGAATACGGTTCCCGATCCCGATGTGCTCCTCGATAAATCACGCATGGACGAGCGATTCGCTTTAGCGGCCGAGCTCGAGTTGCCGACTGAGGTTCTGTTGCAGGTGAGTGCGACCTACACCGGTGTGGCAGAGCGAATTACGGGCAGGGAAATTCAAATGTCTGACGATCCGCGATCTGAAATTATTGAAATTCTCGCCTCGCGATACGATCTCATAAAATCATAAGGATAACTATGAAACCATCTTTTTTTTCAGCATGTAGTTTGGTCGTGGCGCTCGGTGCGAGCTGTACCAGTAGCTTGGCACTTGGCTCTGAGTCTATAAATACCGCGGTGCAGGCCGATTACGACCGTCATTTAGGTGAGTTGTTCGCGCATTTTCACCGAAATCCAGAGCTTTCCATGATGGAGTTCAAAACGGCCGAGCGTTTGGCCCAAGAGTTGAGATCGGCGGGTTTTGACGTCGCGACTGGCATTGGCGGCACTGGGGTTATCGCTTTGATGGAGAATGGGGCAGGGCCTACGATTATGGTGCGGGCTGACATGGATGGACTACCCGTACTCGAGAAAAGCGGACTCTCCTATGCCTCGACAGCAACCCAAATCGATTGGGCGGGCCGCGAAGTGCCGGTTATGCACGCCTGTGGTCACGATATGCACATGACGAGCTTGGTGGGTACGGCGCGTTACATGGCCGCTAACAAAGACGCTTGGAGCGGTACCCTAATGCTGATTGGTCAGCCCGCAGAAGAGCGTATTGGTGGCGCCAAAATGATGATGGAAGATGGGTTATGGGGGCCTTATCCTAAACCAGATTATGCCTTGGCCTTGCACGTTTCCGCGGAAATCCCGGTCGGTAAACTCGTCGCAGCCACTGATGCCATGTATTCCGGCGCTGACACAGTCGACATCGCTATCACGGGTGTCGCGGCGCATGGTGCGAGCCCGCATTCAGGTATTGATCCTGTGGTACTTGGCTCGCAAATTGTGCTGGCACTTCAGACACTGGTGAGTCGAGAATTGCCACCCCGTGAGCCGGGTGTGGTGACGGTGGGGTCGTTTCACGCGGGCACTAAGCACAATATCATTTCTGATTCCGCACATTTAGAGCTGACAGTCCGCAGCGAGGATCCGAAAAGTCGCCAACTTTTGCTCGATGGTATTGTCCGAATTGCCGAGAATATGGGGCGCGTAGCGGGTCTGCCCGAGGATAAGCTGCCAAAAGTGACCATTAGCGATGAAAGCGTCCCACCGACGGTCAATGACAAAGCGCTTACCGAGCGGCTGCGCTCTGTGTGGCAAGCCACGCTGGGTGACGATATTCTAGAAGAGGGCAAGCGTTTGGGTATGGGGGCCGAGGATTTTGGGTTCTTTACCGTTGATCCTTATATCCCGAGCACGTACTTTGCGGTGGGTGGCACGCCAGCGAGGGTTATCGAAGAAGCGAAGAATGGCGGCGCGGCGGTGCCGTCTCACCACTCGGGACTGTTTAAAATTGAACCCGAGGCCTCCGTAACTCTGGGCGTAGAGGCGATGGTAATCGCTCTGCTGGAGCTATTCGATGAGTGACGCAAAAAACCTAGCAATTAAGCCAGCGGGTACCGTTGCCCTGATCCGTCAGGGTGACTCGGGAATAGAGGCGTTGATGTTGCGGCGGAATAGGGCTCTTGCTTTCGCCGCCGGCGCTTGGGTGTTTCCGGGAGGCTCGGTCGATGCTGAGGATATTGCGGGTTGTCAGAATGATCTTACTGAGGCGGCGAAAGTCGCAGCCTGTCGGGAGGCTATGGAGGAGTGTGGTTTAGCTGTCGACCCAAGTCATCTGTATCAAATTAGCCACTGGACAACGCCAAAAGGCGAGTCGCGCCGATTTTCGACGTGGCTTTTCGTTGCGGCTCTGCGCGATCATTCAGAGGTCCAGATCGATCATGGAGAAATCCACGATGCTTGTTGGTTGTCGATCTCCGACGCCTTTTTGCGTCATCAGGCGGGTGAATTGCCGATGTTGCCTCCAACCTATATGACTCTGAAAGCGATCAGCGAGTTCGACTCTGTTGACGGCGTTGTCGCCGCACTCAAAGCGAGTACGCCCGTTGTTGTTGAGCCTCACGGTGTTCCAATTGAAGGCGGCTTTGCTGCTATGTACCCGGGTGATGCGGGTTACGATTCTTTGAATCCAGACGCCGTTGGTGCGCGGCATCGTACCGAGATTGTGGGTGGGATTATCAATACGGTGGTCGACGGGTTGTCTGACAGTGAGCCGCGTCTCGATAAAATTAGGTAAGTGGAGACCAGAAAAACGATGTATCCGACCTGGGATTTACTGCAACGTCTGGTCCATTGGTGCTTTCCTGTTTTGATCGGGTTTGCCTGGTGGAGTGCCGAAAACGGCCAGATGCAGTGGCATGCCTACAGCGGCTATGCATTGTTAGTACTCGTTCTCTGGCGCATTGTGTGGGGTTTCGTAGGCTCTGATCACGCTAAGTTTAAGCAGTTTGTTGTTGGCATACCGTCAGTAATTTCGTATTTGAAGGGTGCTCGTACTGATCGCCTCGGCCACAACCCGTTGGGTGGCTGGTCGGTCATGACGATGCTGGGTTTGCTGTTAGTGCAAACAGTGTCGGGTCTGTTCAATACCGATGAGCTTCTGTTACAAGGCCCTCTGACCGTGTTTGCGAGTGACGGACTGATTGAGATTGCCAGTGAAGTGCATGAGACATCATGGCTTGCAATACAGGCCTTGGTGGCGCTGCACATCGTGGTGGTGTGCTATCACCAATGGGTCAAGAAAGACGGGTTGATCACTCAGATGGGGTTTGGGTCTCGGCTCACTCGTGTACCCTCCCGGCGCCCAAGGCTTGGGTTAGGTCTACTGGCCTTAGTGTTTGTCGCTGCGTCCGTGGTAGCGATCGGGCTCGTGTTGCCAGAGCCCGAACCGCTGTGGAGTTTTTAGCTCAGTACAGATAATCCTTCGCTTTATAGTCGTCGTGGCAGGCCTTGCAGGATTGGCCCAGACCGCCAAGGTTCTGGATGCTTTTGTCGCCGGCAGACAACGCGTTAACAGCGTCTTTCATTGCCGCGAACTTATTCTTGAAGTCGTCTTTGTTCGACCAGATCTCAGGCTTGGCACGCGTTGTGCCTTTGTCACTGCCGGCGGGGAAGGCGGTGGTGACATCGATGTTTGAGAGCGCTTTCAAATTGTTGACGTGGGTCGACGCTTGAGCGGCGTCGTAGTCGATCTTGCCTTGCGCCATGCCAAAGAGCGGTCCGGCGTTAGCCCCGATAAGCGCAAAGTAAGATTGACGATAACTTTGATTGGGCTCTTCTTTGACTTGGTGCGCGAGAGTGGTAGCACTCAGAGTTGCTGCTAATGCAGTGATTGTTGCAGTTCGTAGAAAACGCATAATGACTCCTTAAGTGAACGGGCGTACCTAGTTTACGCCCACAATAGCAAGAAACTTTACCTATCGTCCAAGAATACTGCGCGCTACCAGCTCGCGCATAATCTCGGCCGAACCACCGTAAATACGTTGTATGCGGGCGTCCACGTAAAACCGTGAAATGGGATACTCGGTCGTGTAGCCATAACCACCAAAGAGCTGTAAGCAATCGTCCACTACGCGACACTGCATGTCGCACGATGCCAGTTTCAACATCGCGGCGTCGTCAGTAGTGAGTTCGCCTCGCGCGTACTGTGCGGCACAGCTTTCATAGAGTGCTTTGTTCAGGGCAATCTCAGTTTTGACGTCCGCCAGCTTAAAGCGGGTATTCTGAAATTTCGCGATGGGTTGCCCAAACGCTTGCCGCTCTTGCACGTATTGAACTGTCAGGTCCAGTGCCCCTTGCGCTTGATATACGGCCTGAGCAGCGATGCCTAGGCGCTCGCGAGGAAGTTCTTGCATCATGATGACGAAACCCTTGTTTTCCTCACCCAATAGTGCGTCCGCTGGTAGGCGCATATCTTGGAAAAACAGCAGTGCCGTATCCGAGGCATGTTGACCGATTTTGTCGAGTTTTTTACCGCGTTCGAACCCTGGCAAAGACGTGTCCACCAAGAATAGTGAGGTGCCCTTTGCCCCTTTGCCGGGGTCGGTAATGGCCGCCACGATCACTAGATCGGCGTGCATGCCGTTGGTAATGAAAATTTTAGAACCGTTTAAAATCCATTCGTCCCCATCGCGGACCGCATTGGTTTTGATGCCTTGCACGTCGCTGCCTGCGCCGGGTTCGCTCATGCCCAAGGCGCCAACCACTTCGCCGGTGACCATCTTGGGAAGCCATCGTTCTTTTTGGGCATCGGTGCCATGGTGAATAAGGTACGGAGCAACAATATTTGAGTGAATGCCGTAGCCTGAGGCTAAGCCGCCGAAGCCCATATAAGACATTTCCTCAATCATCGCTAAAGTCACTTCTGGTCCCGTGCCAGCGCCGCCGTATTCCTCGCTGACGTCAGGGCACAATAAGCCCGCTTCACCTAAGGTGTTCCACAGTGACCTAGGGACCCACTTGTCCTCTTCCCATTGAGTGTAGTAGGGCTGTATCTCTGCTTCAAAGGCGCGGCGCGCCATGTCCTTAAATAGGGTGAGTTCTTCCGATTGCATGCTGAATCTCCTGTTATTGATCCCGCATGGTAGCGGGAGCAAGTCGGCCTTGGCAATGTCTGTGACGAATGATGCGGTTTTGTCCCAAAAAGGCCTAGGCAAATGCCCGAGTATTGATACACTCTAGAGCGTCAACAATAATACGGAGAAGTCGAATGCGCGAGTACACACAATTTTATATCAATGGTGCGTGGGTAGATCCATGTGAGGCGCATGTCTGTGATGTGATAAACCCGGCGAATGAGCAGGTGGTCGGTCGCATAAGCTTGGGCAGTGACGCCGATGTCGATCGAGCTGTTGCCGCCGCCGAGCGCGCCTTCGAGTCTTACTCTGAGTGGTCTGTCGAGCAGCGAATGGCTTTGCTAGGTCGTATTGTGGAAGTGTATCAAGCCCGCTATGCGGACGTGGCAGAGGCAATTCGCCTCGAAATGGGGGCGCCAGCGACCCTTGCCGTCGAGGCCCAGGCTGGTGCAGGGCTCGCGCACATCGCGGAGGCTCTGAATGTCTTGCAAACATATGCATTCGAAGAGGACCACGGAGAGCACAAGGTGGTAAAAGAGCCCATCGGGGTCTGCGCGCTGATCACGCCATGGAATTGGCCGGTCAACCAAATTGCCTGTAAAGTGGCGCCCGCGCTGGCGACTGGCTGCACGATGGTTCTGAAGCCCAGCGAAGTCGCGCCCTTGTCCGCTGTCGTTTTTGCGGAAATTTTGCACGAAGCGGGTGTCCCCGCCGGAGTATTTAACTTAGTCAATGGCGATGGGGCTGGTGTCGGCACCGCCTTATCGAAGCACCCTGACGTTGATTTGGTCTCGTTTACTGGGTCGACGCGTGCTGGGACCTTAATCGCTCAGAATGCGGCACCGACGGTAAAACGTGTCACGCAAGAGTTGGGCGGAAAATCCCCTAATATTATCCTGCCGGACGCCAACGTTGAGGAAGCGGTCATCCGCGGCGCCATGCACATGTTCCACAACACGGGGCAAAGCTGTAATGCGCCGTCTCGCATGTTAGTTCACCGTGATCAAGTGGCCGAGGCCGAGGCCGCTGCGGCAATGGCTGCAGGAATGGTGGTGGTGGGTGACCCTGCTGACGAAGCTACCAGCATGGGACCGCTCGTCAGTCAGGTGCAGTTCGACCGTGTACAGAGCTTGATCGCTAAAGGGATTGAAGAGGGCGCTAAGCTGGTCTGCGGTGGTTTGGGTCGACCTGAAGGTTTAGCGTCGGGTTATTTTGTCAAGCCAACCGTATTTTCGGATGTGTCTAACGACATGACCGTTGCCCGCGAGGAAATTTTTGGTCCTGTATTGGTGATCATTCCCTACGATACCGAAGACGAGGCGATTCGCATTGCGAACGACACGAATTACGGTTTGGCAGGTTATGTACAGAGCGGTGACCTTGATCGGGCGCGGCGTGTGGCGCGTAAAATACGGGCTGGCAACGTGAAGATCAACGGCGCATCCGGTGGACCCAATATCCCATTTGGCGGCTATAAACAGTCGGGAAATGGACGCGAATGGGGCGCTCATGGCTTTACAGATTATCTTGAAATCAAAGCCATTGAAGGTTTCGCGACGACTTGAAAAATTAGAGGATACGACGAGCATGAAATTCAGAAGGACCTTCGATGTTAGGTGGGCGGCGATACTGGCCGCTCTGATGACGCCACCCTATATTTTTGCAGCGCCTGGGGTGGCAACTGATTCCGATGCGGAAGAAGCCGACAGCCCATTGCATCAGATGATCTGGCAAGGTCCCACCGAGACAGTGGAATTCACCACTGATGAGGGAACATGGCTGAATGTGGATGTCAGTCCCGACGGCACCCGAATCGTCTTTGATATGCTTGGGGACCTCTACTTGGTGCCAATCGAAGGTGGTGAGGCACAGCGTCTCACGACGACTCTAGCGCAAGAAGTTCAGCCGCGGTTTAGCCCCGACGGAACTTCACTGACCTACATTAGCGACGCCAATGGCGGAAACAATATCTTTGTTATGGATTTGGCCTCCAAAGAGGAGCGACCCATCACAACCGAGAAATTCCGCTCGCTCACAAACCCTCGCTGGCATCCCAATGGCTCTGGCATTGTCGCGCGCAAGCATTTCACTGGGTCGCGCTCCTTGGGCTCGGGAGAGATGTGGTTTTATCATCTTGATGGAGGAAGCGGGGTACAGCTCACCACGAAACGTAATGAACAGCAGGACGAAAACGACCCTGTGTATTCACCCGACGGTCGTTATCTGTTTTACACACAAGATGCGACTCCGGGCCCCTATTTCCAGTACAACAAAAATCCTCATGAGGGTATTTATGTCACTCGACGTTTGGATCTGGATACAGGTGAGAATATCGCTTTGTTGGGCGGCCCAGGTGGTGCCGTTCGTCCAGAGCCATCGCCGGATGGGCGTTACATTGCTTATGTGAAGCGCATCCAAACAGACTCTGTGCTGATGCTTTACGATCGTCGCACGGGGCAGAGTAAAGCACTTTATCGAAAGCTAGATCATGACCAACAGGAGGTGTGGGCACTGTTTGGCCTATACCCCAATTTTGCTTGGACACCAGACAATGACTCGATCGTGTTTTGGGCGGGGGGTAAGTTGCACCGCATAAACGTCGAATCGAAGGCGGTCGTGGGAATTCCCTTTACTGCGTCAGTTTCTCAAGTGTTGGCGAAGACCACGAAAGCAACCCCTAAGGTAGGTGTCGACGAGGTAACATCGATGATGCTGCGCGATTTTGCAACATCACCGGATGGCCGCTACGTCGTATTTCATTCGTTGGGGCATCTCTATTACGCCGACGTACAGAACCCGAAACCAAAACGGCTGACAAAACTCGATGGGTTTGAGTACGCACCTCAGTTTAGTGCAGACGGCAAGTACTTAGTATTCGCACATTGGCAAGACGGCGCCTATGGCTCGATTTATCGCGGCAGCTGGCGTGGGGCAAAAGGTGTGTCGGGGCTTGCAAAAATTACGAGCGAGCCGGGTCATTACCAACATCCCGACGTCAACAATCAGGGCGCGGTTGTCTATCAAAAGCAGACGGGCAATTCGTTCAGAGGTTTACTCTACGGGCTGGAGCCTGGCATTTACGTCAGCGACAACAAGGGTGAGGCTCGAAGAGTATTACGTGAGGGCCGAAAACCGATTTTCCTGAATGACGACTTGATTGCCTATGAGCATGGTGGCGGCGACAAGCGGTTTATCAGTACAGTGAAACGAGATGGTACACAGCAGCGCACGCGCTATAGCTTAGGTTCAATTAGCGAGTGGGCGATCGACCCTGCTGGCGAGCACATAGCCTATCGAAAAGATTTTAAAGTCTATGTTGCGCCCATTGTGTTATCGGCTAAAGAACAGCCTCTAGGTGGTTCCGAGCTGTCTTCGATCCAAGCCTCGAGTGGCGCCGGACGCTATCTGCATTGGTCGTCTCAGGCCTTGCATTGGAGCTTGGGGTCAACCTACAGCAGCTTGTCCATGACCTCTTCTGAAGCGAAGCCAACCGAGCAGACGCTAGAACTTACCTTCCCTGTATCGCGTTCAGATGAGCTTATCGCCTACCAGAATGCCAGGATAATCCCCGTCGTCGGAGCGCCCATCGAGCTCGGGACTTTGCTGGTGCAAGGCAACAAAATTGTTGCGATTGGCGATTCTGATGCGGTTGAAGTTCCCGTGGATGCGATGGTCATTGATGTCTCCGGCAAAACCATTGTGCCGGGTTTTATCGACACCCATGCTCATCACAGTGGGCACTTTTACTCGTCCCCTTTGCCCGAGACCAACGCGAGTTACCTCGCGAACTTGGCATTCGGCGTTACCACGACACACGACCCATCGAGCAACACTGAGACGGTGTTTTCCTTGGCTGAATTACAGCGCGCTGGCACGCTCATAGGTCCAAGAATTTTTTCTACTGGCTCGGTGCTCTACGGCGCTAAATCTAACTCGTATGTCGACATACAATCGCTGGACGACGCTCGCATGCATCTCAAACGTTTGCAGGCCCAGGGTGCGTTCTCAGTGAAAAGCTACAATCAACCGCGGCGCGAACAGAGGCAATGGATTATGCAGGCTGCGGCAGAGCTTGGGATGTCCGTCTATCCCGAGGGTGGGGCGACGTTCTACAATCAGCTGACCCACATCCTTGATGGTTCGACGGGGCTGGAGCACAACTTGCCCGTGGCGCCCTTGTATGAGGATGTCTTGCGATTGTGGCAGGGTGCTCCGCACGTTGGCTATACGCAGACCTTGGTAGTCAATTACGCAGGGCTCAACAGCGAATACTATTGGTATCAAGATTCCAATGTTTGGGAGCATGAACTGCTCGGGCGCTATACACCGCTGGCCGAGTTGACCGCGCGTTCTCGGCGGGTGGCACAGGCAGCCGAGGACGATTACTTTTTTAAAACAGTAGCAGCGAGCGGTAAAGCCCTGCAAGATCGCGGCGTGCTCGTAACGGTTGGAGCACACGGTCAGTTACAAGGTCTTGGCTATCACTGGGAAATGTGGTCGTTAGCTGAAGGGGGAATGACGCCGGAAAAAGTGCTGCAAGCCGCTACCATTGATGGCGCACGCTATTTGAACATGGACCGAGAAATCGGCAGTTTGGAAGTGGGTAAACTCGCGGATTTTGTTGTTTTAAACAAAAACCCCTTGGACGATATACGCAACACGGACAGTGTTGCTATGGTCAGTATCGATGGACGCTTATACGACAGTTCGAGTATGAATCAAGTCGCACCCCAAGCAAAAGAACGAGGCGCACTGTGGTTTGAACGCGAGGGAGCCAATGCGCTATGGAATGCTGAGAACTGGGGCATGACGCGCCCAGAAGAAGACTTCCCGATCTGCCCGGCGCACGTGCCGACGCATTGGTAGAGCTCACAAGGCTCTGTTGATTCAGAGCCTCTTTTATCCAAGCTATCGGGCCCGCACGCCTGTAATAGAACTAAGGCAAAATTTTTTTGAGGTTTAACATGGCAATACAACATTTTGCAGGGTCTGCTTCAACGAAAATTTGTTTTGCTCATGCAAACGGTTATCCACCGGGGAGTTATCGGCCCCTGCTTGAAGCCTTGGCCGATTTTGCATCTGTGTACACTTACGATCACCTACCTCTAAGAATGCCGGAAGGTCCTTACAAAGGGGTGAAGTGGGGGCATTTTGCCGACGATTACATCGCACAATTGCAGCGCGCTTTTGATGAGCCCGTGGTGTTGTTGGGTCACAGCCTAGGTGGAACCGTTTCAATGTTAACCGCGGCACAGCAAAGTCACCTCTGCTCACGCCTGATATTGCTCGACCCAGTGTTCATCCCCCCTAAGTTGCAGCTCGCCATGCGCTTATTACCACGGTCCAAACGCCAGCAGATGCCGATGGTACGCAAGGCTTTACGACGCCCTAATTTTTTTAGTGATTACACCGAGGCTTTTCAGTTTCACCGCAAGGCCAGAGCCTTTACCAATTTTAGCGATGACGCGTTGTGGGGTTATATTCGCGCGGGCTTTGGCGAGCGCGAGGACGGTGTCGCCCTCAGATTTTCGCGCGAATGGGAAGCCGAGATTTACATGTCAGCGCCCTGGGTTTGGTCAAAACTCAAGCGTCTTAGTATCCCTACGTTAGGGCTGGTGGGCGAGCAAAGTGACGTGGTTTACGAGCCCGTGATTCAGCGTTGGAAGAAGACTCAGAAGGGCGTCACGATTGTGCCGATGCAAGGTGGACACCTGTTTCCGCTCGAGTCGCCGGACGCTGTTGTACCCTTAGTGCAAGAGTTTAGCTTAAGTTAATGTGCTGGGTCCGCGATTTTGGCCCTGAAACTCGCTCAATACTGCAGTAAGCCGGCAAGTGCCACTGCGATGAGTGCGATACCAATCCATTGCATAAAGCGCTTTGGCTCGACTTTCAGTGAATACTGATGGAACTTAAGACCCAATACGTGCCCGATCGCAGCGGCTGGAAGTAACCATAGATGTGCTTGCCACTGCAGATCGATACCCGCTGCGGCGAAGGCGACTAGCTTGATCGACACTAAGATAAACCACAAAGCAAATAAAGTATCTCGAAGCTGTTCCCGTGGAAGTTCTCTTGCCATTACAGCGATAATCAGCGGTGCCCCAATCAGTGATGTCCCCGAAACATACCCTCCCAAAATGAGAAAGACCCAATCCAGGAGAGGGTGATTTGAGACGAAACTCTTCTGTAAAACGTAGCTCAATCCATAGATCAAAACGATCGCGAAAATAACGTTAGTAATGACATCGTTGGGAAGGCTTATCACCCCAAAAACGCCGAGGAGTTTGGGGATGATGGTGATGGCCAAGATTTTTCTGAGATACAGCCAGTTGATATTCGACTCAAACGCGGGTTGTTGCCCGCGCGCCAGATCTTTTATCCAAGGGTGAGCAATAGTTAACGACGAGAACACCAATAAATGCACCGACACTAAGGGTAAAAAGACCAGGGGTTTATCGTGAATCAAGAGCAAAAAGGGTAAAGACAGAACGGCCCCACCAAAACCCAAACCGGAGCGCACAAAGCCTGACCAGATAAAGACAAAAAAGATCGCAATAGTTTGCCAGAGTGCCAGAGCTTCCATCGCCTAAGCGCCGTTCTCGAGTGGTTTATCGCGTAGCATGAGGTATTCATCGTGAAAGTGTGACAAGCGTTCAAGCATACCATACCCTAGCGGCTGCTTTACTGTGGAATGTTGGCGATGATGAGAAAATTGGCACTGGCGCTGTTACTGAGCACAAGCGTCGAGGGTTTTGCAGCTGAAACGAAGCGTATAGGGTCGCTCGAGTTCGAGAAGTGCATGGCTGAAGGTGAGCGCTCGGTCTATCCCGCGTGGTGCGCCACTTTAACCGTGCCCGAGAATCACGACAAGCCAGAGGGCTCAACGGTCGATTTGGCCTTAACTTGGATACCCCCTCGCGGTGATAGTGCGGATAGTATGCCCTTGGTTTTTCTTGCGGGTGGGCCGGGGCAGGGCGCGCGCGCCTCTTTTCCTTCCATTCGGTCTGGGCTGTCTAGAGTCGGAGAATTCGCACCGATCTTACTGATGGATCAGCGAGGGACGGGCGAATCACAAGCCCTTGATTGTCCCTTCAGTGAAGAGGATGTTGGGGCTTTAGATGCCAATGATCGCGAGCTGGCGCAGCGATTAGCCAGGGACTGTATAGAACGCCACGCCGGTCGGGCTCTGGCGCATTACACCACGGACGACGCCGCCACGGATCTCGAGTTGGTTCGGCAGGTCTTAGGCTTGAGTGCATTGAATGTCGCGGGCGTATCTTACGGCACTCGCTTGGCTCAACGCTACGCCGCTTTGTATCCCGATCAAACTCGCAGTTTGGTGTTGGATAGCCCTGTGCCGTCAAATCTAGTATTGCTGAGTGAGCACGGGCGTAATTTAGACGCTGCGATCTCTGCGCGCTTAAGTGCCTGCAATGAAAACCCTGAGTGCTACGCCAAGCTTGGTGATACGCGTTTGGTGCTCGATGAGTTGTTAACCCAGCTCGGCCAAGCGCCGATAGAAACCCGCTACCGACATCCAAGAACAGGCGAATATCGAACGACCTCTGTCGATCAGAACCATTTGATCTCGGTATTTAGGATGCTGAGTTATCAGCCTTCAACGGCGGTGATGTTGCCGACTTTAGTGGCCAACGCCAAACGAGATGGATTTGCCGATATTTTGGCCTTGAATCATATCGTGGTCGAGTCAATGCAAGAGGCCATTAGCCACGGCTTGCAGCTGTCGGTGATTTGCAGCGAGTCTATTCCATTTCTTACAGAGCAGGACAGGGACGCTGAAGCAGATACTTTGCTCGGGGCGCAGCTAATCGAGTTTTCGCGCTCTCAATGTGAGGTCTGGCCGCAAAAGCCGGTAACCGACGATTTTCATTCTCTTGCAGCGCATGATATTCCTACCTTGGTCGTCACTGGCGAGCTCGATCCCGTGACGCCACCGCGTTATGGCGATGTGATTGCCGCCGGGTTGCAAAATGCCCAACACATCAGTGTTAAAGGCGAAGGGCATAGCGTGTTAAATGTGGGATGTTTGCCGAGACTTGTTGCTGACTTCGTCGAAACCTTAGCATTTCAGGAAACCGAGTGCATCGACAACAGACAGAGCCTGCCGGTATTCACAGGCGTTTACGGCTGGGAGCCATGAGATGATTGAGATTAACAAAGTGGCAAAGTCATTTGCGTCAAAAAAGGGAACCATCGAGGCCGTAAAATCTGTGTCACTGACGGCCCGTGACGGCCAAATTACGGGCCTGCTCGGACCTAATGGAGCGGGAAAAACAACGACCATGCGCTTGTTGTACGGGTTACTGAAGCCGAGCCGGGGTTCGGTACGGGTTGACGGTGTTGATATTCAAGAAGACAAGATAGGCGTGCGCCGACGGCTCGGGGTATTGCCTGATACGCGTGGTTTGTATCCCCGCTTGACAGCGCGGGAGAACGTGGCCTATTTCGCTGAACTGAATGGTTTGAGGCCGAGTGATTACGAACCCGAGCTAGAACGCCTGATCGACAGTCTAGACATGGCGGACTTCATCGATCGACGCTGCGAGGGCTTTTCGCAAGGGCAGAGAACCAAAACGGCGATCGCGCGATCCGTGATTCATCGCCCCCAGAATATTGTGTTGGACGAACCGACGAATGGATTGGACGTTATGACGACACGAGGTCTGCGTCGCTTCTTACTCAACTGTAAAGCGGAGGGGCGTTGCGTTGTGCTGTCTACGCACATCATGCAAGAAGTCGCGGCACTGTGTGATCATGTGGTGGTGATCGCGAAAGGCGAAGTAATGGCTCAGGGTTCACCCGAGTCCCTGAAAGAGCAAGCGCAACGAGACTCTCTCGAAGACGCGTTTGTACATTTGATTGGCTCGGAAGAGGGGCTCATGTTATGACCTTGATACTGACGGTGATGCGCAAAGAGTGGCGCGATTTGATGCGCGATCGGCGCACAGTACTGATTGGGTTGGCCATGGGTGCGTTGCTGGCACCAGCCCTCATTATCGGTATGAACGCGTATGCCGCTGAAAAACGCACCAAACAACTCGAATCGGTGCTGAAGTTGCCGGTAGCCGGTGCCGAGTTCGCGCCAAATCTTGTGACTTGGCTAGAACAGAGAAATGTCGATGTTGTCGATCCTCCCGCAGATATTGCCGAGGCGATCGAGGCGCAAGAACACGAAGTCATCCTTGAAATTACCGAGAATTATCCCGCGCAATGGTACGCGCAGGAAAACGCTCGGGTAAATGTTTACTATGACGGCTCTCGAGAATCTGCCAGAGTTGCAAGAGCGCGGATAGACGGAATGTTGAGCCAGTACAGCAGCCAAAAGGGGCGTATGAGAATGCTCAGCCGAGGGGTTGATCCTGGGTCCGCTTCGGCGCTGCTCGTGGTCCGTAACGATCTAGCAACCGAGGCCAGTCGGGCAGGTCAAGCTTTGTTGTTTTTGCCGTATTTTTTGATTCTGACGGCCTTCCTAGGCGGCGCCTATTTTGTGATTGATGTGACTGCCGGTGAACGCGAGCGCGAGTCTCTGGAGAGTTTACTCTTGGTGCCTGCGGCGGCGTGGCAAATCATGGTCGGTAAGATCGGTGCTTGCTTGGGGTTTGGACTGATGATGATCACGGTAGCGTTGTTGGCTTTCAAATTGAGTTTCAGCTTCGCCCCGAATCTCATTGTTGAAATGAAACTCAGTTGGTTGGCAACAGGGGCCATTGCTTTAAGCTTAATTCCAATTGCCTTGATAGGGGTTTCATTGCTTACCTTGCTCGCTGCGAACGCGAAAACCGTGAAAGAAGCGCAAAGCTACATGAGTGTGCTGACCTTGCTGCCGATCATCCCTACGTTTGCCCTGATGATTAATCCCATTAAGACGCAGTTATGGATGTATGCCGTGCCTTTTGTGTCACAAAATCAGTTGATCATGGCTATTCTGCGTGGCGAGGCGGTGGGCGCATTGGAGTTGGCGGTATACGCAGTCTCGCAACTGGCAATCGCAGCAATCATTCTGAGCCTTGCAGCTTGGCGTTACTCCAGTGAGCGCATGGCACTGGGACGTTAGCGCTTTTGTTCCACCCAAAGTCGCGTATGATGCCATGTCGTTTTTGTTGTTGAGCAAACTGCATGTCTGAACGCGGCTTTCGGGCCATTTTTAAAGAGCTCTCTGTATTAGCTTTACCGATCGTAATTTCGCAAGGTGCTTATGCCTTTATGATTTTCACCGATCGTTATTTTATGGCACAGATAAGCGCCCAGCATATTTCCGCATCGATGTCAGGTGGCGTCACCTCGTTTGTTACTTTGTCTTTGTTTTTAGGCATCATTTCTTACGCCAACGCTATGGTGGCGCAGTTCTCTGGCGCTGGGCGATACAGTCAGTGCAGTAAAGTGGTTACGCAAGGTCTGGTTTTGTCGGTTGCTGCGTTTCCGATACTCTTGCTGTTAACCTTTCCCGTCACCGAGCTCTTTCGCTGGGTCGGCCACGCTGAAGAGCTCGTTGCGCTCGAGAGCGCTTATTATAAGGTTCTGATTTACGGTGGGGTTTTCAGCTTGGCGAAGGCCGCTTTGTCGTCTTTTTTCAGCGGCATTGGACGCTCCTGGGTGGTCATGGTGTGCGATGTGACGGGTGTGCTGATCAATATTGCGCTCAGCTATGCTCTGGTGTTTGGGCATTGGGGATTGCCGGCTATGGGGATTACCGGTGCAGCGCTTGGTACCGTCATCGCCACAGCGATCACGTTGATTCTTTTTTTGGGTTTTTACTTTCGCCCAGCCATTGCCCAGCTCTACGGTGTCGCTCAGAGCTGGATGATTGATATGGGGATTCTGAGAAAGTTTGTTCGCTATGGGTTTCCGTCCGGGCTTGAATCGTTTATGAACGTTGTGACGTTTAACTTGTTCATGCTGATGTTTCAGAACTACGGTACGCGCGAGGGTGCAGCAATGGCCATCGTGTTTAACTGGGATCTGATGTCATTTATTTCGATGATTGGTTTGCATATTGCAGTGATGAGTTTAGCCGGGCGCTATATCGGCTCGGGTGAGTCACAGAATCTGAACAGAGTGATCGCAGCAGGATTTAGCATCGCCCTCACAGTTGCAGCGATTTTCGCCATTACCTTCGCCACCTTGGCTGCGTCGTTGGTCGGCGTTTTTGACACAGGTTCAGAGGATTTCGAGCAAATCAGCGTCTTGGCGGAGGCAATGATGCTAGGCCTAGCGTGCTACGTGATTGCTGACGGTATCAATTTGGTAGCATCGGGTGTGCTCAGAGGGGCGGGCGACACGCGTTGGCTCATGTTTGCGTCGGTCTCCGTCCATTGGGCTATGCTGGTGGCGCAAGTCTTTATTATTAAGATCTGGCAACTGGGTCCAATGGTCTCTTGGTGGACCTTTGTGGCGATGTTGGTCTGCCTAGCTGGGCTCTATTTGAGCCGATTACGATGGGGGGCATGGCGCTCGCCCGACCGACTCGCTAAACTGGTGAGCGAACATCATTAAACCGATAAGGATACTTATGACTACTGGCTATCAATTAAAATCGTTACTGACCGCTGAGGGCGAAGCATCGCTCTATTTTGAGGCAAAAGACTTTTCAGACTTGGCTTCAGACCAAGTGCTGATTCAGGTGGAGGCGGCACCGATTAATCCGTCGGATCTCGCATTATTGACAGCGCCGATGGATTTAGAGTCGCTGACCTCGTCGGGCTCTGGGTACGAGACTAAGATTAGTGCCAAAGCCAAGCCTGGCGCCGTACAGTTTTTTGCTGCGCGATTGGGTATGGCACTGACAACCGGAAACGAAGGTGCGGGCACCGTGATCGCGGCGGGTGACTCAGAGGCTGCACAGGCGTTGCTGGGCAAAAAGGTGGGCGCATTTGGTGGCGGTATGTACGCACAGTATCGCGTCGCGAATGTCATGGAATGTTTGCCCTTACCGGAGGGTGCGAGTGCTGAACAAGGTGCGTCGAGTTTTGTTAATCCGATGACTGCACTGGGCATGATTGAGACCATGAAAATGGAGGGGCACAGTGCCATTATTCATACGGCCGCGGCTTCTAATTTAGGGCAAATGCTGAATCGTTTGTGCTTAGCCGATGGTATCCCGCTGATCTGTGTGGTCCGTTCCGAAACACAGAAAACACTGTTAGAAAGTCAGGGCGCACAGTGCGTGCTTAACAGCCAAGATCCTAATTTCTTTGCGGATCTTACGGACGCTTGCGATCGTTACCATGCGACGCTCGCATTCGACGCAACGGGCGGCGGCACGCTTGGCAGTACCTTACTCAACGGAATGGAGGCCGCCGCCGCGAGGCACTTGACCGAATACAATCGCTACGGAAGTGATCGATTCAAGCAACTGTATATTTACGGCGGGTTAGATGTCAGTCCAACGACCCTACATCGCGGCTTTGGTTTTGCATGGTCGATTAACGGCTGGTTGCTACCGCAGTTCCTTGGACGCGCTGGCATTGAGGTCATGATGCGAATGCGAGCGCGCGTCGCGGCCGAACTAACCACCAGCTTTGCCAGTCACTATGCCCATCGCGTGTCATTGCCGGAGGCACTGTCTCTGGACTTGGTGCGTGAATACGCGAGCCAAGCGACTGGTGTAAAAACACTGATACAGCCTACTCACGAGGGATAATCATGATTCGGCGTGGCTTGATCCTGTTGTTGGCGAATTGCTGCTTCGCGGTGTCGTCACTTGCGAGTGATGATACGTTGAATGCCGTAATCGATGAACACTGGGCGTGGGTGGTAGAAAATTCCCCGGAATACGCAGTATTCATGGGTGACACGCAGCGTGCTGGTGAGTGGGATGATGTGAGTCTCGAGGCCCAAGCCCGCGAGGATCAAGCGCTCGCTGGTTTCGAACAACGGTTGGTTGCTATCGATGGGGCCTCACTGTCTGCTGAGGCTAAATTGAATAAAGAGCTATTGTTGCTCCAGATTCAGAATCAACGACGCGGCTACGAATTGGGTTTTCATTTGATGGGAATCACCATGCGTGGTGGGCCTCAGTCACTCTTTACTGCGGCGGAGACGCTGCCGTTTCAGACGAGAGACGACTATGAGCTATGGCTGCAGCGTTTGGAGAGCCTGCCCACTAGGCTTCAACAAGAGCAGGCAATACTGGAAGAGGGTATTCGCCAAGGTCGAGTACAGGCCAAAGTGATTATGGAGCGCATTCCCGCGCAGCTTGCGAAAATTACCCAAGTTCGATTGCAAGACAATCCGTTTTACGAGCCTTTTGTCGCCCTAGCCGGGTCGCTTTCTCATGCCGAGGCTCAGGCCTTGACGGAGCGGGCAGAACGCGTGGTGAAGGATGTCGTGGTGCCTGCTTATCAAAGGTTCGAAGCATTTTTCAACGAGCGTTACCTCCCGGCGGCTCGAGCTGATGTGGGTGTGGGTAGTCTCGCCAACGGCAAAGCCCTATACGAGTTCGCGGCGCAGCGTTTCACGACAACGAATCTCACCCCGCAACAAATTCACGATATTGGCCTAGCCGAAGTCGCACGTATTCGCGCGGCGATGGAGGAAGTCATCACGGAAGTGGGTTTTGATGGGGATTTGCAGGCCTTTAATGCGTTTTTGAGGACCGATCCTCAGTTTTACTATGACAATGCCGACGACTTGTACGATCAGTACCGAGTCATTTCGAAACGCATCGATCCGGAATTAGTAAAGTTGTTTGGGCGCTTGCCTCGCATTCCTTACGGGGTGCGGCCTATACCCGAGCAAATTGCCCCGGATACGACCACCGCGTATTACATGCCACCGGCAGCGGATGGGTCGCGAGCGGGTTATTACTACGTAAATTTATACCGCCCCGAGGTGCGTCCAAAGTTTGAAATGGAAGTATTGAGTGTGCACGAGGCAATGCCCGGGCATCATCTGCAGATTGCGCTGGCCCGAGAGCTTGAGGGGCTGCCTATGTTTCGAAAGATAGGGGGCGCCACCGCATTTGTCGAAGGCTGGGGTCTGTATTCTGAGCGTTTGGGATACGAGCTGGGGTTGTATCAAGACCCTTACTCTCGCTACGGACAATTAGTGTATGACATGTGGCGGGCGGTTCGTTTGGTGGTGGATACTGGGATGCATTACCTGGGCTGGAGCCGGCAAGAGGCGATCGATTACTTTATGGCGAACGCTGCTAAGACCGAGGCCGATATTATTAACGAGATCGACCGCTATATCGGTTGGCCGGGTCAGGCGCTAGCGTACAAAATCGGTCAATTAAAGATTTTGGAACTGCGCGCCAGGGCCGAGCGGGAGTTGGGCGATCGTTTTGATATTCGAGCGTTCCACGATCATCTGCTGGGCGCCGGCGCGCTACCACTTAATTTGCTTGAGCAACGCATGAATGCATGGATGGCCGATGATTAATCGGCCTGTTTCTCACCAAACAAATCTTCCGTGATGTGGTACAAGCTCGGCACCAAAAACAGCGTGATCACTGTACCCACTAACACGCCGAACGCCAGGGAGATCGCTAGCGGCACGAACATGTGCGTCGCGGCATTGGTGTCGAAAACCATGGGCAATAGGCCAATGAAGGTGGTCATACTGGTCAGGAGAATAGGGCGGAAACGCACTACGCCTGCACTGACCAATGCTTCAGCAAGAGGTGCGCCAGAGGCGCGCTGTCGGTTCACGTAGTCCACCAAGACCAAACTCGAATTCACCACAACGCCAGAAAGTGCAACAATGCCTAGGATGCTTAAAAAGGTCAAATCAACGCCCATGACAAAGTGTCCAAAGATGGCGCCGATCGCCCCAAAAGGAATAACGCTCATAATCACAAAGGGTTGCAAGTACGATTGTAGCGGGATGGCTAAAAGTGCATAAATGATCAGTAAGGCCAGCAAGGCGTAGGCGCCCAGAGAACTGATCGATTCAGCGCGATCAGCCGCTTCCCCTGCCAGGCCGAAACTGACGCCGGGATGAGACTCTAATATTGTTGGAAGCCGGGTGCCCAGGACCTCGGACAGTACCTGTTCTGGCGTGATTTTATCGCGCAGCACCTCGGCCGTGACGTTGATGACTCGCTGCCCATCGACGCGCGAAATAGTCGTGAAACCTTGGCCGATCTCGATCGTGGCGACATCAGAGAACGGAACCTCTGCACCATCGGGTGTGCGAATAAACATTTGTTCGATTGAGCCAAAATTGGCGCGCTCCTCTTTGGGGTATCGGACCATGACGCGCAGATCGTCTTTGCCACGCTGAATACGTTGCGCTTCGTAGCCATAGAATGCGTGACGGACTTGTGCTCCGAGATCACGTAAAGTCACCCCGTAATGGCGCGCCTCGGGTTTAAGATTGAGTTTAATTTCTTGCTTCCCTGAGCGAAACGTATCGGAAATGTCGACAACGCCTGGGTATGACGCTAACACCGCTTTGAGCTCTTCGGCGACTGATTGCAGTTCGATAAAGTCGCGTCCTAACAGCTCGATATCGATCGCTGCACCGATGCTAAAACTGCTGGCTGATATTTTCATCTCGACGAGATCAGGAATGGTGCCCGTGAGTTCGCGCCAGCGATTCGCATAGACGCTCACAGGTGTACCTTTGTAGTCCGAGGGAAGGTTAAGATGTATGCCTACTTCGCCAATATTGCTCTGTATCGGGACGCCCATCTCAATCGACCCCTTGGGTAATTTTGTTCCGACGGCAGTGTAGACCTTGGAGAATGAGTCTTGGCCCTCGACGAGAGGAATAGCGTCTAATTCGTCCTTGAGTTGCTGGGCGGAATCCTCAAGTCGCTGAATCACCGCTTGGGTTGTTTCAATCGGCGTTCCCTCCGGCATCACCACCGAGGCATAAATGCGAGTGCTTTCAACGGCGGGGAAAAACTGAAACAGAATGCGCCCAGACAGCAGTGCGCCAAGCGCAACAGTCAGTACCGCAATACCCACAGCGAGTGTGGAATAGCGATAGTCGACTGACAGGCGTACTGCCGGTTTAAACGTATTAACGGCAAAATCATCAAGAGTATCCGAAAGACGTGTTTGAAATTTTTGCCACGCGTTTTTTTCTTCTCTCGGCTTGGCCATACGGCGATGCGCTAGGTGGTGTGGAAGGATGAGTTGAGACTCAAAAATGCTAAAAAATAGAGCGATGATAACGACGGCGCCAATAACGACGAAAAAGCCCCCCAATTCTCCGGGGATATTCATAATCGGAATAAAGGTTGCCATAGTGGTTAAAACGCCGAAAATCACTGGCGTCGACACTTCGGTAGTGCCATCGACCGCCGCCTGTAGGCGGGGTTTTCCCATCTCTTCGTGTGCAAAAATGCGCTCACCCACCACAATAGCATCATCCACCAAAATCCCAATAACCAAAATAAAGGCCATGATGGACATGGTGCTGATGGCGATATTGATACCCGGAAACACCGCGAGAGTGCCCAGTAGAGCAATCGGAATACCTGCGGCAACCCATAAGGCCAGTCGAAACTGCAAGAATAACGCGAGCACGATGAGCACCAAGACAAGGCCGCTACGCGCGTTTTTGACTAGGACCTCTAAACGATCCGTCAAATCAGCCGATTCGTCTTTCCATATTTGCACATGCATGCCCTCTGGGAGGGTGGGTTCTAGCTCAGCCAAATAGGCTTTGACCGCTTCCGCGATTTGAATCGTATCTTCCTTGCCCACGCGTGAAACCATGATTGACATGGTTTGCGCACCATTGAATCGCGCACTCATGTCGGCGTCGACAAAGGCATCCCTGACCTTGGCAATTTCGGCGATGTTGACACGTCTTCCGTCGCGATCGGCTTTGACGATAATGTCTTCGAATTCCTGGCCTCTGTAGGCTTGGCCTTGAGTACGCACCAAGATTTCACCGCTGGGCGTATCCAACGAGCCGCCCGGCAGGTCTAAGCTGTTGGCGCGAACGGTTTGGCCGATTTGCTCTAGGGTCAGGTCAAACTGGCGGAGATTCTGCTCAGGTACTTCGATTGAAATTTCAAAATCCCGGTTGAAGTTCATATCAACTTGAGAGACACCCGGAAGCGCAGCGATATCATCACGTATCGTCTGGGTGAGCGCCTGCAAGCCTTGCTCTGTCGTATCGCCATAGACCACTAAATGCAGCACGTTGGCGGTGACGGTAATTTCTGAGGTGATAGGACGCTCGGTCTCTGCGGGAAAAGAGTCGATGGCATCCACTTTACTGCGAATATCATTCGCCACTTTTGTTCGATCCACACCCTCGACCAGCTCTGCGAGAATCGAGCACATTCCCTCGGCCGCTGTGGAGCGAACTGTGTCGACACCTTCAGTACCCTCGAGCGCTTCCTCGACTCGAATGCAAACGGCGGACTCTACCTCCTGCGGCGCGGCTCCCAAGTAGGGTATCCGAATCGAAACAGCATCAACCTCTACCTCCGGAAACTCTTCGAGGTATAACTGTGGCAGCGCGAGCGTACCCGCGGCGATTAGAATCATCATCAGTAGGTTGGCGGCAACCCGATTGTGGATGAACCACGTGATAATTGAGTTCATTGTGCGTCCATCATGACCGGCTCAACACGCATACCGTCGACCACCGTCCGACCCGCAGAGACGCAAACCAGACTCTCTGGGGTAAGTCCCCCCTGAATGACCACGTCATCGTGCTCGAGCCGGAGAATATCGACGTTTTTCAGCCACAGTTGGTTGTTCTCATCGACGGTCAGAATTCTGTTTCCAGGCGCGAGACTGCTGCGGGGCAAGCGGTAGGCTTGCTGCGGAAATACACCCTCTATTTCCGCTTTTACAAAGAGCCCCAGCGGAAACAGGGTGGGATCGTTGCTATCGATTGGTAAACTCGCTACCGCAAATATTTGTCGAGTAGCGGAGTCAATTTGAGCTTCTGTTCGGATAAGTTCAGCCTCGCGGAGCCATTCTTGCCCCGCAAATTCACCACTCAGCGTCACTATAGGACGTTGCTCTTTTGGAATTATCCCGCGCGTTGAGAAAGGTAAATCCAGATAGGCCAATTGATCTCGAGCGATAGGTAAACGCACTTCATAGGCGTCGAGCGCGATCAGCTCGGCTACCCGTTCGCCGCGATTGATGAACTGTCCGACATCGAGTGATTCGTTTTCAATCCGGCCGCGAAAGGGCGCTTTGACTTGGGTACGTTCGAGCGTTAATTCAGCCTCTTGCCGCGCCACAAGGGTTGCCTGCTGCTGCGCTTGGGCTCTGGCAAGCTGCAGTTGCGCTTGTTCAAAGGCTTGGGTGCTAATGAGGTTTTGTTCTTTCAGCTCTTCTGCCCGTTTGAAATCGCCTTGGCTAATTTTGAGGTCGATCGCTGCCTGTTGCTCGCTTGCTCGAGCTCGCTGTAGCGCGAGACGAGCATCAGTATCGTCGATACTGAACAAAACGTCGCCTTGTTCGAATGCGCCTCCGCGTTGGAATCGGTCAGAAATAGCGCTAACTCGCCCTGCGACTTCAGCCGCGAGAGTGATGCGGTGCGCCGGTTCAACCGTTCCCTGCGAATCGATGATTAAAGGTTCATCGATCAGAGTGGGGTGAATAACCGATACCTTAGGTGGCACCCGAGCGGGTGGACTATCGCTCACTTGATTGGGGTTAAGCACCAACGCTGCCGCTGCTACGACGCCTCCAATCACGATAATCACTGGCAGTAAAATCTTTCGGTTCAAGAGTGTCTCCTTGAGCTTAGCGACGTTTTTTAGGTGGCTGCCGACGTTGATTAACGGGGTCAATTCCAGTGTGTTGGGTCGCAAATCGCTGCTTATGATCCACTAGCGAGCGGTGCCGTTGTGGAGGCTGTCGCGGCGGAACTAAGTGCTGTTTGCCATAGCCAATTAAATCTTTTCGACCCATGGCGCGCAGTGTATCCCGCAAAGCAGGCCAATTGTCGGGGTCATGATACCGCAGAAAAGCTTTGTGTAAGCGACGTTGGCTGAGCTTTTGTACCCGCGCGATTTTAGGGCCCGAGCGTCGTACGGGTTTCAGTGGGTTGAAGCCTGTGTGGTACATCGCAGTCGCCGTGGCCATGGGCGAGGGATAAAACGTTTGCACCTGATCGGCGCGAAACCCGTTGCGTTTTAGCCAAAGCGCGAGGTTGAGCATGTCCTCGTCCTCAGTGCCCGGGTGGGCTGCAATGAAGTAAGGAATGAGATATTGCTCTTTTCCGGCTTTTTTACTGTACTTGTCAAACAGCTTTTTGAAACGATCGTAGGTGCCGATGCCGGGTTTCATCATGGCGGACAACGGCCCTTGCTCGGTATGCTCCGGAGCGATTTTTAAGTATCCGCCAACATGGTGTGTCACGAGTTCTTCAACGTATTCTGGCGTCTCAACCGCAATGTCGTAACGCAACCCAGAGGCAATCAACACTTTCTTGACTCCCGGGATGCTGCGCGCTTTTCGATAGAGCTGGATCAAAGGTGTTTGGTCGGTGTTTAGGTTTTTGCAAATACCCGGGAATACGCAGCTTAGCTTTCGACACGACGCCTCAATTTTGGGGTCCTTGCAGGCGAGACGCCACATGTTAGCTGTGGGGCCACCTAAATCGGAAATGACCCCCGTAAACGTCTTGCTGGTATCTCTAATTCTTTCGATTTCCTTCAGTATTGATTCCTCTGACCTATTCTGGATGATTCGGCCCTCATGCTCTGTAATGGAGCAAAAGGTACATCCGCCGAAGCAGCCCCGCATGATGTTCACGGAATGTTGGATCATTTCGAACGCCGGAATCTTCGCTGTACCGTAACTTGGATGGGTTGCGCGCTGATACGGCAGTTCGAACACCCAATCGAGTTCTTCCGTTGTCAACGGTATGGGGGGAGGCGTTATCCAGACGTCGGTGTCGCCATGTCGCTGAACCAGCGGTCTGGCGTTGTGAGGGTTAGTCTCTTTGTGAAGCACCCGTGAGGCGTGTGCGTACAGCGCGGGGTCGTTGCTGACCTGGTCGTAACTGGGAATACGAATAACGGTAGGGAGATCACGGTGTTTCGGATCGAGCAGCTGAACCACTTGGGTTTGCGTATCCTTACTGTCGCAGGTTTCTTCGGTGACCATCTCATAGGGGTTCGGTTGGGCGTCGACCGGGCCGATAACATCAATGGTCGATGAATCCACTAAGGTATAATTTGACGGAATGCTTTTGGTCTTGAATGCGATGCCCCGTATGTCGCGAATGGAATCTACCGCGTCGCCACGACTTAATCTGTGCGCCACTTCGCAAATCGCGCGTTCGGCATTGCCAAACAAAAGAAGGTCTGCGCGGCTGTCCATGAGGACCGAACGACGTATTTTTTCACTCCAGTAATCATAATGAGCGATGCGGCGGAGACTGGCCTCGATGCCACCAATAACAATGGGTGAGTCTTTAAACGCTTCGCGCACGCGTTGGCTGTAAACAATAACCGCTCTGTCGGGACGATGATCGGGCTTGCCATCTGGCGTGTAAGCATCGTCGTTACGCCGTTTTCGGTCTGCGGTGTAGCGGTTGATCATCGAATCCATGTTGCCCGCAGCGACGCCGAAGAACAGTGTGGGTTGCCCCAGTCGTTTGAAATCTTCGCAATTGTGCCAGTTAGGTTGAGCGATGATCCCCACGCGAAAGCCTTGGGCTTCCAAAACTCGACCAATTACGGCCATGCCGAAGCTCGGATGATCGACGTAGGCGTCACCCGTTACGATAATAATATCGCAAGCGTCCCAACCCAGTTGGTCCATCTCGGCGCGAGTTGTGGGTAGGAAAGGCGCAGGTCCAAGGCATTCAGCCCAATATTTTGGATAGTCAAACAGAGCGGTTGGCATAATTCTACAGATCTATAGGTTAACGCCAAGTATAAACCAGATGGCATTAATAAACAGTGAGTTGCGAGGTTCAATGGGGCAATAAGGCACCGCAATATTTACAATATTCTGCGTCGCTCTCATGCCCACTTCGGTTGCAGTGCTCACACGAGCGAAAATCTCGCTGGCGACGCATTTCGTGTGTTAGCTCCGCTGTGATGATGCCAGTAGGTACGGCGATAATGGCGTAGCCTGTCAGCATTCCGAGTGCGGCGATGGCTCGCCCGATTGCGGTCACAGGTACCAGATCGCCATAGCCCACGGTGGTCACTGTTACGATTGCCCAGTAAATGCTCTCGGGAATCGTGTTGAAACCATGCTCAGGGCCTTCTACGACGTAAAGCAGGCACCCGTAGACTGTTGTTATGACCATCATCATTGAAAAGAAAACAAGAATTTTACGCCTCGAGCGGCGCAGCGCCTCAAGTAACACGGTGGACTCACGAACGTAGGGAAGCAATCGCAAGATCCTAAATATTCGGAGAATGCGCAGCACCCTCAGAATGAGAAGCGGAGCTGCTTGAGGCACGATGATCGCAAGGTAGGTGGGGAGCACCGACAGCAGGTCAATGATACCAAAGCCGCTGGTGACGTAGGCCCTGGGATTCGGGCTGCACCAAATCCTAACGCAGTATTCAAGGCTAAAAAAAAGGGTGAATCCCCACTCGATTTGCCAAAAAAGATAGCCGTATTGTGCGTGCAAATGAGGTATCGAATCGGCGATAACGACCCCGACACTGGTCAAGATTGCGATGATAAGGACAATGTCAAAGGCTTTGCCCTCGGTGCTCTCCGTGCCGAAAATAATATCAAAGGCCTGTTGCTTTCGTCTGGAACTGGAGATTGTCATGGCGTACTCGTTGATGTTGCTTGCAACATTGAATTCAACGTTGCTTCAAGTTTGGCGAGCAACAGAGATTGTGCAGCCGCGGTTGGGTGTATGCCGTCGTTTTGCATAAGGTCCGGACTCAACGCGACATCTTCAAGAATAAATGGCGTTAACGTAGCTTCTTGCGCCGCCGCAACGTGCGCGAACGTCTCGTAAAAGCGACGCGTGTAGGCTTCGCCATAATTTGGTGGAATTTGCATCGGGACCAGCGCGACCTTGGCACCCGCCGCTTGACTGAGTCTGATGATCTGGGTCAGATTCTGTTTTAACTGACTCAGTGGATATCCTCGAAGGCCATCGTTGCCCCCCAACTCAATCACGACAACGTCGGGTTGATGCTGGGCCAGTAGCGCGGGTAGGCGTGCCAGCCCTCCAGCCGTGGTTTCACCGCTAATGCTGGCATTGATGATTTGCGCCCGGTCTTGTAGGCTTCGCGCCCACAAGTGCACCCAACCTTGTTCTATGTTCATGCCATAGGCGGCGCTAATGCTGTCCCCTAAAATCAGGACTTTTTCTGGCGCTCGCGCCTGAGCAAGTAGCGGCAACAACAATCCGATCAGGATGCCAACACGTAGGTAACGGACTACGGAGAAATTCTTTATGCTTGTTGCAGATAAACTTTTCAAAACGGTGGCTCTCGGCGATCAAACAATCCCGATCTTGAAAGGGATTGACTTAGAAATCAAGCCAGGCGAGTCAATTGCGATTTTGGGTGCCTCGGGTTCCGGGAAGTCGACCTTGCTGGGACTGCTGGCGGGTTTAGATACGCCAACGAGCGGCCGTGTTAGCCACTCAACTTTCGTGGTAAGTGAGGCCGATGAAGATGCTCGAGCGATATGGAGGGGGCAAGAAGTTGGGTTTGTATTCCAGAGTTTTCAGCTATTGCCATCCTTAACCGCCCTGGACAACGTCGCTCTGCCCGCACAGCTTGCTGGACGCACCGCGGCGCAGGCGCAAGCGTTGGCGATGCATCAACTGCAACAGGTCGGTTTAGAAGCGCGGGTTAAGCATTTTCCCAAGCAGCTGTCGGGCGGCGAGCAACAGCGAGTGGCTATTGCTCGCGCTTTTGTGACTCACCCTAACGTACTATTTGCCGACGAGCCCACAGGGAATTTAGACGAGTCCACCGGCGCATACGTCGCGGACTTGCTCTTTTCAATGACTGAATCACAGGGTAAAACACTGGTTCTTGTGACGCATGACCCCGGCTTAGCGGGCCGGTGCCAGCGTTTGGTTCGGATCCAGAATGGGCTATTAGAGGCCGTTGAGTAATGTCTTCATTGTGGTGGTTTGCGCGTGAGTGGCGTGCCGGTGAACTGCATGTACTGATTGCTTCGCTCGCGTTGGCTGTTGCGATGGTCAGCGGTATTAGTTTGTTCACCGACCGTCTAACCTTGAGGCTCGTTGGCGAGAGTACGCAATTCTTAGCGGCGGACACCGTATTTGATGCCAGAGAAGTGCTTGATCAAGACGAGTGGTCACCTAAGCTCAGTGATGACCTTGAGGCGGCTCAAACATTGACCTTTGCCACTATGGTACAAGCGGGAGAAGATGGTTTTGCCCTTGTGTCGGCGAAAGCGGTGAGCAGACAGTACCCTTTGCGCGGTAGCCTTAAAACCAGTCAAACGCCTTTTGGTGATCTGATTGCCGCGGATACCGTTCCTGAGGTAGGAGAGGTGTGGCTCGCGCCCAGGCTCTTCCCTCTGTTGGGCGTCGCGCTCGGAGACTCCATTACCTTGGGTAAGGCGTCGCTAACAGTCGGCGGTATTATTCGCTCCGAACCTGACGCAGGTGGTTCGATGTTTGATAGTGCCCCGCGGGTTTTAATGCGCTTTGAGGATATTGCGTTGACTGGCGTCGTGCAGGCCGCCAGCAGAGTGTCGTATCGACTGCTGTTGGCTGGGCCCGAGGATGCACTGAAAGATACGCGTGAACGGCTAGAAACCTATTACCAGGAGCGCGTCAGGGTACGGAGTATCGACGAATCGCAACCCAGTGTTGCACAGGCCTTGGATCGCGCGGAGCGATTCCTTCTGCTTGCAGGTAGTGTCGGTGTTCTGCTGTCTGGGGTCGCAATGTTGATGGCGGCTCGACGGTTTGGTGAACGTCATTTTGCCTATGTTGCCGTTCTCAAAACACTTGGTGCGACTCGGCTTAAAATTCTCAGCCTTTACATCGGTTTGCTGTCAGTGGTATCTGCGTGCGCCCTAGCGATTGGATTCGCTTTGGCGCTAGGGCTCGAGCTCACGGCGAGCTATATTCTCAAAGATTTGATTACATCCTCGACCGACGTGGCGTACCCGCTGCGTCCTTTCGGCGTGGGTTTGATCACTCTGGTGGTGTGTATCACATCATTTATCGGTCCGAGCTTCCTGCGACTGGCGAGCGCAAGCCCGTTGCGCGTTTTGCGGCAAGAGTTGACTTTATTCGCAGGCTTGGCGCCAACTGACGTTGGCTTGGCAGTAGGTGGGTTGCTGTTTCTCACCCAGTTTTATACGGGCAATTGGATTTTAACAGGCTCTTTGCTGGCAGCCTTATCGATGATTATTGTCATCGGGCTATTGGTCGCATCTTTGGTGTTCAAACGTTTGGTGGGTGCCTTACCGTCTGGCTCAGCAATATGGCGACTCGCGAGCGCGAGTATACAGCGGCACGCGCGTGCTAATGGGTTTAACGTGGTCATGTTTGGCTCGGCAATTATGCTGATGGTCTTGTTGGGTCTCGTGCGCACAAGCCTGATAGAGCAGTGGCAGAATCAACTACCCGAGGACGCGCCAAATCACTTTGTGGTTAACTTGCAGGATGCCGAGGTCCTGGCGTTTGAGCAATTTTTACAGGACCGGGGTGTAGCAACCCAGGCGTCGTACCCAATGTCAAGGGCGCGTTTAATTGGTGTTAATGAGCGCGCTCTCACCGGTAGCGAGGGACCTGAGCGGCAGCGAGAGACCAACTTTTCCTGGACTGATGCATTACCAGAGGCCAATACCCTGTTGGCTGGGGAGTGGTTTCGAGACGACGAGCTGGCCGAGGTTTCGGTCGAAGGAGAATATGCGCAGCGCAGCGGTATCAAGCTTGGGGATACCCTTCGTTATCGCATTGGCTCCGACGAAATTGATTTGGTGGTGACCAGCTTTAGAGAGGTCGACTGGCAAAGTATGCGTCCAAACTTTTTTGTTCTGGTGGAGCCCAGTGCCGTCCCTCCGGGCGCATCGACGTACCTCAGTAGTTTTTATCTGCCCGCCTCTAAGAAGGTGATGTTGAACGATTTGATAAAGGCGTTCCCTACGCTCACGGTGTTGGAGATCGATGTCATCATCAAGCAGGTGCAGGATATCGTAGCCAGTGTCTCCAAAGCGGTAGAAGCGGTGCTGGTGCTGATTGTCGTGGCCGGACTCTTGGTGCTCATCATGGGGGTAACCGGCACACTGTCAGAGCGGACGCACGAGAATGCCGTACTCAAGGTTTTTGGCGCTAAAGCCTCGGGTTTGGCGGCGTCGGTATGGTTCGAGTTTGCTGCTATTGGTTACATTGCCGGTTTGCTCGGTGTTGCCGCTGCGGAGATTGCTACCTGGGGTATTTATCACACGATGTTCGAGGGATCATACAGCGGTTTGTGGTGGCTTTGGCTTGCTGTGCCCTTGAGTAGTGCGGCGATAATGTCGTGGGTTGGATGGTTGAGCTGCCGGCGTAGCGTTCGAGTTGAACCTATTCATGCCCTCAGGCTAACGTAACCCGGCTCGGTGTCGTTGATTTCGCCGCTGCCCCCCGTCGCTACTCTGCGCGCGTTGGCTAACAGCGAGTCTCTTGCATGCAGTTCAGCAAAGAGCGAACGCTAATGTCCATTTGACGTTCGAGTTCGATATGCTGTTCAAATAGGTCTGGCATGTCAATGACCAGAGTCGCGAGTCCGTGAATGCCAGCCCAGGCTGTATTGGTTAGATAGCGGATGTCGTCTTCGCGAAAAGAGCCGGATCGGATGCCATTTGCGAGCATGGTTTGCACTAGGTGGTTACACTCTCGTATGCGAGCGTGTAGATCCGGGTAGTTTAGTGTCGGTTGAAGCAACGGCCCAAACATGAGTTTGAACAGTTGCGGATTGTCGATAGCAAACTGTACGTAGCATCGTGCTGCTTCTCGGACCTGCTGTTCGGCGTTATCATCGATCGAGTCAATGGCGCCGTGTAAGGCTTTGATCAGACGCTCATAGCCACGTTCAGACACCGCTGCGAGCAGTGTATTGCGGTCGCTGAAGTGTCGGTAGGGCGCGGTTTGTGAAACGCCTGCGTTGCGGGCGAGGGCCCGCAAACTCATTGCCTCAGCGGCTTGTTGGACAATGGCCTGCTCGGCCGAGTCGATCAAAGCTTCGCGCAAGTTGCCGTGATGGTAGCTGCTTGCGGCTGTTGAGCTTGCGGGCATCGGCGCTAGCCTAGCAGATGTGCGACCGCGTCGCGTTCTTCAATCAACTCTTGCTCAGTCGCCTGCATTTTTGCGCGCGAGAAATCGTTGATATCAGCGTCCTGAACGATGACCCAATCGCCATTACAGCAGCGGCATGGGAAAGAATAGATCAAGCCTTCAGCGATGCCGTAGGAACCGTCAGAGTAAACGCCCATGGATACCCAGTCATCGCCTTCTGTGCCCAATGCCCACGAGCGCATGTGGCCAATAGCCGCGTTCGCTGCCGAGGCTGCTGAAGATGCGCCACGTGCTTTAATGATTGCCGCGCCACGCTGCTGTACCGTGGGAATAAAATCTTCCTCGAACCACGCTTGATCCACCAAGTCGATCGCTGCTTGCCCATTGACTTTGGCGTTGAATAAATCGGGATATTGTGTCGCTGAGTGGTTGCCCCAGATGGTCATGTTGGTGACGTCGTTCACCGTGGTGCCCGTCTTGATGGCAATCTGCGTCATGGCCCGATTGTGGTCCAAGCGCGTCATGGCGGTAAAGTTGCGAGGATCAATATCTGGCGCGTTACGCTGGGTGATCAGCGCATTGGTGTTCGCAGGATTACCCACAACCAACACTTTAATGTTGCGGCTTGCATGATCATTAATGGCTTTACCCTGAACCGAAAAAATGGCGGCATTCGCTTCCAGAAGGTCCTTGCGCTCCATGCCCGGGCCGCGAGGGCGGGCGCCGACAAGTAGGGCATAATCAGTGTCTTTGAAACCGGTGTTCGGGTCGTCGGTGCACTCGACGCCCGCCAGCAAAGGAAATGCACAGTCTTCTAATTCCATACGCACACCTTCCAGCGCTTCAAGTGCTGGAGTGATGTCGAGAAGCTTTAAAATCACGGGCTGATCGTCGCCCAACATGGCGCCAGAAGCGATTCTAAAGAGCAGAGCGTAACCGATTTGACCGGCGGCTCCCGTTACCGTAACGCGTACAGGTTGTTTCATGCTGATTTCCTTTGCAAGGTGAATGAAGTTTGCGGCCGTTATTGTCTTGTTTTGAGGGCGAAATTACAAGGCGCAACATCCTTTTGGCTAGACCTTAGATGGACCAAATGCGTAAAATAGCGCCCGCGTCTGAATAAGGAGTCGTGCAGCCCATGTCTGCCAAGCCAAAAACTCAGTATGACTTTAATAAGTTGCAAAAACGTTTGCGGCGTCTAGCGGGAGAAGCCATCGTCGATTACAACATGATTGAAGAGGGCGATCGAGTTATGGTCTGTCTGTCTGGTGGCAAAGACTCTTATACCATGCTCGAGTTATTGATGAGCTTGCAGAAAAGCGCACCGATATCATTTGAGTTAGTGGCGGTAAACCTAGACCAAAAACAGCCGGGCTTTCCTGAACATGTCCTGCCGCAGTACCTCGATGCCTTAGGGATTGAATATTACATCCTCGAGCGCGACACCTACAGTGTCGTAAAACGGGTGATTCCCGAGGGTAAGACAACCTGTGGTCTGTGCTCACGGTTGCGGCGTGGTACCCTGTACGGCTTTGCCGAGGAGATCGGGGCGCAGAAGATTGCGCTTGGGCACCATCGAGATGACATCGTTGAAACCCTGTTTTTGAATATGTTTTTTCAAGGTAGCTTAAAAGCAATGCCACCGAAACTTCTGAGTGATGACGGCAAAAACGTGATCATTCGGCCATTGGCGTACTGCAAAGAATCCGATATCGAGCGCTTTGCGCAAGCCCGAGCCTTTCCGATTATTCCTTGCAATTTGTGCGGTTCCCAAGATCATCTGCAGCGGGTTCAAGTGAAAGAAATGCTGGCTCAGTGGGAGCGCGACTATCCGGGCCGCGTTGAAACGATTTTTAAAGCGGTGGGCAACATCAGCCCCTCGCAGTTAGCTGACCGTGACTTATTTGATTTTGCCTCACTCAAAGGCACTAACACCATTAAGCCGCTGAGTGATATCCGTATGGTGAATCTCTAAATGTCCCAAGCGTACCTGTTGCAGTGTGCGGATCTCGCCGTCGTTCGAGGTACGCGCTGCTTGTTGTCGCAGCTAAATTGGCAGGTCAAAGCAGGGGAGCTCTGGCAAATAAAGGGCGATAACGGTGCGGGTAAAACGAGTTTAATGCGAGCGATTGCCGGTTTAGCGCCACAGAGTCTTGAGGGCTCTCTGGATTTGCCTAGCGATTTTTTATTCTTGGGTCACAAAACAGGCGTCAAAAGCGATTTTACCGCACTCGAGAACCTCCGTTTGCATCTCGGGCATACGCAGAATTGCGATGACCGAAGTCTTCATGATGCTTTGGATGAGGTGGGCTTGGGCGATTACCATGACGAGTACGCCTATAGACTGTCGGCGGGGCAGCAAAGACGTATCGCGCTGGCGCAATTGTTCTTGGCGAAGTCGTCTCTGTGGTTTCTGGATGAACCTCTTACCGCGATTGATGTCGATGGGGTGGCCATCATCGAAGCCTGTATCGAGAGACAAGTGCGAAGCGGGGGCAGCGTGGTATACACCTCGCACCAATCTCTTAAGCTTGAGCTAAGCACGCGTACTTTACACTTGCGCGGTAGAGGACAAGTTCCCGATGTATCGTAGTGTTTTTGGCAAAGTCTTGGCTCGGCAGTTATTGTTGGCCTATCGACGTCCGGCAGCGGTATTGAATCCGCTGTTTTTTTATGGCGTTGTTGTTTTGCTGATGCCGTTGGGGTTGGGCCCAGAACAGCGCGTTTTGGGTGAGTTCGCACCGGGTTTGTTGTGGATTACAGCCCTGTTGGCGGCATTGTTGTCGTCCGAGACCTTGTTCCGAGGCGACTACGATGACGGTGGTTTAGAGCAGCTAGTGGTATCGGGCGACTCGCTGTACCTAGCTTCATTGGGTTATGTTGTTGCTCATTGGTGCCTGACCGGATTGCCGCTTGCGCTGTTTTCACCGGCGTTTGGACAACTACTTTCCTTGCCGGCGCAGGGTTTGGGGACGCTCGCCCTGAGTTTGGCTCTGGGAACGCTCATACTCAGCGCATTTGGGTGCATAGGTGCGGCCTTAACGATGGCCTTGCGGCGTGGCGGGATGCTGTTAAGTCTTCTATTATTACCCTTGGAGGTGCCTGTATTAATCCTAGGTGCCGGCGTGGTGGAACGAGCCGTCAGTGGTATGCCGATTGATTCTTTGATCAGTATTTTGAGTGGCTTGGCTCTGTTGGCTTTGGCACTGACACCACTCGCGATAGGGGCGTCGATCAAAATTAGCTTGGAGGTGTAGTCCGATGTATGTGGTGCGCCGAAGGAGAACTACCTAATGGCTTGGACATGGTTTCACCGTTTGGGGTCGTCCCCGTGGATTTATCGATTCTCGGGTCAGCTGTTAAGATACCTGCTACCTCTGGCCGTCCTTTTAGTCATCGCTGGCTCCGTTTGGGGTTTGGCTTTTGCGCCTCCAGACTTTCGCCAAGGAAACAGTTACCGAATCATTTACATTCATGTCCCAGTGAGCGTTGTTTCCCTAGCGGGTTATTATGTGATGGCCATCGCTGGCGCGATCAGCCTGATTTGGCGCCTTAAGGTGGCGGATATAGCCATGCGAGTGGCTGCACCCATCGGCGCAGCGATGACATTTTTAGCGCTACTCACCGGTGCCGTGTGGGGTAAACCGACATGGGGTACCTATTGGGTGTGGGATGCTCGTATTACGTCAATGGTTGTCTTGTTGTTTTTGTACTTGGGTGTTTTTGCCCTGTATGAAGCTTATGACAATAAAGCCTTAGCATCGAAAGCTTGCGCTATCTTGGCTCTGGTCGGGACGGTCAACATCCCCATTATCTACAAATCCGTCGATTGGTGGTACAGCCTGCATCAACCCGCCTCGATCAAGTTCACAGGTGGTTCGACGATCGACCCCAGTATGTTTTATCCATTATTTCTTATGATCGTCGCTGTGTATTCTTTGTATACCTGTCTGTTACTGATGGGTTTGCGACTCACGCTGTTAGAAACCGAGTCCAAAACGGCGTGGGCCCGAAAAGAAATCATGGGAGGTCGGTAATGTATTTCGATTCATGGTCTGAGTTCTGGGTAATGGCTGGCCACGGACCCTTTGTCTGGTTTAGCTATGCCGCATTTTTTGTTGTTATTAGTCTGCTCATCATCATGCCTTTGTGGCGTTTAGCAAGTCTGAAACGTCGATTGAGGCAGCGATATCTAGCACTTGAAAAGACGCAGTCCGCAGGGGAGTAGGGTTATGCATCCAAAACGAAAAAAACGGTTGATTGTTGTTTTAGCCGTGGTTGTTTTATCCAGTCTTGGCGTTGGTTTGGTGACTTACGGTTTGCGCGGCAATATCAATTTATTTTACCCCCCTGCAGATGTGATTGCGGGGAAGGCGCCGGTGGGGCAACCGATTCGCGTGGGAGGAATGGTGGTGGAAGGCAGTATCGTGCGCTCGGAGAGTTCTCTCGATGTCCGTTTCGAAGTGACTGATTATGCGGGCACGGTGCCGGTTATGTATTCTGGCATTTTACCCGACTTGTTTGACGAGGGGCAGGGCGTCGTCGCTGCTGGTAAATTAGATGAGCGAGGTGTTTTCGTCGCGCATGAAGTGCTCGCCAAACACGATGAGAATTACATGCCGCCAGAAGTCGCCGAAGCATTAGAAGCCGTAGGTAAAAAATATGATCGCTGAGTATGGTGTTTTCGCTCTCATTATGGCGCTGATTAGCGCCTGTGGACTGACGGTGCTGCCAATGTGGGGAAGCTTTTCGGGCAACGGCTCTGCCATGAATTCTGCCAAGCCACTTGCCGCCGCACTATTCCTGTTCGGCGCGATCAGTTTTGGGTTTTTAACCGCCGCGTTCTTGCAAGACGACTTCTCTTTGGTCGTAGTCGCCAACAACAGCAACTCATTGCTACCCATGTTCTATAAGTTTTCGGCTGTGTGGGGCAATCACGAGGGATCGATGCTACTGTGGGTCCTCGTGCTCTGCGGGTGGACGTTTGCGGTCGCTTTGTTTAGCTCCGAGCTACCGCAGATTCTCTATGCCAGAGTGCTGTCTGTGATGGGCATGATAAGTGTCGGTTTCATTGCATTTTCGCTCTTTACGTCTAATCCATTCGCACGGAATTTGCCCGATAGTCCTGCCGACGGTCGAGATCTTAATCCGCTGCTACAAGATCCGGGTTTGATTATTCATCCGCCCATTTTATACATGGGGTACGTGGGGTTTTCGGTCGCCTTTGCATTTGCCATCGCCGCCTTGTTGGGTGGGCGATTAGATGCGGCGTGGGCGCGCTGGTCAAGACCCTGGACCAATGCCGCCTGGGCATTTTTGACACTGGGAATCATGCTAGGCAGCTGGTGGGCCTACTATGAGCTTGGATGGGGCGGATGGTGGTTCTGGGACCCTGTCGAGAATGCCTCGTTTATGCCTTGGCTTGCAGGTACGGCGCTCGTACATTCGCTGGCAGTTACCGAGAAGCGGGGTGTGTTTAAAAGCTGGACGGTACTACTTGCGATCGCCAGTTTCTCGCTGTCTTTGCTGGGTACGTTTTTGGTGCGTTCAGGGGTGTTGACGTCAGTTCACGCATTTGCGGCAGACCCCGAACGCGGTATGTTTATTTTAGTGTTTTTGCTGATCGTGGTCGGCGGTTCTCTGATGCTTTATGCCTTTAGGGCACCTGCCGTAAACAGCGGTATTCGCAATGCTTGGCTCTCGCGAGAGACCCTACTTTTGTTTAACAACGTGGTGTTTCTAGTGGCGACGTTGACAGTGTTGTTCGGCACGCTCTTCCCTTTGTTAATGGACGCCTTGGGGCAGGGTAAATACTCGGTGGGTCCTCCGTACTTTAATGCAGTGTTTGTTCCTCTTATGGCCCTGCTTATTCCCGTTATGGGTGTCGGGCCGTTCACGCGCTGGCGCCAAGATCGTGCAGATCGCTGGTCTAAGCATGTGTCAGTCAGCGCTGTCAGTGCGCTTATCGCTGGCATTGCTCTGCCTTTTCTGGGGCAGGGTTTCAATCTTTGGGTGGCCTTGTCGGTTCTTCTGGCGGCTTGGATTTTAGGAGGCCTTGTCATAGATTTGCGCTTGAAGAAGGGTGGGTCACAATCGTGGGCCCCGGTCGTGGGCCGACAGACGCCGAGCTATTGGGGTATGGTGCTGGCCCACTTCGGGTTTGCAATGTGCGTGATCAGCGTTGTCGTCGTCACTCAATGGAGCGTTGAGAAGGATCTCAGGATGGCGCCTGGCGACAGCGCAGAGCTTGCCGGATACCGCTTCGAATTTCACGGCAGTGGCGCGGTAACCGGCCCCAACTACAACGGCGATGAGGGCGTGTTTACCGTTTACTATGAGGGCCGCCGACTGGCTGAGTTGCGTCCGCAGAAGCGACAGTATTTTGCGTCTGGGCAGGTCATGACCGAAGCGTCGATTGACGCCGGTTTTACTCGGGATCTCTACGTTGCGATGGGCGAAGCTTTGGGCAAAGAGGGTGCTTGGTCAGTGCGATTGCACTACAAACCGCTGGTCCGTTGGATGTGGATTGGAGCAACGCTTATGGGCTTGGGGGCGTTCATTACCCTAGCTGATCGCCGTTATCGTCGCGTCAAGGCGCATGCGATGCAAGGCTCCGAGGCGCTCACGCATGCGTAGAGTCCTCCTGTTTATCCCCGCGGCTGTCTTCGTAGGTTTGGCTGTTTTGCTGTACCGAGGGTTGTCGTTGGATCCCACCGATCTTCCCTCTGCTTTGATCGATCGAAGCTTGCCGGAATTTCGCTTGCGAGCACTCGGGAGCGAAGAGTACGTTGAGCGAGACGACATTGTGGGTCGCGCGAGCCTGTTAAATGTGTGGGGCACGTGGTGTCCGACTTGTGTAGCCGAGCACCCCTACCTGATGAAACTGGCGGAAGAGGGCGTGCCTATTATTGGGCTCAACTACAAAGATGAAGACAGCAAAGCGCTCTCGTGGTTGGCCCGTCTGGGTGATCCTTACAGCGTGAACATCACCGACCCTCAGGGAGATTTTGGCTTGGATTTAGGCGTCTACGGTGCTCCAGAGACCTATGTGATTGATGCCCAGGGCGTTATTCGCTATCGCCATGTCGGAGAGGTGAACGAGCGAACATGGTCTGGGGCCTTAGGCCAGGCATACAGAGAGGTTAGCAAGTGAGGATCAGTATCTATATTGTTACCCTATTATTGTCGTTGCCGGCATCGGCTGTTATCGAAACCTATGAGTTTAGTCAGCCTGAGCTCGAGGCGCGCTATCATCGCTTAGTCGACGAGCTGCGTTGTCCTAAGTGTCAAAATCAAACGATTGCGGATTCTAATGCGCCCATTTCGGAAGACTTGCGACGTCGGCTGTATGAGGAACTAGAAGCTGGTTTCACTGACGACGAAATAATCGACGGCATGGTGGATCGATACGGCGAGTTTGTCCGCTACAACCCGGCCTCTGATGGTGTGACACGTTGGCTTTGGTTAGCGCCTTGGATATTTCTCGCCATCGGAGGTGTGGTGTGGGTGGCTGTAACCTCAGGTCGCAGCCGAGTTAAAGACACCTCGAGCGAACACGCCAACGACATTGCTGCGCTGTTACAGGAAAAATCCGAATGAATTTTATTATTGCCGTACTGGCGGCAGCGTGCGTCATGCTCCTGTCATTTTTGTTGTTTGGTCGCAGACCCAGACCCGTGGTGGGGACGAAACAGGCTAACCTGGAATGGCTGGAAATGCGCAAGCAGGAGCTCTTGGCGGACGATCCAACACTCTCCCAAGAAGCGGCCCTCAGATTGCTAGAGGAAGGCTTGAAAGAACTGCCTGAACAAGACGCCAAGGCCGGAATGGCGGGGATAAAAATGGTGCTTGTGGGTGTCATATCCGCCTGCGCGATCGGTTATGCTGTCTACACGCAGGTTGGTGCGTACGAGGACCTAACCATTGCCGAACGTTTGCAGACGCTTACAGAGAATAGCTCTGATTCAGACGTGCAAGAGTTGGTTGCGCAAATCGAAGCGCGACTAGAACAGCGTCCCGACAATGCCACCTATCTTGGACTGATTGGCAGTTATTACATGGGGCAAGCTGCCTACCCGAAAGCTGCTCAAATATACGCCCACATGGCTGAATTGATGCCCGAGGCACCCCAAATATTAGCCTATGCGGCGCAAGCGCGATATTTAAGTTCCAACCGTCAGTTAGATGAGCGTGGTCGTTTGTGGGCAGAGCAGGCGGTGAGCTTGAATCCAAGACAGGCCACTGCCCTTGGCTTACTTGGAATGGTCGCATTTGAGCAAGGCGCGTACGCAGAGGCCATTAAGCACTGGCGTGTGCTGCGTGCCATGAATGGTAGTGGTAGTTCGGAAGCTGCTGTGTTGGATGACCTGTTAAGGCAAGCTGAGCAAGCGCTGGGGATTGACCCGGCCACGTCGGCACCCAGCGACGCGGGCTCGTTGGTGCTCACAGTGGAGTTTACCGAAGCGCCGCAACAGACCTCAGGAACTGTGTTTGTCGTGGTGAGACCTGAAGGAATGGATACAGGTATGCCCCTTGCCGTAAGACGCATGGCGGTGTCAGATTTGCCCGCGACAATCACTCTAACGGATTCGGATTCGATGGCTGGGCAAAAGCTGTCGGCGCAAACCGCGGTATCAGTATCAGCTCATTTGTCGCTCAGCGGAAGCGCTTCAAGTGTGGATGCGCCCTACAAAGCGCAAAGCTTGCTGTCGGTCCCAATTGGCGCACTAGAGGCTATTGCTGTGCGGTTAGCACCAACCCAATAAATCGCGGGGTTCAAGCCATAGGCGAACTGCCAGAAAGCGGGTACACTAAACGCTCTTCATAAATAGTTTGGTGTACCGGCGAACCGGTAGCGATAAGTGCGAGAAGCATGCGATTAAAGTCTATAAAATTGGCGGGATTTAAGTCTTTTGTGGATCCCACCACCGTGCAGTTCCCACATAATATGAGTGCGGTCGTTGGCCCCAATGGGTGCGGTAAGTCCAACATCATCGACGCTGTGCGCTGGGTCATGGGGGAGAGTTCCGCCAAAAACCTGCGCGGCGAGTCAATGACCGACGTCATTTTTAACGGCTCTGGCGGGCGACAGCCTGTCGGCCAAGCGTCTATTGAATTGGTGTTTGACAATCAGGACGGCACGGTCGGCGGCGAGTACGCCCGTTTTTCTGAAATAGCCATCAAACGCTTGGTCACTCGAGCGGGTCAATCGGACTATTTTTTGAATGGCGCGAGATGTCGGCGCCGCGATATCACCGACATTTTCTTGGGTACCGGGCTCGGCCCGAGAAGTTACGCCATTATCGAACAGGGTATGATTTCTCGTTTGATTGAATCGAAGCCCGAAGAACTGCGGGTCTTTATTGAAGAAGCCGCGGGGATATCGAAGTACAAGGAGCGGCGCCGTGAGACAGAGAGTCGAATGCGGCGCACGATGGAAAATCTTGAGCGTTTGCAGGATATCCGCGACGAGCTGGGGCGACAGATCTATCACTTAGAACGCCAGGCTCAGGCCGCCGAGAAGTACCGCGAATTTAAGCAACAAGAACGCGAGACCAAGGCCTTACTCGCCGGAATGCAGTGGCGGGATTTGTCACAGCAAGTTGAGACGTTGGCCTTCTCTATTAATGATATCGAGGTCCAACGCGAAGGAATAATCGCAGAATACAGAGCTCTAGAGGCCGATCTGGAAGAGAAACGCGTTGCTCAAACTGAGGCAGCTGAGCATTGTAACCGCGTGCAAGCGGACTATTACGCAATTGGTGCAGAGGTGACGCGTTTCGAACAAGCGATCAACTTTCAAAACCAGCGCCATAGCCAACTACTCCAGCGCTTGGCGCAAACTGATGCATCGATGGCGCTCGCTAACGAATCTTTACAGAGCGATTTAGAGTCGCTTACCGAGGCAAAAGAAACACTTGAGACGGTTTCGCCCAATCGCGTCGAGGCGGAGGCTCGCGTAGAGCAGTCCGCCGAAGAACTTGCGATGGCTGAGGAAGCCATGCAACTTTGGCAACAATCATGGGATGGTTTTAACCAATCGGCGTCTTCAGCTCGACAGCAAAGTGAGGTTCAGCAATCTCGCATCAAACATTTAGAACAGGTCCTTTCGAGATTGGCTCGGCGCTCTGAGGCCCTGAAAGAGGAGCTCGCAGCGCTTGCGCCAAGCTCAGACTTGGGCGATCAGCAGGCCATGCAGGCCCAGTTGGAGGCTTTGCGCGAGCGCCAAGCAGGACTTGAGGGCGCGCGTCAAAAGGCGCTACAGAAGCGCGATGACGCGCGAGCTGAAGTTGGGGCTCTGAGGCAAAGGCTCAGTGAAATGCAGACGCTCGCGCGTGAAAAGCGGGGACGAGCTTCATCCTTAAACGCGCTGCAGGAAGCCGCCCAAAATCAGTCGCAAGTACAAATCGATGAATGGGTTGCCACTCTGCAGAATATTGAACTGCGCCCGCTCGTTGAAGAGCTGTCTGTGGAACAGCAATGGCAGGTTGCAGTAGAGCGTGTCTTGGCGGAAGACATCCACGGTTTTGTGACAGATTCAGCCTCTTTAACCCCCGAGCAGATGCAAAGCTTCCCGGCGGCTAAGTTTTATCTCCAAGGGCGTAATGAGTGTCATAAGCCTGCTGGCAGTTTGGCGGAACACGTGAACACATCTTGGGTGCCCAGTGTGTTAACGAAAGTACGCGTCGCGCAAACGTTGGACGAAGCTTTGAATCTGCGGTCTAGCCTTAAGCCTGGGGAGTCGGTTATCACGCCCGAGGGTGTTTGGATGGGGCTGGATTGGGTGCGCCTGTCTCAATCGATACGTGGTGAAGACAGCGTGCTGTTCCGGCAGCAGGAGATAGACCTATTAGAATCGGAAATTGCGGAAATCGATGAATCGGTTGCCGCTGCCGCAAACGCACTGAACGAGTTGGAAGGCAATGTTCAGGCGCAGGATCGGTTAGCGGAAGAGGCTCGGGTATCCATTCAAGCGTTAAGCGCCGATGAGAGTCGTATCAATGCGCAAATATCGGCGAATACAGCAAAATTTGCGAAAGAACACGAGCGCAAAGAACAGATTTTAGCGGAGCTTGAGGACGTCAAGGCCGAGTACGAACAAGAGCAAGAGAGTATCGCTCAGGCTCGTCGCGAATTGACCGAGGCGATCGAGACGATGGAGGCCGACGCTATACAGCGAGAGGCCTTAATTTCGGATCGAGACAGTATACGCGTGCGGCTCGATGAATTGCGTCAGTCAGCTCGAGAACAGCGCGACACCCTGTACAGTGTGACTCTGCAAGAACAGCAATTGCTCGCGCAAGTAAGTTCGACTGAACAAGCCATAGAGCGATTGCGCCAACAGACGCAAGAATTGGCCGAGCAGCGCGAGCAACTTAAGGAAGAGCTTGCCGCCAACGACGACAGTGCCATTCAAACCTTACAGGCACAGTTGGATGAGCAGCTCGAATTGCGTTTGCAAACGGAAGAAAAGCTCAGTCAAGCCCGAGATGCTCTAGGCGCGTTAGAGCAGGCCATGCGAGCGGCTGAGCAGACGCGCTTAAGTATTGAGCGTCGCCGCGATGAATGTTCGACCAAGCTTGAACGTGAACGACTGCAGCGGCAAACGTTAACGGTGCAGCAGCAGGCGCTCGTCGACAGATTAAAAGAGGACGAGTGGACGGTTGATGCGGCGCTTGAACTCATTCGTGATGAGCATACGATTGGGCAGGTGCAGCTATTGCTGGAGGAATTAGGTCGCAAGATTGGGCGTTTAGGTGCCATTAACCTCGCGGCCATCGATGAGTTTGCCTCTCAATCAGAGCGCAAGACCTATCTCGATGCGCAGCATGAAGATTTGACCTCTGCACTGGAAACGCTTGAATCCGCGATTCGCAAAATCGATAAGGAAACGAGGAGTCGCTTCCGCGATACATTCGAAGAGGTGAATGCTGGCTTGCAAGCTTTGTTCCCGAGAGTTTTTGGCGGGGGCTCTGCGCATTTAGAAATGACTGGGGAGGACTTGCTCGACACAGGCATTGCGATTATTGCGAGGCCTCCCGGCAAGAAAAATAGTACGATTCATCTATTATCGGGTGGTGAGAAAGCGTTGACTGCGATCGCTTTAGTGTTCTCGATCTTTCAGCTCAACCCCGCGCCTTTCTGTATGTTGGATGAGGTCGACGCGCCACTGGATGACGCCAACGTTGGACGATATGCGCGTATGGTAAAAGAGATGTCCGAGAAGGTGCAGTTCATTTACATTACTCACAACAAGATTTCGATGGAAGTCGCCGATCAACTTCTCGGTGTAACCATGCACGAGCCCGGCGTATCGCGCTTGGTGTCCGTAGACGTTGAAGAAGCAGCAGAGCTTGCAGCCAACTAGCGAAGTAAGGGAGATCAGAGGCCTATGGGCTTGGAATTAGGCATGAGAGAGTGGATGTTGCTTGCGGGTATCGCTCTGGTCGTGGTGATTTTATTGGATGCGATACGCCGAGCGCTCAAACAGCGGGCTGAAAATGAGCGTTTGATGCGGGCAAAAAAAACCGATCGCCAAGAGCCTCATGCTGACTTCGACTGGTTGAAAGAATTGCCCAACGGCGGTGCGCGGGTCGTCTATCGTGCGGACGACACAGACGACAGCACGACGCAAGGGAAAGCGTTAGACAGCGATGAGCTTGTCCCAGACGCAGCGCATAATGAGCTGGCTGAAGCGAAAGAAGATCCGAGTCAAACGGTTGAGCACCGAGAGTCCCTCAGTGCCGCTGTTGAAGACCGTTCGGAACGAGCATTGGATCCGGTTACGGACGCCGCCGCCGAGAGTAGCTCAACAGCAAGTGAAGCGACCATCGCAGCAACACGCACAACTTCAACCTCTGCTGGGCAGACCGTAGACTGGCTAGAAACCCTGGACACGGAGGAGGAGCCTGCAGAAGAGGCACCAACTCTGATTGAGGATACACCGCCAGAGCATGTGCTGCTGATCCACCTCAAGGCGGATGAGCAGAAGCCCTATCAGGGCGACACCTTACTGCAGCTACTATTAGCCTGTGATTTGCGTTTCGGTGATTTGGGTTTTTTTCATCGACACGAACAGAGTGGCGGGCGCGGTCCGATTCAATTCAGTGTAGCGAATCTTTTGAAACCGGGTGTATTTGATATCGATTCAATGAGCACCCTTCAAACGGCGGGGGTCGTATTTTTCATGCGAGTCCCGGGCCCCAAAGATTTACTGACGTCCTATGAAGCGATGCTGGAAACTGCTCGCGCGGTGGTACAGCATTTAGGCGGCACTCTACTCGATCATTCCCACAGCGTTTTAACCAAGCAGGCGATCGAGCACGATAAGACGCTGTTGCGCGAGTATGCCAGAAAACAGCTGCTACAAAAGCGGTCGTAAGTCTTATGCCTGCAGATCCAGCTAAGCGTATTGCTGAACTTATTGCGCTAATCGAGCGTTACAGTCAAGAGTATTACGAGCACGACGCACCCAGTATTTCTGACGCTGAGTACGATCAGCTGTTCCGAGAATTGCAAACATTAGAAGTTCAAAACCCTCAGTACGCACGAAGAGATTCACCGACACAACGGGTTGGCGGGAAACCGGTAGAAGGCTTTGCGCCAGTGATGCACGTCATACCAATGCTGTCGTTAGACAACGCGTTTTCCAATGACGAATTGCTCGATTTCGATCGCAGAGCGCGCGAACGACTCGGGTTGCTTGAGACGGCGACTATCGACTATGTCTGTGAGCCTAAACTCGATGGTATTGCAGTTGCTATCCGTTACGAACGAGGGATGCTCGTTCAGGCAGCGACCCGAGGTGATGGTCAAACCGGTGAGGATATCACTCACAATGTTAAGACCGTTAAAAATATACCCCTACAGTTGCATGGCGCTGAATCCATTGACGCCCTCGAAGTGCGAGGCGAAATTTTTATGCCAAAGCGGGGCTTCACGCGTCTCAATCAACGCGCCGAAGCTCAGGGCGAAAAAACGTTTGCTAATCCGCGCAACGCGGCTGCTGGTAGTTTGCGCCAGCTAGATCCCGCGATCACAGCCAAAAGACCGCTCGCGTTTTACTGTTATGGTGTGGGTGTGACCCAAGGTGTGGACATTCCCGATAGCCAGTATGGGTTGTTACGGTGGTACGAGTCGCTCGGGCTACCTGTTAATGATGAAGTGCAAGCCGTCTCGGGTATTCAGGCCTGTATTGATTATTACGAGCAACTGTCTCGGCGTCGGAGCGGCTTGGATTACGACATCGATGGTATTGTATACAAAGTGAATTCATTGGCCGAGCAGGCCGATTTGGGCTTTGTGTCGCGGGCACCCCGTTGGGCAATCGCCAGGAAGTTTCCCGCTGAAGAGGCTTTAACGCATTTGCTGGATGTTGAATTTCAGGTGGGTCGAACGGGTGCGATTACACCTGTGGCAAGACTCGAGCCGGTATCGGTGGGCGGCGTCGTCGTCAGTAACGCAACTCTGCATAATGCGGACGAAATCGATCGTCTGCAGGTGAAGATTGGTGACTTAGTGGTCGTTCGACGCGCTGGCGATGTTATCCCTCAGGTGGCGAGGGCGCTACCAGAAGAGCGGCGAGGCGAGCTGAGGAAAATTGTTTTTCCCTCGCACTGTCCCGTGTGCGGATCCGCAATCGTGCGCGAAGAGGGTGAAGCGGTACAACGCTGCAGTGGGGCGCTGACGTGCTCTGCACAGCGTAAGGGCGCGATCATTCATTTTGTGTCGCGCAAAGCGATGGATATTGAGGGCTTTGGTGAAAAATTAGTGGAGCAGCTGGTGGATATAGAGCGGTTGAAGGACCCCAGCGATATCTATGGCCTAACTTTCAATGAGCTTGCCGCGTTGCCAAGAATGGGCGCTAAGTCGGCTCAAAATCTCATTGATGCGATAGACCGATCCAAGCGGACGACGTTTGCCCGTTTTCTGTATGCTTTGGGTATCCGTGAAGTAGGCGTAACAACGGCCGAGCGCCTGGCAGACTATTTTGGCGATATTGAGTCGCTAATCGCGGCGTCTGTTGACGATTTGCTGGCTGTACCGGATGTTGGCCCAATCGTTGCAAATCACATTCGATCATTCCTAAACTCATCGACTCACTTAGAGGTTATTAGCACGCTAGTGCAAGCGGGGCTTTCATGGCCTGAGGTAGCGCCGATTGATGTCGACAATGCACCGCTTGTTGGACAGACTTGGGTGGTAACAGGCAAACTCGAGACGTTTTCTCGAGAAGAGGCGACCGAGTTGTTGAAATCTTTGGGTGCAAGTGTGGCAGGGAGTGTGTCTAACAAGACCACAGTGTTGCTTGCAGGACCTGGGGCAGGGAGTAAGCTCGCAAAAGCGCAAGCTTTGGGTGTGGAGGTAATAAACGAAGATGAATTTCTCGCGCGTAAGTCGGCTTGGATTTAGCTTAGTACTCATCGTCATCGCGGGGTGTACGACCGCACCTCCGAGCGATTTGGACAATATTTGCGCTATTTTTGACGAAAAAAAAGGCTGGTACAAAAGCGCAAAAAAATCAGCAAAACGTTGGGATGCTGATATTCCCACCATGATGGCGATTGTGCACCAAGAGTCAAAGTTTGAGGCAAAAGCAAAGCCTCCCCGCAAAAAAATTCTTGGTTTTATTCCCGGTTTTCGGCCGTCAAACGCCTACGGTTATTCTCAGGCACTGACGGGTACTTGGGAGCGATATAAACGTGATGCGGGTGCCTACGGCGCCGACCGCGACGAGTTTGATGACGCCATTGATTTTATCGGATGGTACAACAAGCTCTCGTATAAAGAGAACGGCGTTTCAGCAACCGATGCAAGAGCACTGTATCTTAATTACCATGAGGGGCAGGGTGGCTACGCAAGAGGAACGTATAAATCTAAAGCGTGGCTAGTCGGTGTAGCCAATAAAGTTCACGCTCGCGCTGGGCGGTACAGGACGCAACTGCAGGGGTGCAAGAGTCGTCTCGATGCTGCGAATAAAGGCTGGTTCGACTGGTTTTAACGTAACAGTCATTTTTATTTCACTTTGTCACAGAATTGTCATGCCTTGCACGCGATAATGTTGCAATATTACAGTATCCGCGCAAGGAGTTATTGCCGTGAAGAATTGTTCAGTATTGGTTGTAGAAGACGAGGTCGCTATCCGGGATATGTTGCGTATGGCCCTGGAAATCGCCGATTTGCGCTGCATCGAAGCCGATAACATCATGGACGCACACGCAATTATCATTGACCGTCGCCCAGACATTGTCCTACTGGATTGGATGCTACCCGGTGGCAGCGGTATTGAACTACTTCGACGACTCAAACGCGATAAGCTCACTGAAGAAATTCCAGTGATCATGCTGACGGCAAAGACCTCGGAGGACAATGTTATTCAGGGTTTGGACGTCGGCGCGGATGACTACATCACCAAGCCTTTTGCCCCACGTGAGCTGATTGCCAGAATCCGAGCGTTGCTACGTCGCAGTGGCGCCATGCCTTCGTCCGAGAGGATTGAGGCGGGCGAGTTAGTCTTAGACATGAGTAGCCACCGGGTGTTCCTCGCGGGTGAACCGCTCGCGATGGGACCGACTGAATTTAAACTATTGTCTTTTTTTATGTCGCATCCAGAACGCGCCTATACACGCAGTCAGCTACTCGATCAGGTATGGGGCGGTAATGTCTATGTCGAGGAACGTACGGTGGATGTCCACATTCGTCGCTTACGTAAAGCGTTGCAGAACGACATGGGTGATTGCAGCCACTTTATTCAGACCGTACGCGGTACGGGTTATCGCTTTTCTCCGCCTGGAATTTAGACTTTATGCGTGCAGTAGGGCGGTGGTACAAAGAGCTTCAAACCCTTGTTCTGCTGCTACTGATCGCCGCTGCGATTGGTTGGGTGATTGGCGCGACGGCCGAAGCGTTAACGGTCGTTTTGCTGTTTTTTGTGTTCGGTTACTTATGGCAGCTTCGCAGGGTATTGCAGTGGATCGATCACCCCGAATCAGAGCCTCCCGAGGGCTCGGGTATCTGGGGAATGATGCTGGACCAGATGTATGCAATACAACGCCACAACCGAGACGCGCGATCACGCCTTCAGCACACGGTTGATTACCTTCGTGATTCTTTTCGCTCTCTGCGCGATGGTGCGCTACTCATCGACCAGAAAGGTTTGATCGAGTGGAGCAATAGCTCTGCGGAGTACCTATTGGGTTTACGCTATCCGCAAGATAAAGGTCAAAACTTGTTAAGCTTAGTGCGTTATCCTGAGTTTTCCAGTTACATGATCGTGGGCGACTATACTGAACCTCTGACGTTCAGCACCAACGATTTTCCTGCGCGACATCTGCAAGTGGAAGTCAGCTCCTTTGGCATCGGGGATCGCCTCATACTGGTACGGGACGTTACACAGCTGGTGCAGATAGAACAGACGCGTCAGGACTTTGTCGGCAATGTATCACACGAGCTTCGAACGCCACTTACGGTGATATCGGGTTATTTGGATACCCTGTTATCGCAATCGGAAATGCTGCCGGCTGCGTTGATAAAACCCCTTGAACAGATGGCTCAGCAGTCACAGCGCATGGAAAATCTAGTGCGGGATTTGTTGTGGCTGTCAAAGATTGAGGCGACGGCAACAAAAAAACGAGTGCGCGAGCAGGTGAACGTAGTCGCCCTATGCGGCGAAGTAGTGGAAGATTTGAGGGGAGGGTATCCATCTCGAACCATCGAGTATAAGTGCGCCGTTCGAAATGCGAAAATTGAGGGAGACTACCGGGAGTTGTTTAGTGCGCTCAGTAATTTGGTAGTGAATGCGCTCAAGTATTCGCCAGAGGGAAAGCCGGTATCCTTAACCTTACGTGAAACAGAGGACGCACTGTGCATTGAGGTCTGCGATCAAGGTTTGGGGATTGCGGAAGAACATATTCCGCGCCTCACCGAGCGTTTCTATCGTGTCGATGAATCGCGCTCCTTTGCTGGAGGTGGCACGGGCCTGGGCCTTGCGATCGTTAAGCATGTCGCAGCCAGCCACGAGGCGCAACTGAAAATCGAGTCGGAACTCGGTGCGGGCAGTTGTTTTAGCTTGAGCTTCCATAGAATGAATCGCGACGTCTGATTTTATGACACGTGCTATGTTCGCTTATCGTAATATTTTCGCTAGCAAGTTCATTGCGCTACTGATCTTTGCGTTGAGCGTCGAGGTTGCTCATGCGGCTACTCCAGTGGTCAAACTTTCAAGTGTAGGCTCTGATACCATGGGTGGTGTTATGACTCGCCTGGCGAGGGTGTTTAACCAGAAGTACCCCGATGTTGTGATGCAGGTGCAGGCTAATGGTTCAAGTACGGCGCCACCCGCGTTGCAAGAAGGCACTGCGAGTCTCGGACCCATGAGTCGGCGTATGTCACCTGCGGAAAAGCTGAGGTTTCGGCAAGAATACGGGTACGATGTCACCGAGGTTGTGATTGGCGTCGACGCTGTGGCGGTCTTCGTCCACTGGCAGAACCCACTGGTGCAACTCAGTCTTAAGCAAGTCGACGCAATTTTCTCAGCGACCCGTCGGTGTGGCGCCGACCAGCCGATCAACGATTGGTGGGAGCTCAATGCGGAGTCATTCGATAAGCAAAAAATCACGACCTTTGGACGCAATTCCGCTTCGGGGACTTACAGCTATTTCCGACAAGTCGCGCTGTGTGGTGGCGATTTCGACACGAGCGTTGGTGAGCAGCCAGGATCAAGTTCAGTGGTTCAATCCGTCGGCAGCTCAATTGGTGGTATAGGATATAGTGGCGTTGGGTATCAATCACCCTTGGTTAAAATCCTTGCAATCAGCAAAGATGAGAATTCGAGAGCCTATATGCCAGAGCCGGAGGCTACTTCGCAGGGCGATTACCCCTTGGCCAGACCTCTCTATTTATACGTGAATCAGGCTGCAGCATTGCCCTTGAGAGGCGCTGAGCGAGATTTTGTTGACCTGGTACTGTCAAATCAAGGACAGGAGGTTATCAAACGCTCGGGGTTTATTCCGCTCCCCGAGGACGTGCGTGCGAAGATTCGAGTAGAGTTGGGCTTATGAAATCTCGCTATACAGACGCTAGATCTGCGCTGGCTCCCTCTCGTCGATGGGCCGATCGTGTCGTTACGGTGGCGGTGACCACTGGAGCAACCTTAGTGTTGCTGGCAATCGCGTCTATTTTCCTATTTTTGATTTGGGCGTCTTGGCCGCTATTTTGGGCCGATACTCGCTCAGAGATAAACACGTATAACCTTGATACGCACAGCCCTGTTGTTGTTGCGCTCAGCGAGACCGAGTATCTGGTCCAAGACACTGCGTCCGGCGACTTCAAGGTTTTCGCGCTCGGCAACCCCGGCGAGCAGAAGTATCAAGACACGCTTAGCAATGTCGTCAGGCTTGCCGTCGACGAGCAAAGCGCTTCTGTGCTTGTGACGGTAACGACTGATGGAGTGCTCAGGCTTTACAGTGACTACGATTGGTTTGTAGGTGATTCTTCAGCGCAAGAAGTTCAGCAACCCATGGTCTCCCGACAACTGGCAGAGTTGCCAGAGGCTCTACAAGTCCAAGCCCAGAACAATGATGCGTTCAATATTTTGCTGTACTACGAGGATCGAGTTGAGTGGCTCGTCGCCCGATCTGAACGTGGCCCGGTATCACAGTCGACCCAGGTCAGCCTGCAGCAACAATTAAGTCTCGACGCAGGTCATGAGCCTTCCAGAGTTCATTTTATTGGCCAGGGTGAAATGCTGTTATCGGTCGCGAAAGACGGGCGGTATTGGATTTATCAGAGCGACTCAGGCGTGAGTGCGGGACGATTTTCGGACGTGACTGAGCTCTCGTTTGTTAGGGTGCTTCGCTCATCCTATGGAATTGCGCTAATCGACAGCAACACATTAGTCCATATCTACGGACTCTCTTTTGATGACCAAGGCCCTGTGCTGAGCCTCTTAGATCAATATCCGCTGACAGATGCTGAACTAACTGAGGCGTTCGCGCCACCTTTTGGCGGATTAATGGTCGCAAGCAGTAGCGGAAACCTTGAGTGGCTTGATACGGACTTTCAGAGCCAGCAATATCTCTCGCTACCGCAACCACCGCTGTCACAAGAGGTTCAACCTGCTTGGTATATGACCCCTGACGGCGTCATAGTCCGCGCAACGGGCGACGAATTCATGAGTTTGAAGGTCGACACGCGCGAGCGGAGCCTACGCATTTTAAGTCTATTTGAACGTCGGATGTACGAGGGTTATGAAGGTCCCCAATACATTTGGCAGAGCATGCCTTTGACGCCTACTGCGGAATCGAAGTTTTCCATCACACCTCTCATACTCGGTACTGTAAAAGCCGCATTTTACAGCCTCTTGTTTGCAGCACCTCTGGCGATAGCGGCGGCCATTTTTACGTCCTATTTTTTGACAGCCGATCTGCGTGCTCGTATCAAACCGTTGGTCGAGCTATTAGCGGCGATTCCAACCGTGATACTGGGTCTGGTTGCAGGGCTTTGGCTTGCGCCTTGGCTGGAACAACATTTAGGCTTGATAGTTTCTTTTGTGATGGCCGTTCCATTCTGCTTGTATCTAGCCTCAATCATCTGGAGATTGCTGCCAGGCAACCGGACCGAGGCACGTTTGTCGAGTTTTGAATTACTGTTCAGTGCGGCTGCTATTGCCTTTGCGCTCCTAATTGCCAGTGCTCTTTCGGAACTTGCAGCGAGCGGCACGTCGCATACGTTGGTATCGTATTTAGCCCACGAGTGGGACATTGAATACGAACAACGTAACGCCATTGTCGTCGGCTTAGTCATGGGGTTTGCCGTCATTCCGACGATCTACTCCATAGCAGAAGACGCCTTGGCGGCGGTGCCACCCCACTTACGTGAGGGCGCCCTCGCGATGGGTGCTAGTGAGTGGCAGGCGGCAAAATCCGTTGTATTACCAACAGCGGCGCCCGGTATCCTGTCAGCAGTGATGATGGGTTTCGCTAGGGCCGTCGGTGAAACGATGATTGTACTGATGGCGACGGGAAACACCGCCACCATGGATCCCAGTCTCTTCACGGGCTTGCGGACTTTGTCGGCCACCTTAGCCCTTGAAATGCCCGAGGTTGTGCCCGACTCAGTACATTTTCACGTGCTTATGTTTGTCGCCTTGTTGCTGTTCCTGTTCACCTTCGTGCTGAATTCTGTTGCCGAGTGGGTTCGAACCAGGCTGCGCGAGCGAGTTGCGCAATTATGACAAGTCCACTTGCCAAGCAGAGGTCTCGATGGCGTTTTGATGATGCCGTGATGTTTTTCTGCGCGGGAGCCTTGGTACTGGCACTGTCGGGTTTGGGCGTTATGCTCTCTTTGCTATTGCAGCAAGCCAAGCCCCAATGGTGGCCGATGCCCATCTATGAATGGACCCATGCGGCGACCAACACGGCTGTGCTGGGGCTCCCAATTTACCGCGACGACTCCGCGCTACTTGTCGATCAAGGCGCGCTCGAGCCGGCAGAGACCCGGCTGATACGGTTAGAGCGACAGGGCCGAGATGTCATCAGAAGTAAGCCCGAATCAGCAATCCTAGTGCAACACAAGATAGAAGGCAGGATTCTGGGACATTATAAGTCACTCGATGTTGATACGCTGGAACTTGCGACTCGCCATGGCGAATCCTATCGTTATGCTTTGAGTGATGTGGACTACTGGTACTTGCCTAACCAGCTCTCTAGTTTTGAGCAATGGTCCATCGCTTCGAAAAATGTACTCCGGTTCCTGACACAAGGACTTGAGCCGAACTCAGAGGCAGGCGGCGTTTATCCCGCTGTTGTCGGCACGGTGGTTATGGTATTTCTGATGACGGTGTTTGTCATGCCTTTGGGGGTCTTGGCTGCGGTGTATTTACATGAATACGCGGGTGACGGGTATTTAACCCGATTGATTCGCACAGGGGTTCACAACTTGGCGGCAATCCCCAGTGTCATCTACGGCGTGTTCGGGCTGGGTTTGTTCGTTTACGGGGTAGGCGGCGAGTTAGATCGTCTCTTTTTTAACGACTCTCTGCCGGCGCCAACCTTTGGGGAGCCCGGACTGCTGTGGGCCTCACTGACCTTAGCTCTACTGACTTTGCCCGTCGTGATTGTCGCGACCGAGGAGGGGATGTCGCGCATTCCGAGGTCGATCGTGGAAGCGAGCTATGCTTTGGGTGCCACACGTGCAGAAACCCTGATTAGATTGGTGCTGCCGCTGACCGCACCAGCAATGATGACGGGCTTAATTCTCGCTATTGCCCGAGCCGCGGGCGAGGTCGCGCCATTGATGCTGGTCGGTGTTGTCGAGTACGCGCCCACGCTGCCGCTCAAGTCCGAGTTTCCATTCTTGGCTTTGGATCAAAAATTCATGCATTTGGGGCACCAGATATACGATCTAGGGTTCCAAAGTCTTGATAGTAGCTTGGTGCAGGCGAGAGTCTATGCGACGGCTGTTGTGTTATTCGCGATAGTGGTTGCACTCAATGCGCTAGCGGTTGCTTTGAGAAATCGATTAAACCGTCGTTATCAGAATTTACTGCGTTAATGTAAGGAATGTCATGAGTCAACCGATCATCGAGATCAAAGATTTAGCGCTAAGTTACGGACCGGGGAGAGCCGTTCTGAATAATGTGCAGCTCTCTCTGGAACGAAACGCAGTGACGGCCATTATTGGGGCGTCTGGTAGTGGCAAATCCAGCTTACTACGCTGTCTAAATCGTTTGGTTGAATTGACCCCTAAAGTGCGAATTACGGGGGATATTTTGTTTGAGGGTGAGTCGATTTTTGGGGCTCGGATAGATCCCACCGTCCTGCGTCAGCGCATCGGCATGGTGTTTCAAAAGCCGAATCCTTTCCCGATGTCGATTTTCGAAAACGTGGCCTATGGCCTGCGCTTGTTGGGTGAGAAATCGCCGCGCGTTCTGCAAGAGAAAGTCGAGCAAGCGCTGATTGCCGCGGCCCTGTGGGATGAAGTGCGGGATAGGTTGGACGTTCAGGCAGCGGTGCTGTCGGGCGGACAACAGCAACGTTTGGTGATAGCTCGCGCTATCGCCGTTGAGCCAGAAGTACTATTGCTTGACGAGCCTGCTTCGTCACTCGATCCAATTTCAACGCTGCGTATCGAAGAGTTGATTTACCGTCTGAAGCAAAATTTCACTATTGTCGTTGTGACCCACAACATGCAGCAGGCGGCCAGAGTGTCGGACTGGGCTGCATTCATGCACGACGGCACAATTGTCGAGTACGACAATACCACGACATTATTTACGAACCCCCGAGAGGTTCGTACAGAAGACTATATCACCGGCCGATTCGGTTAATTGGAGCACTCTATGCTAGGGTATGATCATCAGAAGCAACATATTTCCGGGCAGTTCAACAGCGAGTTAGAAACGCTTAAAAGTGATATACTCGCCATGGGCGGGCTGGTGGAAGCTCAACTCACGCTCGCGATGGCGGCATTGCTGGAAAAAAACAGTGCGAAAGCGTTGGAAGTCATTGCTAACGATAAGTTAGTGAACGAGCTTGAACGCCAGATTGATCAAGAGTGCGCCAGGATTTTGGCACGACGACAGCCTGCCGCGAGTGATCTGCGCTTGGTACTGGCGGTACTGAAAATCAACCTTGATTTAGAGCGGGTAGGCGATGAAGCTGCTAAAATAGCGCGCCAGGCCAAAGTCATCGTCGAGAGTAGTGATTCCGGGAGTCAGTTCGTGCAGTTGCGGCAGCTTGCACGACCGGTCATCAAAACCTTGCGGCAATCTTTAGATGCTCTCGCGAGATCTGATGTGGCGCTTGCCGTGCAAATTGTGCGAGAAGATGCCTCTCTAGACTCTCTCTATGCTGAGGCAATGCAGGCGTTAATTAAGCACATGCAGGAAGCGCCTCACTCGATCAGCACCATCGTCAATGAGCTGTGGGCCTTAAAGGCTCTTGAGCGCATCGGCGACCACGCGAGTAACGTTGGTGAGCAAGTCATCTACATGGTAAAAGGCCAGGATGTGCGCCATTTGGGCGCGGGTGAAATGCCCGCATTGTCTTAGTGATTAAAAGATAGGGAACACAATGAGTCGTTTTTGGAGTGAGGGTGTGGATGCTTTACACCCCTATGTGCCGGGCGAACAGTCGAACCGTGACGGCGTGTTAAAGCTCAATACCAACGAAAGCCCATATCCTCCCTCGCCCATGGCGTTGCAAGCCATGAAAAACGTCAGCGGGGATCAGCTGCGGCGCTATCCCGATCCTGAGTCAAATGCGCTTCGACAAGCGCTTGCGGCCTACCACGGGGTCAATCGAGATCAAGTATTCGTCGGAAATGGTTCTGACGAGGTTCTTGGTTTTGCGTTTAAAGCGTTTTTTTGCGGGAGGGGAGCGTTATGTTTCCCTGATATTTCTTACAGCTTTTACCCTGTGTGGGCGCAATTGTTCGAGATTGAAACCCACGTGTTATCGGTCGATGACGCCTACCAAATACCCCTCGACGCTTTGCCATCAGGGCTCGGAGGGATCATCTTTCCAAACCCAAATGCGCCAACCGGTATCGCGACTTCGCTCGCGCAAATTGAGGCATTATTGCGTCGTTTTCCTGATTCTGTGGTGGTTGTAGACGAAGCCTATGTAGACTACGGAACAGAAACAGCCATCGACTTATTGCACGCTTTTGACAATCTACTGATCGTCCGAACAATGTCCAAGTCTCGAGGGCTGGCAGGTTTGCGCGTTGGCTATGCGTTGGGGAGCGCAGAACTTATCGAGGGCTTGGTCAGAATCAAAGATTCTTTCAACTCCTATCCTCTGGATGCTATTGCGCAGGCAGGGGCTCTGGCTTCGGTGCAAGACGATGTGTATTTTCAAGAAACGGTCAGCGCCGTCATCGATGCACGACACCAACTTACGCAAGGGCTTACAGATCTGGGTTTTGACATCCTGCCTTCGTCCGCGAATTTTGTATTCGCCAAAAACAGTCGAAAGTCTGGCCAAGAGTGGCAGGCATTGTTACGCGAACAGAATATTTTGGTTCGGCACTTTGCCAAGCCGAGGTTAAGCGATTGGCTGCGAATTACGGTGGGCACCCCTGAAGAGGTGCGCAAGTTGCTGCAGGCGCTAGCGCTTCTGTAGCACGACGCTGCCGATGCTGTAGCCAGCGCCAAAGGAGCACAATATCCCCAGATCGCCACTCTGCAAATTGGACTGATGTTTGTGGAAGGCGATCACTGACCCCGCGGAGCTCGTGTTTGCGTACTCATCAAGTATGACTGGAGCCTCGTCAACCGTCGGTTGGCGCCCCAAGACTTTGCGTGCAATCAGATCGTTCATGTTGAGGTTGGCTTGGTGGAGCCACATACGCTTTAGCTCGCTGGCGGGCGTGCCGAGCGCATCGAGCTGCTCCGATATCAGAGCGGCTACTGCTGGGCACACTTCTTTGAAGACTTTTCGCCCTTCCTGAATAAACAGTTTGTCGGGCTGTCCGATGCCGTTTTCGTCGGCGCGATTCAAGAAACCAAAATTGTTGCGAATGTTGTTGGAGAACATCGTTTTCAGTTTGATGTCCCGCACCAAAAATCCACTGGTGCTCAGCGAGGCGTCCTCAACAATAACCGCCGTACACACATCGCCAAAGATAAAATGGGAATCTCGATCGGCGAAGTTCAGATGGCCGCTGCAAATTTCTGGATTAACCATCAAAACACGCTTTGCCAAACCATCGCGAATCACTCCGCTGGCTTGAGCGATGCCAAAGGTCGCGCTCGAACACGCCACGTTCATGTCAAACGCGAAGCCTTCTATGCTCAGTGCCGATTGGACCTCTATGGCAATTGCTGGGTAGGGGCGCTGTAAATTAGAACAGGCAACAATGACTGCGTCGATGTCTTGTGGTCCGCAGTTGGCTGCCGACATGGCCTGCATAGCGGCGTTTACCGCCATCTCGCACTGCAACGAAAGTTCATCATTGGCCCGCTCCGGTATGTGCGGAACGAGACGCGTCGGATCTAAGATTCCGGATTTATCAATGACATAACGCGAACGTATTCCTGACGCTTTGGCAATGAATTCGGGGGAAGAGTGTGCGAGGGGGGCAAGCTTGCCCTCGGCGATCGCGTTTGCATTTTCTGCGTTGTACAGGTCGACGTATTGGTTGAATGCGGCGACAAGTTCTTCGTTGGAAATAGCTTGGGACGGGGTGTATAACCCCGTCCCAGTGATTGCGACCTGCTGCATACAAGATCCTTATTGTTGTTTTACATCGTGTCTTGCTTAGCGACTTGCCATATCCGGATAATCGCGTTGGGCGTAGCCAGTGTAAAGCTGGCGTGGGCGACCGATGCGGTAGCTACCGCTGATCATCTCGTTCCAGTGTGCGATCCATCCCACGGTGCGACCTACCGCAAAAATCACGGTGAACATGCTCGTCGGAATTCCCATAGCCTTGAGAATGATACCCGAATAGAAATCGACGTTAGGGTACAGCTTTTTCTCGATGAAGTACTCGTCTTCTAAGGCGATTTCCTCCAAGCGTTTGGCGATCGCTAGCAAGGGGTCATTGACGCCCAGCTCTTTTAAAACTTCGTCAGCGGTTTGCTTCATAACCTTCGCACGGGGATCGAAGTTCTTGTACACCCTATGGCCGAAGCCCATAAGCCGGAATGGGTCATCTTTATCTTTGGCGCGTGCCACAAACTCATCAATGCGTGACACGTCACCAATCTCGTTGAGCATGTCCAGCACCGCTTCATTTGCACCGCCATGGCTTGGGCCCCACAACGCGGCAATGCCTGCGGCAATACACGCGAATGGGTTTGCGCCCGAGGAGCCCGCTAGCCTTACCGTAGAGGTAGAGGCATTTTGCTCGTGATCCGCGTGCAATAAGAAAATCTTATCCATGGCCTTTGCAAGTACTGGGCTTATGTTGCTGGGTTCGCAAGGGTTGCCAAACATCATGTGCAAAAAGTTTTCGGAGTAGCTCATGCTGTTGTCTGGATACATGAAGGGCATTCCGATTGAGTATTTATAGCTCATTGCCGCAAGCGTTGGCATTTTCGCTATCAGGCGGAACGCAGCGATTCGGCGGTGATGCTCGTTACTAATCTCGAGCGAATCGTGGTAGAACGCCGACAGTGCGCCAACGACGCCACACATGATGGCCATAGGGTGCGCGTCGCGTCGGAAGCCCTTGAAAAATGTGGAGACTTGATCGTGAACCATGGTGTGGTTTTTGACGGTGTTTACGAAGTCTTCGCGCTCTTGTTGAGTGGGTAGCTCGCCGTTGAGGAGCAGGTAGCACGTTTCTAAGTAATCTGACTGTTCTGCCAGTTGCTCGATTGGGTAGCCGCGGTGCAACAGCACCCCTTTGCCGCCGTCGATATACGTGATCGCCGACTCGCACGCCGCCGTCGATACAAAACCGGGGTCATAGGTAAAATAGCCTTTGCCCGTTAACTGACCCACGTCGATGACATCGGGGCCTATCGTGCCAGTGTAAATCGGGAGTTCAATACTGTCTGTGGCCCCATCAATAAATAAAGAGGCTTTCTTCTCACTCATAGCGAAGGTCCTAAGTGCAAAACTGTGGAGGACTAACTATAGAGACTGCCCCAGATTTGTCAATTCGAGATCAGCAATATCGACTAAAGTTCAATCGCATTTCACGTCACGCTGGGGCGGTATGATTTGTAATTGATTGTGTATATACCTATAATTCGACCGCTTTTTTTGGGGTCCGCCTTCGAGTCAGTGACGCCGGTCACTTCCTGCTCGAATCGCGGACATAGCTCAGTGCCTGCAAAGGCATCCAGGGGGATTCGTTAGTGAAAGATACTCGTCCGGTCAATCTCGATATTGCCACAATTAAACTGCCGATCACCGCATACGCGTCAATTCTGCACCGAATCTCCGGTGTGTTCTTGTTTGTCGCGATCGGTGTCATGATTTACGCGCTCGATCTCAGTCTGAGCTCGGCCGAGGGTTTTGCGTCGGTTGGTGCCGCGCTCGATTCACTTTTCGCGAAGCTGGTCGTTTGGGCGGTGCTCTCAGGCTTAATCTATCACTCGGTCGCTGGCGTAAAGCACTTGATCATGGATATGGGTTACGGCGAGACCTATGAAGGCGGTGTTTTCGGTTCGCGAATTACCTTTTTAGTATCAGCGGTGATGATCGCTTTAGCGGGGTTGTGGGTATGGTAAAGTCAGTCACAAATTTTGGCCGAAACGGCCTGTCGGATTTTTTGGTTCAGCGCATTACCTCGGTAATTCTTCTTGCGTATTTTGCCTGGCTGGCTTACGTCTTAGTCGCCGGTACGGATTACGCGCAGTGGGAAGCCTTGTTTGCAGCCACGTGGATGCGTATCTTCAGCGTTGCCGCGCTACTGTCGCTCGTGTTTCACGCTTGGATTGGTATGTGGGGTGTTCTCTCAGACTACGTCACTGAGCGACTGATGGGTCCCAAGGGAAATGTGCTGCGTTTTCTACTACAGTTGGCGATTGGTGCTGCGTTATTCATTTATTTGGTCTGGGGTTTCCAGATCTTGTGGGGTTAAACAGACATGGCTTTACGTACGATTTCTTTTGATGGTGTGATTGTAGGCGGTGGCGGCGCGGGCATGCGTGCGGCCTTGCAGTTGGCTCAGTCAGGGTACAAGACCGCGGTAATCTCCAAAGTATTCCCAACTCGGTCACACACTGTATCAGCGCAGGGTGGAATTACCTGCGCAATTGCAAGCGCAGACCCGAATGATGATTGGCGCTGGCACATGTACGATACGGTCAAAGGCTCAGATTACATCGGCGATCAAGACGCCATTGAATACATGTGTAGCGTGGGTCCAGAGGCCATCTTCGAGTTAGAGCACATGGGTTTGCCTTTTTCGCGCACGGAAGAAGGGCGCATTTATCAGCGCCCCTTCGGCGGGCAGTCAAAGAATTTCGGTGAAGGTGGGCAAGCGGCACGTACGTGTGCCGCAGCAGACCGCACTGGTCACGCGCTCTTACACACGCTTTACCAGGGCAACATGAAGAACAACACGGTGTTCTTTAATGAGTGGTTCGCGGTAGATCTTGTAAAAAACCAAGACGGTGCGGTAGTCGGTGTAATTGCGATTTGCATGGAAACAGGCGAGACCGTGTTCGTTAAATCAAAAGCGACTGTGTTTGCCACGGGTGGAGCAGGGCGTATTTACGCGTCTACAACGAACGCGCACATCAATACCGGCGATGGTGTCGGCATGGCGCTGCGCGCAAATGTGCCTGTGCAAGACATGGAGATGTGGCAGTTCCACCCAACGGGCATTTACGGCGCTGGCACGCTGGTAACCGAGGGTTGCCGTGGCGAGGGTGGTTACTTAATCAATAAAGATGGTGAGCGCTTCATGGAGCGTTACGCACCCAACGCCAAAGATTTGGCGGGGCGCGACGTGGTGGCGCGTTCGATGGTGCTCGAGATTCTTGAAGGTCGCGGCTGCGGTCCAGACGGCGATCATGTATTCCTCAAGCTTGATCACCTGGGTGAAGAAGTACTTGAGAGTCGCCTGCCCGGGATCTGTGAATTGTCTCGCACTTTCGCCCACGTTGATCCGGTGAAAGCCCCGATCCCAGTGGTGCCTACTTGTCACTACATGATGGGTGGCATTCCAACGAATGTCCACGGGCAAGCGATTACCGTGGACGCACAAGGTAATGATCAAATCATTCCCGGTTTGTACGCTTGCGGTGAGGTTGCTTGTGTGTCGGTGCACGGAGCCAATCGTTTGGGTGGTAACTCCTTGCTCGATTTGGTTGTTTTTGGACGGGCCTCTGGTCTCTTCATTGAGTCTGCGCTGCGCGATGGTATCGAGATGCGTGATGCCTCTGAGTCAGATTTTGAGCAGGCGATGTCGCGATTAAATCGCTTGAATGCGTCAACTGGCGGAGAAAAAACCGCGGATCTGCGCAAAGAGATGCAGGGTATCATGCAGAATTATTTCGGCGTATTCCGTCGTGGTGATTACATGCAAGAGGGCGTTAAAAAGCTTCAAGAGCTGCGTCCTCGTGTTGAGAACGTGCGCCTCGACGATAAGTCAAATGCGTTCAACACTGCTCGTATTGAAGCCCTTGAGCTCCAGAACCTATTCGAGGTTGCCGAGGCGACGGCTATTTCGGCGGAAGAGCGCAGGGAGAGCCGGGGTGCTCACGCTCGCGAAGATTTCCAAGATCGAGATGATGCGAACTGGTTGTGCCACTCGATGTACTTCCCAGAATCCAAATCTGTTGGCAAACGCGGCGTGAACTTCAAGCCCAAGACGGTGCCTACCTTTGAACCTAAGATCCGAACTTACTAGAGGGCCACATCAATGTTAGAAGTTAGTATCTATCGCTACAATCCAGAGACGGACAGCGCGCCGTTTATGCAAGATTTTCAAGTGGATACCGGTGGTAAAGACTTGATGGTCCTGGATGTTTTGGAATTGATCAAAGCGCAACATGACACCTCAGTGACGTACAGACGGTCTTGCCGCGAGGGTGTGTGCGGCTCCGACGGCCTAAATATTAATGGCAAAAATGGTCTGGCGTGTATCACGCCTCTCTCTGAGACGGTCAAGAAGAACAAGCTTGTGTTGCGACCTCTACCGGGGCTGCCAGTCATTCGAGACCTGATCGTCGACATGAGCATGTTTTATGCTCAGTACGAGAAGGTGCAGCCTTATCTGATGAACAACACGCCAGCCCCCGCCATTGAGCGCCTGCAGTCACCTGAAGATCGTGCCAAGCTCGACGGACTGTACGAGTGTATTTTGTGCGCCTGCTGTTCTACGAGCTGCCCATCGTTTTGGTGGAATCCTGATAAGTTCATAGGCCCCGCGGGCTTGCTCCAGTCTTATCGTTTCTTGGCGGATTCGCGTGACACGGCGACCGAGGAACGTCTTGCAAATCTCGATGACCCCTTCAGCGTGTTCCGTTGTCACGGCATTCAGAACTGCGTTAATGTTTGCCCTAAAGGCTTAAACCCCACGCGTGCCATTGGTCATATCCGCAATATGCTCCTGTCCCGAGAAATCTAGTTCTCGAGGCTCTGACAAAGCCGCGTCAATGCGGCTTTGTCACAATATTTTCTCGGTTTATACCTCCCTTATTTACAGTATTTCTGCTAAACTCTCGCGCATTCTCAGTTATTCATTCCACCACTCCTTTGGCGGGTTAAAATGCGCGATCACTCGATGGAGCAATTCTGGCTAAGCTCCCACATAGCGGGCGGTAATGCCGCCTATGTTGAAGATTTATACGAGTCTTTTTTACTTAATCCCGAAAACGTATCCGAGCAATGGCGTTTATACTTCGAGCAGTTGCCCCAAGTTCAAACTAAGCACATTTCCGTACTCGATACCCCGCACTCGGCCGTTCGCGACCAGTTTGCTAAAATCTCTAAGATGCGCGTGCGCACGGAGGCAACGGTTGCACACGACGCGCAAGCCACTGAGTTCGAACGAAAGCAAGTCAGAGTCGTTCAATTAATCTCGGCATACCGGCAGCGGGGCCATCAGCATGCAAAGCTTGACCCTCTCGGGTTGGCCAAGCGCGAAATTGTGCCTGATTTGGCTTTGCAGTTTCACCAGCTATCCACGGCCGACTTAGACACCGTATTCCAAACGGGCAGTCTATATATTGGTTCGGATAGTGCGACGCTCGGTGAAATCTTGCACAGCTTAGAGAGCACCTACTGCGGTACGATAGGTGCGGAGTTTATGCACATTGTCGATACCGATGAGCGTCACTGGGTCATGCAACGCATGGAATCTGTGCGTTCGCGTCCTGACTACAGCGCTGCGGTTCGGCGCCAGTTGCTCAGTGAGTTGACTAAAGCGGAAGGGTTGGAAAAATCGCTAGGCTCTAAATACCCCGGTACCAAACGCTTTGGCCTGGAGGGCGGCGAGTCTTTGATTCCGGCTCTGACTGAGATGATACAACGTTGCGGTGCTTATCGGGCCAAGGAGATCGTCATTGGTATGGCGCACCGTGGCCGTCTTAATGTGCTGATCAACATTCTGGGTAAAAAGCCTTCCGAACTGTTCGCTGAGTTCGAGGGGCGTGCCTCGTACCAAAGCTCTGGAGACGTCAAATACCATCAGGGCTTTTCGTCCAACATCATGACGCCAGGCGGCGAGCTACACCTGGCTTTGGCATTTAACCCCTCCCACCTAGAAATTGTCTCGCCGGTTGTTGAGGGGTCTGTTAGGGCTCGGCAAGATCGCCGTGACGATAAAACGGGAAGCATGGTAGTGCCCATTGTGATACATGGTGACGCGGCGTTCGCTGGCCAAGGTGTTGTTATGGAAACCTTCCAGATGTCGCAGACGCGGGCGTACAAAACCGGCGGCACAATCCATATCGTGTTGAACAACCAAGTCGGCTTTACGACCAGTTTACGCGAGGACGCACGTTCCACCGAGTACTGCACCGACATCGCAAAGATGGTGCAAGCCCCCATTTTTCATGTCAATGGTGACGACCCTGAAGCGGTCTTATTCGTCACCCAGATGGCGGTAGATTACCGCAATGAGTTCGGCAAAGATGTCGTTATCGACCTGGTTTGTTACCGTCGTCGAGGGCACAACGAGGCGGACGAACCATCGGTCACTCAGCCCGTGATGTATGCACAGATTAAGAACCAAGAAACGACACGAGATCTCTACGCTAAGAAGCTGATAGCCGAGGGTGTGTTGACCCAAGAGCAAGATAGCGACCTGGTCTCGGCTTATCGCGAATCACTTGAGCGTGGTGAGCCCTTGGTGTCCTCGTTGGTTTCGGAGCCTAATACGTCTTTATTTGTGGACTGGACGCCCTACCTGAATCATCCGTGGGATTTACCCAGCGATACGCGCATCGATCTTCAGACATTACAGAGCTTAGCGCACGAGATTAACCAGACCCCCGAGGGTTTACCGCTGCAACGACAGGTTGGAAAGATTCTAGAGGATCGACGCAAGATGGCGGCGGGCGCTTTACCTCTTAACTGGGGCGCGGCCGAAACACTTGCCTACGCGACCCTATTAAAAGCCGGTTACCCGGTGCGGTTAACGGGCCAGGACGTTGGCCGAGGCACCTTCTCGCACCGCCACGCGGTTCTGCACAACCAGAAAGATGCCTCCTTGTACGTACCTTTGCAGCATCTTGGACAAGATCAAGCACCTTTTACGATTCACGATTCGTTACTGTCAGAGGAAGCCGTGCTGGCGTTCGAATACGGATACGCCACAACCGCGCCAACGGGTTTGGTTATCTGGGAAGCCCAATTCGGCGACTTTGCGAATGGCGCGCAGGTGGTCATTGATCAGTTTATCACGTCAGGTGAGCACAAATGGTCGCGACTGTGTGGATTGACCATGCTATTGCCCCATGGCTACGAAGGGCAGGGGCCAGAGCACAGCTCTGCGCGCTTAGAGCGGTTCATGCAGTTGTGTGCAGAGAAGAACATTCAAGTCTGCATTCCGACCACACCGGCGCAAGTATTCCATATGATCCGACGCCAAGCGATCAGACCCTTACGTAAACCACTGATTGTGATGTCGCCGAAGAGTTTGCTGCGTCACAAAGAGGCTGTCTCAACGCTAGAGGAACTGGCAAATGGCCAGTTCCAACTCGTTATTCCTGAAGTCGACAACGTAAGTCCAAAAGCGGTAAGACGGGTAGTGCTGTGTGCCGGCAAGGTCTACTACGAGCTGCTTGCAGAGCGACGCGCGCGCGGAATCAAGGACATTGCCTTGGTCCGTATCGAACAGATGTACCCCTTCCCGGAGCGAGAGCTGCTCTCTGCCTTGAAGGAATACCCGAATCTGAGCGACGTCGTTTGGTGTCAGGAAGAACCGATGAACCAGGGCTGTTGGTATGCATCTCAACATCATATGCGGCGTGCGCTCGATCAGCTGGGTAGCGGTTTAGGCGTTCGGTACGTTGGACGTGAGGCTTCGGCGGCGCCCGCCGCAGGCTACATGGCTCTGCACCTTAAACAACAAGAGGCGCTGATCAATCAAGCGCTTGAACCCACTCAATGAAAGATAAGATAGCCTAAAAGGAACTGTTAATGACTATCGAAATAAAAGCCCCCGCGTTCCCCGAGTCTGTTGCTGACGGTGAAGTAGCTACTTGGCATAAGCAAGAAGGTGAGGCTGTTGCTCGCGACGAGTTAATTGTAGAAATCGAAACCGACAAGGTTGTTATGGAAGTTGTCGCTCCAACGGATGGGGTGATTTCAAAAATTCATGCAGCCGAGGGAACGATTATCGAGAGCGAACAGCTGTTGGCCACAATCGAGGCGGGTGCTGTCGCGGTGTCGAGCTCTTCAGAGGAATCGGTTAGCCAGGCGGTCTCTGCTGAGGCCGCGGCTACAGCAGTTGGCGCCGGACCAGCGGCCCGAACCCTGATGGAAGAGCACGGTCTTAAAGCCTCTGATATTAAAGGCAGTGGTAAGGGCGGACGTATTACCAAAGAAGATGTGGTTGCACACGTGCAGTCATCGTCTAGCAAGGTGGAGAAAGTGGTAGCGCCGAGTGTGGCAACAGCGACAACCGAAGCGACGGCAGCTCCAAGCGGCGAACGGGTAGAGCGACGAGTGCCGATGACCCGTATGCGAGCCAAAATTGCCGAGCGATTGTTGGATGCGACTCAGCAAACCGCGATGCTCACGACCTTTAATGAGGTGAACATGGCGCCTCTGATGGAGCTGAGACGCAAGTATAAGGACCAGTTTGAGAAAACACACAACGGGACTCGGCTCGGCTTCATGGGCTTTTTTGTCAAGGCAGCATGTGAGGCACTGAAGAGATTCCCTGAAGTCAATGCGTCCATCGATGGTAATGACGTTGTGTACCACGGCTACCAAGACATCGGTGTGGCGGTATCAACCGATAACGGTTTAGTGGTGCCGGTACTTCGCGATGCAGACTTTATGAGTATCGCTGACGTCGAGGCAAAAATTAAAGAATTAGGTCTGAAAGCGCGCGGCAACAAGCTCACCATCGATGATATGACCGGTGGCACTTTCACGGTAACCAATGGTGGGGTCTTTGGTTCGCTGATGTCGACGCCGATCTTAAACCCACCCCAGACAGGCATCCTAGGCATGCACAAAATACAAGAGCGCCCAATGGCCGTTAATGGTCAGGTCGTTATTTTGCCCATGATGTACTTGGCGTTGTCGTATGACCATCGATTAATTGACGGCAAGACCGCGGTACAGTTTTTGGTTGCTGTCAAAGATCTTATTGAGGATCCCGCAAGAATTCTCCTACAACTTTAGAAAGCTTGCGTAACTTACCGATTTTAAAGGGGTTGATATGTCGAAAAAGTTTGATGTTGTGGTCATAGGAAGTGGACCCGCTGGTTACGTTGCTGCGATTAAAGCCGCTCAGCTTGGCTTCTCTACGGCTTGTGTAGAACGCTGGGTCGACGAGTCTGGGGCTGTTAAGCTAGGGGGCACCTGCTTAAACGTTGGTTGCATCCCGTCGAAAGCGCTACTGGACAGCTCTCACAAGTTCTCGATGGCACAGTCAGAGCTGTCGCAACACGGAATTCAGGTTTCGAAACCTAAAGTCGACGTTGCAGCCATGTTGGCAAGAAAAGATGGCATCGTAAATCAGTTGACTTCTGGCATTGCGGGTCTGTTTAAGCACAACGGCGTTACCAGTATTGCGGGTAGTGGTAAAGTGCTGGCAGGGCACCGAGTTGAGGTTACTGCACCCGATGGTGAGGTATCCGTCCTTGACGCCGAACATGTCATCATAGCGGCGGGGTCGAAGCCGATTGAGATTCCGCCTGCACCCACCGACGGTAAGCTGATTGTTGATTCGACAGGCGCACTGGAGTTTGATCAAGTGCCGAAACGTCTGGGCGTTATTGGTGCTGGCGTTATTGGTCTTGAACTCGGAAGCGTTTGGGGTCGTCTAGGCGCCGAGGTGGTTGTACTTGAAGCGATGGACACCTTTTTGCCGATGATGGACCAGGCGATCGCCAAGGAATCGGCGAAAATTTTTAAGAAGCAAGGGTTAGACATTCGTTTAGGCGCCCGTGTGACAGGAACGGAAGTCAAAAAGAACAAAGTTGAAGTCACATTTCAAACAGGTGACGAGACGCATACGGAAGTATTCGACAAGCTGATTGTAGCTGTCGGCCGGCGACCGGTCTCTGACGAGTTGCTCGCGTCGGACAGTGGCGTCACGCTTGATGAACGCGGTTATATTTATGTAGACGAACATTGCGCTACTGAGGCGCCGAACGTGTACGCCGTAGGTGACGTTGTCAGAGGCCCAATGCTGGCTCATAAAGGCTCCGAAGAGGGCGTCATGGTCGTTGAACGGATTGCTGGCAAGCCTGTTCAAATGAACTACGATTGCATTCCAAGCGTCATCTATACGCACCCCGAAATCGCAGCTGTTGGCAAAACGGAGCAAGAGCTCAAGGCCGAGGGTGCCAACTACAAAGTCGGTACTTTCCCGTTTGCTGCCTGTGGCAGAGCCCTGGCGTCCAATGATTCCGAAGGCTTAGTCAAGATGATTGCGTGTGCCGACACCGATCGCGTGCTGGGTTGTCACATTGTGGGACCAAGCGCGGCAGATCTTGTGCAGCAAGTCGTCATTGCGATGGAATTTGGTTCCAGCGCGGAAGACTTAGCGCTTACCGTGTTTGCGCATCCAACGGTCTCCGAGGCGGTCCACGAAGCGGCGTTGGCTGTCGATGGCCACGCCATACACATCGCTAATCGCAAAAGACGGTAACATGTCTTTTTTGGCACGGAATAACGGATAATAACACCGCAGAAACGAGGCGAAGTCTGCTTCGCCAAACTATAGACGAGTAAGGATAGTGAAACTATGAATCTTCACGAATACCAAGGTAAACAGCTGTTTGCACAGTATGGTTTGCCCGTGTCAAAGGGTTATGCTGTTGACACACCTGAGGAGGCCGTGGCCGCTGCTGAGAAAATTGGTGGCGACATGTGGGTGGTCAAAGCGCAAGTACATGCTGGCGGTCGCGGTAAAGCCGGTGGCGTTAAATTGGTCAAGACGACAGATGAAGTCGCAGCGTTCGCGAAGCAATGGTTAGGGCAGCGTTTGGTCACCTACCAGACGGATGAGAATGGTCAGCCAGTGTCAAAAATCCTGGTTGAATCATGCACTGACATCGCTGAGGAGCTTTACTTGGGCGCTGTGGTAGATCGTAGTTCGCGCCGCATCGTCTTCATGGCTTCAACCGAAGGTGGCGTCGAGATTGAGAAGGTCGCCGAGGAAACGCCAGAGAAAATCCTGCGCGCGGTTATCGATCCACTGGTCGGCCCGCAGCCATTTCAAGGGCGGGAGCTCGCCTTCAAGCTCGGTTTGCAAGGTGACCAAATCAAGCAGTTTGTGAAAATCTTTATGGGCTTGGCGACAATGTTCCAAGAGAAAGATTTGGCGCTTATCGAAATTAACCCACTCGTCATTACCGAGCAAGGTAACCTTCACTGTTTGGACGCGAAGCTAGGCGTCGACAGTAATGCTATGTACCGTCAGAAAGCACTAGCGGAAATGCACGACCCCAGCCAGGAAGACGAGCGCGAAGCCCATGCGGCAAAGTGGGAGCTGAATTATGTGGCTCTCGATGGCGATATCGGCTGCATGGTCAACGGTGCAGGTTTGGCCATGGGTACCATGGATATTGTTAAGCTACACGGTGGAGCGCCTGCTAATTTCCTTGACGTAGGTGGCGGCGCGACCAAAGAGCGCGTATCCGAGGCCTTCAAAATTATTTTGTCAGACGAGAATGTTAAGGCTGTGCTGATTAATATCTTTGGTGGCATTGTGCGTTGCGACCTCATCGCTGAGGGTGTGATTGGTGCTGTCGAAGAAATCGGCGTTAAAGTCCCTGTGGTTGTTCGCTTAGAGGGCAACAATGCGGAACTAGGACAGCAGGTTTTGGCGGAGTCTGGTCTGAATATTATTGCGGCTACGAGCTTGACTGACGCCGCAGAACAAGTGGTTGCTGCAGCGAAAGGGGTTGCCTAATGAGTATTTTAATTAACAGTGAAACCAAAGTGATTTGTCAGGGCTTCACGGGCTCGCAAGGTACGTTCCACTCAGAGCAAGCGATCGCTTACGGCACCAAAATGGTCGGTGGCGTGACGCCTGGTAAAGGCGGTCAAGAACATCTTGGCCTACCTGTATTCAATACGGTAGCTGATGCTGTCGAAGCGACGGGTGCTGAAGCCTCCGTCATTTACGTGCCTGCGGCGTTTTGCAAGGACTCTATCCTTGAAGCGGCCTTCGCGGGAATCAAACTCATCGTGTGCATCACCGAGGGCATCCCGACCCTAGACATGCTGGATGCCAAGGTCAAATGCGACGAGTTAGGCGTTCGTTTAATTGGACCTAACTGCCCCGGTGTGATCACACCCGGAGAGTGTAAAATCGGTATCATGCCCGGTCACATTCATTTGCCCGGCAAAGTGGGCATCGTGAGCCGTTCCGGCACCTTAACTTATGAGGCCGTTAAGCAAACCACGGATGCCGGTTTTGGCCAATCGACTTGCGTTGGTATCGGAGGGGATCCTATCCCAGGGTCTAACTTTATCGACATCCTCGAGATGTTCGAAAAAGATCCAGCAACGGAAGCGATCGTCATGATCGGCGAGATTGGCGGTACCGCGGAAGAAGAAGCTGCTGCCTACATTAAAGCCAACGTCACCAAGCCCGTCGTGTCTTATATCGCGGGTGTTACCGCGCCGAAAGGTAAGCGTATGGGTCACGCTGGAGCAATCATCAGTGGCGGTAAAGGGACTGCTGATGAAAAATTTGCCGCGCTCGAAGACGCCGGTGTGACGACTGTCCGCTCGCTTGCAGATATTGGCGTCGCCCTGAAAGAGCGCACCGGTTGGTAAGCCCCGCTTAATCCAGAAGCCGACCTTGTGTCGGCTTTTTTTTTGGCTTGAAGTTTCTGGGATTGACCCCATATCTACAGGACCTACAAACGCTGAATAAGGGAGTCACACAATGTCCGAAACCACAAAAGAAACCTTGGGTTTTCAGACCGAAGCCAAACAACTGTTGCAGCTGATGATTCACTCTTTGTATTCGAACAAAGAGATTTTTCTGCGCGAACTGATTTCCAATGCCTCGGACGCCATTGATAAGTTGCGCTTTGAATCACTCGACCAGGAAAGCCTGCTGGAAGGGCTTGGCGATTATGCGATTCACGTCAGCGTGAATAAAGACGCCAAGACCTTAACGATTGCAGACAACGGTATCGGAATGTCTCGCGACGAGGCGATCGAGCATCTTGGGACCATTGCGAAATCGGGCACTGCAAATTTCATGGCGTCGCTGACCGGCGACCAGAAAAAGGACGCCCAGCTGATTGGGCAGTTCGGCGTTGGCTTTTACTCAGCATTTATCGTGGCAGACAAGGTTGAGGTCCATACGCGGCGCGCGGGCAGCGCAGCGACAGAGGGGGCCTTGTGGACCTCTCATGGTGAAGCTGATTTCACCATTGAAAGCAAAGAAAAAGAAACACGTGGTACTTCGATCACGCTTTATTTAAAAGACGATTGCGCTGACTTCGCTGACGATTGGCGGGTGCGTAGCGTTATCAAAAAGTACTCTGATCACATCTCTGTTCCCGTGATGATGCCGGCGGCGCAAGGCGCTGACGATGAGAGTGATGCCGAGACGCCTACCTGGGAGGCCATTAACGAAGCGACAGCGCTTTGGACTCGTTCTAAGGCGGATATCACGGATGATGAATATCAATCGTTCTATAAACACATTTCTCATGACTTTGACGATGCTTTGACGTGGAGTCACAACAAAGTCGAGGGCAAACTGGAATACACGAGCTTACTCTACGTCCCTAAAAATGCGCCTTTCGATCTGTGGAATCGTGATATGGCGAAAGGGTTGAAGCTCTATGTGCAGCGTACGTTTATCATGGACGAGGCCGAGCAGTTTTTGCCTTTGTATTTGCGTTTCATTAAGGGTGTGGTGGACTCTAACGATTTGCCCTTGAATGTCTCGCGCGAGATTTTGCAAAAGGACGGTGCCGTCGAAAACATGCGTTCGGCACTGACGAAACGAGTGCTCGATATGCTGTCGAAATTGGCAAAAGGCGATGACTACCACCAGTTTTGGTCTACATTTGGGCCGGTCATAAAAGAAGGGCTCGGTGAGGATTTTGCCAACAAAGATAAAATTGCCAAACTGTTGCGCTTTAGTACGACTCACAGTGATTCTGAGGTGCAGGATCAATCCTTCGATGATTATCTTGGCCGCATGAAGCCCGAGCAAGACAAAATTTATTACGTCTTTGCGGAAAACCACAATACCGCGAGGCGCTCTCCCCACCTCGAGTATTTCCGCAAGGAGGGTATAGAGGTGTTGATCTTGAGCGACCGCATCGATGATTGGGCGATGATGCAGTTAGGCGAATACGAGGGTAAGAAGCTCCAAGACGTGGCTAAAGGTGACTTAGCACAGCAAAGTGAGGAGGCGAAACAGGCCCAGGAAGCTCTGGAACAATCGTCTGAGAGTTTGGTGGAGCGTATGAAAGCGGTCTTATCCGAGCAGGTAGAATCGGTCCGCCCATCGGTAAGGTTGACCGAATCACCGACCTGTTTGGTTGTAGGCGATTTTGACATGGGTGCTCAAATGCGACGAATCATGGAGGCTGCTGGCCAAGCGGTCCCAAAAACGAAGCCCGTGCTGGAGATTAATCCGGAGCATCCCCTGCTAAAAATGCTCGATGCTGAGTCGGATGAAGATAAGTTCAGTGATCTCGCGATGATTTTGTTTGAGCAGGCTCAACTGGCAGAGGGCGGACAGCTTGATGACCCCGCGGCTTATGTTCAAAGACTTAACGCTCTCCTATTGAAGCTCAGTGTCTAACGGCAGTCAGTCCAAAGACCATCAGGTGCGTCTTCATCTTGATGGTCTTTTGGTGATTTCGTTGTAAGTTCATTACACTGTGACTACGGGTGCGTTGGAGCGGGTATGCATAAATTACTAGGCGTTTGTGTCATGATGTTTGCGTCACTTACCGTCGCAAACGAGAGCGACTTCACCGATCTTTCGTCATCATCACATGCCATACTGATTCGGCAGGTCGACAGCGACGTTAACGATCGAGAGATTGGCTTGGATGCGCTGCAAAAGCGCCTTGGACATTGGGGCTTCGAACAGAGCACCCGTGTGAGCGGCAACCTACGGGAATCGACCTACCAGATCGTCGATGGGTACAGTGCTGCGGAAATGCTGAAGCAGCACACTACAGCGTTTAGGGATGCACAAGGTGTGGCGACCTTGTTTCAGTGCGAGGGACGTGACTGTGGACGTTCGGTGCAGTGGGCGAATCGTGTCTTTGAGCAGCGGCTACTGTATGGACAGGACAACGACCAGCGATATTGGGTTGGCGAGTCGACCACAGGCGCACCGACACTCTACGTGGCGTACAGCGCCTATCGGACTGAGGGTCGACAGTACTTAGTGTTGCAACGGTACCGGCTCAGCCCTGTCGCCGAGTAGGTCAAAGTCGGGTAGACAAAAGCGCTAGAAATTCTTCTCTTGTTGACTGCTGTGTTTGAAAGCTCCCAAGCATAGCTGAGGTCTTCATAGCGCTATTCTGCTTTTGAACTCCTCGCATCATCATACACATGTGCCGTGCTTCAATAATGACGCCAACGCCCTCAGCACCGGTAACGTCCGCGATTGTGTTGGCGATTTGGGTGGTAAGTTGCTCTTGGATCTGCAAGCGCCGCGCAAATATGTCGACGATTCTTGCAATCTTGGATAAGCCGATCACTTGGCCCTGCGGAATATACCCGACGTGACATTTGCCAATGAAAGGCAGCAGATGGTGCTCGCACAGAGAGTACAACTCGATATCCTGCACGATCACCATTTCATTGGAATCTGAAGGGAATAGGGCGTCGTTAACAACGGTGTCGACGGATTGCTGGTAGCCACGCGTCAAAAACTTAAAAGCCTCTGCGGCACGTTTTGGCGTATCTTTTAGGCCTGGTCTCTCCAGATCCTCACCAATCTCGTTTATGATGCTCGCAAATTTGTCCTGCACGGTTTCGCCCCAGCCTTATATGGAGGCGCAATCGTAGCAGGGCATCGTACAAAAACCAAACCGGGGTTACGTTTATATGGGTATTTCGGCGGGGCAGACTGTGTTGGCTTGCATAGAAAGGTTGGATCAAAAGTTTCAACACGCGGATCTATTTTACGGCCACGGTTCGGACAATAGTTGGGATGAGGCGGTGTTTCTTGTGTTGGGCGCGTGCGATTTGCCTCTTAATTCTGGCGATGAAGTCGCGACAGTGTCTTTGACCCGTGCGCAAGCAGAGCGAGTCAATGATTGGGTGAATCAGCGCGTTATCGAGCGCAAGCCTCTGCCGTATATCTCGGGTAAAGCATGGTTGGGCGGGGCAGAGTTTTTTTGTGACAAGCGTGCGCTTGTACCGCGCTCGCCCTTAGCTGAAGTGATACTCAACGATTTTCAACCATGGTGCAACGGTGTTCGAGGCAAAGAGGTCCTCGATTTGTGTTGTGGGGGAGGGAGTTTGGGTATTTTGGCGGCCTTGAACCATGCTGAGACCCAAGTGGTTCTGGCAGACATCGATCCTGATGCCCTAGCGCTTGCGCAGCTCAATGTTGTCAAACATCAACTCGAGTCGCATGTGCAGTGCGTGCAGTCGGATGTGTTGGCGTCGGTCCCGCCGCGATACTTCGATATAGTGCTATGTAATCCGCCTTACGTGGATAGTGAAGACATGTCTAATCTTCCGGCAGAATACCTGCATGAACCACACATTGCGCTGGCTTCTGGACGTGATGGCCTAGACTTTACGCGTCAGCTGCTCGCTCAGCTGCCCAAGTTTCTGCATTCGAACAGTGTTGTGTTTTTGGAATTGGGAAACAGCTGGGAGCATTTCGAGGAATTGTTCCCGCAAATTGCAATCACCTGGCTAGAGTTCGAGCGTGGTGGCTGGGGTGTATGCGTACTGACTAAGTCAGAAGTTGAAGAACTTGCACTCGCCCTGACGTAGTTAGGTATAATACGCCCCTTCGCCTAATTTGAGCCGCTTATGTCTGGAAATACCATAGGAAAACTCTTTACCGTCACGACCTTTGGCGAAAGTCATGGTCCCGCCATAGGGTGCGTGGTTGATGGCTGCCCTCCTGGATTATCAATCACGTCAGCCGACTTGCAGCGCGACTTGGATCGACGTAAGCCCGGCACTTCTCGCTACACCACGCAACGTAAGGAAGACGACGAAGTTGAAATACTGTCCGGTGTGTTTGAGGGAAAAACTACGGGCACTTCCATCGGATTATTGATACGCAATAAAGACCAGAAGTCCAAAGACTATTCTAAAATAGCGAACACCTTTAGACCCGCACACGCAGACTACACCTATCAGCAGAAGTTCGGCATGCGCGATTATCGCGGTGGTGGCCGCTCATCAGCGCGAGAAACGGCGATGCGGGTCGCTGCGGGAGGCATTGCTAAAAAATACCTTCAAGAGGTGTTTGGTGTGAGCATACAGGGTTACCTCGCACAACTGGGTCCCATTAAGGCGGAACAGGTTCAGTGGGATACCATCGAGACCAACCCGTTTTTTTGTCCAGACCCGAGCAAAATTGAAGCGCTGGAGCAGTACATGCAAAGACTGAACAAGCAGGGCGATTCTATTGGTGCTCGAATCAATGTGGTTGCTCGTGGCCTCCCTCCGGGTTGGGGGGAGCCCGTCTTCGACCGCCTGGACGCGGATATCGCGCATGCAATGATGGGTATCAATGCAGTAAAAGGTGTTGAAATTGGCGATGGCTTTGCGGTGGTAGAGCAACTAGGAACCGAACATCGTGATGAGCTAACGCCGATAGGCTTTAAATCGAATCACGCGGGCGGTGTGCTTGGCGGGATATCATCTGGCCAAGATTTAGTCGTTAGCATGGCCCTGAAACCGACCTCGAGTATCCGAATCCCAGGAGCGTCCATCGATGTCGAGGGCCAGCCGACAGAACTGATTACTACGGGTCGACATGATCCCTGCGTGGGGATCCGCGCGACACCTATTGCCGAGGCTATGTTGGCTATTGTGCTGATGGATCATGCTCTTCGTCACCGTGGTCAGAATGCGGATGTGAGTTCCCCAACCCCCGTGATTACTCGCTAAAATGACGCGTGCGGTGACTCTTCCACACGCGCGCTTATCGGGTTTTTACTTATTCTATTTCGCGATTTTGGGTATTTTGTTGCCTTTTTGGCCGCTCTACCTGTCCAGTATTGGACTGAACATTGCTGAAATCGGCACCTTGATGGCGGTTCTTATGATGACCCGTGTTGTATCCCCAATGCTATGGGGGCACATCGGTGACCGTATATCACGTCGAATGCGCGTCGTGCAGTGGGGTAGCTTCGCCGCTGCTGTCTGCTTTGCTGGCGTATTTTTGAGGACCGATTACTATTGGTTACTCTGGATCGTTGCCGGATACAGTTTCTTTTGGAATGCCGTTTTACCGCAATTTGAGGTTGTTACCCTACGGTATTTGGGCGATCAACATCACCGATACAGCCAAATTCGCGCATGGGGCTCGGTTGGCTTTATCGGCGCAGCAATCGGTTTGGGCTGGTATTTTGACATGGCGTCAATACGTCATGTCCCGATCATGTTGCTCGTTTGCTTTGTGGCACTCTGGGCGTTAGCGCTGAGCATACCCGGGGCTGAAAAACCGGTTCAACACAAACATCCAGCCCCCCCAATATCGCTCTTGTTGAACAAAAACGTCATGGGTTTTATCGCGGCGGGCTTACTGATGCAGCTCGCTCATGGCCCTTACTACACCTATTTTTCGTTATTTGTGGAAGAAGCGGGCTACAGCAAGCAATCTACCGGTTTTTACTGGGCTCTCGGCGCGATCAGTGAAACCCTGCTGTTTCTTGTGATGCATAAGATCCTGCCGAAAACTGGGACTTACCGCTTGTTTCAGTTCGCCTTGCTGTGCTCGGTTGCTCGCTGGATACTGTTGGATTATTGGGTAAGCAGTGCTGCCGCTCTATTCTTTATTCAGATCATGCACGCTGGAACCTTTGGGGCCTTTCACGCCGCCAGTATCGACTTTCTGCGCCGCTATGTACCCGAGGGCCTTTCTGGGCAGGGCCAGGCACTGTATAGCATGTTTTGCTACGGTGTTGGCGGTGCGCTGGGCAGCTTGTTAAGCGCCTGGCTTTGGCCGATGAGTCCAACGTATGCCTTCGCGATGGCGAGTGGGGTAAGCTTGCTCGCGGTTTTTGTTGCTTATATGACGATGAATAAATCATGACCAAGAGATCAAAACGCGCTCGAAGGGCGTTTAAAACCTTCTTCCTCGGCTTGTTTGCAACGGTCGCTCTGCTGTGGGGCGCCAATTACCTAATTGGCGTCGAATGGGGCGCATTGTTCCGCTGGTTGGGTATCAGCGTATTGGCGCTGTCTTTGGTCATTTTGTCCGCTGGCGTGTCGGTGGCAGCGTATCAAAAGTTTTTGAAGCGTCGTGGCTAATGCACGTCAGTCTTCACAATAGTCGATATCGATATCGACGGTCATATCTTCGGCGATCAGATCCAGTGCTGCTTCAAGCTCAAGGCGGTCTTGCTCGGGCGAAAAGCTGATAGCGATACTGGCCTGAAAAAGCGGTTCGTTGGTCATTGGTGCAGGAACAATGTCTGAGTTGAGTTTAAGCACATTGATGTCACGACGCGAGAAGGCCTGCGAGATCTCCCGCACGATGCCTGGACGATCAGGTCCAATCACCGAGAGTGATGCTTTAGTCGATGGCACGCCTGAACTTTCGGCAGGGCTTACCCTGACACTGAGACCCGTGCTTGACAAAGCTTTTAGCTGTTCAGCAAGGGCGTCGGCTTGTTCAGTTGGCAGACTAATCAGAACAATACCTGCGAATTTTCCCGCGAGATGTGTCAACTGACTGGTTTGCCAATTACCGCCATTCGCCGCCACGCTGCTCGCAATGGCATCCACCAAGCCGGGTTTATCGTCGCCGATAATGCTAAGAATAAAAGGTTTCGTCATGCTACTTATCCACATGCTGTGATAAAGCCGTTATAGTAGGTCTATTGAGAAAAATGTGCAAAAGCTAAGGAGCGGTCAATGCAACTGTTTAAACGTGTTAGGTGCTCAATGTCCTTGTTTGTGGCGCTGTTCGTTATGGCAACCGGCGTCTCTGCTGAGACTTCAGATCCATGGCGCACGGCCTTACAGGGCGAGCATCGCAGTGAAGCCGCCAAAGCGCGCGATGTGTACCGCCACCCGCGTGAAACCCTCGAATTTTTTGGCGTGACCCCCTCGAGTACTGTGCTTGAGATGTACCCCGGTGGTGGTTGGTATACAGACGTGCTCGCACCCTTGCTTGCGGATAACGGTACGCTGTATGCCGCGCACATGGGTGTTAACGAATCCAATTATGCGCGTCGAGCTTTGGGTGGGTTTTTAGCTAAGCTAGGTGCAAACGGTGATCTTTATCGGGCGGTGACAGTCACTGCTTTTAATCCACCTGGAGACGTTTTAGTGGCCCCACCAGAGAGCGTGGATGTGGCCTTAGCCATTCGCAACGTGCATTCGTGGATGCGTTTGGCGACCTTGGAAACCGCTTTGACTGCTGTTTATGACGCTTTGAAACCCGGTGGCGTTTTCGGCGTAGTGCAACATCGAGGCACGCCGGGGATGAGCGAGCAAGAGATGAAAGATTCGGGTTATGTCGATCCAGAATATTTGATCGGGCTGGCGGAACTCATTGGTTTTGAATTAGAAGCCGAGTCACAAATCAACGCTAACCCCAAAGATACGAAAGACTACGAGACCGGTGTTTGGACTCTGCCACCTTCCTATCGTTTGGGCGATCAAGATCGAGCCAAATACGAAGCAATAGGTGAAAGCGACCGCATGACCTTAAAGTTTGTGAAACCCTTAGACTAGTCCGGGTGCAGATCGACGCGAGGGGGCTGTGGTGCCCCGAGCCTATTATGTTGCTTCACAAAGCCGTAGGTGGTTTGGACGCAGGCAAAGAAATTAGCTTGTTAACCACCGATCCGGCAGCCCTTCGTGACGTGCCAAAGTTTTGTCGGTTTTTAGGTTTTACTCTGGCGTCTCAGCTGGACCGAGGCGACCACACGGAATTTGTTATTCGGATCGATGCGTGATGATAGCCGCAGACATTGAGAACGTATTCAATACGGGAGTGGGGCATTGCCATGACACTGTGCTTAGGGGCGGGGCCAGCGAACCCTTTTACCAAGCGCCCAAAGCAAAAGACTGTCTGGCCACGATTTGGTATCGAGCTGACTACCTCCGCAGTGCCTTGCACGAATTAGCGCATTGGTGTGTGGCAGGATTAGCCCGAAGACAACAAGATGACTATGGGTATTGGTATTCGCCAGACGGCCGTTCGCCCGAGCAACAGCGAGCATTTTTTCAGGTGGAAGCTCGCCCTCAAGCAATCGAGCGTTTGTTTTGCGAGGCTCTAGCGATTCCCTTCGAGGTCAGTGTTGATAATCTCAACGGAGTCTGTGCAGACAGCGATATTAAAGCCTTTGATGCCGAGGTTGAGCGATTGGCAGCACAACTGTTGGAGCATGGCTTGAGTTCTCGGGCTCAAAACTTGCTCGACGACTTGCGGGCGCTGCGAATTTATGGCCCACGCGCGGTCTGTAACGCATGCTAAATATTCTAGCGGATCAGAATATTCCTCTGGCGAGCGAACTCTTCACACCATTTGGTAACGTCACCTTGGTGGATGGGCGAAGCCTAGGTGCGGCGCAGGTTCAAGGGGCTGATGTGTTATTGGTTCGATCGGTGACCCGAGTCGATGAGTGTCTATTATCGGGGAGTAAAGTGCAGTTCGTGGGCTCAGCGACGGCCGGCTACGACCATCTTGACCTGACCTATCTGCAGGGCTCCAAAATCCTTTACGCGCTTGCATCAGGTGCCAACGCTGAATCGGTCGTAGAGTATGTGCTTGCCGCTATTTGTTCTCAGCCGAGTTTTCTTGAGAAGCTGTTTGCTGGAGGGAAGTTAGGTGTTGTTGGCTACGGTCATGTCGGTAGGCGCTTGGTAGAGGTGGCGACGTGCCTTGGCATGAACGTCGGCGTCTACGACCCCTATGTAGACAGCGGCGCGTACACCAATGATCTCCAGCAGGTGTTAAATAGCGACGTCATTTCCCTGCATTGTGAGCTGACGGACCACGGGCGTTTCCCAAGTAAGCATTTGCTGAGTAAAAGTCGGTTAGACACTCTGGGGAATCATCAGCTACTGATCAATGCAGCACGAGGAGGCGTCATCGATAATGTGGCGCTGCTCGATCGACTGCAGCAACCAAACGCCCCCGTTGTCGTTTTGGACTGCTGGGAGAATGAGCCCTCGATTCATCAACAGTTGGTGCCGGTGGTCACTATCGCAACACCGCACATAGCAGGTTACAGCTATGATGGTAAGGTCAGAGGTTCCGTGATGTTGCGCGATGCCTTGGCGAGGCATCTAGCGTGTCAAACCAGTGATGTTTTGCTTGCTAATGACTTATGTCTAAATTTGGACAGTAGGCTGTCATTAGCGATGTCTGTTTCCAATCTGGTGACTAACATTTACCGTATCGAGTCTGACGACGCTCGGTTTCGCAGTGCCCTGGCAGACGCGGATTCCGAGTCTGGTGGGCGCTGGTTTGACGACCTGCGACGGAACTATCCAACTCGGCGAGAGTTGTTGGGAGCGAGGCTCTTTGCTGACGCCCGCACGGACAGTCTAAATCAGTTGGCCCAGTGTTTTAAATTACAGCTCATTGACCGGAGTTCATGATGGATGACAAAACGATTGATTGGCGTACTAAGCTGACCCCTGAGGCGTTCAAAGTATGCTGCGAGAAGGGCACAGAACGCCCCTTTACGGGCGCATTTTGGGACCATTCAGAAGTCGGCACTTATCACTGCGTCTGTTGCGATACGCCGTTATTTCGTAGCGACACGAAATTCGATGCCGGCTGCGGTTGGCCCAGCTTTTTCGAGCCTCTGCGCAGTGAAGTCATACGCGAAACCAGAGACACCTCTCACGGAATGATCCGTGTCGAGGTTATGTGCGACAGCTGCGGCGCTCACTTGGGACATGTGTTCCCAGATGGTCCGCCGCCTACAGGATTACGCTACTGCATTAATAGCGTTTCGCTCACATTTCACAATTAAGCGTGTTAGAGTTTGCTAAAACAAGTATGCTAATCGAAAAATGTCGGATGTATCCACAATGAAACTGCGTTACTTAAGCACCTGTTTGGGGCTTGTGATGACATCACAAGTTCAGGCGCATGGCATGGCGCCTGCGAGTGGCTGGCAAGTAAATTTCTTTACTCACGCGAACTCCATTCAGCGCGAGGAAGGCACGACCAAAAGGGAGGAATTCACCTTGGGTGAATCCACCTTGTTCGTTGCCACTAACTTGGGTAATCGCTGGTCGGCACTGACAGAGATCACTTACCAACCCAAGCTTTACCGCGATGATACGGTCAAAGTCGAGCGTCTGCAGCTGCGCTATGAGCTCAATGACGAGCAGTACTTTGTGTTAGGTAAAATCCATACACCAATGAATTATTGGAACGACACCTACCACCACGGACGTGTATTTTTCCCGACGATCTATCGGCCGCTAGCATTCGAGCGCTTCATTCCCATCCACGACATCGGTCTGCGCTGGGGTGGTCGCGGAATTGGTGAGAGAGATCTTTTCTTTGACCTCGTTCTTGGCTCCGGTATAACCGCCGAGTCTGAGCACGAGTTCTTCGGCAACGGCATTAATTCGGCGACGGCCTCGGTCGGGTTTTATCCGACGCAAGACTGGTCACTTCAAGTAGGTTATTACAGCGACACGCTGATTGATCATGAGACGCTGCCCGGTCATCAGATGCACGCTATGCCAATGCCGGGCGATGTCGGTCAGGGTCTAGACTATGAATTGTTTGCCTTTTCCTCGCAGTTTGAGAACGACAAATATCGCGCTTTAACGGAAGTCTCTGTCAACCGCACTGACGATTCCGATTGGAACTATTCTATCTTCCAGTACGGTGCCTACAAAGTAACGCCCGATTTATCGCTTTATGGCTACTACGATATCACCTCGGTTGAGGATGGTGGCGTGCACTTCGCGCTCGGTAAAGAGGTTCGAGCAGGCGTGGGCCTTAGCTACTTTTTCGCAACCGCTGGTGTCGTGAAGTTTGAGTTGATAGACCACGAGAACGACATATTGCCTGACTCGAACGACGGGCTTGAGCTTCGCATGCAAGTGGCTGTGGGCTTTTAACGTATGCTGTGCTTGCGAACGACTAAACGCCTGACCTCGCATCTTGCATGCTTGGTTGGTCTTTGTTTGCTGTGGCTGTTTGTACCCGACAGTGTCGCTGCCGCAGACTTATACGTGGTGGCTGCAAAAAATGCCAATGGCGGCAGCAAGTCCATTAATGTGAGCGAAATCATTACGGGCAAACAGCGTAAGTGGTCAGATGGGGCGCCAATCGTCGTGATCTTGCCGAGTAAAGAGGCGCCACATTTTAATGCTGTCGGGGATCATTGGTTTAACGGGTCGGGCTCTGCAATGCAACGACACTGGCTCCGGCTGGTTTTTAGCGGACGCGCGAACGTCCCTATTTATGCGAAAAGCGATGCTGAGGTGCTAGCCATTTTGGATCGAACTGAGGGGGCTGTAGGCGTCGTCAAGGACGCACCGCCTGAAACATACCAAGTTCTGTCCGTAATTAATTGATGAAGCCACGCTCTATTGCCCTCAAGCTCAGCGTTCCTGTTTTGCTGGGCCTGCTATTTTTGGTCGCATTGCTGTTGGTCATTGTCCCGAATCAGCAGCAGCGAATACTGACCCAAAATCTAAACTCCGAGCTTGAGAGCATTGCGGCTGCGTTGGTTATCAGCGTGCAGTTCGCGATCGAGCAAGAAGACCTAGGTTTACTGGGTCAAGTTAACGGATTCATGCAGGACAATCGCGAGGTGAGTGTCGCGGGGATTTACCTGCTGGAAGAAGACGGCGAGCAGTTGGTCGCGGAGTTTCCGGCGAACGTCGGTTTAGAGCAGCACTTGCGCTCGGGATCAGATGACTATCTGTTGGTGCGCCTACCATTTGAAGCCGGCGGCATGTCAGGGCGCGTCCTAGTAGGGTCGGAGCGCCAAAAATTACAGACGAATATCTGGCGCGTCCAGCTCCCACTTTACATTGCCTTCGCCTGCCTGGCGCTCGTTTTTGGCTGGATATTTATAAATCTAAATCGCGGCGTTGTTAGCCCCTTACTCCGCTCGGCGACTATTGCGAATCGACTGGGTGCCGGTAATCTCGATGTAGATATACCGATTGATAGCGACAACCGCGAGGTCAGCTCGTTAACGACAGCGCTGGTGGAGCTTCGTGACAATCTAGTGGCGGCAAATTCGGCGCATGACGCGCTTCTGCGAGACCTCGAGAATCAGGTGGCGAGTCGAACCTCCGAGTTAAATCAAACCTTGGGTGAGTTAAACGAAAGTTTCAACCGGCTGAATGTTGTTTTGGGCGCGGCCAACGCCCTAGTGTGGACGTTTGATCGTATTAACGATGTGTTTCATTTTACCGGTGCGACTGACGACTTATCGAATATAGGGCTTGATGACAACTCCAATGTCACAGTCGAGCAGATATTGGACAAAGTGCATCCTAGCGGGCGGGAAAGATTAGTCGACAAATTTTCGTCCTACTTGCTCGAGGGCGCCGAGCTCGACGAACAGGTACAGCTTGAGGTTTCTCATGGTCACTATCGCTGGTTCCACTTGACCGGCGTGCCGATACAGCAAGACGCCAAACGCGAAGAGCTTGCGCTCGGGTCAATGATCGACATGGACGACCGAATTCGTCAAGAACAGCGCATTTGGGAAATGGCTCATTCCGATGAGCTCACCGGAACGGGCAACAGAACGCGGTTCACAATGGCGTTTGATGAAGCAATTCAAACGGGTTCGTCTGGTACGTTAATGCTAGCAGACATCAATGATTTCAAGCTCATCAACGACACCAAAGGGCATCTCGTGGGTGATCGAGTTCTAATCGCTTTCGCAGAGACTCTAAAGCGCCACCTACCGGTGCAAGCAACTGTCGCTCGCTTAGGCGGCGATGAGTTTGGGGTGGTAACGGTGCCTGAACTTACAAAGGCAGACCTTGAAATTTTGTTTCAAAGACTTAAGGCCGATTTGGGCGGACGAGCAGACTTTGGTTTGGAAGTGCCGGTCTCGATCAGCTTGGGAGCCGCACACTTTCCGCTCCATGGGCAAGACCTGGAGTCAGTGATGCACTGCGCCGATGTGGCGATGTATCACGCGAAACAGAATAAGTTGGGCGGTAGCGCTAGCTCTGTATTTTACGCAGGCATGGATGCCGAGCGCCTCACTCGCAGTGCTCTGCGCTCTCGCATTGATCAAGCACTCAACAACCGCGAGCTGGAAATATGGTATCAGCCGGTTTGGAATGACGATTCTGGGTATTTTCGCCGCTGCGAGGCGCTGTTGCGCTGGCCTGGCGAGTCTATTTCGATTCAAGAGGTGATTGATGCTGCAGAAGAAAGTGAGTTGATTCTGCGACTCGGCGAATTCGTGGTGGATGAAGTTTGCTCTTTCTTAGCAAGCGTGCCGTCTCATCAAGAAGACTTATCGGTATCGATCAATATTTCTCCGGTGCAGTTTCACTACCAAAATTTAGAACACCTAATCAAGAGTTCTTGCGAGCGCTATAAACTCGACCCCAAGCGGTTAATGATAGAAATTACCGAGCGGACGACGATCGAGAACGCGGAGCTGGCTGGTAAGGTGCTTAGCGCATTGAAACAGATGGGGCTAGATTTGGCGCTGGATGATTTCGGTACAGGCTACTCGAGCTTGAGCACTCTGCATGAGCTTGAAATTGATTGGATAAAAATTGACCGTCGCTTCGTTCAAGATATCGATACCAACCAAAACAGCTACCAAATTGTTAATGCTTTGATGAGAATGGCGCAAGCGCTTGATATCAGAGTGATAGCAGAAGGGGTTGAGACGGATCAAGAATATGCCACGCTTCGCTCACTGGGTGTTAGGATGATGCAGGGCTATTACCACGCTCGGCCTATGAATCAGCAGCAGCTATTGGCGTTTCTCAAGGGGTAGCTAAAGACTTTTTTCTGGAGCGGGAAACCGGGTTCGAACCGGCGACCTCAACCTTGGCAAGGTTGCGCTCTACCAACTGAGCTATTCCCGCGAGAGATCACTGGAGCTTGATTAAGTGGCGTCCCCTAGGGGGTTCGAACCCCTGTTCCCGCCGTGAAAGGGCGGTGTCCTAGGCCACTAGACGAAGGGGACGCAGTAGGACTTAACCAAGTGGCGCGCATTGTAGGTAGCCAGCTGGTTGGAGTCAAGCGAAAGTCGTCGACTTATTGTAATTTTTTTAAAGATTCTTTTGCCTGCTCCCAATCAAAGAATTTTTGCTGCATTTGCGCTTCGAATCTCATTTCGTCAAGGGCCTGATAGGCCGCGATTTCCTCGTCGGGCATAAAGTGCAAACAATCACCGCCTACTAGGTAAAGCACGTCTCTGGGAAACAAGGGTGTCATATCGGCGTAATGGGTAAAGAGCGCAACAACTTGTTGTGAGACTGCATCGGAGTCCTTAAGCCCGCACGCCGCCGACGCTGATACCAGCCACGTCTTGAAGGGGTGGTCGGGATGCAAGCTCTCAGTCTTGCGAGTCACTTCTTCTAAAAAGCCATTGAGTTGCTGAAAAAGTCGAGTTTCGTTGTCAGTTTGCTTCATGTGAGGTCGTTTATCGTTGCTGAAACCGTTACAATGCGCGCTCGCTTTTTTTAGACGAGGCCCCCGCGGTTATGGTACCAGCCCTAGCGATAGAAAACCTTAGTAAAACCTACGGCAATGATTTTCAGGCCCTTAAGGGTATTAGTCTGCGAGTCGAGCAGGGTGATTTTTTTGCGCTTCTCGGACCCAATGGTGCGGGCAAGTCCACAACGATCGGCATAATTTGCTCGCTGGTAGACAAGACAGGCGGTCAAGTCAAAGTCCACGGTGTAGACATTGATATCGATTTCCCCGCCGCTAAAAAATTCTTAGGTGTTGTTCCCCAAGAGTTTAATTTTAATGTCTTCGAAAAAACCCGCGATATTCTGTTAACGCAGGCTGGCTATTACGGCATTCCCCGCGGGGTAGCTGAGGAGCGTGCTGATCACTTCCTCAAAAAGCTTGGGCTTTGGGAAAAGCGTGATACGGCGTCCCGAATGCTATCGGGGGGTATGAAACGCCGCCTTATGATTGCCAGAGCACTCATTCATGAGCCGAAACTCTTGATTCTCGATGAGCCCACGGCAGGTGTCGATATTGAGATGCGTCGGTCAATGTGGGAATTCTTACAGGAGATCAATGCAGCGGGTACGACGATTATTCTAACGACTCACTATCTAGAAGAAGCTGAGGCTTTGTGTCGCAACATAGCAATCATTGACCATGGTCAGATCGTCGAGAACACCTCAATGAAATCGCTAATACGTCGCTTGCAGAAAGAGGTATTCATTTTAGATTGTCGTGATGATTTACCCGAGGAGATCAGCGTAACGGGATTCGTCACGCACAGGCTCGATACACACACACTAGAAATTGAGGTCGAAAAAGGCCAGGACCTGAATGCGGTGTTCCGCAGCTTGAGCGAGCAGGGCGTCTGTGTTCAAAGTATGCGCAACCGAGCCAATCGTCTTGAAGAAATGTTTGTCAATTTAGTAGAGAGCGCAAAAGTATGAATGCCAGAGAACAGTTCATCGCCTTTATGACGATCCTGCGGAAAGAAGTGCGCCGCTATACGCGCATTTGGACGCAAACACTGCTGCCCTCTGCAATAACCATGTCGCTTTACTTCGTGATATTTGGTTCGTTAGTGGGTTCAAGAATTGGCGAGATGGGTGGCTTCACTTACATGCAGTTCGTGGTGCCGGGCCTCATCATGATGGCGATTGTGACCAACTCGTACAGTAATGTGGTTTCCTCGTTCTTTGGCTCTAAGTTCAATAACAGCATCGAAGAGCTTTTGGTCTCGCCCACGCCTAATTACATTATCCTGTGGGGCTACATCATTGGGGGCGTGACACGTGGTTTAGCGGTGGCCGTTATTGTGACCGGCGTAGCACTTTTTTTTACACAACTTTCAATTCATAGCTTCCCAGTGGTCATTGGCATCGTGACATTGACCTCGGTGCTATTTGCCCTAGCGGGCTTTATCAATGCCGTCTTCGCCAATTCGTTTGACGATATCTCGATCGTACCGACGTTTGTCTTAACTCCCCTAATTTATTTGGGCGGCGTCTTTTACAGTCTTGATCTATTGCCGGAGTTTTGGCGCGGCGTTTCGCAGTTAAATCCATTGGTTTATGTTGTCAATGCGTTTCGCTACGGCGTTCTAGGGGTCTCGGATGTCAGCATTGAGTTTGCTTTTGCCATGATCGCCTCATTTACGGTGGTAGCGTATTTGTACTGTATGCATCTCCTCAATAGCGGCACCAGGCTGCGACAATAAGTGCGAGGGCATTGAGCACTATGGCTAACCCGAAATTTGTTCTGGGTGAAAGGGTCGCAGCGCCCACTGCGTACACGCCCGATGTTTTGTATCCCATTGCTCGAGCTCACGCGCGAGACACTCTGGGCTACAGCGCTACGACGCCAATGTTTGGCGTCGATCAGTGGCATTTGTATGAGTTGTCGTGGTTGAACACCGCGCGAAGCCCCGAGGTGTACGTGGGGAGACTGACGGTGCCGGCTCATTCCGAGTGTATTGTCGAGTCTAAGTCGCTAAAGCTGTATCTGAACTCGCTAAACTTCACGGTATTTGAATCTACCCAAAGCGCAACGCAAACCATTTGCGATGATCTGGTTAGAATTTTAGGTACCCCTGTACATCTCGAATTATTTGACGTAGCACCTAACGATCTCGCCGGAGGTGTCTTACACGGCACCAATCTTGATCAATATAAGCAGCTCCCCATTGTTGAACAACCCACCCCAGCGACACTTCAGACCGCCACAGACTCCTTGGTGAGTGCGGCATGGCATACGCATCGATTGCGAAGCTTGTGCCCGATTACTGCGCAGCCCGATTGGGCCAGCGTGCAAGTGGTTTGGGAAGGTCCAGATCTGTGTCCTGAGTCTTTAATGCAATACTTGCTGGGTTATTATCAGCATCAGGAATATCACGAACAATGCGTCGAACGTATTTATTTGGACTTGCTTGGACGTTTTAATCCCGAATTCTTATCGGTACAGGCCTTCTATACGCGCCGAGGCGGCATTGATATTACGCCGTTTCGAAGCAATCACCCCGACGCAAAACCACGTGTTCGCTTGATGCGTCAGTAAATTAAAAACAAGCATCAACCGCTTCTGCGGTTTATTTTTATGGTTTAATACGCCCTTTTGAGGCGAACCATGTCTACCACGTTACCAAGTTGTCCAAAATGCTCATCTGAATACGTTTATTTTGATGGTTCTTTGTTCGTCTGCCCTGAATGTGCCAATGAGTGGAGTGAGAGCGATTCCGTCAGCACCGAGACGGACGAACTTATCGTAAAAGATGCGAATGGTAACCGTTTGGAATCGGGCGACAGCGTAACTCTCATTAAAGACCTCAAAGTCAAAGGCTCATCCTCTACCGCTAAAATTGGCACTAAAGTCAAAATAAATCGCCTGGTTGAGGGTGACCACAACATCGACTGCAAAATCGAAGGCATTGGCCCCATGATGCTGAAGTCGGAGTTTGTCAAAAAAGCCTAGCTAGCTTACAGAATCACAGTGTTCCAGCATATTCAGTTCGGGCGAGGTTACAGCCGAATGAATGCCGAGCAATTGCATCAACGTGTAAAATATATTGTCGTGTGAACTGGCCTCGGAAGCCTGATATTGAGCAAGGCAGCCTCGCAATTCGTTTTGATGATGGTTCGTCCAGAGCCACATGGGCACGTGTTTCTGCTCGGCTGGCGCGAAGCTGTACGGCAGACCGTGGAGGTAGACGCCTGAATCGCCTAGTGACTCCCCATGGTCTGAGACATAGAGAACCGATACCGCGCGCTGTGTAAAACGGCTCGCCTGCTCGATAATTTTTGAGTTGATGAAATCACTGTACAAAATCGTGTTGTCGTACGTATTAATGAGCGCTACTTGGTCGCAATTTTGAATGTCACTGCGGGGGCAATCTGGTGTGAATTCGCGGTACGTATCGGGATAGCGACGGAAATAAGTCGGGCCATGTGAGCCAATCTCGTGTAGAACGATAAAGCTGTCATGCTCGTCCAACTTCTTTAGGTGTGTCTGCAATCGGTCTAAGAGGATCGAGTCAAAACAATAGTCACCATCGCACTGCTCGGGGTCTGCATCGGTCGGGATTCGTTCGTAGGTTTGCCGTAAACACATGCCTTTGCAGCTGCTATTGTTGTCGATCCAAGTAACGTCCACACCAGCATCCTGCGCTAGATCTAAAAGGTTCTGCCGTTGTCTCGCCTCGTTGGCGGAAAACGTTCGGCGCGACAGGTCAGAAAAGATGCAGGGAACTGACACGGCGGTCGCTGTGCCACAGCTGATCATATCTCTAAAATACAGAGGGTCGAAAAATCGTGTGAAGCGGTTGGTATCGCGCTCGTAGCCATTATATGCGAAGTGATCCGCTCTGGCTGTTTCGCCTACAATAACAATCGTGAGTCTTGCGAGATTACCTGAGTGGCGTTCGAGCACTGGTTGCTCGTCCAGGGTAACAAAATTCTCGGCACTGTAGCTGAGTTGGTCGTGCCAGTAATCGTAGGTGTTATCGACCCATTCAAACGGGATCAGCTGTCGTTTGAGTTCTGGGTTATTTCGAGCTGTCGCCGCAAATTCTGCGTAGCAGCTTAAGGTTAACGCGCCAGCAATGCCCAGTACCACGGCATTGGTCATACACTTTGCCAAGACCTCTCGCAGCAGCGGGCGGTAAGAAATTTGAATTTTGAGCAACCATAAGCTACTGAGCGCAACCAAGCCAGTCACCATTAAAACCGCTGACAGTGATAGGTAGCTCGTTGCCTCGGACGTGTCAGTTTCGAAAATATTTTGGATCATACCGTAGTCGAAGACAACACCGTAGCTTACCTGAGCGTAAACAACGAAGCACGAGACGATAAAAAGCAAAGCGGTTACCGGTTTCGCTATCAGGGGCCAGACCCATAAGCTTGCTAATAAATGAAGAAGAGCAAAAAGCAGGCATGGTAATGCTGCTAGGAACAAGAAAGAGGTGTTCTCTGTCTTGGCAGCGGCGGTGTAGGCAGCGCGCAGGAAGGGTAAATTGAAAACGGTTAAGAACACTAAAGCAGTAAGAAAAGTGAACTGGTTGCTTGTCAGCTGAAATCTTTTTGTCATGACCCAGTGAAGTTGTGTTGTTGAGTCGCAAAATGTTACGGGCTAATTCTTAAGCGTTAATTAAGGCGTGCGGGTTGAGAGAGGCGCGGCGTTTGAGATAAAAAAGTCAAACCAAATGTCTGAAGCGGGTATACTTGGTATCGAGTAGACAGCGAATTTAAGGAACTCATGGAATGCCAGCGAAGCCCCTAGACGGTATTAAAGTGATAGAGATTGGTCAGCTCGTGGCAGGTCCATTTTGCGGCACGCTTCTAGGATATTTTGGCGCGGAGGTGATTAAAGTAGAGCCTCCTGGCAAGGGAGATGCCTTGCGCGGTTGGCGCGCATTGGATGAATCCGGTACCTCTTATTGGTGGTACAGCATTGCGCGCAACAAAAAATCTGTAACCGCGAATCTGCGCACTGAGGCAGGTAGAGCGGTAGTCAAACGACTCATAGAAACTGCCGATGTGGTTATCGAGAACTTTCGTCCAGGTACAATGGAAAAGTGGGGGCTCGGTCCTGATGACTTTAAGGAATCGAATCCCGGTTTGGTGTATACGCGAATTTCAGGGTATGGCCAAACAGGACCCTTGGCAACGCGTCCGGGCTACGCTTCGGTGTCAGAGGCATTCAGTGGTTTTCGGTATCTGAATGGGTTTCCGGATCGCCCACCCGTTCGGCCTAATCTCAGCATGGGCGATTCGTTAGCAGGTTTACACGCCGCATTTGGAACCTTGCTGAGCTTGCTTCACCGGGAGCGACACAATGCTCCGGGGCAAGTCGTAGATATCGCGATCTATGAATCGATGTACAACCTTATGGAGTCAGTGGTTCCTGAGTATGTCGCTACGGGGGCTGTGCGCGAACCCTCAGGTTCGACCTTAACTGGGATTGTGCCAACGAATACGTATCTGTGTGCCGATAACAAATATGTTGTCATTGGCGGTAACGGTGACTCAATCTATAAACGTTTAATGCACGCCGCAGGCTATCCGGATCTAGCCGAAGACCCCAGGATGGCAGATAACGCCGGCCGTGTAGAACATGAGGCTACAATCGACGCTGCCTTGGCCGACTGGACCGCGTCTATTACTTCGGTCGAGGTGCTGCGTATTCTGTCCGATGCAGACGTCCCCTCAGGCCCTATGTACTCGGTAGAAGACATGCTGCTTGATCCGCAGTATCAAGCTCGCGGAATGTTCGAGACGGTTCAAGGGCAAGAGGGTGAAGTCACTATTCCAGCGATCATGCCTAAATTGGGAACAACACCCGGGCAGACACACTGGGCTGGCCCCGCAGAAGTCGGAGGATCGAGCGAAGAGGTGTATTTAGCAGCAGGGTTTTCTGAAGCGGAGCTACAGGCGCTTCGCGCAGCTGGGGATATATAGACGATGGACGTGATTATTAACGAAGTGGGACTTCGTGACGGTTTGCAAAACCAACCCAGAATTGTGTCTACAGAAGACAAGCTCGTTTTGTTAGCCTTACTGGAAGCCGCAGGGCTCAAGCACATCGAAGTTGCCAGTTTTGTGCACCCTAAAGCCGTGCCACAAATGGCAGATGCCGAGGCGGTGGTGGGGGGCTTACATCTTGGGACAAGCCAAGTCTATAGCGGTCTTGTGCCTAACTTGAGGGGCTATGACCGCGGTGTCGCGGCAGGTTTAAGCGAGTTTGGCTTAATCATGTCAGCATCCAGTACCTTTAGCGAGCGCAACGTGAAAATGACGCTGGAGCAATCTTACCAAGCGTGCGTAGAGGTCATTAAAGCTTGTCTGCGCGATGGAAATCGTTCGAGAGTCTATCTATCCTGCTCTTGCGCTTGCCCTTACGAGGGTCGCATTGAAGAGTCGCTGGTGCTGGATCTGGCACGGCAATTACTAGACGAGGGCGCTCACGAGATCTCTATTTCAGACACCATTGGCGCCGGCACCCCAAATCAAATTTTCGATTTAACCCAACCTTTGATTGCAGAGTATGGCGCCGGGTCGGTAAATTTGCATGTTCATGACACGCGAGGTGCGGCGTTGGCCATGGTATGGTCAGCGTATCTCGCGGGAGTCCGAATGTTTGACGCGTCCATCGGTGGGTTAGGGGGTTGCCCGTTCGCTCCCGGTGCAACCGGCAATGTTGCGACGGAAGACTTGGTCTACATGTTCAACCAAAGCGGTATTCACACTAATATCAATTTTAATGCCCTTGAGCCAGCTGTGGCATTTGCAGAAAAGGTCACAGCCAGCTCACTTGGCGGTAAATCGATGCAGTGGCTGCGCAGTCAGTGCTAGGCGCTCTCCATGCTTACAGCGCCCATGCTGAGCTCATTCTGGCGACCACCGTCGACGGGCAATAAGACGCCAGTGATGTAAGACGCTGCGCTTGACCCCAGAAAAGCGATCGCCTCAGCGACTTCTTCGGGGTCGCCAATGCGTTTCATGGGAATCAGCGATTCCAGGTATTTTTTGCTGCCTTCATCAGGAATAACGGCTTTGGTCGGTTCGGTAAGAATAGCGCCAGGAACAACGGCGTTTACTCGAACGCCCGCGGGAGCCCATTCGATGGCGGCGTTGCGGGTCATGGAGTTTACCGCTCCCTTGGCAGCAGCGTAACCCGTCATATAGGGCGTTCCAAGCTGAGCGACAACCGAGGAAACATTGACCACAGAGCCCTGGCTTTTGGCAAGATGAGGATAGGCTTCGCGCATCATAAACAAGGTGCCATCGACAGTCACAGTAAAGTTCTTGTGCCACACGTCAGTGGGGTGTTGGTCGATTAGGCTCGCCTCCAACAAAGTCGCATTATTAACCAAAAGATCTAGCTGTCCATATTCCTGAATCACGGCGCTGATTAAGCGTTTAACTTGCTTCTCGTCGGCAATGTCGCAGGTGTGCGCAAAAGCGATGCCGCCGGCATTGCTAATCTGTTCAACGAGTTGCAACAGGGGATCCTTCCTGCGGCCGCAAACGGCGACTTTGGCGCCCATTGTCGCCAATAACAGGGCGGTGGCTTCTCCTATACCCGTACCGCCCCCAGAGACCAGCACAACTTTGTTCTTATAATTGACCATTTAAAATTCCTTACAGTAAATGCATGCCGCCGTTAGCGCACAAGGTATGTCCCGTGACGTATGAGCTCTCGTCGGATGCCAAGTAAAGCACCGCGTTGGCTATTTCAGAGGGCTCCGCCAGGCGATTGAGTAAAACGGCTTGTGCAATTTGCGTCCGCCACTCTTGAGAAATACTCGCCATCGCGGGTGTGTCGGTTGGACCGGGAGCAACGGCATTCACCCGAATACCGCGGGCACCTAGTTCCTGCGCTAGTGCCTTGGTGAGACCCAAGATAGCGGCTTTGCTTGCGCAATAATGGGCACCACCTTCGCCGTTCAAAGCTGAGGTCGACGAAATATTGACAATCGAACCGGTTCGATTCTGCGCGCTCATGACCTTTAGAACTTCTCGGCAAAAATAAAATGTCCCGTTGATATTGACGTTCATGACAGCTAGCCAGCCATCATCCTGCATATCGATGGTGTGGTCAGCGTATACCGTAGGCCTTTCACCTGCGGCAAACTGCGCGGCACGCTGGGCCATGCGTTGCTGGAAAATATCGGATCCATCATTGGGCGCCATACCGATGCCTGCATTATTCACCAATATATCAATGTGCCCGTAGCGCTCAGTGACTTCGGTTACGATAGACGCTACCTCTGTGCTGTTGCCGACGTCACACGTAAGCGCTAATCCTGCTGTGACAAAGCCCTTCAGGGTCTCCTGAACACTCGCTAAATGTAAATCCACAGCAACAACCGTTGCACCGTGTTGTGACAACGTGGTCGCGATAGCTCGGCCGATTCCTTGACCTGCGCCCGTCACGATCGCGATTTTTCGTTCGAGTCGACTCATGTAGTGCCCTTATCATTGTTCGATGTCATTCAGAGTGCAGGATTGTGGGTGTCGAGGTCTACCCTCATTTGGATGAGAGGGCGTTACGCTCCCAACATTTGAACGATCACTTGTCATTACGCGCAGTTTATTGAAAACTGTTCGCCTTTCTGGTTTGTCGCGTTTTTAATACCGCCACACCCGACAATAGCAATAGCTTAGGAAAAATACTCATGCGACCGATCTTACTGCGCCTAACAAACCTAACGTCTTTTTTGTTGTTGACGTTTTTAACGCCGACAGTCCTGGCGCAAAACGTCATTTTGATTATTGGTGACGGTATGGATGATCACCAAATAACGATGGCGAGGAATTACGTGCATGGTGCAAAAGGGCAGTTAGCGCTCGATACCTTGCCCATTAGAGGCGCGGTTCAGGTCGTGACCCTAGATCACGAGGATCCGACAAAAGTGATTTACGTAGCAGATTCCGCCAACAGTGCGACCGCGATCGCTACCGGACAAGTCACCAGCCGTGGACGAATTTCGACCTCGGCAGACACCGATAGAGATTTCCAACCCGTGACAGTCGATTTAAAGCGGGCGGGTTACGCAGTTGGCATCGTTACCACCGCGAGTGTGACCGATGCGACGCCCGCCGTTTTCATGGCTAACGTGGCACAACGATTTTGTGAAAATCCGGACATGATGGTGCAGGCCAAAATTGGGGGTAATTGGTATGCAGACTGTGAACAAGACCTCATTGCCAACGGTGGGAAAGGCTCTATTTCAGAGCAAATCGCGAACTCTTCCATAGACCTTGTATTGGGAGGAGGGTCTAAACATTTTTTACCAAATGCAGAAGGTAGTGACATCACCGTTCTTCAGAAAGCACAAGCCTCTGGTTACCTATTCGTCGATAGTTTGAGCGCCCTAGAGCAGGCGATAGAGAATAGCGAGAATCGACTATTGGGCTTGTTTTCGCCTAGCACAATGCCAGTACGCTGGCAGGCAACCGGCGGGGTGGCAGCCGATGAGCCTGAGCCAAGTCTATTAAATCACGTCCATGAGTATTTAGGCGACGTGACCTTGCCCGCTCCAGTGCAGTGTGAGGCCAACCCAAGCTACGGCAATACGCCCCCACTAGCGGCCATGACCGAGTCGGCAATAAGACAGTTGCAGAAGCGTTCAGGAAAAGGGTTCTTTTTGATGATTGAGTCTGCGTCTATCGACAAGCAGAGTCATGCACGCAGACCCTGCGGACAAATTGGCGAATTGCAGCAACTCGATGAGACGTTGAAAGTTGCCCTAGATTTCGCAGCCGCTCAACCCGATACCCTGATCCTTGTGACTGCCGACCACGGTCAAGCGGCTCAAATCATTCCTAATAACAGCTTATTCAACGGTTACGGTATTCCGGTTTATACCCCCGGGCGCTTGCAGCGGTTGATCACACCAGAAGGCGCGATTATGGCAATGAATTATGCAACGAATGACTTTCAGGCCGAGGAACACACCGGTGTGAACATACCGATATTCGCAAATGATCAGGGGCGGGATTTAGTGCCCGCGTTTATGATGCAATCTGATATCTACGGTTTGATTAAGCGTTATCTGTTACCTGAGTCTCAGTAAGATAGGCTTTGCAGAACTCAGTGATAAAAAGAAGGGGGCTATTGCCCCCTAGCAATTCGCCACCGATGCTAAAGCTCGACGTTGTGATACACGTTTTGCACGTCGTCTAAATCATTAAGCATATCGATAAAGCGGTCGAAGGTCTCGATGTCGTCACCGTCAAGCGTCGTTGTGTTCTGCGCAATAAACTGAATTTCGTCAACCTCGTACTCGACATCGCCTAAGGCATCCGAGAGCGCTTTTTTTGCCTTGAACGAATCGGTATGCGGAGCGAACACGGTCAACATGCCGTCTTCATTTTCGATGTCAGAGACATCCACATCAGCCATTAGGAGGGCCTCGAGCACACTTTCTTCGTCGTCACTCGCAAATTTTAGAATGCACAGATGGTCGAACATGTGGCTAACCGCGCCTTGCGACCCAATTTTCGACTTGGTTTTGGTAAAACAAAACCGCACATCGCCAAAGGTTCGGTTGGGGTTATCGGTGAGACACTCGATGATCACCATACAATTACCCGGGCCGTAGCCTTCGTAGCGAGCCACCTCGAAGTTCTCTCCTGCGCCGCCTTTGGCTTTGTCGATCGCCTTATCAATGACGTGCGCTGGAACTTGGTCTTTTTTAGCGCGATCAATAATGCTGCGCAGTGCCAAGTTACCGTGAGGATCGGTGCCGCCCGATTTCGCTGACACATAAATCTCGCGGGCGTACTTGCTGTAAACCTTGGCCTTTTGGTCCGAGGTTTTCGCCATAGATTCTTTACGGTTCTGGTAAGCTCTGCCCATAGTGGTATCCGTGCTGATTGATCGTGAGCAATATGGCGGTGAGGGAGGGATTCGAACCCTCGGTACGTTTCCGTACACACACTTTCCAGGCGTGCGCCTTCGACCACTCGGCCACCTCACCAGCGGCGCGAAGTCTATCAGACTTTCGCAGTTTAGGTCACCTATGGAATGTAAAAAGGCGTGGGATTAGGGCAGGTGGTTTCGCTAGTAGGCAAGCGCACAAGTGTCTGGCTTCGGTCGGGATGGGTAAAAGCGCCGATGCCTTCGGCGCTTTTAATCCTGCGGATCGCCGTCGCTTCGCTCCCGCGCCCAAAATGCTCCTGGGTCGCATTTTGTCGAACTCGATACGTTTCCGTACACACACTTTCCAGGCGTGCGCCTTCGACCACTCGGCCACCTCACCAGCGGCGCGAAGTCTATCAGACTTTCGCAGTTTAGGTCACCTATGGAATGTAAAAAGGCGTGGGATTAGGGCAGGTGGTTTCGCTAGTAGGCAAGCGCACAAGTGTCTGGCTTCAGCCACTCGGACACCTCACCAGAGAATCTTTAAATCGAAGTTCTTGGTAGAGTGTTTAACGAGACCAGCCAAAACTACTTATGCTCTAGGCGGAAACGCGGTATGATTTTGGCTGAATTTGGTCAACCACGGGTCTAATCATGGCGGCGAAGACAACAATCAAAGAAGCGTTGCAAGCGCTGCGTCGACTGCTGCGCGATCCAGAGGCCACTGATGAAGTCTTTACTGTCATTCGTGGTTTTAGCGGCAATAGCTTTGAAAAAGAGTTTCAGCGCTTTGTTCGGTCTGAATCGGGTCAGCAAATTCTAGCAAACAAGCAAGAGTTACTGGACGTCCTAAAATCGGACTTATCTCAGTACCCGGCCAATTCGCTTGGCGGCACATACTCGCGATTCCTGCGCCTTGAGGGCCTGTCGGCAGATGGTTTGGTGGATGCATCCGACCCCACGCAAGAAGTGTTCGATGAACCTATGCGCGCTAAGTTCGGTCGGCGGCAACGCGATCAGCACGACCTTTGGCACACGGTGACCCAGTACGGTAGAGATGAACTGGGCGAGTTGTGTCTGCTGGCCTTTACCTACGCGCAAACGGGCAACCGAGGCATAGGGCTCATCGTTTTTTTCGGCGCTCTAAAATATCGCAAAATGATCGGTAACAAGGTATTCCAGGCGATAAGAGAGGGCTACCGAAATGGCAAGCGTTGCGCGTGGTTGCCTGGAACGGTTTGGGAGGAGTTGTTGGCACTGCCGGTCGAAGAGGTCAGGCAGAAACTTGAACTGCCCGAACCCACAACCTATTGGGCATGTCGAGGCGGCGAACGATTCGCCTCCCTGCAACCCCTGTAAAGCGCAAGCCTACGCTACGTTAATCGGCTTCGAAGAGCGCTTTGAAACGGGCGCCGTTTTTGATGTAATGTTCGGTTCCCATGCGTACCATCGCAATTTGCTCATCACTCAAAGTGCGTTTCACCTTCGCTGGCGCACCGACAACCAGTGAGTTGTCTGGTATCTCCATACCTTCAGGGACGAGGGCATTGGCACCAATGATGCAGTTTTTTCCAATTTTCGCACCGTTCAACACGACCGCATTGATGCCGATAAGTGAGCCAGACCCAATTGTGCAGCCGTGAATCGTGGCGTGATGCCCCACCGTGACATACTCACCAATATCAGCTTTAAAACCCATATCGGCGTGCACCATAGCCAAATCCTGCACATTGGCGCCTTTGCGTACGATAATATCCTCGACATCTCCACGGAGCACACATTGAAACCAAACGCTGGCGTCTTCGGCTATGGACACTTTGCCTATAATGGTTGCATTTGGGGCGACAAATGCGTTGTCAGCGATAAGAGGGGTGCTGCCGTTGAAGGGTATAATCATTAGCTTTCCTTAGAGTGCATTCGGCAGTGTTCGTCTGCCAGTTCAAGTTCAAATGTCGTGTGGTGAATATTGAAAGGTTTCAGCAACGCGCTTATCTCTCGCTTAACAGGGATATGACTCGCCGTGTCGCTGCTATTAAGCTTGATATGCGCGGACACAACGTGCTTGTCGCCGTCCAGCGACCACATGTGAAAGTGGTGCAGGCTCTGCACCTGCTCGATACCGCTCAAGGCCTGTTTAACCTGCAGCGACAATTCGTTGTCTGGGGTCGCCTGCGCAAATAAACGCAGTGTCTCTTTCAGCGAGCGCAATACGTTGAACAATATAAATAAGGAGAACGCAACCGAAAGCGCGGGATCTAACCAAGTCCACTGCACAAAATGAAGGACGATGGCCGCCACGAGCACCACCACCCAACCCAACATATCTTCCAAAAGGTGCCAATTCAGTACGCGCTCATTCATGGTCTTACCAGAACGCAGCCGAAGAGCGGCCGCTCCGTTGACGACCACGCCTAACATGGCCAACCACAACATGCCTTGCGCATTCGGCAGTATGGCTTGATCAAATCGTTGCAGAGCCTCGCTAAGAATCCAGAGGCAACCCACCACCAACACGATCGCGTTGAACAAGGCGCCAAACAAACTCAACCGCCGGTAGCCGTAAGTGAAGTTCGCATCACTTTGCCTATGCCCTAAGCGGTTTAGGATCAAGGCACTCGCAATCGCCAGCGTATCGCCAAGATCATGCACCGCATCGGCCATGATGGCTGTGCTTTGCGTAAGATAACCACCCACGAACTCTACTACCGTAAAGCAGGCATTGAGCGCAAACACCATCAAGAGACGCCCCTCGCTGGCGTCTCCGTGGTCGTGATGATGGTGGCCGTGATGATGTTCTGACATCTGGAGTCCGCGCGGAAAAGACGTTATGGTGGGCCAATAGAAACATCAAATCAATAGGAGCAAAGAGAGTGAGTGAGGTCATTTGGATCACAGGAGCGTCAAGCGGCATTGGCGAGGCGTTTGCAAAAGAGTTTGCCCGTTTGGGAGGGTATCGTTTGGTCCTAAGCGCTCGACGTGAGCCCGAGCTCGAGCGAGTTAAAGCGCAGTGTCTTAACCAGGGGCTAGACTCAGACGATGTGCTAGTCCTGCCCTTGGATGTCACTGATACCGACAGCCACACCGATAAAGTGAAAACGGTGTTGGATACCATGGGGCAGGTGGATATGCTGATCAACAATGCCGGGGTGTCGCAACGGTCTTGGTGCGTCGATACGGACCTAGAGGTCTACCGTCGAATTTTTGAGATTGATGTATACGGTCAAATATCCTTGACCAAAGCCGTGTTGCCGCACATGCGAGGGCGTCAATCGGGTCACTTAGTGGTGACCTCAAGTGTGGCGGGAAAGGTGGGCGCGCCACTGCGAACAGGTTACAGTATGGCCAAACACGCGGTTATGGGGTTTTTCGATGCATTGCGATGTGAAATAGCGCACGAAGGGATATCCGTGTCCACGATCACGCCGGGCAGCATCCAGTCGCAAGTCTCGGTGAACGCGATGCGCGCGGACGGTGAAGCTTTCGGGATCATGGACGATCAAATCGAGAATGGGATGGACGCGGACCGTTGTGCCCAAGAAGTGGTCGCTAAATTGCTTGCGAAGCAGCGGGAGATCCCGGTCGGTGAAAGCGCGATGGAAATGGGCCTTTTGGAAATGAAGCGATCAAACCCTGAAGCCTTGTTCGATATGCTTGAAGGTATGACCGCCAACCTAAGGGCTCAGGGCGTTTATTAATCTCGAGCTTCGTGCAACATCGCCAAATCTTTGCGCAAGTGCTTAGCGGCGAGATAGAACAGAATGACAGGGATTCCGCCGATGCAGGCGGATACCAACATCGCGTAGCGCAAGCCCTCAACACCGTAATGTACACCGAAAGCGTCGCTCATTAAGCCCGTGGCCAATGGGCCGAGACCCAGCCCGATCATGTTGAGCACAAAAAACAGTATGGCTGAAGTCATGGCCCGCATGTGAGCAGGCACTAAAAAATGACTGATTGCGATACACGGGCCGAGGTACATCGCTCCAGAGATATTTGAAAGTATGAGCACGCCGATGAGTGCATTTACATTCGGTGTAATCAGCACGAATATTGCGAGTGGGATGTGGATAAGGGCACCCCACATCGGTACCCACAGATACCAGCGTTTGTCTTTCTGACCAAATTTATCGGCGAAGAACCCACCTAAAAACGTGCCAACGGCTCCGGTAATTCCGGAAACTAATGCCAGTGTGTAACCAATTTCTGCAAGCCCCATACCGTGTACTCGATACAGAAACGATGGAAAAAAATTGCCATTGCCGTAGCTCGCGTACGCCATTAAAGCCGTTCCCAGGGCGGCAAACCAGAAAGACTTGCGCCGCATGAGGAACGCAAGTGTTTCGCGAAATTCGGCTTTCTCTTGATTTGACGGGGCGTCGTCCCAGCGTCCTCTGATGGGCTCTTTGAGGACCATGACCAGCACAACAGCAAGAGCGACGCCAGGCAGACCTACGGCCATAAACGCCATGCGCCAGCCAAACTGCTCGGCGAGAACACCACCAAACGCGAAACCGAACAAGATCCCGACGTAGATACCTGCAGAGTAAAAAGACAAGGCTTTTCCCCGGTGCTCGGGCGGAAAGTAATCCGAGATCATAGAATGTGATGGAGGCGAACCACCGGCTTCGCCTAAACCGACACCGATTCGGGCCAGCAGCAGATGCCAGTAGTTTTGTGCCAATCCGGAAAGAGCGGTCATGCCCGACCAAACCGCTAAGGCTGTTGCTACAATATTTCTGCGATTCACGCGGTCAGCCCAATAGGCGATGGGAATGCCAGCCGTGACATAAACCACCGCGAAACTAAAGCCGCTCAATAGTCCAAGTTGAGTATCTGTAAGGCCCATGTCGAGCTTTATCGGCTCTTGCAGTATTACCAAGATTTGACGGTCAATAAAATTAAAGGCATAGACCAAAGTCAGTAAAACCAAGGCGAAATTACGATATCGTGGGCTAAAGTCGGCCTGCGTAGACGGTGTTGGCGGCGCCATTTGAACTCCTAGTATAATTATTTGAGCACTGGTACGTTACAAAAAACCGGCTGTGTTTTGAAGCAAAATCGACTAAGCTTGGCGAAATTTTTTAGAACAAGGATATGCTGTGAAAGCGTTGCGAAATGCCTTTGGCCAATTTGCTACCGGTGTTTGTGTTGTCAGCGCCGTCAATACTGACGGGCGTGCAATCGGCATCACAATTAACTCGTTTGGATCCGTTTCCCTCGATCCAGCTCTCGCTCTCTGGAGTATTCAAAATTCCTCAGATTTGTTCGAGTTTTGGACGGGTACAAAAAAATACGCCATCAACATTCTTGCCTCGGACCAGCAAGCCATCAGCGGGCAGTGCGCAAAGCCGGGCCAGCATGGCTTACAAAGCGATCAGGTAGCGATGTCTGAAGATGGTATTCCGCTCGTCATAGGGGCCTTGGCGTCGTTTGAAATGACGCTCGAGCAAGTTGTGCCAGCGGGTGACCACCATTTGATATTGGGCACCATCGATAAGTATCAGGTCAACGATGCACTCTCACCCTTAGTGTTTCACAAAGGGCAGTATCACACTCTTTAGCGTCCTAAATGCTGCGGTGCATTCAGCGCCACAAAACTTTATAATGATCTTTTCAACTAGGCTGACATCGTAATGAAGTTTTGTAGCGCGTGCGGGCACGAGGTTCAACTCGAAATCCCAGACAATGACGACAGGGAGCGACACGTCTGCGGCCGCTGCAAAACCGTTCATTATTCAAACCCGAAAATTATTGTGGGCTGTCTGCCTGTATGGGAAGGTAAAGTGCTTCTTTGCAAGCGGGCGATCGAACCGCGGTTCGGCAAATGGACACTGCCCGCGGGATTCATGGAGAACCAAGAGACAACGGCGCAGGGCGCTGCTCGAGAAACCTGGGAGGAGGCCCGAGCAAAAGTCAAAGATCTATCTTTGTACTACCTCTTCGATGTCCCCGCCATCGATCAAGTCTACTTATTTTATCTGTGCGAACTTGAGACAGGTGAATTTGGTGTCGGGCCGGAAAGCATAGAGTGTGGCCTGTTCAGTGAGTCTGAGATTCCGTGGGACGAGCTCGCGTTTCCAGTCGTCATCGAAACACTCAAAACGTACTTTTCTGATGCGGCAGAGGGCAAGGGCTTCCCCATGCGTGTAGATACTGTAATCAGACGAAGTAAGCGTGAGTGACCCTACCATAACGATTGAGCTTTCAACGCTTATCCTCGCCGCAGCGCTTTGGACAAGCTTGCTGTTGTTGATATTTCTATCGAAGCTTGGACCCTACCGTATCAACCAGCGTTTACTGCTCGAAAAGCAGGCCGAGCTCGAATCACAGCTATCAAAAGAGTCCTCGAGGACGCACGAATCAGAGGTTTTGCGACAAGAATTGTCGCAGTCACTCGCTGCTAGGACGGCGGAATATGAGGCCTTGCAACGGGCCCATAAGAGCATCCAAACAGAAACCGAGCGGATTCGCACTGAAATGTCGTCGGAGTTTCGTCTCCTTGCGCAACATTTGCTCGAAGAGAAAAGCGCGAAATTGCAGGAGGGCAGTGCAGAGTTAATGGGCCGAACACTGACGCCCCTGCAGACCCAACTGAAAGACTTTCGCGCAAAAATTGAGGATGTTCACGAGAAACAAATACAGGATCGTGCCACCTTGCAGGGGGAGCTTGAGCAAATTAAGCAGCTCAACCGGCAGTTGTCAGAAGACGCTGAAAACCTAGCGAAAGCTCTAAAAGGCGACAAAAAATTGCAGGGCAATTGGGGAGAAGTGGTGCTTGAGCAGATACTCGAGCACAGCGGCCTCCGCAAGGGCTACGAATACGATACCCAGGTTGCAATGCGCGATGACTCGGGTCGCAAGCGATTACCCGACGTCATTGTGCATTTACCCGATAAACGAGACATCGTCATCGACTCCAAGGTTTCGCTCGTGGCCTACTCACAGGCGATGGGTGCGACAGATCAGGTGGAGCGCGATGCGGCGTTGAAAATTCATGCCAGAAATGTGGCAACTCACATTGATACGCTTGCCAGCAAGAATTACGAGTTGCTGGAGGGCCTACAAACGCTGGATTTCGTTTTGTTGTTTATTCCGATTGAATCGGCGTTCATCACGGCCTTCGAGAGTGAGCCAGAGCTGTTTCGCAGAGCCTACGACAAAGGCGTAATCGTCGTGAGCCCGAGCACCTTATTGGCCACGCTTAAAACGGTGCAGACCGTGTGGCGCTACGAGCAACAAAATCGCAATGCAGAGCGAATAGCTGAGCAAGCGGGTCGTTTATTCGATCAGGCTGTTTTGGTCTTGGAGTCGATTCAGGAGGTCGAGCGATACGTTAATAGAGCAAGCGAGTCGCTGCAGCAAACCAAAGCACGTTTGAATACGAATAAAGGGAACCTGGTATCGAGAATCGGCGCACTCAGCGATCTTGGCGCTCGACACAAGAAGCAGATTCCATCCGACTTTAAGGATCAGGGTCGTATTGACAGGAACGAAGTCGATTCTGACGATATCGATTAATTAACCTTACCTAAGGAGTACATAAGTGAGTTTTTTAAACGTTGGTGATCAAGCCCCCGATTTCGCATTACAGAACCAAAATGGTGACCTTGTGCGCTTAAGTGACTACAAGGGCAAAACGGTGGTCGTGTATTTCTACCCAAAAGCAATGACACCGGGCTGCACGACGCAAGCTTGTGGGCTACGGGATGCCAATGACGCCTACGCAGCACGAGACATTGTCGTTCTCGGCCTAAGCCCAGACACGCATGAGCGTCTGAAACGGTTCGAAGATAAGTATGATCTAAACTTCACCCTTTTATCGGATGAAGACCACAGTGTCGCCGAAGCCTATGGCGCGTGGGGCCTCAAGAAGTTTATGGGTCGAGAGTTTATGGGGATATTGCGGAGCACATTCGTCATCGACGGCAATGGTGTCATTTCCCATGTGATGGCCACAGTGAAGACCAAGACTCATCACGACGACGTGCTCGCTCTAATCGGCTAATTACTTCCAAAAAGGTGCGGGAGTCTCTAATCCAGTGACGCCTACTAGTTTATCGAGCAAGGCGACAAAGGTTTCATAATCCTTCTGACCCAGTTGTTCCGCTTGCTCTGCTCGTATCGCGCTGAAAGTCTTGGCAATGTGCTCGGCGACCTTTCGGCCGTTCTTTGTGAGCTTGATCGCTTTCGCGCGGCGGTCCTGCGAATCGATCGCGCGCTCGATATAACCCATCTGCTCGAGCTCCCGTAAGGTTTTCCCCATGCCTTGTTGCGTTTGTTGGGCTCTGTCGGCAAGTTCAGACACGCGCACAGTACCGAGGCCGATGTAAGAGAATACGGCGAAGTGAGAGGGCCGCAATCCTAAATGACCATCGGCATAGAGAGCCGATAGTGCACGTTTTTCAAAAGCGCGCCCTAAAGCGAGCAGTGTGCGGGGAAGTACGCGATCTAACATTTTACATTCCTTGATAACGCAGAGTGTGGGCCAGACCCAACTCTTTCGAGAATTGTGACGCATTGTTGTCTAAACTTTTTGTAATGTAAAGGGCTTTACTGCTTAATTTTGCGGTATTAATGCTGGCAGCCGCAGACAAATCATCGAGCCCGACCGAAGAAAAAGGGTGATCTTTGTGCGTAATTAATGGACGTTTTTTACGAAGTTTCGTAGCATGTCGCTTCGATTATAACCCGGAGTCCTCTATGAGTTTTTTTATCCCAGCAGCACATGCTCAAGCAGCGAATGCGGCGCCACCCGGTGGCGAACTGTTCCAAATTTTCTTTTTGGTCGGCCTCTTCGTGCTGTTTTACTTCATTGCCATTCGCCCGCAACGCAAACGCCAAAAAGAGCATCAAGAGCTGGTCAGCAACTTGGCCAAGGGCGACGAAATTATTACCACCTCTGGCATACTGGGACGTGTCGCTAAACTCGACGATACCTATATGGTGGTCACCGTAGCCGATAAGGTGGACATGAAATTTCAGCGGTTACACGTGCACGCAGTGTTGCCGAAAGGGACGCTGAAGAATATCGGTACTGACGCCTAATTATGCCCAATCTGGTTATCGCGATTTCCTCGCGCGCGCTATTTGACATGCGAGAGAGTCACCGCGTCTACGAGGAGCAGGGGCTCGATGCCTATGCCGCGTACCAGATTGCGCATGAGGATGAACCTCTCGCGCCCGGAGAGGCTTTTGGTTTCGTAAGGAAGTTGCTGGATCTTAACGCTCGCTTTGATGCGGGCGTTGAGGTCGTGCTGCTGTCTCGTAATAGCGCCGATACGGGGCTTAGAGTATTCAACTCCATAGAACATCACCAACTGTCGATCACGCGAGCCGCGTTTTGCGGCGGGGATGCGCCGTGGCGATACATCACTGCCTTTGGGTGTCACTTGTTTTTGTCGACCGAGGCCGAAGATGTGCGACACGCGCTGGATAATGGTGTGGCGGCAGCAACTCTAGTGTCCCACGGTACAACGAAATCAAGCAATGCGCAGCTCCGCGTTGCGTTCGATGGTGATGCCGTACTGTTTTCCGACGAGGCTGAGCGCATTTATAAACAAGAGGGACTTGAGGCGTTTACAGCGTCCGAGCGGGCGTCGGCAAAACAGCCGCTGTCAGGGGGACCTTTTAGAGGCTTTTTAGGGGCACTTCACGATTTGCAGCAGTCAGCACCGGAGCACGAATCGCCCATTCGAACAGCGCTTGTCACAGCCCGATCTGCGCCAGCGCACGAGAGGGTCATTCGCACGTTGAGAGCTTGGAATGTTCGAATCGACGAATCTATTTTTTTGGGTGGTATGGACAAGTCAGCTTTTCTAAAGGCCTATCAAGCCGACGTGTTTTTCGATGATCAAGCCTCACATTGTGCGTCGGCGAGCGCACATGTCGCCACAGGACACGTGCCCCACGGTGTGGCAAATCAGGGGGCGGACAAGTTATAACTAACTTGTGGGTAACCGTGCTTAGTTGTAACCTATCGTTATAAGACGGTGGGCGTTAAATCATGAAATTACAGCAGCTAAAGTACATCTGGGAGGTCGCGCACCACGACCTAAACGTCTCCGCGACCGCACAGAGCTTATTTACCTCGCAACCCGGCATAAGTAAGCAGATCCGAATGCTTGAAGACGAGCTAGGGGTCGAGATTTTCGCGCGTAGCGGCAAACATCTCACCGAAATTACCCCCGCAGGTAAGCTTATCATCGAAGCGGCAGGGGAAGTGCTGCAACGCGTAGAGGGTATCAAGCAGGCCGCGCGAGACTTTGCAGACAACACGCGTGGCACACTCAGTGTGGCGACCACTCACACTCAGGCGCGTTATGTATTGCCCATGGTCATTAAAGAGTTCATGGCGCGCTACCCCAATGTCACGCTCAATATGCAACAGGGAACGCCTGCTCAAATCGCAGCGATGGCCAGTGACGGCGAAGTGGATTTCGCGATCGCCACCGAGGCCTTAGAGCTTTACGACAACCTCATTATGATGCCCTGTTATCGGTGGAACCGTTGTATTTTAGTGCCAAAAGAGCACCCACTGACCAAGGTGAAGCGACTCACACTTGAAGAGGTCGCGCAGCATCCCATCGTGACTTACGTATTCGGGTTTACCGGCCGATCTAAGTTAGATTCCGCTTTTAAGCGTCAGAACCTAACCCCTCAGGTGGTCTTTACCGCGGCAGATGCCGATGTTATTAAAACCTACGTAAGGCTTGGCTTAGGCATCGGTATTGTCGCGCACATGGCGTATAATCCATCAGCGGATTCGGATTTGGTGGCTCTGCCCGCCGAACACTTATTTGATAGCAGTGTGACTCGGATAGGGTGCCGGCGCGGCACGTTTATGCGAGGTTACATGTACGATTTTATCGAGCTGTTTGCGCCGCACCTGACCAAAGAGCGCGTAGCAGCCGCAATGCAGTTAACACAGAGTGATCAGGTCGACCGTCTGTTTGCTGGCATCGAATTACCAAAACTATAGTCAAAAGGATATACAGTGGAACTAGTTTGTTTAGATCTCGAAGGCGTTTTGATTCCCGAGATATGGATTGCATTTGCCGAGAAAACTGGAATAGAGGCGTTGAAGAAAACGACCCGTGATGAACCGGATTACGATGTGCTCATGCAATATCGTCTGCAAATTCTACGCGACAATAACTTGAAGTTAAGCGATATCCAGGACGTGATCGCGACACTCGAGCCTCTGCCTGGAGCAAAGGCCTTCGTCGACTGGTTGAACGAGAACTTCCAAGTCATTATTTTGAGCGACACCTTTTACGAGTTCTCAGCGCCGCTCATGAAACAACTCGGGTGGCCTACCTTGTTTTGTCACCGACTCGAGACCGATACCGACGGCATGGTAGTGAATTACCACTTGCGGCAAAAAGACCCCAAGCGGGCGTCGATCAAAGCCCTACACAGCCTCAACTACACCATCTTTGCTGCAGGTGACAGCTACAACGACACCACGATGCTGTCCGAGGCTGATGTAGGCTTCTTGTTTCACGCGCCAGCCAACGTCAAAGCTGAATTCCCGCAATTTCAAGCAGTAGATGAATATGACGATCTGAAGCGTTTAATCGCCAATGCGAGCAGTCGAGACATCAAGCTGTAGTTCTAAACGCTTGCCTCAGCGCTCTGGATCGCCATCGGTTACAGAGCGCTATTACAAAATCTTCGATAGCTTATCAAACGTCTCTTGGTACTCATCGTCGGCGTTTGAGTCGGCCACAATCCCGCCACCACCCCAAACTCGTGCGCAGCCATCTTTGATGCTGATGGTACGAATGGCGATGTTCGACGTAAAATTGCCGTTATTCGACAGTGCCAAGATGCTACCGCAGTAAATACCTCGGGGGAGTCCTTCGAGTTCCCGAATGATTTCCATAGAGCGTTTTTTTGGCGCTCCCGTGATAGAGCCGCCCGGAAATGTGGCTTTTAGAGCATCAATCGGTGTCATCTCTTTAGCAAGAGTGCCCTGAACTTCGCTGACCAGGTGGTGAACGCTGGGGTAAGAGTGGAGTTCGCACAGCGAATTCACACGAATAGAACCCGGAGTACATACACGGCCTAAGTCGTTACGGAGTAAATCCACGATCATCACGTTTTCTGCGCGGTTTTTGCGCGAGTCACTGAGCTCTTCGGCGAGCCTGCGATCGATATCCGGATCGTCATGCCTTGGCGTTGTCCCTTTAATCGGTTGCGTGACCAGTAAAGAGTCATTGCCCCTAATGAAAAGCTCGGGCGAAAAACACAATATATCGTCTAGCGAGGTCTGGAGCAGACAGGCGCTGAATGGCGCTGCATTTTTCGTACGCAGAGCGAGATATCGCGACCAGACAGAGCCCTTCAGTTGCGTTTCGAAAGGTTGTGCATAGTTCACCTGGTAGCTGTCGCCCGCCAATAGGTACTGCAATATTTTTTCGACCTTATCTAAATAGTCATGTTTAGGCTCGATGGCCCTCCATGTCAGCGCCTCGAGCGCGCCAATTTCGGGTACGGGATAAGACTCAATTCGATTGAGCAGGGCGCTTTTGAGTGCGTATGCGAAGTCATCGAGAGGGCGGCCGTCGTCGACCCAGTAAGAACACTTGGTCTGGTGATCAAAAACGATTGCCCACGGGTGGTAAGCTACATAAGCGGTAGCGCCGTTCTCAGAATAATTGCGGTTAATACCCATGAGCTCTTCACCAAAATCGTAGTGCAAGGCGCCTAGCCAACCGCCAGTGAACGGCACTGACGATCCGTGTTGATTTGCTCGCTTGAGATAGGCCTGATTCCAGTTGTCCAAGAAGTCCGATGCGCTCGCACTACCGGGCCGATGGGCGATCGTTTCGGATGGCGTGCACGATACCAAACTGAAACCTTGTGCTTGCCCGCCACTGTTAGCGCTGTCCAACCAGATGAAACCGCGCTCACCGTGCAGCTGCGTTGCTATGGCGCTTGCGGCGTCTGAGGGCAGGGAAAGCGGAATGCAACTTGGGGCTCGGGTCATGAACTAAGATCACAATGATGAACAGGTGCTCTAGTTTAATCGGTCTTGCGGCATCATGCGATCTAAGCCAAATGAGGGTCCTAATTTCAATCGCATATACAGGTCACAAATTGACTTTCTTGGCCGTTGCGGTAGTGTGGGCAAGCTTTAATTTTTAACGAAACGCAAGGTGGTTCAAGCACTTGACGTGCCAAGTAATGAACACCCACAACGCACTCTTGAGTACAATAAGAGACACGACTCTATGACCAAACAAAACACGGAACAACTCGAGCCCACGCTTTCCAATCCGTTTCAGAAGAAGCAGAACAAGCAATTTACTGTGCCCGGGGCGATCGTTGGTGAACCAGGACTTTACGAGAAGTCGTTGGAGGCCGGTTGGAATTTGCAGCAGCGACCTCATGTGGCTGCTGGCACGAAAGCGATAATGCGTCAGCATCAAAAGAATCGCATGACAATCTGGGAACGCATCCAGTGCCTGACCGACGGACCATTTACGGTTTTCTATCAAAACTGGGGCCCTAACCTCGATGGCGCCTCGTTGGTCACAGGGCTTATACAGGTCAATGGCCGTGACGTTGCCGTGTATGGGCACGATTTCACCGTGCGTGCAGGGTCTATGGACGCCACCAACGGAAAGAAGTTGGCGCGACTGTTCGAACTCGCCGCAAAACGTAAAATTCCAGTCGTTGGTTTAAATGATTCGGCGGGAGCCTATATCCCAGCTGGTGTTGGTGGCCTCGATGGTTATGCCGACGCGTTCACTGCTTTGCGCAAAATCTCGGGCGTCGTACCCAGTATTATGTGTATGTTTGGCTTTAACGCAGGTGGTGGTTCATACCTGCCTCGACAAGGTAGCTTTTTAATACAGCCGAACGAGACCTTCTTCGGATTAACCGGTCCCGGCGTTGTTAAATCTGTACTCGGCGAGGACGTGACCCCAGACGAGTTAGGGGGACCTAAAGTGCATTCTCAGAGTGGCGTCACCGACTTCGTCGTGCCCGATGAGGTCGCAGCGCTGAGAAAAGTCCGCGAGTTGCTCAACTATTTGCCCAGCCATTCTGGCGAATTAGCGCCCGTGCAAGCTTCCAGCGACCCCCTGAGTCGCAAAACATGGGATATCGACATATTACTCAAGCAAGCCTTCAATTCGCCAACAGGCTTCAACACGCCCATCGATATTAGCATCCTGATCCAGCAGCTGTGTGATCATGGTGACTTTTTAGAAATACAGCCTGAGCGCGCGCGCAACACAATTACAGCTCTAGGGCGTATGGGGGGCAACGTTGTGGGCTTTGTGGCCAACAATTCAGCGGTAGCCTCGGGGCAGATCGATGTTGACGCGGCCTACAAAAATGCGCGTTTCATCCGCTTTTGCAACTTGTACAACATCCCCATTATTTTCTTGGAAGATACCACCGGGTTTTTACCGGGGCGAGAGCAAGAAAGCAGAGGGATTGTTCAGGCAGGTCGCGCGATGCTCGACGCCATTGTCGACCTAAGAACACCTCGTTTCCTTGTTTTGGTACGTAACGCCTTCGGGGGCGCCTATGCGTCTTACAACAACTACCCGACGGGAGCAGACTTCGTCGTTGCATTGCCTACCACACGCGTGGCCGTTATGGGGCCTGCGGGTGTCGAGTATGTGTACAAAGATGAGCTCCGTAAAATTCGCCAGTCCGCCAAAACCAAAGTCGTTCAGGAAGCCGAAGCCCAGCGTGCAGCAGGCATGAGCGAAAACGAAGCCCTAGAAACGGCGACGGGATTAGTAAATGACTGGGTTAAGGCAGAAGAGCAGCTGTTGGCACAGCGCTACGAGCGAGAGCTCATGAACCCCAACGAAGCGTTGAGCCTTGGGTCAATTTCGCAAATCGTCATGCCCTCGGATCTGCGTCAAGTGCTGGGTGAGCAAATGGCATTCTGCCTCCGACACTACACGCCAGAGCCCATGGGCGGCGTTCAGCGCGAATTCCACTAAGCACGTCGACGATTTCAAGAGGAACAAACAGTGTCAAACGAACATTATTTAAATAACCCGTTGATTCACAAAAATCGTCAGCAGCACGCGCACACTTCAGAGTGGATTCGTCAGTTCGACTGCCGCGATTTGCGGCCTCTGATTATTTGCCGGGGACCCATTCGCAAAGAAGCGATGGATGTGTTTGTCGAGATGGGCATCAACGATTTTGGCATCTTGCTCAGCGAAAAAGATTCAATTGTGTATCAGGATGCCTTGGCACCTGAGCTACGGGCAATCAAAGACCCAAACCACATCCACCGAGTACCCGACTACACCGGTACTAATAAAGAAGAGCGGGAGCAACGCATAGCGCAAATTATTTCGATCGCTCACACCAATGGCTACAATTCGATCTTTGCAGGTTATGGCTTCATGGCAGAGGACGAAGCCATGGTCGCGGCAATGGAGAAGGCAGGGCTTAATTTTATTGGACCCTGCTCCAAAACCGTCCACGATGCTGGCCTCAAAGATGAGGCAAAGAGAACGGCGCTCCGTGTGGGTGTGAGTGTTACGCCCGGCATTGACAACGGCACTGCGCTGACCTTGTTAAAGAAGTATCCAACCATTCAAGCCCTCAAGGACCTCGTTGCCAAGCAAGCATTACCGTTAGATGAATCACTGTTGGACCAAACGGATATCTCGTTGGAAGACAAAGCGGATTTAGTGCTTCAAGCATCCTACGATAAGGGTATCGATCTATACACTGTTGATGAGTTATCAGAAACGCTCACCGAAGCCGTGATGCGCATGTATGCAGAGTACCCCAGCAATCGCGTGCGATTAAAGGCGATCTCGGGCGGTGGCGGAAAGGGGCAGCGCATCCTGGCTGCGCCATCGGCTTATGAAGGCGACGAAGCCTCACGTATTGAGCAGGCGGCGAAAAAAACGCCCGAGTTAATCCGTGAAATCTTGAACGAAGTTAAAGCGACCGGCGTTGGCGACAACAAAAACGTGTTGGTCGAGCTCAATATCGAAACCACGCGCCACCAAGAAATCCAAGTCATCGGTAACGGTGAATGGTCGATGACTTTGGGCGGGCGCGATTGCTCGCTTCAGATGCACGAGCAGAAGTTACTGGAAGTGTCGGTCACTGTTGAATCCCTGCAGGCCGCTATTGAAGAAGCGAAACAGCAGGGGCGTGCGACTGAGCAACGTGTGCTAGAGCAAGATTTAAAAACGCTGGTCGCAATGGAAGATGAGGCGGCGCGATTTGGCGAAGCAGTGGGTCTGGATTCGGTGTCGACCTTTGAGTGCATCGTCGATCGCGATAAACACTTCTTTATGGAAATGAATACTCGAATTCAGGTAGAGCACCGCGTGACGGAGCTGTGCTACGCACTCAAGTTTGCGAATCCAGAAAACCCCAATGATTACTTTATCGTGGAGTCTCTCGTCGAGGCGATGGTCTTGCTGGCCGCACACGGTTCAAAACTCCCCAAGCCCGAACGTATTTTGCGGCATAACGACAGCGTCGAGGCTCGCCTGAACGCGACGAACAATGCCTTGCAGCCATCGGCTGGCGGTGTTATCGAATACTGGAGCGACGCAATTGAGGGAGAGATTCGCGACGACCAAGGTATATCGTTACACAACCCCGATACCGATGTATTTATCAAATACACTCTGGCTGGGGCTTATGATTCAAATATTGCCTTACTTTTAACCGTAGGTGAGACGCGTTTGGACACATACGAGCGTATGGCAGAGACCTTGCGTCGCACCACCATTCGCGGCAAAGACTTGGCAACCAACTTATCGTTCCACAACGGTTTGGTGAATTGGTTCATCGGCAACAACATCAATGCACGTCCCACCACTCGGTTTATCGTTCCCTATCTGACCCTTGTAGGTGAAGTAAAGGCGTTGGCAGACAACATTGACCTCGATGCGGCTTGGCATTTACTGGCCGACCACGTCACGGCTGGGGCTGAAGGGGCGGCAAAAACAGCGCTTTCCGAGTGCTTAGCGCTCAAACAAACCTTGCTGACACGCCCTTTGGCCGCTTTACTGAGCGATCCACACGCCTTGAGTGGCTGGTTGAGTATCCACAGCGACTGTGTCGGCCCTGTGGGAGACACCCTAGTCTGGAACGAAAACCCGGTTGAACTGCTGGCCGAAACTTATGAGTTCTTGAATATGGGGTACCGTCCGGGACAAGCGGCGGCAAGCATGATTTGGAGTCATGACAATGAGTTACTGCAAGAAGCTAAGCAGTTTTATGAAGATTTAGACGATCGGCTTGCCTGTGAGGACTGGATTGAACTGTGCTCTGTGCTGGATGAAGATTGTGCGCCCGAGGCGTCTGGTTTAAGTGAGGAACTGTGGGCCGCCGTGAGATCGACACACTACGGCTATCAAGCCGGCATGGATTTATTGCTCATACTTCCAAAGCTGGGGCTCCTCGCGGACTTCTGCGCATTGGCTGTTAATGAAGATTTGACGATTCATATTCCAGAGCGCCTGCTCGATGCTGATCATCAGGCAAAAATGGCTAAGGTACTTGCGCCACCGCCGGCTGCCAAAGCCGATGAAATTTTGGCGGCGAGTGGCGGCATGTTTTATGGTCGAGAGAGTCCGGAGCATGCCTTATACGTGGAGCCTGGCTCGCATTTTGAAGCAGGCGACCCCTTATACATCGTGGAAGTCATGAAGATGTTCAACAAGGTCTATGCGCCTTTCGCAGGGACTGTTGACGAGGTTTTGGTCGACAAAGACGGCGTGATTATTCGCAAAGGGCAACCTCTGTTCAAAATCACACCCGACGAAAAAATAGAGATAGAAACGCCCGAGCAGAAGCAGGCACGCCAGCGAGCCAAAACCGCCGAGCTGATGCAATCGTTACTCTAAGGAGCTGTCATGATTACTGCGCTAGACCACATAGCAATCGCCGTTCCAGACCTGGACGCTGCGATCAAGCGCTTTATGGAAGATTTTGGTTTGACGTATGAAGGTACCGAAATTGTCGAAGCGGCCAAAACAACCACGGCTTTTTTCCCCTTGCCACCCACCAGCATCGAGCTCGTTCACCCACTGAACGGCGAGGGGCCAATCGCGGGGTACCTAGAGAAGCGGGGTGGCGGGATCCACCACCTGTGTTTCCGCACAGACAACATAGAAGAGGATGTCGAGCGCTTGCGTGCTAAAGGTTATCAGTTCATTGGTGACAAACCGACGCCGGGAGCGCATGGCTCGACCGTAATTTTTATTCACCCGAAAAGCTGTGGCGGTGTTTTGATCGAGCTGAGCCAACCTGCCGACGCCCACTAAATAACAGAGACACCTTATGAGCGATTCAATTTACGATCCCAATGACGCAACGCCTGACAACTGGAAAGCGGTTGCGGAATCACAAATGCGCGGCAAATCGATCGATGACTTGGTTTGGCACACCCCTGAGGATATCGATGTCAAGCCGTTGTACACGATGGAAGACTTGGACGGACTGCAATACACCAATACTATGCCGGGTATGTCGCCCTATATCCGTGGGCCGCAAGCCACCATGTATGCCGGACGCCCTTGGACTATACGCCAGTATGCCGGCTTCTCAACGGCGGAAGAATCAAACGCTTTCTACCGCAAGGCGCTGGCTGCGGGCGGGCAGGGTGTTTCGGTTGCTTTTGACTTGGCCACGCACCGCGGTTACGACTCTGACCATCCCCGCGTCTCAGGAGATGTGGGCAAAGCCGGCGTCGCTATCGATTCAGTAGAGGACATGAAGATTCTGTTCAATGGCATACCCCTCGATAAAGTGTCAGTGTCAATGACGATGAATGGCGCCGTGCTTCCAGTGCTCGCCGGCTACATTGTCGCGGCTGAAGAGCAAGGCGTGGGCCCCGAGCAACTCGCGGGCACCATCCAAAATGATATTCTGAAAGAATTCATGGTTCGCAACACCTATATTTACCCGCCGGCGCCCAGTATGCGCATCATCGGCGACATTATTGCTTACTGCTCACAAAACATGCCCAAGTTCAACACCATCAGCATTTCGGGCTACCATATTCAGGAAGCTGGAGCGAATGCGGCATTGGAACTTGCCTATACGCTCGCTGATGGCAAAGAATACATTCGCACCGCGATTGCGGCCGGATTAGACATCGATGCCTTCGCGCCAAGGCTGTCCTTCTTCTGGGGCATCGGCATGAATTTCTACATGGAGATTGCCAAGTTGCGCGCCGCGCGCTTGCTCTGGGCGAAAATCGTATCGGAATTCAACCCAAAGAATCCGAAAAGCTCGATGTTAAGAACGCACAGCCAAACCTCGGGCTGGTCATTAACGGAGCAAGATCCCTACAACAACGTGGTGCGAACTACCATCGAAGCGATGGCCGCGGTATTCGGTGGCACTCAGTCACTCCACACCAATGCGCTGGATGAGGCGATTGCCTTACCCACCGAGTTTTCGGCGCGTATTGCCCGCAACACCCAGCTTATCATTCAAGAGGAAACGGGAATCACCAAGGTTGTAGACCCATGGGGTGGCTCCTATTTTATGGAAAACCTGACCCAATCCATTGCCGACAAAGCGTGGGAGCTGATCGAAGAAGTCGAAGCGGCAGGTGGCATGGCTAAAGCCATCGAGACCGGCATGCCTAAGCTAAAAATCGAAGAGGCAGCGGCAAAGAAACAAGCGCGAATTGACCGTGGCGAAGACGTCATTGTGGGCGTAAATAAATACAAAACGGAGTCCGAAGAAGAAGTCGATGTGCTGTCAATCGACGATCAAGCGGTCCGCGAGTCACAAATCAAACGTCTACAGGCAATTCGCGCAAGTCGTGACGAAGCTGCCGTGCACGAAGCCCTGACCGCACTGACTGCGTGTGCCCAACAGGGTGAGGGTAATTTGCTAGATTTGGCGGTAAAAGCCACCCGTCTGCGAGCTACTGTCGGAGAAATTTCCGAGGCTCTTGAGAACGAATACGGCCGTTTTAATGCTACCGCGCAGACGGTTTCAGGTGTGTACGGAGCGGCCTTTGATGAGGACGATGATTGGAAAATGATCAGTCAAGACATCGAGCAGTTCATTAACGATTTTGGACGTCGACCCCGCATGTTGGTGTGTAAGATGGGGCAAGATGGGCACGATCGCGGAGCCAAAGTCGTAGCGACGGCCTTTGCGGACGTCGGTTTTGATGTCGATTTGTCCCCCATGTTTTCTACTCCAGAAGAAGTCGCTAAGCAGGCCATCGAGAACGATGTTCATGTCGTTGGCGCTTCGTCGCTGGCAGCTGGACACAAAACGCTCATACCCGCTCTAGTTGAAGAGCTCAGAAAGCAAGGCGCTGATGACATTGTTGTGATTGCTGGCGGCGTTATCCCTAAACAGGACTATCAAGGCCTTTACGATGCGGGTGTTCGATGCATCTTTGGCCCGGGCACGCCCATTCCAGTCTCCGCTCGCGCCGTTCTCGACGCAGTAAGAGAATCATTGGCCGAGTAATGAAGTTAACGCCTGAGGCGATCAGATCTGGCCAGCGCAGGGCGCTGGCCAAGGCCATTACGCTGATCGAAAGCACCCGCGAACAAGACCGTGAGAACGCTCAAGAGCTGCTCGCCGATTTACTTCCACACACTGGAAATAGCGTGAGAATTGGGATCAGCGGTGTGCCAGGCGTGGGTAAGTCCACGTTCATAGAGGCCTTTGGTCTATACCTGTTGTCGTTGGGCAAGAAGGTCGCCGTATTGGCAGTAGATCCAAGCTCACCCATCGCAGGGGGTTCAATCCTTGGCGATAAAACGCGAATGGAACTACTTTCGCGCAGCAACGACGCCTTCATTCGCCCAAGTCCAGCCGGTACCGCCTTAGGTGGCGTGGCTCAAAAAACGCGAGAAACTATGCTGCTGTGCGAAGCAGCGGGTTATGACGTGATATTGGTCGAAACTGTCGGCGTGGGGCAGTCTGAGCACCAAGTGGCGGGCATGGTCGATTTTTTCATGTTGCTGATGCTTCCTGGCGGCGGCGATGAGTTGCAAGGCATAAAAAAAGGGATTTTAGAGCTTGCGGATGCGCTGGTGATCAACAAGGCCGATGGCGAGAGTTTAGGTCTGGCGGAGCAGGCAAAACGCCATTACCAGAATGCTATGCACTTGCTGAGGCACAGTGGATTTTGGACGCCTAGAGTGCTTACATGCTCTGCGCTTCACAATGAGCGCATTCGTGAAGTCTGGGAGATGATATATGACTACTGGGACCAGTCCCGAGTCAACGGCGCGCTCACACGCGACCGGCAGTCACAACGGTTGCAGTGGATGCATCAGCTGATCCGCGAGGGTTTAGAGGCTAAGCTTCGCGCAAACTCTCAAATCAAAGCTTTGCTGCCAGAGCTCGAGAAAGCGGTTGCCGAGCAGGATGTCACCACTTACACTGCGGCGAAGCGGATTCTTGATCTACTTTAAAGGCGGGGCGGCATGCGCTTCATACCACTAGAGCGATTGATCAACCTCCATGAGGGTTATCGTCAAGCGTTTAAAATTGACGGAGCGGATATCATTCTTCTTCATGAAGATGGGCAGACTTATGCGTTCTCACGTACCTGCCCGCACCAAAACTACGCGCTCGATTACGCAAAGATAAGTGACGGTCTTATTCTGTGCTCAGCCCACGGATTTGAGTTTGACCTAAAACGCTCCGGTGCCTTGGTAAAGCCTGCGGGTTTTCCGTGCCCTGCGCTAAAGACCTACGATCTCGTGTACGATGCTGATCGTATCGGGCTGATGCTTTAGATGCCAAGCTCGCGCAGGTTAGGGTCCTCCTCGCTGCGCTGCCACACTCGATCAAAGGCTTCGATAAGCCTCATACACAAAGGCCTATCCGAGGGCTCAAATCGCACTCGGCCATCATTAATGTTTGGCAGGTACAACACGCCATCATGATCTGCCAGGACCAACATCTTACCCGCCAAGGCCTCTGGCACTTTAGTTATGTGAAAATGCACAGAACTGGGCAGACGTCGAGAAAGATCAAGCAACCTGTGGCCTTTTTGCTGTATGAGCTGGCTGTTAGTAATCAAGATTTGTACTTGAGAATCGCGGGTTGAACGTGCTAAATCAGACAACCTATCGGCAAGCTCCTTGTTATCAAACAACAGGTGATCCAGCGTGTCGCTAAAGATACGAATCGTACGATTGGCTCGTAGAGCAAGATTTAGAACCAGCTGGTCACTCGGTGATGGGTAACTCGCGGCAATGATACGGTCGTTGTAATCCTGATAATGTAGGGGCCTTTCCATGGCCTGATGGCTCATTGCGGCTTCTTCGAACATTTCCCCGACGGCAGCAAAACCGTGACGCGCATAGAACTCAATGGCTGCTGTTTGCGCGTGCAAATACAAACGGGGCAACCCTGACTTCATTGCATCATCAATAATGTAGCGCATCAGGGCTGATCCGACCCCAGAGTTACGATAGGCACTGAGTACGGCCATACGGCCAACGCGTCCATCTCCAAGTCGCCGCGCCGTGCCAACAGGTTTTTTGTCGACGATGGCAACGTAGTGCTGCGCGCTGGCGTCCAAGCTATCCATTTCATCGGATTCAGGAATGCCTTGCTCGTCAATAAATACGCGCCTACGAATCATCGCAAGCACGGATTGGCCTTTGCTCCAATCGAGCTTCTCGATTCTTATGGCGAGTTCTTTGCGTTCGTGTTTAATCATTCGCTAAGAATAAACCCAGTCTTCGATTTCGCAAAGTTTCAGTGTGACAGACTTCACATTTGACCTTCAAATCTTAAATCTTGCGAGCAAGCCGATCAGCGATACCGATATAAGTGTCGGGTCGCAAGCTTAGCAAGGCGGCTTTGGCCTCGTCGGGTATTTCCAGGGTTTGAATGAACTGCGCCATCGCCTCGGCGTCAATCGTTTTCCCCCGAGTGAGCTCTTTTAACTTTTCGTAGGGCTTCTCAATACCATAGCGGCGCATGACGGTCTGCACGGGTTCGGCTAATACCTCCCACGCTTGGCCTAAATCTGATGCAATTGCAGCGTGATTGACCTCAAGCTTGCCCAACCCCTTAAGCGTTGATGCCAGCGCAATCGAGGTGTAGGCAAAGCCCACGCCCATATTCCGCAGCACCGTTGAATCCGTAAGGTCTCGTTGCCATCGGCTGATAGGAAGCTTTTGAGCCATGTGGGCAAATACAGCATTGGCTAAACCAAGATTGCCCTCAGAGTTTTCAAAATCTATGGGATTGACTTTGTGCGGCATGGTGGAAGAGCCTATTTCGCCCGCAATAGTTTTTTGCTTAAAATAGCCATTGGATATGTAAGCCCAGATATCACGATCTAAATCCAGCACGATGGTGTTGTAGCGAGCGAGCGCATCGAACAGCTCGGCCATGTAGTCGTGGGGCTCTATTTGTGTCGTGTAGGGGTTCCACGCAAGCCCTAAGCTCTCGACAAACTGCTGCGAAATTTGCTCCCAGTCAAGCTCAGGATAAGCACTGATGTGGGCGTTGTAGTTACCCACGGCGCCGTTAAACTTGCCCAGCATAGGCACCGACTCAATCTGGATAAGCTGTCGCTCGAGACGCGCTACAACATTGGCAAACTCCTTGCCGAGCGTTGTTGGTGATGCCGTCTGACCATGAGTTCGTGACAGCATCGGCACGTCGGCATTGTCAGCACATAAAGCTCTCAGTGCTTGGACAACCGCGCGCTGCTGAGGCAGGAGCACCTGGGACAAACCATCTTTTAACATCAGAGCATGCGACAGGTTGTTGATATCTTCGCTGGTGCACGCGAAATGAACGAACTCAGTCGCAGCGTGAAGAGCGGGGCGCTCAACCAACTTATCTTTGATGAAATACTCAACGGCTTTTACATCGTGATTCGTCGTCGCTTCGGTCTGTTTGATTTGTTCGGCGTCGGTGATCGAGAAATTGTCTGCGATGGCATTCAGATAGAGGTAATCCGAGTCTGAGAACGCAGGCACTTCGGGTATGCCAGGATGCTTCGACATAAACTCGAGCCAGCGCACTTCGACCAAAACACGTCGTTTAATCAGACCATACTCACTAAACACATCGCCATAAGCGGCTGCTTTTGAACGATAGCGTCCATCGATAGGGGTGACCGCAGTTAAAGCGTCAAGATTGAGCATAAAAATTCCTAAACCTAATGAGTTTGTAAATGACTGAGAGTTTTTGCAGTCTCGGCGACTTTACTGCGCTGCAACAGTAAACGCCATCTTGTGCCACCTAACTGCCGCCACAGAAAAGCGGCACGAATACCCGCGAGCAGGAGGGCACGTATCTGATCGGCGTAATGTTCTTGACCCAAGAATTCGCTGTTGCCCGTTACCTTGATGCGAAAACTAAGCTGACTCAAGGTATCTTGGTAAATCCCCGCCAAGTTATGAACCAGTGATTTTGGATTGTCGCTAAAATGCTCAGCCTTGAAGGCAGTGTGCTCTAACCTGGAGCGAACAGTTGCTTGCATTGTTGCGTCTGCATTGAATTTTCGCTCGAGATGAAGAATACCGAACACGTAACGCAGCGTGTTACTCAACTCCGGCGCGGAGGATTTGCCCATGGCCGCCTCGAGAGTTTGCAAGCCTAGCCTAACCCCACCGAGCCCTTGGAAAATTTCAGCCGTGTTGCTCGCCTCGAACTCGAACAAGGACTTAATTGAGGCATTCATGAATAGCTCAGGGCTTTGCCCGTTCACGGCGATACGATCCACTAAGCGCGCACTCTGCGCTACCCCAGCCAAAGCAATGACTTGATCTTCGAATCGACTCATGACGCACCTGCTATAACGCCACCGCCGAGACAGCGGTCGCCATCGTAAAAAACGACTGACTGCCCCGGCGTAATGGCGCGCTGGGCCTGATCAAATTCCACAAGAAGATCTCCTCCCTGGTAGGAGACCGAACATGGCTGGTCGGGCTGTCGATAGCGAATCTTCGCTGAGCAGCGAAAATCTCTCGGAGGAGGCGTCCCAATCCAGAACGGATCGACTACGGTCAAACGTTGCTTAAATAAACTCGGATGCTGATTACCCTGCGCGACGATAAGTCTGTTGTTGTCGAGGTCTTTATCCACCACGTACCAGGGAGCGTCGCCAAAGTCCTTGGTACCGCCGATACCCAAGCCCTGACGCTGCCCAATCGTGTGATACATCAAACCCTGGTGACTTCCAAGTTCTTCGCCCGAGACTGCCACAATTTTGCCAGGCTGCGCCGGTAAATAGGTTGATAAGAAATCCGTAAATCGTCGTTCACCAATAAAGCAAATCCCAGTGGAGTCTTTTTTATCAAAAGTCGCCAAACCGGCTGCTTTTGCGCGCTCCCGCACCTCGGTTTTATGCATATCCCCCAAGGGAAAGAGTGTTTTCGCAAGCGCTTGGTGAGGCACTTGATGCAGAAAATAACTTTGGTCTTTGTTTGGATCGGCGCCTTTTTGAAGGGTCGTCAAGCCGGCATTGTCTAACCCCGTCCTCGCGTAGTGGCCAGTGGCTATGAAGTCGGCGCCAAGGTTTAGGGCGTAGTCCAAGAACGCTTTGAATTTAATTTCTTTGTTGCACAGTATGTCTGGGTTTGGTGTACGTCCGGCTCGGTATTCCGCCAGAAAGTACTCGAACACCCGATCCCAGTATTCGCGCGCAAAATTCGCGCCATGCAACACAATACCAAGCGCCGCAGCAACGGCAGAGGCATCGGCAAAATCCTGCATCGCTGTGCAGTATTCGGTATCGTCATCCTCGTCCCAGTTTTTCATAAACAAGGCTTCAACGTCGAAGCCCTGTTCAATTAAGCACAAAGCAGCAACCGAAGAATCCACGCCTCCGGACAATCCAACAATGACTTTCTGCTTAGGATTCATAATGTGCCAACATGGTCAGCGGGTAGATTTGCCCGCGTTGATAACGTTCGATACTGTCGAGTACCATAGGGCTGCGGAGTTTAGCAGAGTTGGCCTCGATTTGCTCGCGACTCATCCACAACACCTGATGAATATCGGGGTCTAACTCGGGGTTCGAACCATGCGTGCGGAGCACTGCACTCAGGGTGATCCGGCAATAGGTATCGGGCCGATTTTCAGGGCGATACAGGCCTATACTGACCACGCCATTGGGGGCGACGACGAAGCCAGTTTCCTCGAGGGTCTCTCTGATCGCACCTTCAATGATCGTCTCGCCTACTTCGAGGTGGCCTGCGGGCTGATTGAAGACCATCTGCAAAGACCGCTTGTCGCGCTCTTCCACCATTAAAAATCGGCCCTCGTGAGCGACCACCGTCGCAACAGTGACTCGGAAATCGCTCACTTTTTTTGCCTCGAATTGGGATTGCGTGCATCGCGCGCCCGAGGACGCGGTCTTTGAGACGACTGAGCAAAAGACGTCATGTCGTCAGGGATGGGAATGCGGACGTATTCACCGGGGCCCAAATCCGCCAATTTAAACGGTCCTGATCGGAACCGGACCAAACGCAGGGTAGGGTAGCCCACGTGCGCGGTCATGCGTCTTATTTGACGATTGCGACCTTCCTGCAGCCCGATTTCCAGCCATGATGTCGGTATGTGAGCTCTGTATCGCACTGGCGGTGTTCGCTGCCATAGCGAAGGCGGCTCAATGACCTTCACTCGGGCGGGCAACGTCGGACCATCCTTGAGCTGCACTCCGGCTTGCAAGCGACAAACTGCCTGCTCATCGATCTGGCCTTCCACCTGGACGTAATAATATTTCCAGGTGTTGTGTTTCGGGGCAGTCAGATACGCTTGCAGCCGACCATAAGAGGTCAACACCAGCAGACCTTCCGAATCGGAGTCGAGTCGACCGGCTATGCGATACCCAGGGGCACTGAGCAGTGTGGAAATACCCTGTTTTTCTCCCTCTGAGCTAAATTGAGAGAGCATATTCATGGGTTTGTTAAGCAAAATGAGGTCATCCATAGTTGGTCTATGATATCATTCCCGCGCCTAAGCGGTTTGCGTTCGCGAACAATTGTTTTAAATTTTTTTACGGAGTTAGCTATGGGATACAAACACATTCAGGTGCCTACTGAGGGCCAAGCCATTACTGTCAATGAAGATCACAGCCTGAACGTCCCCAACAATCCAATCATTCCTTACATCGAAGGCGATGGTATTGGAGTGGATATCAGCCCAGTCATGATCGATGTTGTCGATGCGGCTGTCGAAAAGGCCTATGGCGGCGAGAAGAAAATTTCTTGGATGGAAATTTATACCGGTGAAAAAGCAGCCGAACTGTACGACGGCGATTGGTTCCCAGAAGAAACACTAGACGCAATCAAAGCTTACTCCGTTGCCATCAAAGGTCCTTTGACAACACCCGTAGGTGGGGGCTTCCGTTCATTGAACGTGGCACTGCGCCAAGAGTTGGACCTATACACCTGTTTGCGCCCTGTCCGTTGGTTTGAAGGTGTGCCTTCGCCCGTGAAAGACCCAGGTGCTTGCAACATGGTGATTTTCCGCGAGAACTCAGAAGATATCTACGCTGGGGTGGAATACCAAGCGGGCACGCCAGAAGCGGAAAAAGTGGTCGATTTTCTTTTGAACGAAATGGGCGTGACCAAGATTCGCTTCCCACAAAACGTCGGTATCGGAATCAAGCCAGTATCCAAAGAGGGTACGGAGCGTTTGGTTCGCAAAGCCATCCAGTATGCAATCGACCAAGACTTACCTTCGGTTACGCTGGTGCATAAAGGCAACATCATGAAGTTCACCGAGGGGGCTTTCCGTGACTGGGGTTATGCGCTGGCCCAAAATGAATTTGGCGGCGAGCTTCTTGATGGCGGCCCATGGGTTTCGATTAAGAACCCCAATAACGGTAAAGAAATCGTGATCAAAGACGTCATTGCCGATGCTATGTTGCAACAGATTCTAACCCGTCCAGCCGAGTATAGCGTTGTAGCGACCCTAAACTTGAACGGCGATTACTTATCAGACGCTTTAGCAGCGCAGGTGGGTGGTATCGGTATCGCCCCGGGTGCAAACCTGAGTGACACCGTCGCTCTGTTCGAAGCCACGCACGGCACCGCGCCTAAGTACGCTGGCCAAGACAAAGTAAACCCCGGCTCACTGATCTTGTCGGCTGAGATGATGCTGCGTCACATGGGCTGGAACGAGGCTGCTGACCTGATTATAGATGGCATGAACGGTGCAATCCAGGCCAAGACGGTAACCTACGACTTCGAGCGTCTGATGGACGGCGCAACGCTGTTGAGCTGCTCAGAGTTCGGAAAGCAGATCATTGCCAAAATGTAAGATTTTTTGACGACACGAACCCGCGCATTGGCCAGCAGCCGTGTCGCGGGTTTTTTTATGCCTCACTTTTACCCTTGTATTTTTTGGATTCAGCCGCAGATAATCTGTATATCTCTGCGAGCGTAAGTGACATGCTCTATAATGACGACAAATTAGGCGGTAACATTTCCAATGAGTGAGCAACATCCAGACCAACACGACGACGGAACCGGACTCGCAGTAGCGCCGGCCAAACCCGCGCTGAAGAAACCACCCCTTTACAAAGTGGTATTAATGAATGACGACTACACGCCCATGGAATTTGTCGTACTCGTATTAGAGCGTTTTTTTCGAATGAATCGAGAAAAAGCCACTCAAATCATGCTGGCGGTGCACACTCAGGGTAAGGGCGTCTGCGGTATCTATCCTCGTGATGTTGCGGAAACCAAAGCCTACGAAGTCAATGAGTTTTCGCGGGAAAACCAGCACCCACTCCTGTGCGAAGTTGAACCAATGAGCGACGATGAGTCCTAGAGGAAGACGTGATGTTAAATAAGGCATTAGAGCTAAGCTTGAACGAGGCATTTCGCTCGGCACAGTCCAAACAGCACGAGTATCTCACGGTAGAACACCTGTTGTTAGCCATGTTAGATAACCCCGATGCGGCCTTGGTGTTAAAACACTGCGGCGCAGACAGCGAGGCGTTACGCGCTGATCTTGTCGAGTTTATCGACTCCACAACTCCCCTGATGGAAGATAGCGCGAGCGATCAGTTCGATACACACCCAACCTTGGGCTTTCAACGCGTTATTCAGCGAGCTGTGTTCCACGTACAGAGCTCGGGCAAAGACGAAGTCAGCGGTGCGAACATACTGGTGGCTATCTTTAGCGAGCAGGAGAGCCAAGCGGTTTACTACCTAAAAACCCAGAACATATCCCGTTTAGATGTGGTGAATTATATTACCCATGGCGTATCAAAAATCGAGGACAACGCCGAGCCGGAAATTAATCAAACAAACACGAGCGACTCCAGCGAGGAAAGCGGCGAGGGTAATCCGCTGACAAATTTTGCGACCAATCTCAACGTAAAAGCGGGTGAGGGAGACATAGACCCTTTGATAGGGCGCGCCGACGAAGTAGAGCGACTAGCGCAAGTGCTCGCCCGACGTCGCAAGAACAACCCGCTACTGGTGGGCGAGTCTGGCGTGGGTAAGACCGCAATCGTTGAGGGACTTGCAAAACTCATCCACGATGGGGATGCGCCCGAAATGTTGGCGCAAAGCACCGTGTATTCCCTGGATATGGGGGCCCTGCTTGCAGGCACGAAATACCGCGGCGACTTCGAAAAACGCTTCAAGGGTTTGCTGAAAGAACTGTCGAAGCACGAAGGCGCCATTTTATTTATCGATGAAATTCACACCATCATTGGCGCCGGTGCTGCATCCGGTGGTGTGATGGACGCAAGCAACTTACTGAAGCCGCTGTTGACATCGGGCAAACTGCGCTGCGTCGGATCGACAACCTACGCTGAATACCGCGGTATCTTCGATAAAGATAAGGCCCTCAGTCGTCGGTTTCAAAAGATCGATGTGACCGAGCCCTCACCAGACGACGCGTACAAAATCTTGAAGGGCCTAAAGTCCAGATTCGAAGAGCATCACAAGGTCCGCTACACCGACAAAGCACTGCGAGTCGCCACGGATCTGGCAGCTCGTTATATTACGGATCGTTTCTTGCCAGACAAAGCCATTGACGTCATCGACGAGGCAGGGGCGTACCAGCAGCTACTACCAAAATCGAAGCGCAAAAAACAAATTGGCGTTAGCGACATCGAAGCGATTGTCGCTAAGATCGCGAGAATTCCGCCGAAATCAGTCAGTCGCGACGACAAATCAACGCTTGAAAAGCTTGAGAGCAATCTGAAGATGGTGGTTTTTGGCCAAGACAAAGCGGTATCGGAGCTCAGCTCAGCGATCAAGCTTGCTCGAGCTGGGCTAAAGTCGGAGCACAAACCCATCGGCAGCTTTCTGTTAGCTGGGCCGACCGGTGTTGGCAAGACGGAAGTCACCCGCCAACTCGCAACAATGCTCGGACTCGAACTTATTCGCTTCGATATGAGCGAATACATGGAGCGCCATACGGTTTCAAGGCTGATTGGCGCACCTCCAGGCTATGTTGGGTTTGATCAAGGGGGACTGCTAACGGACGCCGTAACCAAACATCCGCACGCGGTCGTATTGCTCGATGAGATCGAAAAGGCGCACCCAGAAGTATTCAATTTGTTGCTACAGGTGATGGATCATGGGTCGCTCACTGACAATAACGGCCGAAAAGCGGACTTCCGCAACGTGATCTTGGTCATGACAACCAACGCGGGTGCCGAGCGAATCAGCCGTCGATCAATTGGCTTTACTCAGCAAGATCATCGCACCGACGGTATGGAAGCGATCAATCGATTGTTCACTCCGGAGTTCCGCAATCGCCTCGACAGTATTGTAGAATTTGAACCGCTCGGTGAAGACGTGATACTCACGGTTGTCGATAAATTCCTGACGGAGCTTCAGGGTCAGCTAGACGACAAGCGGGTGCAATTACAGGTCGACGAAGATGCTCGCTTATGGCTGGTAGAGAAGGGCTACGACATGCACATGGGTGCCAGACCAATGGCGCGCGTCATACAGGAATACATTAAGAAGCCGCTTGCCGAGCTCGTGCTTTTTGGCTCCTTGTCCGCTGCGGGCGGAACCGTCCATGTGCGCGTGAGCGACACTGGCGACACATTGACTCTGGATGTTGAGAGCTCGCAGCCGCAGGAGCAAGAATTGGAAGCCTTGAGCTAAGCTCAAGGCATTTTATCGCTCGCGATAGGTGATGCGACCTTTGGTCAGGTCGTAGGGAGTGAGTTCAACTCGCACTTTGTCTCCGGTCAAAATGCGGATGTAATGCTTGCGCATTTTGCCGCTAATGTGCGCCGTCACAACGTGACCATTCTCTAACTTGACGCGAAAAGTAGTATTGGGAAGCGTGTCAATGACTTCGCCGTCCATTTCAATCTGATCTTCTTTAGCCATGCACCGTAAGCTCTTGCTGAAATCGGTGCGCATTTTGCCTTAACTGGCCGCATAACGCCACCAAAAAACGCAATTTAGCGAGGTTCTGTCCTCACCCATTCGCCCTGATTGAGGAGTTCGATGGGTTTGTACTGGATTTTGTAATCCATCTTACGACAATTCTGTACCCAGTAGCCTAAGTAAACGTAGGGAAGGTTGAGTTGCTTGGCGAGTTCTATTTGCCACAAAATGACGAACTTGCCTAAGCTCCGGGCGTCATCGGCGGGATCGAAGAAAGTGTAAATCGCGGAAAAACCGTCATTCAAGTGGTCCACGACGGCCACCGCTTTCAACGCATCGCCAGCACTGAAGCAATAGTAACGAGTAAAATCCCAAGCCTGACCTAAAAATGACTTAAATTGCTCCACGCTGGGGGGATACATATCGCCGTCGCGATGTCGGGCGCTGATGTACTTTTCGTACAAAGGATAGACTTCTCGGGCCTCAAGCGTCGCCAGGCTTTGCACTCGCAAATCAGCATTGCGTTTAAGCACCCGCCGTTGATTTCGACTCGGCATAAAGTCAGCAACCGGTATGCGGGCCGGAACACAGGCCTGACAGCTCGCACAGTTGGGCTTATACATGTGCTGTCCGGACCGACGGAATCCCATACGTGACAGCGAGGTGTATAGGTTTTGATCGACCTCTTGCTTTGGATCGACAAAGAGAGTCGTTGCCTCTTTGCCCAACAAATAGCTGCACTCGTGCGGATAGGTTGTGAATACTTTTAGATGATGTAAGGATGAGCTCACAGGAGTTCCTTGGTCCGCTCTTCTAAGCGCCAACAACGATGATCTATGTCTGCGTGGACATTCTCGCCGAGGATGCGTTCGAAGTCTAGTCGTGGCAACAGACTCGCGCCCATACTCATCAAATGGGGGTTCTCAACCTGACAGTCTATGAGGTTAACGCCGGCCTTTGAGCACAAGACAGCGAGCGCTGTGAGCGCAATTTTCGAGCCGTCAGTCGCGCGACTGAACATCGATTCACCAAAAAAAACGCGACCAAGCCGCAAACCATACAGCCCTCCGATGAGTTCAGCGTCTAACCACACCTCGATAGAATGAGCATAACCAAGCCGATGAAGTTCGTTGTAGGCTTGATGCATCTCTTGGCTAATCCACGTGTTATCGATCCGCCCGTCGACGGTGGCGCAGTGCAACATCACTTGGGCAAAGGCCCGATTGACCGTTACCGTGTAGGGTTTGCGTAGTCGTTTTTTTAACGATTTAGACACCCGAATTTGGTTCGGGAGCAAGACGCAGCGAGGATCTGGCGTCCACCACAGAATCGGCTCGCCATCCGAGTACCACGGAAAGATACCCAAAGAATAGGCGTGAAGCAGGCGTTCGGGGCTTAAATCGCCCCCCATGGCCAGCAAACCTGGTGGGTCGTTTAGGGCTTGCTGAGTGGGGGGAAACCCAAAAACGTCCACCAATTATTGATCGTCTAAATAACGTTCTGCGTCTAGCGCCGCCATGCAACCAAAGCCAGCCGAAGTGATTGCTTGTCGATAGATGTGGTCGGCGACATCGCCAGCCGCGAAGACGCCTTCAATGCTCGTGGCCGTCGCATTACCGTTGGTACCTGAGTGGATGGTTAAATAGCCGCCCTCCATGTCGAGCTGGCCTTTAAAGATGTCGGTATTTGGTTTGTGCCCAATTGCGATGAATACACCGGCCACATCGATCACGTGTTCAGCACCGGACCCGATTGCCCTTAACTTCAAACCGGTGACACCTTGCTCGTCACCCAACACTTCTTCGAGCTGGTGGTTCCACAGGATCTTAATTCGACCCTCAGCTTCGCGGGCGAACAGTTTGTCTTGCATGATTTTCTCGGCGCGCAGAGTGTCGCGTCGATGTATGAGCGTCACCTCTGAGGCGATATTGGATAAATAAAGAGCCTCCTCGACTGCAGTATTACCGCCGCCCACGACCGCTACTTTTTGATTGCGGTAGAAAAAACCATCGCAGGTGGCACATGCCGACACACCTTTACCCATGAAGGCTGCCTCGCTGGGTAAACCCAAATATTGGGCACTCGCGCCGGTTGCAATAATCAGAGCGTCACAGGTGTAAACCTTTGAACCTTCAAGTCGAAAAGGCCGCTGCTGCAGATCGACTCTCTCGATGTGATCAAACACAATTTCGGTGTCGAAGCGCTCGGCGTGCTCTAGCATGTCAGCCATGAGTTGCGGGCCCTGCAAGCCCTCTGCACCTGCTGGCCAGTTTTCAACCTCGGTTGTTGTGGTGAGCTGTCCACCTTGCTGCATCCCGGTAATAACCAAGGGAGACAAATTGGCGCGAGCTGCGTAGATGGCCGCCGTGTAACCGGCGGGGCCAGAGCCAAGAATGATCACTTTACGATGTTCTGACATAGGGATTCCAAAGCGTGTTTAATAAGCGCGTAAGTCTAGAGTAAACGGCGCGTCGGGGCAAAGCATGGGGCACGTTTGTTGTTGGCCTTTTAATCCAATGAAGTATCGGGATACTATAGCGCCATGACATCCAACAACACCGTACGAAATCGACTTGCAGAAGGCGCACTGATTGGCGTCACGGCGAGCTGTATTTATTTGTTAATTGCTTTATTTTCGTACAGCCCCAGCGATCCGGCATGGTCCACATCGGGGCTCAACGACCAAACGCTCAATTCGGCGGGTGTTTTTGGGGCCTACCTTGCCGATATTAGCTTTTCTCTCATTGGCTATTGGGCATTCGGCGTGCCAATCCTACTCGCTATCAAGGCGATTCAAATGGTTCTTGAGCGCATGGGCGACGCCGATCGCTGGCGCGAACTGGTGGCCCTGCGAAGCCTAGGCCTGGCTCTCATTGTGGGCGCTGGCTGTGCCTTGGCGTCTTTGAATCAAGCAGGCGCCTCAAATCTACCGCAGGGCGCGGGCGGTATTGTCGGCCTGATGGTGGGGCAGGTATTCAACGACTGGTTTTCTGGCCTCGGCGCTCGCGTTTTATTGGTTGCCTTGTTTCTCTTTGGGATCAGCATATTCACCGGGCTCAGCTGGCTGAAAGTGATGGACGCCTTAGGCGAACGGACGATACGTTACTGCAGCGCAAGTTGGCATTGGTGCTATTACCAAGTAGGAAAAATACGGGAAAAACGAGCAAAAGCACGAGCGCAACTGTCTCGCAAGATCGAAATACAGCAGCACGTCGAAACGCAAAAATTGCGCACTCCGCCCAAAATAAAGGCGCCCAGTAAACCCGTCGAGAAAAGCGAGCGAGCCGAGAAAGAAAAGCAGGTCAATCTATTTCAAGACATGGTTCCTGCAGGAGAATTGCCGGCACTCGAACTGCTAGATCCCGCATCCCATGACCCCAATAAAGGCTTCAGTAAAGAGGCTCTAGAGGGGATGTCACGCCTGCTCGAACTCAAGCTCAAAGATTTTGGTATTACGGCCGAAGTGGTCGCAGTGTACCCGGGCCCCGTAATTACACGGTTCGAAATCCAGCCGGCAGCGGGTGTCAAGGTCTCGCGCATTTCCAACCTTGCCAAGGACTTGGCCCGCAGTCTTGCCGTTATTAGTGTTCGGGTGGTAGAGGTCATTCCTGGCAAGTCCGTGGTGGGCATCGAGATACCCAACGAAGATCGAGAAATCGTGAATTTTCGCGAGGTGCTCTCGTCCCGAGCCTTTGACACAGCGAAATCGCCGTTGACCTTGGCACTAGGTCACGACATCTCGGGTCTACCCGTCGTCGCAGATCTTGCAAAAATGCCACATCTCTTGGTGGCGGGCACAACGGGCTCTGGCAAGTCGGTAGGCGTCAACGCAATGCTGTTAAGCTTGCTGTATAAATGCACACCAGACGATGTTCGTTTGTTACTCGTCGACCCAAAAATGCTTGAGCTATCGGTGTACGATGGCATCCCACATTTGCTCACGCCGGTGATTACCGACATGAAAGATGCTGCCAATGGCTTGCGCTGGTGTGTCGCTGAGATGGAGCGCCGCTACAAAGTCATGGCCTCGCTTGGGGTTAGAAACTTAAGCGGTTATAACCGCAAAATCGAGGACGCAAAGCGGGCGGGTGAGGTTATTACTGATCCAACATGGCGACCCAGCAAAGACGTCATGTTTGCTGATCAAGAACCAGTGCCACCAGCACTAGAGCACTTGCCCTCGATCGTCGTTGTCATCGACGAGTTCGCCGACATGATCATGATTGTGGGCAAAAAAGTCGAAGAGCTAATCGCTCGTATTGCTCAAAAAGCGAGGGCCGCGGGCATTCATCTCATACTGGCAACACAAAGACCTTCGGTCGATGTGATTACCGGCTTAATCAAAGCCAACGTACCCACCCGTATTGCGTTTCAAGTGTCCTCTCGGATAGACAGCCGAACCATTTTGGATCAGGGTGGCGCCGAGCAGCTGCTAGGACATGGCGACATGCTTTATTTACCGCCAGGATCGGGACTTCCGACCCGTGTCCACGGCGCTTTTTGCTCGGATGACGAAGTACACCGCGTTGTTGCCGATTGGAAAAAACGCGGTAAGCCCGACTACATCGAAGGTTTGCTGGAAGAGGGCGGCAATACCCCCGTGACCGCTCAAGAGCTGCAAAGCAGTGGTGGTGATGATCCCGAGGCGGACCCTCTGTATGACGAAGCCGTACATTTCGTTTTGGAATCGCGCAGAGCGTCAATATCCTCGGTACAACGCAAGTTGCGTATCGGTTACAACCGTGCCGCTCGACTGATCGAAGCAATGGAGGCTGCGGGCGTTGTTTCAACGATGGGACATAACGGACAGCGCGATGTGTTGGCACCTCCACCGGTAGATGTCTGATGCACTTACGACTCATTACAGCCACGATGCTGTACTTATTTATCACGTCGACGAGCGCGGCTTCGGAATCGGTCTTTGACCGCTGGCTGTCTTGGGACGGTTTAAGTGCTTCGTTCACGCAATTTGAGTACGATGTTAACGGCACCCTCATCAGAACGAGCGAGGGTGATTTGATCCTGCAACGCCCCAATTATGCGCTGTGGGAAGTTCAAACGCCGGATCCTCAGACGTTTTATGCTACTGCAATCGGCGTATGGCATTACGATCCTTGGTTAGAAGTGGCGACGTTTCATTCAAACGAGAGCAGTGGCGATCAAGCAACGCTTGCTTTATTTAGCGGCAATAAAAGCGTTCTCGAACAGCGTTATGCGGTGACAGAAACCGACGATCAGTTGTCCCTTGCCCCGCGCGATAGCGACAGCCAAATTCAAGCCATCCGCATAGCCTTAACCCGAGAGGGCTATCCCCGAAGCATAGAAATACACACAAGTCTTGGGCATCGCAGCCTTATCGAGATAGTCAACACTAAACCGGGACACTTCCCCGAAGATGTTTTTACGTTTAACCCCCCACCCGGCACAGAAATTCAGTAATTTGTGATTGCGGCGAGTCGGATCTTGTCTGCAAACAAGGTACAATAACCCCTTTAACGGCGTAGGGTGTTGGTTTGGACTGGCGGATGCTTTGTGTGATCATGGCTGGCGGCGGTTTAGGGGCGGGCTTCAGAGCCGCGCTGGGTCATTGGATCGCCAGCCATTTTGTCTCTGCCTTTCCCACAGGGACCTTCGTGGTGAATGTCATCGGCTCGTTTGTTATTGGGTTAATAAGCGTTATATTCGCCGACCGCGTAGTCCATGCGGATTGGCTAAGGCTATTCCTCATGACCGGTTTGTTAGGCGGCTTCACAACGTTCTCGTCATTTTCACTCGAGACAGTACAGTTAATACACAACGGGCGAGCAGCTCTTGCTGCAAGCTATATCGCGGCCTCTGTCATTCTCTGCGTCGGCGGCGCAATGGCGGGCATTTACGCGGCGAGAACTCTTAGTTAATTGCTGGAATATTATGTTAGATCTGAAGTACATACGTAACAATTTGGATGAAGTGGTTGCGAAACTAGCGGTCAAAGGATTTGCTTTCGATCGCGAAGCCTTCGAGCGACTTGATGCTGCACGCAAGCAAGCGGATATCAGCGCACAGGACTTACAGGCACAGCGGAAGCAAGCCTCTAAGAAAATTGGAAGCTTAGTTGCTTCAGGCAAAAGCGTTGACGAGGCCAAAGCGGAAGTCGCCGCCATCCTCGAGCTTATCGACGAGCAGCTCGGCGCAGCCACTCAGGAAGCGAAAGAAATCCAAGGAAAATTGGAAGCGATGCTTCTAGCAACGCCGAACATCCCGAGCACGCAGGTTCCTGCTGGCAGTAGCGAAGAGGATAACCAAGAGGTCTATCGCTGGGGCGAACCCAGAATCTTCGATTTCGAGCCCAAGGATCACGTTGATTTGGGTGAGGCCTTGCGTCAGCTCAGTCAAGAGCAAGGGGCTAAGATAGCGGGCTCTCGTTTCACGGTATTGCAATCAGGCCTCGCCCGACTGCACCGGGCTCTCACGCAATTTATGCTCGACACTCACACCGAGCAACATGGCTATCAAGAGGTCTATGTGCCTTACATTGTCAATGCGACCTCATTGCAAGGCACAGGGCAGCTACCTAAGTTTGAGGAAGACTTGTTCAAGCTCCAAACAGAGCATGCATTTTATCTAACGCCCACGGCCGAGGTTCCGGTGACCAACCTGGTTCGGGACGAGATCCTCAGCGCCGAGCAACTCGAGTATGGCTTAAAATTCGCCTGTCATACGCCGTGTTTTCGCAGTGAAGCCGGGGCCTCTGGCCGAGACACACGAGGCATGATCCGACAACATCAGTTTGAAAAGGTGGAGCTCGTCCAGATTGTCCGCCCCAATGACTCGGAAGCGGCGCTTGAAGCGCTGACCGGGCACGCTGAAGCGATCTTGCAAGCTTTAGAATTGCCGTATCGCAAGGTGGTATTGTGCGGCGGTGATCTGGGGTTTTCCGCGCAAAAAACCTACGATCTTGAGGTTTGGTTACCTGGCCAAAGCGCATATCGCGAGATCTCATCGTGCTCTAACTTTGGTGACTATCAGGCGCGTAGACTTCAAGCTCGTTGGCGCAACCCAGAGACGGGCAAGCCCGAACTCGTTCACACCTTGAACGGCTCTGGGCTAGCCGTTGGAAGAACCTTGGTAGCCTTGCTAGAGAACTATCAGCAAGAAGATGGTTCGATTGTTATACCGCGAGCGCTCGTGCCCTATATGAGAGGCGTCGAGGTTATACAAGGGTAAAGTAATGGATTATCTGCCTCTTGCCTTCAATCTCAGAGACGCTGAGGTTTTGTTGGTCGGTGCGGGCCCTGTCGCCGCCCGCAAGGCAACCCTATTAAAGAGAGCCTCGGCGACACTGTGCGTTGTGGCACCCGACATATGTTCTGAATTGCAGACTTTATTAACACCAGACGATCGGTATGTTCAGCGCAAAGTTAAAGCCAGCGACCTCGAAGGTAAGAGGCTCATCATTGCCGCCACTTCAGATCACGACGTACACACTTGGTTAGCCGCCGAAGCGAACGAGCGCAACATTCCCATCAATGTGGTCGACGAGCCAGACCTGTGCTCATTTATCTTTCCCGCCATTGTCGATCGCAACCCCATCATTATTGGCATTTCGAGCAGTGGCAAGAGTCCTGTACTTGCGCGCTTGTTACGTAAACGGCTGGAAGCTTGGTTGCCAAACAACTACGGATTACTCGCGCGCTTTGTTGGCTCCCTGCGCGACCGTGTTAAAGCCGCTCTAGCTACCGAGAGCGAACGACGTCTCTACTACGAAACGCTAGTGGAGAGCGAAGCCGCTGAAGCTGTTCTTAACGGCAATACTGAGACCGCCGAGCGATTCGCCAGCGATCTTCTAATAAGCAGTAATTATCAGCGCGGCGATGTGGCCTTAATTGGAGCAGGTCCCGGCGATCCTGATCTATTGACTTTCAAAGCCTTGCGGCTACTGCAGCGCGCCGACGTGGTCCTGTACGATCGTCTAGTATCGCAGGCAGTGTTGGATTTAGCGCGGCGAGACGCACAACGTATTTACGTCGGCAAGCAAAGAGATCAGCACGCTGTGGCTCAGTCTGATATCAATCACACTCTGCTCGAGCTTGCCCAACAAGGCCTCAAAGTTGTCAGACTTAAGGGTGGTGACCCTTTCATTTTTGGCAGAGGTGGAGAAGAGCTCGAGTTACTCGCCGAGCACGACGTGCCATTTCAGGTCGTTCCGGGTATAACCTCGGCGGCGGGCGCTGCCAGCTATGCGGGTATTCCTTTAACGCATCGGGACTACGCCCAATCAGTGCGTTTTGTTCCGGGGTATTTAAAGCAAGACACACCGGTTTTGACTCTGGAGGATTGCGGCTCTGCTGATGAGACTCTAGTCGTTTATATGGGCTTAAAGGCGCTCGATAGCGTCGTCACGCGCTTGCTCGATGCGGGCAGAGCACCGACAACGCCAATTGCTCTTATCCAAAATGCAACCCTACCGACTCAGCTTATATTGATCGGCTCTCTTGAAGATATTGTGGCTAAAGCCGAACAACAGAGCTGGGATGGCCCCACATTGATACTGGTGGGGCAGGTCATAAAGCTTCACCAGAAACTCAGCTGGTATAATCGCCCGACTCTAGAGGTAATTACTTAACGGCTGGTCGGGCCAGCAGGGGCTCTTGACTAAAAGCCAGCGCGTCAGTGATCACTTGCGCAGATTCCAGCAGCAGGGCATCGTGCTCGGTGTCGATCGCGTTACGCTGTTCTTGTTCGTCCGTCTCACCAGCACTCTCGTCGTCATCCTGCTCGAGCGTAAGAAGTGGCTCTTCTCCCTCCAGTGCACGCCGCTTGTTCTCGATCGCAAGCCAACGCGCGTTGCGCTCCTCACGGGCTTTCTGCCGTTCCTCGAAATTTAAAGAAAGCCGCGTTTGCTCTCGGTCTCGATTCGCAAGCTCAATTTGCTCGCGCAACAAGACCAGATGAGGCTCCGCTAATTGCCGTTGTTGTGACGACGCAATCAAGCGCGGCAGCAGTGCCTCATAGTCTCCGTAAGTTTGTCGTGGTACCGCTCGAATTTGATCCCAAGGCAAGGGAAAGTCCATGGTGCTCTCACCAATATCTTCAGGGTCGTAAAGCGAGGGGAGCACAACATCAGGGGTTACACCGCGATGCTGTGTAGAGTCACCTGATATACGGTAGAACTTAGACTCGGTGACTTTAAGTTGTCCCTCGGTCAGTGCTGCAAAGGTCTGCACTGTACCTTTACCAAATGATTCATTGCCGATGATCAAGCCGCGTCCGTAATCTTGTATGGCACCCGCAAAGATCTCTGATGCAGAGGCACTCAGGCGGTTAATAATGACCCCCATAGGCCCCGAGTAATAATTACCGCGCTCACGTTTGCCATCACGCCAAATATTGCCAGACGAATGCTTGATCTGCACCGTCGGACCATAATCAATAAATAGGCCCGTGAGATCATTGGCCTCACGCAGTGAGCCGCCACCGTTATTGCGCAAGTCGATCAGCACGGCATCGACGTGTTTGGCTTCGAGTTCATCGAGCAGGCGCCGAACATCACGTGACGTGCTCCGGTAGTTTGGGTCGCCTCGACTTGCGGCTTCAAAATCCATGTAAAAGGTTGGAATATCTATGACTCCAATCCTATACGTTCTGCTATCTCGCTGAATTTCTATGACATCTGCCTGCGCAGCTTGCTCCTCGAGCTTAACCTCATTGCGGACGATTTCGATGACTTGAGTTTCACCGGAGCCAAAAGACTTAGCGGGAATAATTTCCAGTCGAACCGTTGTGCCCTTTGGGCCTCGAATCAAATCAACGACCTCAGAAAGCCGCCAGCCGATCACGTCGACCATTTCACCCTCTGGGCCCTGGGCAACGCCAATAATGCGATCCGCGGCCTTCAACTGCCCGTGTTTATCTGCCGGACCTTTAGGCACAATCCGGCTGACTTTGACATAATCCTCGTCAAGCTGAAGCAGGGCACCGATACCCTCTAGCGATAGGGACATCTCGATATCAAAGTTTTCTGATTGTCTGGGCGAATAGTAAGACGTATGCGGCCCGTACAGGCTCGCTAGAGCATTCGCATAGACGCTAAACACATCGCGCTCGGTCGTGCGCTGCGCTTCTTTGAGCTGATAGCCATAACGCTTACTAAGCGTCTTAACGATCTCTTCGTCGCTTTTTTTTGCAAGTTTTAGATTCAGCACATCATTTTTGAACTGTAGCCGCCAACGCACCTGCAAGGCTTCTTCGGTATCTGCCCAGGTGAGGTTCTCAGCGTCCAACTCAAGATAATCATCTGCGTTAAAATCGAGCTGGGCAATCTGAGCGGCCATGTTATCCAGAAACCCCGATAAACGAGCGACTCGACGCTCGTAGTAGATCGAATACACCTCGATCGCCGCCTGCAGGGTACGCTCTTTGGCTTGATCATCAAGCAAGGGACCGTGGCGAGAGAATGCTTTAACATCTTGAATCGTAAAATAAAGCTTGCGAGGATCTAAGGTATCGATATAGCGCTCGAGATGCATCATCGATAGATTATCGTCGTAGGCTTTTGCGGCGTAATGCCTGCGCTCCAAATTTTTGATCATCTCCTGCAGAGTTTTCGTCTGCTCATCTGTGAACTTTAAAGGCCCCTCGCTAGACTCAAGCGCAAGACCGAGTGCGGTGGTTGACAGTAAAAGGGTGATTAAAATTAAGCGCAAAAACATAGTTAGTAGCTACAAACGAAAGAAGCACCATTATGGCGGCTTATTTCAGCGCTAGCCAGCCCTAAACAGCGTTAGTCCCCCAGTCGAGAAGCCCCAGCCCCAGACTGTAATTGAGTGAAAGCCTCGTGTTGCGACAAATAGACGTGACCGTTCAAGGCGTGTAGCAGGTGGGAGCGCTCCAAAGCGTCCATCACGGGCCCTTTAACCTCAGACAAGTGCAGACCAATACCAAGCTCTGTCAGCCTCTCGTTAATCATCTCCAGGGCTTCAAGAGCGCTCAGATCGATCACGTTGACCGCCGAGCACATCAACACGACATGCTTTAACTCTGGATTCTTGGCGACTTGCGCGTAGACCACATCTTCGAGGTACGCGGCGTTGGGGAAATACAAACTTTCGTCGATCCGGATCGAGCAAATCGTTGGCGCGGTGATGACTTTGTGGCGGTTAACATTCCGAAAATGCTGGGTGCCTGGGACTTCTCCGACAATGGCAACATGAGGCTTTGACGTGTGGTATAGGTGCAGGAAAATGGAGAGCGCAACGCCGGTTACAACACCTGCTTCAACGCCCGCCAGTAGGGTAATGACGATGGTTCCCGCTAGGGCCAACCCATCGCTCTTAGAATAACTCCAAGCACGCTTTAGCAAACCCAGATCGACCAGGCTCATCACAGCGACAATAATTGTGGCGGCCAGTGTCGCTTTCGGCAGGTAAAAAAGAACGGGGGTCAAAAACATCGCCGCCAACGCAATGCCGAGCGCCGTCATAATACTTGCTGCTGGAGTTTGGGCGCCGGCGTCAAAATTAACAACGGATCGCGAGAATCCCCCGGTCACCGGAAAGCCAGAGGACAAAGCAGAGGCCAAATTAGCCGAGCCCAAGCCAATAAGCTCTTGATCAGAGTGCACCCGTTGACGACGTTTTGCTCCCAGAGTGCGGCCAACTGAGATCGACTCCACGTAGCCGATGATAGAGATGAGCAAAGCGGAGGGCCAGAGTTGCTCGATTAAACGCCAATCGAATGCTGGCAAGCCGAGGCTGGGCAAACCGCTGGGCACGGCCCCGACAATAGCCACGCCTCGGTCTGCTAAGTCAAAACCGTAGGCTAGGGCAATGGTCGCTGCAATCGAGATAACAGGCGCGGTTTTGGTTAATGTCGAGGCCAAATCTTTTGAACATCCCATGCGAACAAGCGAGACGCCCAGATAAGTTCGACACCACGCCAGGAAGAGCAAGGCAAACACGCCAACGCCCAAAGTATAGCCATTCGTCTGGGCAACATGAGCCAACAGGGACTCACCGAGCTCAATCAGTGTTTCACCGTGAGCCGAAATACCTAATACGTGCTTCAACTGGCTCAACGCAATAATGATCCCAGAGGCAGATATGAAGCCCGAGACGACCGGATGCGATAAAAAGTTGGCCAAAAAACCAAATCGCAGCAAGCCCATGCCAATCAACATCGCAGCGGAGAGCAAGGCCAGTAAGATCGCCGCCTGATGATAATCGGCTCCGGTTACCGCAACCGCGTCACTCACCGCGCTAGCAGTCATCAAACTGACGACGGCAACGGGCCCTACCGATAAAGTGCGACTTGTGCCAAACAAGGCGTAAGCGACCAGAGGCAGTACTGAAGCATACAGCCCAACCTCTGGAGGCACCCCGGCCAACATCGCGTAGGCCAGCGATTGCGGGATGAGCATAATCGTGACGATGATCGCCGCGATAAAATCAGCGGTGAACAACGAGCGATTGTAGCCTCTGAGCCACTGTGCCGCGGGGAACCATTGCATGCAATCAGCCTTTTTCGTGGACGGGGGTTACCATCCACTCACGCCCCCTTAGCATGGCTTTCCAGTAGATTGGCGGCAGGATAATTTCTTTCAACCACCAAGCAAGGCGTGTGGGTTTGCGACCGTTCAAGACCCAAGAGGGGAAACTAGGCAACAGCTTACCGCCATAGCCGAACTCGGCGAGCACAATTTTTCCGCGCTCAACGGTAAGGGGGCAGCTACCATAACCGTTGTAATGAGCAACCCAGTTTTCTCTTCCCAGCTCGTGCAGCAGGTTGTTCGCAACAATCGGCGCTTGAACACGCGCTGCCGCAGCTGTTTTCGCGTTGGGTGCATTCTGGACATCGCCTAAAGACCAGACGTTATTGAAACGTTTGTGTTGTAGGGTTGTTTGATCAACGTCTACCCAGCCGTTGGCATCGGCAAGCTCCGATTGCGCCACAAAGTCGGGAGCGCACTGCGGGGGGCAGACGTGAATCATATCGAAGGTTTTTTCAACCACCTGAGTATTCCCTTCGGCGTCTTTCACCTCAAACCAAGCCGTTTTACTGGGGCCATCGATTTTGACAAGGTTGTGGTTAAAGGACAGCGTTGCATCGTATTTTTTGACGTATTCCATCAAAGCAGGCACGTATTCTTGGACGCCAAAGAGCACCGCACCGGCATTACAGAACTCGACATCGATATTGCCAAGCACCTGACTTTTTAACCAGTGATCGCTCGATAGATACATCGCCTTTTGAGGCGCACCGGCGCACTTAATAGGCATGGGGGGTTGAGTGAAGATCGCCTTTCCAGATTTAAGACCCTGAACTAACTTCCAGGTGTAAGGTGCTAAATCATAACGATAATTTGAGGTGACTCCATTGTGCCCAAGGGTCTCGGTCAGACCCTCCACGGCACCCCAGTTCAGCTTGAGCCCGGGCGCCACAACCAGCTGACGGTACTGCAGCACGCTGGCATCTTCCAAGGTCACTTGGTTACTGGCCGGCGCAAATGTGGCCACAGCCTCTTTAATCCAAACCACGCCTGAGGGTATGAGTGAGCTCATCGATTTAACGGTTTGCTCTTGCGTAAACACACCGCCACCGACCATGGTCCAGCCAGGCTGATAGTAGTGCACTTCCGCCGGATCCACGATGGCAATACTTAAATCCTGTGTGCGCTTGAGCAAGGAAGACGCAACCGAGATACCGCCAGCACCTCCACCAACAATGACTACGTCATACTCCTTAGGAGTAGGGGCCCTAGGCGCATCCGGATTCGCCGCTGCAAATTTCTCAGCCATACCACTTAAGTCATAGCCCACGCTCTCTGCGCGCTCAATCAGAGTCGCCGCTGGCACGCCTGTTCTCGCCTCACTTAAGGACCACAATGTGATCGACCGCGTGCCAGTGCGGCAATAGGCATGCACCTTACCATCCGCTGCGTCAACCGCCTGCCTAAATGCGTCGACTTGTTCGCCTGAGATCTGCCCGGGCGTGATCGCTTGATGAATAGCGATAATCCCATACTGAGCGGCAGCGGCTTGGATTTCGGTGAAAGTCAACTGATCACTGTCCTCACCATCTGGACGGTTACAAATAATGGTTTTCACGCCACTCGACGCCAAATCAGCGATGTCGCTGATGAGCAATTGGTCAGAGAGAGACAGCTTGTCATTAATGGTTGCAGTTTTCATAGTACGTCCCCTTAGAATTATGATTATACAAAGGCGTTAACAGGTAGTTTCAAAAAGACTCTACCGTCACTATCGGCCGGCGGCATATGACCCGCTCTCATGTTCACCTGAAGCGAGGGCAAAATCAAACGCGGCATACCTAAGGTCGCATCGCGCGCCTCACGCATGGCGACAAATTCGTCCTCACTGATCTTGTCGTTCACATGAATATTGCTTTTTTTCTCGGCCGCCACCGTGGTTTGATACTCAAGAGCCCGACCATTTGGGCAGTAATCGTGGCACATAAACAAGCGGAAATTCTCTGGCAACGAGAGCACACGCTTTATGGACCGATACAGAGTTCTTGCGTCGCCGCCGGGAAAATCAACGCGAGCCGTACCGCCATCGGGCATGAATAATGTGTCGCCGACAAACACGGCATCACCAATGATGTAGGTCATGCACGCAGGCGTATGTCCGGGCGTGTGCAATACCTTAATCTGCAGGTCCCCCATAGTGAGTTCCTCACCGTCTTCGACCAATACATCGAATTGTGAACCGTCGCGTTTAAATTCAGTCCCCTCGTTGAACACTTTTCCGAACGTCTCCTGCACGACTTGGATGTTCTTACCGATGACCAGCTTGCCCCCCAAGCGCTCCTGCAATACTGGCGCCGCTGACAGGTGATCCGCGTGCACATGGGTCTCGACAATCCATTCAAGCTCAAGCTGATGCTTCTCGATGTAATCAATAATACGCTGCACGCCAACCGTGGTTACCGTGCCCGACGGATAATCCAGATCCAGCACGGAATCAATCACTGCGCATCGCGAATCGCCCCTCTGATACACAACATATGAAAACGTATTCGTGTCGTCGTCATAAAACGGTACGACTTCAGGATAATGAGTCGTTTGAAGCTCAAATGGCAATGGGTTCATAACGTACCTCTATGAGTATGAATGGAGTTTCCGTTCAATCAATGCGAAAACCGTGCCACTTCTGGGGATCAATTCACAATATTAAAACTGGTTAAAAAACAGTGCCTTACACGCGCGCTACGCGAGTGGGTCAAAAATGACGCAAAGCGACTCGGGCGCCTTGTCAAAAATGACAAAATAAGTGACACTATTGGCATGAAATCCACTCTCACCAACCCAAAAGATCTACTCGATGTCATCGAGCTTCCGGCTATTGTTGTTTCCAAAGATTACGAGATAGAAGCAACTAACGCGGCTTACGAGTCCGCCTTCGGTCAGCTCGATCTGACGAATTCCCCGAAGTGTTATGCGGTATCGCACGGCTATGACAAACCCTGTGATCAGTCAGGAGAGGATTGCCCCATGCGTCAAGCTCGGGCATCAGGTAAAAAAACTCGCGTGCTGCATGTGCATCACACACCCAGAGGACGCGAGTACGTCGACGTTGAAATGACACCGATTCGTGATGACAGTGGGAACGTGACTCACTTCGTCGAAGTGCTACGATCGGTCGAGAACAAAGTGACCACGCACGAGCCGGTAAAAGTCGCAGGTAGTCACCCAGCTTTCCGTCAGGTACTCAGCCAAGTAAGCAGAGTGGCAGACAGCGATATCGCCGTTGTATTACTCGGCGAGTCAGGCACGGGCAAGGAGGTCATCGCTCAAGCCATTCATCAGCAAAGCGGTCGCAGTAAGCGCCCCATGGTCACGCTCGAATGCTCAGGCTTAACTGAGACACTCTTTGAAAGCGAGCTCTTCGGTCACACTAAGGGGGCCTTTACCGGCGCCAATTTTGAACGCCAAGGTCTGGCTTCTGCAGCTGACGGAGGAACACTCTTTTTAGATGAAGTAGGGGATATTCCACTCAACTTGCAGGTGAAGTTACTCCGACTCATTGAAACAGGTAGCTACCGCCCGATCGGATCAAGCGAATCAAAGCACACCGATTTTCGGTTGATCTGCGCCACTCATCACGATCTTTGGCGGCGCGTGCAAGAGGGGGCTTTTCGCTTAGACTTATATTATCGAATCAACGTATTCCCGATTCACATGCCGAGGCTTACCGACAGGCGTTCGGATATCCCCGTCATTGCCGACTCGATACTCGAAAGCCTTGGACCAAGAAATCGATACCACCTAACGCAAGCCGCGCAGAGCCTTTTAGAAGAGGCGGATTGGCCTGGCAACATACGTGAACTCAGAAATTTCTTGTTGCGGGCCTCAGTGCTTAACGATGGCAACGTCCTGGCTCAGGATCTCATTAACCGTCTTCTCAAAGAGCGAGCCATCGCCATGGGTGGGATCGAAAAGCTTAGCGATCCGAACAGCAAGTTAACGCATTACTCTCTGGCAGAACTCGAGCGTCGATATTTTGCAGAGCTACTAGAAGCGCATCAGGGCGATAAGAAGGCTGCCGCGAAACACGCAGGCATCAGCCTTCGGACCCTGTACCGTAAAATTGAAAGTTTGAGCTGAACTCATGCTCGACGCAGTGTTTCAAAAGCCTCTAGCTGAGTCGGAAATATCTTACCTGTCATGCGCGCACGAAACGTACTGTCGCGCAATTCATCCATTACATGCGGCTTCACTTCACTCAAGTTCAAGGTGATATTCAGCTCAGCTAAGCGATAATTTAACATCTCAAGGGTCTCTAGTGCGCTCATATCGATTGCGTTGACCGATGAGCACAGCAGTACGAGATGACGCAATCGTGGCCGAGCCGATATGGCGGCATAAACGACATCTTCAAGAAACGACGCATTGGGAAAATACAAGCTCTCGTCAATTCGCAAGGTGCAAACCAATGGATCTGTCACCACGTCGTGCCGGTCGGCATCACCAAAACGATCCGTACCTGGGAGCTTGCCCACGATCGCAACGTGTGGGTGCGATGTGCGGTAGTTGTGCACCAAAACCGATAAGGCAACGCCCACCAACAGACCACTTGAAACCCCAAAGGTCAGAGTCACAATAATCGTACCCAGGAGCGATCCGAAGTCCGCTGCCGAGGATTGCCAAGACCGAGCAATCATACCAAGATCCACAGGGCCCAGCACGGCGACAACAACAATTCCGGCAACAGCGGCAACTGGCACGTGAGACAAGATTCCAGTGAATAACACGGTAAATAACCCGACACCCCAGGCTGCAAAGATGAGAGCCAGGGGTGTGCGAGCGCCGGCGTCATAGTTGGCGAGCGATCGTGCCAAGCTGCCAGCAACCGGCAGACCGGATGAAAACGCGGAGACGAGATTGGCCGCGCCTAAACCCAGTAGCTCCTGGTCGGGCGATACGCGCTCACGGCGATTCGCTGCGAGCTTCCTCGCTGTGGAAATAGACTCTACGTAAGCGATCACAGCGATAAGGAAGGCGGGAGGGGCTAAGTGCAACCACAGATTAGGGTTTAATGTCGGAGCCGAGAGTGGCGGCGCTCCCGAAGGAACGGCGCCCAACACGGCCACCCCTTGCTCTTCGACACCCAGCAGAAACCCAAGATAAGACGCGCCAACCAGAGCCACCAAGGGCAAAAGTTTGACAGCGGAGTAGGTCACGGCTTTGGCAACGCTGAGCGCGTCCATCACGCCGATCATCAACAGCCGGGCGAGCACTAAAAACGCGATCGTCAAAAGCCCCAACGACACACTTTCACGACTGACAAATTCGTCACTAACAATCAAGGCGTACAGTACATCCGGCACCGTTTCACCACCGTTGCTTATGCCTAATATGGCGGGCAGTTGGCTGACTGCTATGACGACACCCGATGCCGATATAAAACCGGACACCACAGGGCGACTCAGGAAGTTGGCAATAAATCCAAAACGAAACAAACCCAGTAATGTCAGTGAAATTCCCACAATGACTGTCAGAGTAGCCATCACCTGTAAGGGATCCAACTTTAACAGCGACGACGCTTCATTAATCGTCGTGGCTGTTAAAATCGAGACGATAGCCACCGGCCCGACTGAAAGTGTTCGCCCAGTACCAAGCAGAGCATAAATCACGGCCGGCAAAATGGCCGAATACAAACCAACTTGAACGGGGACACCTGCAACTAGGGCAAAACCTAATGCTTGGGGTACCATGGTGGCAATCAATACCCCGGACGCAACAAGGTCCCGAGCCAAAACGCGTTCGTTATAGCCACTGATCCATGCAAGTGCTGGCAGTCCGAGCTTCAAGCAGTTACGCCCCTAAAAATAAACCGTGTAGAGTCATCTAATTATCGGCACTCAGACCGAAAAATTGAATAACTTTCGCACCCAAATGCTTGTAATCCACTCGAGGTAATAGAGAATGCTCGTAAAAAGGAGAGAGATATGACACCGTGGTCGCAATACAACTTGGGTGATGAAATACCACCGCCCGAAAATCTTGAGCCCGTACTAGAATTTCTGTCGATACGACGATCGAGTCTTGCCACAAACCTTGAGTCTCCCGGCCCGACACAGCAGGAGCTAGCCCGCATCCTCACCATTGCCGCTCGAGTACCCGATCATCGTCGCTTGAGCCCGTTTCGCTTCATCGTTATCGAAGGTGACAGACGCAATACCTTGGGCGATCTTTGCCTTCAAGTCGCTCTGCAATCAAACCCGGAATTGCCCGAGCCGTTGCAGCATATTGAACGGACACGCTTGTTGCGCGCGCCCACAATTATTGCTGTCGCCTACAGCCCCAAACACGACGGAAAAACACCTGAATGGGAGCAAACACTGGCCTGCGGGGCGTGTTGCTACAACCTGCTGTTGGCTGCCAAAGCCTCTGGATTTGGTGCTCAATGGATCACTGAATGGCTGACCTACGATAATACGATTGCGAGCGCTCTAGGCCTTTTGGACCATGAACGGATTGCAGGCTTTATCTACATTGGAACCAATAAAGAACCCCTGAAAGAGAGGGCACGCCCGGATCTCGCCAAACTCATTACCTACTTGTAAATAAGGCCGACTATGATTTCACTGCACGATAAAACATTTTTAGTCACTGGAGCGGGGTCGGGTATCGGAGCGGCCACGGCAGCTCGAATAATTGCGCTAGGTGGCAAAGTGGTGGGGATCGATCGAACCATCGAACCCAAACAAGACGACCGGCAGCTTAACGTCACGGCCGATGTGACCTCGCCAAGCGAACTAGAACAAGCGGTTGCGACCGCCAAATCGCACTTTGGCGCCTTACATGGCGCAGTCACCTGCGCTGGCCTGTCCGTCCCAGGCGACGCGCTAGCGACAGATACCGAAGCGTGGGAGCGAGCTCTATCTGTCAATTTGACGGGCACCTGGTTAACAGCCAAGGCTTTGTTGCCTGCGTTAATTGAGCAAGGCGAGGGCGCAATCGTTACCGTAGCCAGCGTATATGGCATGGTCGGATGTGCGGGCAACATGCCATACAACGTCACCAAAGGTGGTGTTCTGCAGCTCACGCGCTCACTCGCAGCAGACTATGCAGCGCATGGCATCCGTGTGAACTCGGTTAGCCCCGGCTACATTAGCACACCCATGACAGATATCATCAGCACCTATCCGCCCGGTGAGCAGGCCTTTATCAAGATGCATCCTTTGAATCGGCCGGGCACTCCCGACGAAGTCGCCAACGTCATCGCATTTTTGCTCAGCGATGCAGCGTCGTTCATGACGGCCGCCAACGTTCCGGTCGACGGCGGTTTTAGTGGCGTCAAAGATATTTTGGTAAGCTGACAAACTAAGCGGAGCGTAAAGTTCGTAGCGCAATGCCCACGCTACGAAATTCAAACTACGTCGAGCGAAACGCTACAATATGCGCCTCTCAATGGCACAATAAATCCAATAAAATCATTATCTTATAAACCAATCAGAGACTTCACATGAATTTAAATCTTGACGGAAAACTTGCGTTTATCAGCGGCGCTGACCGCAGAACCGGCAAGGTAATCGCAGAAACACTTGCCCGCGAGGGCTGCCTTACGGTCGTTCACAGCCAAGATACCTTACCCAGTACCGAACGCGCCGTTGTTGGCGACGTGCGGACCGAAGCAGGGCGGCAGGACGTTATTCGGCAACTACACGACAACCGTTGGCTGCCGGACATACTGATTAACAACTACGGAACGACCGACAATCACACCTGGGACAGCAGCGACGAAGCTAAGTGGTTAGAGATGTTTCAAACGAACACCTTATCTGCACTGCGACTGGCTCAAGCGCTTGCACCAACGATGAAAGCTCGGGGCTGGGGTCGCATCGTGCACTTGGGCACGATAGGCTCTCATCAGCCGGCTGCTGAGCGTCCTGCATATTACGCGGCAAAAGGCGCGCTCAGTAACGCTACCGTGAGTCACGCGCAAGCACTGAGAAGTACCGGGGTTACGGTCAACACCATAGCGCCAGGGTTAATTCGAACCGAAGATACCGAAACCATCTTCGCCAACATAGCCCGTAAACGTGGCTGGGTTGGTGACTGGGACGCAATAGAATCGCGCGTGTGCGAAGAGTTGTTTCCAAACTTAACGCGACGGATGGTCACGCGCCAAGAAGTCGCCGATTTGGTGGCTTTCGTGAGCAGCCCCTTGGCTGCGTCTATCACGGGACAAACGCTCAGAATCGACGGAGGGGCGGTACTGTATGTATGACCGCTGCAAGGCAACACTACTTGCACATCCTTTATTTAACATAATATATATTATACGCACATATAGACAAAATCATTATTATGACTGCCATCCTGATTGCGTCGCCGTATAAACAACTGGCGGCACTAGCGCCTCACACTTCATTTATGCCTGAGACTTGAACGCATAAGCGCACACGAGGTTGTAACCTATGCAATAATCCAACACATATCAGACACCTGAGGCTACAAACACAAAATGAAAACCTTACTGAGGAACTTGAGTATCGCGCTGCTGATTCTGACGATTACAGTTTTAGCATGGCTCACTGACCCCAGCCAAGAAGATCCCTGCGAATCGATCGATGATGACGTAGCCGGTGTTCTGCTCGGTGATGACGAATCGATGGAAGGAATGGAGACTCGAGCACTTGGCGCCGCAGCTCAGTGTAAAAAGCCCAAAAAAGACACGCCGCCTGAGCCCGAGTAAGAATCCTAAATTTTAATTCAACCGCTCGTAGTAAGTCGCACGTTCAGCGATGCGCGCCGCGTCAGTAATTAGCCGATCAGATCTAGGCGCCACCTGTTCTGACGCCTGCAGCAATGACAACGCTTTTTCCTTGTCGCCTTTACCTAAGGCGTATTCAGCATAAAGCATGTAAAAATCTAGGTTATCAGCGCCTGCTTGTTCGGCCTCTTCGAAGAACTTGCGAGCCTTTTTGTCATTGCCAAAGCCAATGGGCCAGCCAGGCACTTTGGAATGCAGAGTCCCTAAGCTCGCTAAGGCCGCCGGCGTCACTTCAGGATCGCCCGCTTTCAAGGCCGACTCGAAGTCTTGTTTGGCCTGCTTGGCATGACCCAAAGCATTCAAGCCCCCTATTTCCCCCGCATACGACGACTCGATGATGCCAGCCCACAAAAAGCTCTTTGCTGTTGCTGTAGGTGCAGACCGCAGGGTCTCGGCGCGTTCAAGCAAGGTATCAAAGGCCCGTTTTTGTTCATCGCCCTCAAGCGTGAAATTAGCGATCTCCCAGTCTGTAATGACTTGCTTGAGGTCCTCAGACCAAGCCAAAACACTGGCGCAACTGAATACGAATACTACGATGACTCTGACTAGCCCGTTCATCTGACAACCTCGCTGATCAATGATTATTGACTATTGTGAAGCCCCAATGTTAAGAATCCCTTAAGAAGGGACACCGACGACAGCAGGAGCATACACTGCTTCAAACTCGGGCGGCATTCTGGCCGGAGCACCTGTATCTAGGCGGATGCACACAAATTGCCATACCCCCTGACACACAAGCGTGCCATCGAATTGCTTGCGGACCTCGAACCGACGCTCCATAGTCAAGCGTTTGGAGATATCGGTTAACCATGTACCAACAAGCAGTTCGTCTCCCTCATACGTCGCTTTAAGGTAATCAAATTCGCTACGCACGACCGCCATAGCACGCCCCAGAGTCTGATACATTTCTAAGCTCATGCCCAACGCCGCAGAATGTGCCCAGGCCGCCTCTTCGCACCACTGGATGTATTGGGTGTTGTTACTATGACCTAATCCATCGATATGTTCGCTGCTCACACAGATGGCATGGATATAGGGGTTAGGATAGCGCCAATTCATCAAAACCATCGCTTTGATTGCTGTGCCCAGAGCTGCTCAAAGGCTTTGACAACACCCTGCTCCGCCGCAAACCCTAAGCGCTCAGCCAGGGTTCTTTTTTGCTCGTAACTCACCCGAAAAACCTGGCTGGTCTGCAGCGCCTCCAAAATGAGGTCATCACTTGTCGCTATCCGATCGACCAACCCTTTATTGACCGCCTCTTTACCGTACCAAATCTCACCGGTAGCAACAGCTTCGATGTCGAGATTGGGCCGATGCTCTTGAACAAAGGCTTTGAAAAGATCGTGGGTTGACTCTAAATCCTCAATGAATTTTTGACGCCCCTCTTCGGTGTTCTCACCCAACACGGTCAATGTGCGCTTGTATTTACCCGCCGTTAGGATCTCAACATCTACGTCATTCTTTTTCAGCAACCGGTGCACGTTGGGCACCTGAGCAACCACGCCAATCGAGCCAATGACGCTGAAAGGTGCAGCCGCAATCTCATCCGCAACGCAGGCCATCATATACCCACCACTGGCCGCAACCGCATCGACACTGACGATTAACTTAATGCCCGCATTTTTAATTCGATCGAGTTGGCTTGCTGCCAGGCCGTAGCTATGAACCATGCCTCCTGGACTCTCCAACCGTAAGATGACGGTGTCTCCCTCAGCCTTATTGGCCACCAGCGTGCTAATCTCTTTACGTAACCCCTCTACTGCCGAGGCCTTGATGTCGCCATCAAAATCCATGACAAATACCCGAGGCCGGGCTGCTTCTTCCGCGTCGGCCTTTTTATCCGCCTTTTTTGAGGCTTTGGCCTGAGCTTTTTTGGTCTTTTTCTCGTCCTTTTTGTGGCGCTTGTAGTCCTCAGGCTCTAACACCGAGGCGAGAAAATCATCGAGATTATCTTCGTGGTCATCGTTCAAGCTTTGAATTTTGACTCGACCCTCGCGCTGATCACCTTTTTGTCGCTGACTGAGGCTCGCGACAAATCCGACAAACACAATGAGCGCCACCAAAACCGTGACACTTTTCAGCAAAAACACACCGTAATCGGCGATCCATTCCATGGTCAGACCTACTCAAATAAGTTAATTTGTTGATCCCGAAGTTCGCAATAATGCTGAATCAAACGCCCTGCAATGCTCATGGTTGGCGGGATATTTCTGGGTAGGTCGCGATAATCGAACCACTGAGCCTCGGCGATTTCTACCCCGTCTACCTGAATCTCACCGCCCACGTACTGGGCAAAGTAGCCCAGCATCAGCTGATCTGGAAATGGCCAAGCCTGCGAGTCGAAATACTGTAGCTTTCCGCTGACCAAGCCGACTTCCTCGAAAATCTCCCGAGCAATCGTTTGTTCGGCACTTTCACCCGCCTCCACGAAACCTGCGAGCGTCGAGAACATAGGCCGAGGGAAGCGTGCATTGCGCGCTAAAAGCAGTCGATCGCCATCAACGACAAGAGCAATCCCGCAGGGCGATACGCGAGGATACGATGTAAACCCGCAACCTTCACACTGCAAACCGGGCTCGCTGGGATGCACCGTGTTTCGCGATCCACAGACGCCACAAAAACGATGGGTATGACGCCAATGTGCCAAATGAGCACCTCTTGAGATGATGTCCCGGTCTGGCATTGGCGCTTGAGGTAACACCCTATACAAATTCGTCGGCATAAACCGCATAGGGTCAAGTGCGACACCTTTGGCGGTGTGATAAGCACTTACGCGCTGTCCATCGTATTCGCCAACTTCTTGGCGACTGTTTGGGTCGAGCAATTCCGGTTCAACATGCAAAGCTTTATGAAGATACCCCGGTTGCAGGTGCATATCACACACCAGCTCCCCTTCATGAAAAATTAATATTTGATCGTCATTATTCATAGTATTTCCGTCATACCGCTTGAGGCTTGGCATGGTATGCCCTTGTGTGTGTCAGAGCAAGTCGACGCTAAATTGCTCTGGCCACTTTTCAGGGGACTGCGCATGGCATAGACTTGAGCACTTTATTCACGACTAAACGGGAAATAATAATGAGCGACAGCACAGCCAGCGCCCTTTGGGGCAACTTCCTTGGCAACTCGCCGAACTGGTACAAACAAACGATTATTGGCTTTCTTATTATCAACCCGATTATTTTAGCCATTGCAGGCCCGTTTTTTTTGGGCTGGTGTTTGATAGCGGAGTTCATTTTTACATTAGCACTGGCCTTACGCTGTTACCCCCTGCAACCGGGTGGCTTGCTCGCCATCGAAGCTGTGCTGATGGGCATGGCTTCGCCCGAAGCGGTTTATCATGAGGCCGCGGCAAACTTTGAGGTCATCTTACTCTTAATGTTTATGGTGGCGGGCATTTACTTCATGAAGGACTTGTTGTTATTTGTTTTTACTAAGCTTCTCTTGAACGTTAAGTCCAAGAAGGTTTTAGCCCTGATGTTTTCTCTAGTAGCCGCAGTTCTTTCCGCTTTTTTAGATGCTCTTACTGTAACCGCCGTTCTGATCAGCGTTGGCGTCGGCTTTTATGCTGTGTACCACCGTTTTGCTTCTGGGAAAAATTTGCAGCATATCGATCACGACCACGCCGACGACGTCAGTATTCACGAGCATCATCATGAAGATCTAGAGCAATTTCGTGCTTTTCTTCGATCTCTGTTGATGCATGGCGCCGTAGGCACCGCACTTGGTGGTGTTTGCACACTGGTCGGCGAACCACAAAACTTGCTTATCGCCACCGTAGCCGGCTGGGACTTCGTAGGCTTCTTCATCAAAATGGCACCGATTACCATGCCGGTACTCGTCGCAGGTTTGCTGACCTGTTACTTCTTAGAGGTGACAGGTAAATTTGGTTACGGTGCCGAACTGCCCCACAACGTGCGATTGGTATTAGAAGACTTCCAGCGCGGGGAAGAAATCAAACGCAATCCAACCAGCAATGCCAAACTCGCAGTGCAAGGCTTGGTGGCCGTTATACTTGTGGTAGCTTTAGCGATGCATTGGGCGGCTGTAGGCCTTATTGGACTTATGGTGATTGTGCTGTTAACGGCCTTCAACGGCATCGTCGAAGAGCATCAGATTGGCCACGCGTTTGAGGAGGCCTTACCGTTTACCGCGCTTTTAGTCGTGTTCTTTGCCATTGTCGCGGTCATTCACGAGCAACATCTATTTACTCCGGTTATCGACGCCGTATTGCACATGAATTCAGACATTCGGCCGTCCATGTTCTTTTTGGCTAACGGCGTGTTATCAATGATTAGTGACAACGTGTTTGTTGCAACGGTATACATCAGCGAGGTAAAACAAGCACTAGATGCCGGTACAATTACTCGGTTGGAGTTTGACCACATGGCTGTTGCAATTAACACCGGCACCAACCTGCCCAGCGTCGCCACACCCAATGGTCAGGCCGCGTTCTTATTCCTGCTGACTTCTGCTCTCGCGCCCTTAATTCGCCTATCCTACGGTCGCATGGTGATTATGGCATTTCCGTATACTTGTGTGCTTACTTCCGTTGGCTTGTTTTGCGTTTGGGAATTTCTATGACATGCAAGTCAAGTCAGGGATTCATCGAGACGGCGCCATAGGGCGCCGTCACTTTTATTATCCAACAAATCTAGATACGCCTCATGGGCTTGTGACTCCTCAGCGTTCGCAGGCACCACAGGCAAAGAGAGACCCGCTCGCTGAACCCGCACAATTTCGCCCGTCACCCAATTTGACTGCTCACCACCCTCACGATTTTCAGACTGCAGTGTCAAGGCAGTTTGTCCGCCGGTCATCGCCAAGTACACGTCGGCGAGAATCTCAGAGTCCAATAAGGCGCCGTGCAAATCACGACTGGAGTTATCCACATCATAGCGAGTGCACAAGGCGTCCAGCGTATTGCGCTGCCCGGGGTGTTTTCTGCGCGCCATGACCAGCGTGTCAATGACCCCACACAGGGACTCTACTGTGGGCATCGGTGCCGCGCGACGCTCACTCTCAAGGCTTAACTCGTAATCCAAAAACCCAATATCGAAGGGCGCGTTGTGAATGATAAGTTCCGCGCCTTTGATGAATTCCAGAAATTCATCTGCAATCGCAGAAAACAGGGGTTTATCCTGCAAAAATTCATTGCTGATACCGTGCACTTCCATAGCGCCGGGATCCACCTCGCGCTGAGGATTAATGTATTGATGAAAGTGACGGCCGGATAAGCGCCTATTGATGAGCTCAACACACCCGATTTCGATGACCCGATGACCGTCCGAGGTTTCTAAACCCGTTGTTTCGGTATCCAACACAATTTGTCTCATGACGCTGCCCTCAGCTGTTCAATGCCCTGATTGGCGAGTTGATCCGCACGCTCGTTGCCCTGATTACCACTGTGACCTTTCACCCAATGCCAGTTGATTTCGTGCTGACCAATGGCTGCATCGAGCGCTTGCCAAAGATCTTTGTTCTTTACCAGTTGTTTCGACGCAGTGCGCCAATTATTGCGCTTCCAGTTCGACATCCACTTCGTCACACCATCACGCACGTAAACAGAGTCCGTGTAAATGTCGACGGTACAGGGTACTTTCAAGGTTTCAAGAGCCTTTATGGTGGCGGTCAGCTCCATGCGATTGTTTGTGGTGTCATGCTCACCTCCACACATTTCTTTTTCATGCTCGCCAGCACGAAGCCACGCACCCCACCCACCGATACCTGGGTTGCCTTTGCATGCCCCATCAGTGTAAATCACGACATTTCTAGTCATTATTTTGCAGCGTTTCCTTAGTTTGTCTGGAGGTTACCACGGACTTACCTATACCGATGGTCCTCAGTCTCGGCCTAAAACGAGCCAAATGGGGTCTGTTGATCGCACAGACCTGCTTGGTCGCACGAATAAAATACAAGCGCCCCGCCGGCATTCGATGCGCCTCCAACCACCGTGTCACCTTAGAGAGCGCTCGACTCAGTTTGGAGTGAGTGCCAGAGTATGGCAAGTGCGCGAAATACCGCAGGCGAGTTCGCTCCATTCCCAACAACCGGAACCAATCATCTAAGCGATGCACGCTCAATGCCGATCGCGGGCTTGTTTGCTCCCGCAATGTGAGCTTCGCAAGCAGTCCACTCAGTGCGCTGAGGCTACTGGGGTTCAAGCCAAGCAAAAACAACTGGCCCTGCGGCGCCAAAACACGCTGTATTTCTCGGAGCACCTGGTGCGGGTTCGAGGACGTGTCCAAACTGTGCATCGCGATCAGCACGTCAATACTGTCTGCATCGAACGGCAGATGCTCGGACTCAGACACAACCTCACCGTCAGGCTGGCATCGAACGCAGTGATTAATTTTTGAACTTTGATAGCAGGCAACGAAGCGAATATCGGCCAACTGAACGAGATGATATCCAAAACAGGTTGGCAGCGCCTGGTCCAACTCGCGCTTAACGCAGGCAAGCGCATCCTGCAGCGATGGCCGATGGTACCATTGCTGAATGATCTCGCTTTGTCTTGTTGACACACTCATAGTGGTTTACCCTTGGGGCTTACATTGAAGTCCACTTTCAAAAGCGACCCGACGTGAACATTGTCCCAATCCCAGCCTTTACTGACAACTACATTTGGTGTCTTCATTTAGACAGCCGTCGCGCTATTGTAGTCGATCCCGGCGACGCTGACGCAGTCCACACCTACCTCAGCGACAACGGCCTTGAGCTCGCTGGGATCCTAGTGACGCATCATCACTTTGATCACACGGGTGGTATTGAGGCGCTGACCAACGCCAGAAGTATACCGGTGATTGGTCCCCAAAACTCTCCCTTTGATGGGCTGACTCAGCGGGTGGGTGACCACAGCCAATTGATACTTGAATCGCTCGATATCCATGTACTCGCTGTGCCCGGACACACTTTAGACCACATCGCGTATTATTTGCCTGAACACAAGGCTTTGTTTTGCGGCGATACCCTGTTCAGCGGCGGCTGCGGACGCGTGTTTGAGGGGACATTCGAGCAAATGCGGAATTCCTTAGCGTCCTTGCGAGAACTGCCCGCGAGCACACGCGTTTACTGTGCCCATGAGTACACTGCGGCCAATTTACGGTTCGCGCTCGCGGTCGATCCAGCTAACCCCGCGCTGCAAGCGCGAGTGGCCGAAGTCTCTCGCCTGCGGGGACTCAACGAGCCCACGCTGCCCACGACGCTTGAGGAGGAATGTCGCAGCAACCCTTTCCTGAGATGGGACGCGCCAGCGATCATTCATAGCGCGCAGAACAAAGAGCCAGTGCACAATGCCGATGACGTGTTTCGTGTCATTCGCCAGTGGAAGGACGCATTTTGAGCGTTAATCTGAGACCTCTCACCACCATCGTGCTGTTGGGGGTACTGTGCGCCTGCACGACATTGCCACCAGAGCAAACAAGTAGCATCGCACCACCCCAGCCCGAAGTGAGAGCCGTACCGGCACCCCTCAATGTTGAGGTTACACCGATGCCGGCGGTCGACTTGTGGGATCGTATTCGGCGAGACCTCGTATGGTCCTACCCCGACCACCCAACAGTCATCGCGCAACGAGCGCATTATCTCAAGCAGACCGGCTTGTTTGATGCCCTGTCGGAACGTGCAAGTTGGTATTTACACTACATCGTTGAGCGAGTTGAAGAACGCGATCTTCCTATTGAGCTCGCCCTACTCCCCATTGTAGAAAGTACATTGCTGCCCCAGTCCATGTCGCATAGAAGCGCTGCGGGTCTCTGGCAGATTATGCCGCGAACAGGCAAACACCTAGGTTTGCAGCAAAACTGGTGGTATGACGGACGTCTGGACATCCGCGACTCGACCGAGGCGGCGCTAGATTACCTCGAGTCACTCAACGCCCGCTTTGACGGCGATTGGTTACTGGCGTTATCGGCCTACAACGCGGGGGAAACTCGCGTTAAACGCGCGCAGCGTGCCAACGCCAAGAAAGGGCTACCGACCGACTACTGGTCGTTGAAACTCCCCACCGAAACCAAACATTATCTACCTCGCTTGCTGGCGTTAGCGCAGATTATCAAAAACCCGCAGGCGCACGAGGTCACCCTCCCGCCCGTCCCAAACACACAATCGTTCACGGCGATAGCGGTCAACGGCCAAATAGAAGTGAGCAGTTTTGCCAAGCAGCTCAATGTAGATGAGTCGCTTATCCGACGATTTAATCCGGGCATCTTGCGGTGGGCTACCGACCCCAACGGTTCGCCCGAAATTTTGGTGCCAGTGGAGATCGCAGATCAGGCGCTGGCGCTGGCACAATCGCTACCCGACACACCTCGGACACAGTGGCATCGTTACACCATTCAGCCGGGCGACAGTCTGATTCGAATAGCAAAACGGTTTGATTTGGAGGTTGCGCTACTGCGTGCCGCGAACGACATTAAGGGCAGTTTCATCCGCGCTGGTGACACCCTGATGATTCCCACCGGAGGCGAGAGCACCCTGCTCGCTGACGGCCGGCGGGTCTACCGCGCCTCTATGCGTTACACCGTAAAACGCGGTGATTCTTTGTATAAGATTGCGGACCGCTTCCGTATCTCCATCTCCGACCTAGTTGCCTGGAACGCCATTGATCCAAAAGACTATCTTCGTCCGGGTCAGAGCCTTACGTTGTTTCCCTCAGAGTCGTAGCGTCGAATTGCACCAAACGCTGCGTGTGGGTCAAAAATAAAAATGCCTCGGGCGCTCTGCCCTCCATCTTAGAGATAATAGCAACGTAGATGTTCATCTGCGCCTGATACGTTTCCAGCATTCGCCGCTCAAAGTCCTGGGGCGTCTCTGACGGATCTGGCATAGTGGTTTTGTAATCAACAATGCGCAGCCTATCGTCCGATGTGGAGCGCAACAGCAAGTCGATGTAGTAGCTTTCGAACCCATCCGCCGCCCGCCTCGACACACTGTACTCTGGATACCGCTGCCATTGATCTCCAACGAATAGCCAATGGGCGCTGGGATTTCCCGCTGTGACCTGAATGACGCTGAGCGCCTGCTCAACACACTCGTCTGCCTTTGCGGCTGGATACCCCAAACTCACTGCCTCGTGAAACAAGCGACCACGCAGGTACGCATCGCAACGGGGCAGTTGCCCGGCTCTGATTGCCAACTCGAATGCTTTATGCACTAAAGACCCTTGCACCGCGCTCGATTCAAGCCAATCCTGTGCAACAACAAGATCGTGCTCAACACCAGTCAAACAACTATCAGGCAACGCGTCGTTTGTCGCTGGAACAAATCGAGCGATGCGCATTGGGCTAAGATTAGACCCTGCGCCGGAGATTTCCTCGGATGCCTCTGGTATCACGTGCCAACTACATTCGTGAGACGACAACTGCGTAACCTGCCCCAGCAGCGAACCTTTGGCAGGTCTGCAACGTTCCGGGTCCTGCTGCTTGTAGCTCGTCGTAATGTACAGCGTCCGTTTGGCGCGGGTCGCCGCCACGTAAAACAGACGCTTGAGTTCGTCGTTCAACGCGATTTTTTCCCGCTCGTGAAGCCAATTTCCGACACTCAAACCCGCAGTTTCGGCGCCCTTACTGCAACCCAGCAAAAACCCGTAGGACTGCGGCACTGGCAGCTCAGCCCACTCAAAAAGCTGGCGTGAAGACGATCGGCTACTGCGTCCCATACTGGGCAGCACAACATGATCAAATTCTAAGCCCTTCGATTTGTGCATGGTCATCACCGAGACTCGTGACGAGCGCTGGCTGGTAATCGTTTTTGATTCCAGAAGTTCGGTGATTTCCCACGGGGAATCGATCGTCCATGGGTTTTGTTCGAGCACCTCGAACAGGGTGTCTATCGCAACATGATCGCGATCACTGCTGTATATGGAGAAACCCGCTAAGCCCTCCCACAAAGTCTCAAGCCACAAGCGGACAGCTCTGCGTCCTCGGAACACAAAACCCCAGCGAATCACAGCATTAAAACGTGCCAAACAGCCCTGCAATTCAAGATCTTCAGAGTCTTGCTCTAGAGCGTGAAAACTTGAATGCCAATCACCCGTGTCCAAGCGCGCGTGTATCGTTTGCGCCTGATGTAACACTTCCAGCGATGCGCCTATCCACGGTGCACGCAAACAAGCCATGCTCGCCAAGGTATCACTCGGGTCCACGATGACTCGCAGCACATTCACAAAATCCGCGACGGCGACATTATCAGCGATCCTCTCAACGTCCGCTGCGTTATACGCGATGCCTGCGTCCTTCAGTGATTTCATGATCGGGGCTAACTGTGAGCGGGTTCGCCCCAGTACGGCGATCGTAGTGGACGCATCAGCCTCAAGCCAAGAACGAACCCGTTCAACAACAAACTCCGTTTCTCGAGCCGCGTTAGGGTCAGCAGCAAAGGCGTGCAGCTGAATATCTGTCTCGCCGCCCAGAACGGGCTCGGCCCTGTTCGCTGCCAAACGCTTTATCATCGGAGAACTGTGCGATGGTAGGTCCGCAAACACCTGATTAACCCACTGGACGATACCCCCCGTCGATCGGAAATTTCGACACAGATCCAAGCGCTCCAGACGCAAGCCATTAAAGCCCTCTTCTATTGCACGCACGAATAAATCGACTTGAGCCCCTCTAAACCGATAAATCGACTGCATGGCGTCACCGACAACAAACAAGGTTTTTGGCGACTCAGGTGTTATCTGATTGTGTTCAAACCAGCCCCGAGTCAGCCTCCGAATCAGTTCAAACTGATGCGTTGACGTATCTTGAAACTCATCCACTAACAGGTGCTGAATACTGTAATCAAGTTTCAAGGCTAAATCAGTCGGGTTCTCGTCATCGCCCAGGGCTTCCAGCGCTGCGCTTGCAATCTGCGTGAAGTCCACCTCACCCCGCTGTTGGCACTGCCACCAAAACGACGCTAACAGATGGGGAAGTATCGCGACAATGCTCGTGACGATCTGCCAATTCTGGTCATCATCCAGCGCTTCGGGCATCAGCGCGACGCCCTCAAACACGATCGGAGAAAGAGCAGCTCGAATTTCTGCACTTACCACGCTATGCAATTCTTTTTGCTCTGATTTTGGTGGGAACCCCTCTTTCACCGTGACACTTTTACGCCATTCCCCGCCTTGCGTGAGCAAAAACGCAGCAACACGTCGCCACGATCCGATAGCACTTGGCGAGTGCAAGGGCAAAAAATCAGAGGTTTCTTCAAGACCCAACAGATTGAGGATTTCTTGCAGCTGCGCACGCCACGGCGCCAGGTCGGCGTTGAGTTGAGTAACACGTCGCTGACACTCCAATTCCCATGTCTCACGCATATAGTCCAGTGCATCCTGTTCGCGTTGACCCGGGAATAACGCGAGTTGCCACTGATCGCGCTTCGTTAGCAGCTCAGACAGCCAATCGATCGCTGAGTCCCAGCGATTGCCCAGTGCCGCAAGAATAGGCGGCAGATGCTCACGTATCTGGGGCTCACTACTTTGCAACAAATCGAGTACCGCGGCACGGTATAGGTCCGCGACCGGCTCGGCGGGTGTCATCACCCCACCCATCCGACTCGCCAGCGGCATTTGGCGTACTAGCGACGCACAAAAGGAGTCGATGGTCATAAACTGCAGTCGTTCGAGCTGCTCAGGCAATGACCAGCCACGCTCGCTCGCGTTACTTAACGCATGTTTGGCAAGCTCCAAGGAAACACGTTCGTATTCTGGGACTTCCGACAGTTGTTTTACTTGCGCAAGTTCAAACACCTCAGCCATGCGCGCTCGCATTTCAGCTGCCGCTTTGCGCGTGAAGGTAATCGCTACGATCTGCTCAGGATGCGAGACGCGCGCCAACAAAGCCAGCATCCTCTGCACCAACAAACTGGTTTTACCAGAACCCGCCGGTGCAACCACGCAACAGCTGGCGGTTGGGTCTATCGCTCTATCGCGTTGAACCTGATCACTCATCAGTGCCTTCCTCTTCGTCGTCAGACAGCTGGACCCGGCATATTGCGGCGAAGTCACAGTATCGACAGGCTCTCGCCGAGGGAAGGACAGAAGCCTCGCCCACCTCTAATTCATCGATCAAATCGAGTAAAGCTCGCTCCCAGAGCGTTTTCTGCTCGCCCCAATTCTCGATCACTTTGACACCTTTGCCGAACCCCTGTTGGCCTGCACCCACAAGCTTTGCTGGTTTTGTCGAGGAAATTTGTCCGTAAGCGATACCTTTGACGTGCTCACCCAGCGCCAACGCATACAGCGGCAATTGGGCTTGCTCTAAGCGACCGCCGAACCAGGTGCTGGTGCTCGGCGCGGTGCTTTTGTAGTCTATGATCACAGAATAGTCATCCGCTAGCGCATCGAGTCGATCCAGTCGAAACGAGAACGTCCATCCCTTCAAGTTCAACTCAGCTTTGCGTTCATGCTCAAGCACATTAAAGGGTACTCTTTGCGATTCCAACTCCAACCAGAGGCGAATCGCCGTTTCCAATCGAAGCTGCTCCGCCTCAAGCGCGAGATCAGGCAGCAACACCTGACGAGCCCTACTGATACTTTTTAAGGCCTCTGCCACTGCGGGAGCGATGTCTGCTGGATTCACTTGCTCAAGACGGTTTTTACCCCGCCACAGCAGTTCCATCGACTTGTGTAATACCAGCCCCTGCTCTTTTGCACTCAAACCGTCCTCGAGACTGGCCTCCTCGGGAATATCGAGACGATAACGACTGTAGGCCTGCATCGGGCACAGCGCGTGCATACCCAAACGATAGGCTCCGCCCTTCAAATCACCCTGCGGCGTGGTCAGAGTCAAGCCGCGTGACTCGAGCATCATCGACCAAACGCCCGGTATGACTGGGCGGTCTAGCTCAGCGACGACAGGGAAGCTCTGCTCTAGCTGACTTAATAGTGGCGTTACCGCGACTTTACTCTCGTCGGCGAGAGCTACATAGCTAAAATAAAGAGACTGGCTACGCGCTGCCATGCCTTCAAGCAAGCTCTTCGCTAACTGATATTCTTGATCCTCATCAGCGCGGGGCATCTTGTATTGACGCTGCAGGTGTTTAGGTAAAAACGGGGACAAGGCGATTCGTTCCGGAAAATGCCCAGCCACAGCATCCGTGACGATAAGCCGGTCGAAACACAAGCCAGCCGCCTCCAAGGTCCCCAGCACTTGAATATTTTGATCGGGTGTTTCAGGTTGGAACACACTGTTTGTCAGGCTTGATTCCAATAGCGTCAGCGCATCGCTTGCGGCCCATTTTGGCCTCAACCCATCCCAGCTGACCAGATCTCGAAGCGTGCGCTGCCAAAGCTTAAACGCTTGGTATTCAACACTATCGAGACCCCGCTTGCCCGGCCAGCCCGCAGCCTGGAGAGACTGCTCCCAGTGTCTGACGTGCTCCAAGCATGTCGCGTCTTTTGAATCTACGCGGCTTGTAAGCAACCACCTAGAAAGCGCCGAGTCCGGGACTTCTTTTGACAGTTGCTCCAAAATTAGCAGCAATTCAGAGTGTCCAAGCTTCGCAGGAGCGAGATCGTAAAGCGCCTCGCGCAGCGCCCTAAATTCATGGTGCGAAACGCACAACGAGAGGTAAGGCGAGCGCGCTAGAGCCAGCAGTTCGGGAGGCCTCAGTCGACCCAGAGAAAGCTTCAAAACACTGGCAGCAGCATCGATAAGGGGAACTTGGGAGGCAGCCATACCGGCGGAGAAATTCACGGGCAGGCTTGTGTAGTCGCTGTGTTCTAGCCCAAATGCTTGGCGCAGATGATATTCCAGTCTCTGGCGATGAGTATTCAAATCTGGAACCACGATGCCCAAGCGCTCGCCCTGCTTGCTTTCATAATGCGCTTTCGCCCAAGCCGCGACCCACCGAAGCTGTTCATCAGCATCTTGGAACGCACAAACTGACGTCTTCGCAGCATCGATACTCGGCGGTAAGACTGATCGTACAAACCGTACCCGTTCGCTAACACGCTCACAAGCCGCCCGCTGCAGCGGTGTTAGCGTATCAAAATCGACCATGATCACATCGGCGGCAAGTTTACAGTGGCACGACGCAAGTGCCTGCCACTGTTGGGCTTGTGTCACCCAGCCGTGCTTAATGATGTCGTGCTCAAAGCTCTGCAACCATTCATAAAAGGTCGCGCTGTCAGGGTCTGCAGCCATGGCGCTCGCAAAACTCTGATCTGCTCGCAGCTGGTAGTGATAGATCAATTCGTAGGTCTTATAGCTCTCTAGCGCCAAAGCTTTGGGGTTCAACCAACCCGTCACGTGATCATCGGGCATGCGGCCGCGAATTATTGACTCCCACAAATACTGAGCTTGCTGAGGCTTCAAGCAAGGTGCGAGACGACCCTCATCGAGCCAGCGCTCAAATACGCGATTGAGCGACATGACCGAAATCTTAGCCCAAGCTTCCAAGCCCTGATCAGCCTGAAACGTGTCGTAAGCGTGGCTGATCGCGCGAGCCAAGCGCTCATTGGGTGTCACAATAATGGAATTTGCACTTACGAAAGGCAGTAACACATCAATGTCATACAGTGGCTTTAACATCTATTCGCCTCGACACGGACGCCAGACTACCCTTTGGTGCTGTAAATCGGTAGAATTCGCGCCCTTAATACATCAAAGAGTGCACCTCTGTGTACACCGGGTTTGTTTCATGAAAAAAATTGCCATTCAAGATATCAATATCGAATCACAAAGTCTTCTGATTACACCACAGGATCTTAAAAAATCCGTGCCCGCGTCAGAGGCGGCTTATGCACAAGTTGCCGAGTCTCGCCAGGTCATTAGAGATATACTCGATGGCAAAGACCAACGCCTATTCGTCGTCGTTGGGCCCTGCTCGATCCATGACACCAAAGCGGCTTTAGACTACGCAACACGCCTCAAGGCGCTATCGGATGAGGTATCCGATACACTTTACATTGTTATGCGTGTGTATTTCGAAAAGCCGCGCACTACAGTGGGCTGGAAAGGTTTAATCAACGACCCGTATTTGGACGACTCTTTTGCTATAGAAGATGGATTAAAAATTGGTCGTAAGTTGTTGTTAGATATACTGGAGTCTGGTCTACCCACAGCAACAGAGGCACTCGACCCAATCTCGCCGCAGTATCTGCAGGACTTAATTTCTTGGTCGGCCATTGGTGCTCGCACAACCGAATCCCAGACCCACCGAGAAATGGCCAGTGGTCTCAGCAGCCCTGTAGGCTTCAAAAATGGTACCGACGGCGGTATCGAGGTCGCCACCAATGCCATCAAGTCTGCCGCAAAACCTCACCGTTTTCTCGGTCTGTCGGGCGACGGTCGCGTGTCTGTCATTACCACCTCGGGCAACCCCTACGCCCACGTAGTACTGCGCGGCGGGAGTGACGGCCCAAACTACGACTCGGTGCATGTTGCTTTGGTAGAGCAAGCCCTAGAGAAGGCTGGATTGCCACGCAACATTATGATCGACTGCAGTCATGCGAATTCCAGCAAAAAACCGGAACTGCAACCCTTAGTACTCGAAAACATTGGCCACCAGATTGCAGATGGCAACCAATCGATCACGGGACTGATGATCGAGAGTCACATCAAAGCCGGCAACCAGAGTATGCCCGAAGACTTAAGTCAACTGGAATACGGTGTATCGATTACCGACGGCTGCATCGATTGGGAAACGACCGAGACAGCTCTGCTCAATCTGCGCGAAATGATCAAAAGCACCCTCCCTGGCCGTCGATCAGCGAACTAAAAAAAACGGGGCGACTCATGTCGCCCCGTCTTCGAGTATTCGCTTAATAATCAATAGTAAGCCTGAGAACGATCCGAGTGGTCTGTCACGTCGCGAACGCCCCGGAGTTCGGGCACTTGCTCCAAAAGACTTTTTTCAACACCGCCCTTTAACGTCTGGTCGACCATACCACAGCCTTGGCAACCGCCACCGAATTGTAAAATCGCTATTTGGTCCTCTGTGATTTCGACAAGCGACACCTCGCCGCCGTGCGCGGCCAACGCAGGATTCACCTCGTTGTACAAAATGTAGTTGATACGGTCCTCAATAGGGCTGTCATCGCTTACCCTGGGCAGTTTGGCATTGGGAGCTTTGATGGTGAGCTGGCCGCCCATACGGTCTTTGTTGTAATCGACCAGTGCGTCTTCCAAAAAAGGCACGCTACGACTTTCAACGAAAGCGGTAATCGGACCAAAACGCTGCTCTTCATCGCCCTCCTTGATGTCGTCTTCGCGGCAGTAGGCAATGCAGGTCTCGGCTTTAGGCGTGCCGGGTTGATTAATGAAAACGCGAACGCCTAATACGCCGTCTTGCTTAGAGAGCAACTCGGCAAGGTAATTCTGGGCCGATTCAGTGATCGTAAACATACAGCTGGTTATCCTTAGCAAATTACTCAGGTATTTTAACAAGAAGCCCGATAGAATTGGAACAAAACTTGTTGCGTCGGGCTAAATATTGCGATTCGACCGTCCATCATACAGCCAAATCTGGTAGACTCCGCGCCGTATCATTAGACGAGTTCGACATGCCTATTCAACGCCCTACTCTAGAACAAGCCTTACAAGAACGCATCCTGATCATCGATGGCGCTATGGGTACGATGATTCAAGGTTACAAGCTCGCAGAGTCCGACTATCGAGGCTCACGCTTCGCTGACTTCAACGGTGACCTAAAAGGCAATAACGACCTACTTTGCCTGACGCGTCCCGATCTTATTATCGACATTCACAAGGCGTTTCTTGAAGCGGGCGCGGATCTCATCGAAACCAACAGTTTCAATTCCACCGCGGTAGCCCAAAGCGACTACGGGCTAGAGTCTTTGGCCGACGAACTCAATCGTGCGGCGGCGCGACTTGCTCGCGAAGCTGCGGACCATTATAGCGCCCTCACACCCGACAAGCCGCGCTATGTCGCTGGAATTCTTGGGCCGACACCCCGCACCGCTTCTATTTCGCCCGATGTTAACGACCCCGGTGCTCGAAATATCGATTACGACAGTTTAGTGCAAGATTACCGTGTCGCTGCTGTCGCACTGCTCGAGGAAGGCGTCGATATCATTATGATCGAGACGATCTTTGACACCTTAAATGCCAAAGCCGCATTGTTTGCGGTAGAGGCCGCCTTTGGCGTGACCGGCATCAAACGGCCTATCATGCTCTCGGTCACGTTCCCCGACACGAGCGGACGCATTTTATCGGGACAAACCGCCGAGGCCTTTTGGAATTCTATAGCACATGCCAAACCTTTAATTGTCGGCACGAATTGCGGTCGACGGTTTAAAGAAGTACGTCCTTATGTCGAAGCCCTAGCCAACGCCGCGGATTGCTATTTCAGCGGTCATTTCAATGCCGGTCTTCCCAACGCGTTCGGCGAATATGATGAAACGCCCGAAGACATGTTTGCTGACCTTCAAGATTTTGCTCAGCGTGGGTTTTTGAATCTGGTTGGCGGGTGCTGTGGTACTCGTCCCGAGCACATCAAAGCAATCGCCGAGGCGGTTGGCTCAGCCAAACCTAGAGAGCTGCCAAAACTCGAGCCCGGTTGCTATTTAAGTGGACTTGAACCGTTCAACATTACGGCGGAGTCTCTGTTTGTCAACGTTGGCGAGCGGTGTAACGTCACCGGCTCGGCAGCGTTTAAGCGTCTTATTATCAACGAGCAATATGAAGATGCTCTGGCTGTAGCGCGAACCCAAGTCGAAGACGGAGCCCAAATTATCGACATCAACATGGATGAGGGCATGCTCGACGCTCAAAAAGCCATGGTAACCTTTTTGAATTTGGCCGCATCCGAGCCCGAAATCAGCCGAGTCCCCTTCATGCTTGACTCATCTCGCTGGGACGCCATCGAAGCGGGCCTGAAATGTGTTCAGGGAAAATGCATCGTCAACTCAATCAGTCTGAAAGAAGGTGTTGCTGAGTTCCTAGAGAAAGCCCGTTTGTGTCAGCGCTTTGGTGCCGCTGTTGTGGTAATGGCATTTGACGAAGATGGGCAGGCAGACACGTTTGAGCGCAAGACGGAAATCTGTCAGCGGTCCTATACCCTCTTGACCGAGGAGCTGGGCTTCAATCCAAACGACATCATTTTTGACCCCAATATCTTTGCAGTTGCAACGGGTATCGACGAGCACAACAACTACGCTGTCGATTTTATCGAGGCAACGCGCTGGATCAAACAAAACCTGCCGGGCGCCATGGTGTCTGGGGGCGTGAGTAACGTTTCGTTCTCGTTCCGGGGCAATAATCCTGTTCGTGAAGCTATCCACTCAGTCTTCTTGTACCACGCGATCAAAGCTGGGCTCGATATGGGAATCGTCAATGCTGGGCAACTGGCCGTCTACGACGAGTTGCCGGCCGCCCTCAAAGAAGCCGTCGAGGACGTTATCTTGAATCGACGAGACGATGCCACTGAGCGACTTCTGGATATCGCCGAAGAATATCGTGGTGATGGTGCAGCGACAAAAAAGGTCGAAGATCTAGAATGGCGCACATGGCCCGTTGCCAAACGTATCGAACACGCACTCGTCAAAGGTATTAATACTTACGTTATTGAGGATGCCGAAGAGGCACGTCAAGCTTTCAGCCGCCCCATCGAGGTGATCGAGGGACCCTTAATGGACGGTATGAATGTGGTGGGCGATTTGTTTGGCGAGGGCAAAATGTTTTTGCCGCAAGTCGTGAAAAGCGCACGAGTCATGAAGCAAGCTGTCGCTTACTTGCAGCCTTTTATTGAAGCGGAAAAAACCGAGGGTAGCGGCAGCAACGGCAAAATATTAATGGCTACCGTCAAAGGCGATGTGCACGATATTGGCAAAAATATTGTGGGTGTGGTTCTGCAGTGCAACAACTTCGAAGTCATTGACTTAGGTGTCATGGTGCATTGCGAAACCATTCTTCAAGCCGCCAGAGAGCACCAGGTCGACATTATCGGCTTGAGTGGGCTCATCACGCCCTCCTTAGATGAAATGGCTCACGTCGCCTCTGAAATGCAGAGGCAAGGCTTCAATATTCCTTTGATGATCGGTGGCGCCACGACATCAAAAGCGCACACCGCTGTTAAGATTGCACCTCAGTATCAAAACGATGTTGCGGTCTACGTTCCCGATGCTTCACGTAGCGTATCCGTGGCAACCGCCTTACTCGGCGAACAAAAGCCTTCTTTCCAGCGGAATCTCGCGCAGGAATACGAAACTGTACGAGAGCGTGTTGCTAACCGCCAGCCGCTAAAACCTGCGTTGACGTACTCGGAAGCACTGAGACGTCGTTTCCAACCGAATTGGGCTGAGTACGCACCGACCAAGCCAAGCTACCTTGGGACACAAGCCATAGAAGTCCCACTCGCAGATTTAGTGCCCTATATCGACTGGACGCCCTTCTTTTTGACTTGGGAGCTGGCCGGCAAATTCCCGGCCATACTGGACGATGAGATCGTCGGTGAACAAGCAACGTTGCTTTACCAAGACGCGCGAGCCATGCTGGAGCAAATGGTTCGAGAAGAATGGAGTACGGGCAAGGCCGTCGTGGGGTTTTGGCCAGCCTCAAGTCTGGGAGATGATATCGTCCTCTACACCGACGACACCCGGACACAAGTACAGGAGGTATTGCATCAAGTTCGGCAGCAGGCAAACCCGGGTGACGATAGCAAGCCGACCTACTCGCTCGCAGATTTTCTCCCACCTCAAGGCAATGATTTACACGACTATCTGGGCGGGTTTTGTGTGACGACCGGGCACGGCATTGATGAGCGAGCTAAAGCATACGAGGCCGACGGCGATGATTACAACAGCATTATGGTTAAGGCGCTAGCTGATCGATTGGCCGAGGCGCTCGCCGAGTATATGCATCAACACGTTCGCACGACACTGTGGGCCTATGCCCCGAATGAAGACCTAGACAATGCGCAGCTCATAAAAGAACAGTATCAAGGTATCCGGCCAGCGCCTGGCTATCCAGCCTGCCCTGATCACTCAGAGAAAGACACCCTATTTCGTTTACTTAAGGCAACAGAACTGTGCGGTGTTGAGTTAACAGACAGCTATGCGATGACGCCAACGGCGGCAGTCAGCGGCTATTATTTTGCCAACCCGGAAACGCGCTATTTCAATGTCGGCAAAATATCTCAAGAGCAAGTCGAAAGTTTGGCATTGCGTAAAAAAGAAAGTGTCGCCACAATTGAGCAATGGTTACGCCCCAACCTGGCTTATAAATAAGGAATGCACGTGACAGATCAGGAAAATACACCAGCACAGAAGGATAAAATGGGCTTGTGGGACATCGTAAGAAGCGTTTTTGCGGCAGGTTTAGGCGTGCAGAGTAGCAAAAATAGAGAGCGTGATTTCAACCAAGGAAGCGCTAAAGTTTTTTTCTTCGCTGGGCTTATATTTACGGTTATTTTTATCGGCGGTGTTTACGGTGTCGTGCAGATGGTTTTGGCTAGCGCTGGGCGCTAGCCAAACGCGCGGTATCAAGAAGGCATTCCTGACAGCCACATAAACAAAGCAAACACCACCAAACCGATGATCGCAGTCGCTGCTATTGCGTCAGCGCGCCCGTCCTCTTCTCTTTCCATATCAGACATCGTCTTCTCCATAAGTAACCATTAGAAGCGACATTATAGGGTTTTCAGCTATCACTGACTACTGCTACAAAACGGTTCTAAGCATAGAAAAAACTAAACTAATTCACCCGCTCAATTCTTTGCTAGAGTCCGCACCTCAGCTTATAAGTGGATATCGAGCATGTATCAATACGATCACTACGATCAAGCAATCGTTGACCAGCGGGTGGCGCAATTTAGAGATCAAACTCAGCGTTTCTTGAGCGGTGCACTCAGTGCTGAGGAATATCAACCCTTGCGATTACAAAATGGGCTGTACATTCAACGGCACGCCCCCATGCTGCGTATTGCCGTACCTTACGGGATGATCAGCAGTGATCAGCTGCGGGCAGTCGCAGAGATCACCCGCAAGTACGATCGCGGTTACGCACACATCAGTACGCGTCAGAACATACAAATTAACTGGCCTGAGTTAGAGCGAGTCCCCGACATATTGGCTGACCTTGCAAAAGTACAAATGCACGCCATTCAGACCAGTGGAAACTGCATTCGAAATATTACGACCGATCAATTCGCCGGTGTGATAGAGGGCGAACAGCTCGACCCCCGCCCTTACTGCGAAATCTTGCGCCAGTGGAGTACATTGCATCCCGAGTTCGCCTTTTTGCCGCGTAAGTTTAAGATCGCTATTTCCGCCAATGCCACCGATCGCGCAGCCATTTTGGCGCATGACGTCGGCATCGAGCTAAAGCGCTGTGATCAAGGCGTGGTCGCCGATATTTACGTCGGTGGTGGCTTGGGTCGGACCCCCATTATCGGCTCATTACTAAAGGCCAATCTCCCATCTGAAGACCTAATCAGCTATCTCGAGGCCGTCGTTCGCGTCTACAACCAGTTCGGGCGGCGTGACAACAAATACAAAGCGCGCATAAAGATCCTTGCTAAAGCGATGGGCGTCGAAGCATTCGGCGCCAAGGTTGACGCGCAATGGGCGTTAAAAAAGCAATCCGAGTTACAAATCACTGAGTCCGAGCTGGCGCGAGTGAGTTCGTATTTCTCAGCACCCGACTACCAATCCTTTGACACCCAGCTACCAGCAGAGCTGGAGGCACGACTGAACGAGAATCGTCTTTTCGCGCGTTGGTTCGAGAAAAACACCCTCGCACATCGCCAGCCAGGATATCGCATCGTCAACATCGCTCTGAAAAGTGCGGGTATAGCACCAGGCGACGTTACTCACATGCAGCTAGACGCACTTGCCGATCTGGCCGATCGCTACAGCTTTGGAGAATTGCGAACAACGCACCAACAAAACATCGTGCTTGCCGATGTCCCACAAAGACAACTCTACGAACTGTGGCAAGCACTGCAGGTACATGAGCTAGCCGCACCCGTGATCGGTACATTACACGATATGATCTGCTGCCCTGGAGGTGACTTTTGCTCTCTGGCAAACGCCAAATCAATACCCATTGCACAAGCCATTCAAGCACGGTTCGATGACCTCGACTACGTCTACGATTTAGGGCCGATTGAACTGAATATTAGCGGCTGTATGAACGCCTGCGGCCACCATCATATTGGCCATGTCGGCATTTTAGGTGTTGATAAAAAAGGGCGCGAATTCTACCAAGTGGCCCTTGGTGGCCGCCAAGGCCGTGACGCATCGATTGGCAGAATCCTCGGCCCCTCGTTTGGCGCGGAGGATATGCCCGATGTCATCGCAAAGATTTTGAATGTTTATGTCGAAGCGCGTTTAGACGAAGAGACCTTCCTGCAAACGTACGACCGAATTGGAATTGATCCATTTAAAGAGGCTGTCTATGCAACATCTCACTAACACCGCAACCCACGCTGACCCGTATCACTTCAGTGTGTTTGACCCCTCTGCAACAGAACCTCATGCAGCAGCACCCAACTTGACTGATTGGATTGCCGCAGACATCAAGCCCACTCGTGTGACTGTAGCTCCGGGCGAGGACTTTAGCGCCCTACTCACTCAACTCCACAAACTACAGGTCATCGAAATACAATTCCCCGTGTTTACAGACGGGCGCGGATTTTCAACCGCACGTGAGTTACGAGAACGAGGCTATACGGGCACCCTTCAAGCCACAGGCGCGTTCATTCTCGATCAAATCGAGTACCTCTCGCGGTGTGGCTTCAATGCGTTTGAATTTCAAAGCGAGCACCACGCAAAGGTGGCGCAACTTCGGCTGGCTCACTGCCAAGAGGTCTATCAGGGCGACGCCCGCCAGCCACTGCCTTTATTTCGAAGACGACCGAACTAGACTAGAGAAACCTTTTAAAGCCGTCTAAACTGGCGGCTCAGTCTTTTGACATCCGAGTTATGGACGCCCAGAGCTTAACGTTTTCGTTTTTTCTTATTTTTAGCGGGGCGGCGGTCCTAGCAACGATTGCCTTATACACACGACAACCGCTCATCATCGCTTACATCGTCTTGGGCGGACTTCTCGGGCCCTCCGGCTTTGAGCTGGTGAACGATTTAAGCTTACTCGAAGATATTGCCCATATTGGCATTATTTTCCTGCTCTTTTTGCTGGGTTTAGATATGCAACCCTCGGCCCTAATCGCCACGTTGAAAAAAAGCACGCCGGTCGCCATAGCAAGTTCCATCGCGTTCTTCGCCAGTTCAGCCTTCTTAGCAAGTCTGTTTGGCTTTGAACTAACAGAAGCCGCCGTTATTGGCGCAGCCATGATGTTTTCATCAACCATCATCGGCATCAAATTGCTCCCCACCACGGTTTTACATCATCGGCACATTGGTGAAATGATGATTGGCCTTTTACTACTGCAAGATATCATCGCCATTATGGTACTCATCGCGCTGAACGCGATAGGCGGTAGCGCCGAGGAAGGCCAACTAGCCAGCGCGATCCTCAGACCAACCCTAGGCTTACCGCTACTGATTGGTGCCTGTTACGCCTGTGTCCGTTGGCTGGTATTGCCGCTCCTGGCTCGCTTCGACCGCTTCCAAGAGTACTTGTTTTTGATGGCGATTGGCTGGTGTCTCGGGGTTGCCGAGCTATCGTCCGCTATTGGCCTCAGTGCTGAGATTGGGGCGTTTGTCGCGGGGGTTACTGTGGCGACGAGTCCTATCTCACAATTTATCGCCATTAGCTTAAAACCCTTGCGCGATTTCTTTTTGGTCCTGTTTTTCTTCTCGGTGGGTGCCCGCTTAGAAATTGCAGCACTTCCTGATGTCATGGGCGCAGTGCTGGTATTGAGTGCGGGTGTATTACTGTTTAAGCCTCTCGTTTACCGTATTTTACTAGGGAGCGTGAGCGAGAAAAAATCCTTAGCCTGGAACATGGGCTTTCGGTTGGGACAAGCCAGCGAGTTTTCTTTGCTTATTGGCTACGTGGCACTCGCGCAGGGCCTGCTCTCTGTAGAGGGCGCCGTTGTCATTCAGGCGGTCAGTATCCTGACCTTGCTGGTGTCATCCTACATCGTAATATTGAACTTCCCTACCCCGATTGCAATATCTGACGAGTTGCGACGAGACTAAAAAAAAACCCAGCCTCTGGCTGGGTTTTAGTGAACTTGCTAGACCTTAAATGGCAGCTTCGAGTTCAGGCAAGGCTGTAAACAAGTCCGCCACAAGACCATAGTCCGCAACCTGGAAAATAGGTGCATCTTCGTCCTTGTTAATAGCGACGATGACTTTCGAGTCTTTCATACCCGCTAGGTGCTGAATCGCGCCAGAGATACCCACTGCAATGTAAAGATCCGGCGCGACGATTTTACCCGTTTGACCGACCTGCATGTCGTTCGGTACAAAGCCTGCGTCAACCGCTGCACGAGACGCACCAATGGCGGCACCCAGCTTATCGGCAATACCATCTAACAGCTGGAAGTTTTCGCCATTCTGCATGCCACGACCACCCGAGATAACAACCGATGCGGCAGTGAGTTCCGGACGATCAGACACCGCGACTTCTTCACCCACGAAGCTCGATATACCGGCGTCATGAACGCTGGCTACCGCTTCAACGGAAGCGCTACCACCCTCTGCAGGCGCAGCGTCGAACGATGTGCCACGTACCGTGATCACTTTTTTCGCATCTGACGACTGCACTGTCGCAATCACGTTACCTGCGTAAATTGGACGCTTGAACGTGTCTGACGATTCCACCGACATGATTTCAGAAATCTGTGCAACGTCTAGCAGGGCGGCCACTCGCGGCATAATGTTCTTTGCCGAGGTCGTCGCCGCAGCAATGATGTTGTCATAACCGGCCGCGAGCTCTGCAACCAGCAAACTGACGTTTTCCGCAAGCTGATTTGCGTAAGCCGCATTATCCGCGACCAATACTTTATTGACACCCGCTACCGCTGCGGCTTGCTCAGCTGCCGCACCGCAGTTTGCACCTGCGATTAGAACAGCAACGTCGCCACCCAGTTGGGTCGCGGCAGTGACGGCAGACAAGGTCGCTGCCTTGAGAGTATCGTTATCGTGTTCTGCTAAAATTAAGGTACTCATGCTATCACCTTCGCTTCATTTTTCAGCTTATCAACAAGGGTTGCGACGTCTTCTACTTTAATGCCCGCCTGACGTTCGGCTGGTGGCTCGACCTTGACCTGAGTGACATGCGTCGTCACTGCAACACCTAAATCGTCGGCAGTCAGGACGTCTAGTGGCTTTTTCTTCGCCTTCATAATGTTAGGCAAAGAAGCGTAGCGAGGCTCATTCAAGCGCAAATCGGTAGTGACAATCGCAGGCAAAGCCAGCTTAACGGTTTGCAAACCACCATCGATCTCGCGAGTCACTGTGACGCTGTCACCATCAACTTTCACTTCAGACGCAAACGTACCTTGTGCCATATTGGTCAAAGCGCCCAACATCTGGCCAGTTTGGTTATTGTCACCGTCAATCGACTGCTTGCCCAAAATAACCAACTGAGGCGCTTCTTTCTCGACCACGCCTTTCAACAGTTTAGCGACGACCAATGGCTCGACAACGCCATCCACCTCAACTTGAATAGCACGGTCTGCGCCTAAAGCCAGTGCTGTACGCAACTGCTCTTGGCAAGCTTTGGGACCGACAGAAACTGCGACGACTTCGGTGGCTACGCCCGCTTCTTTCAGGCGAACCGCTTCTTCTACCGCAATTTCACAGAATGGATTAATCGCCATCTTGACATTGTTCAAATCTACATCTGAACCGTCTGCTTTGGCGCGCACTTTAACGTTGTAGTCGACAACGCGTTTAACCGCGACAAGAACCTTCATGGATTCTCCAATATTTGCTCGTTCAATAAATGCCACAGCACATGGCCATGGCGGCGTATCGGGCGGCTAGAATGCCGCTAAGGGCCGCAAAGGTCAACCACCTGGGACCCTATGTGTCGTAAAATGCAACTAAATAGACGATGTACATCAACCTCTAAGTCGATATAATCGAACTTCGAGTATGTTAATGCATTTACAACAAAAAAACACTTCCGATACCCAAGCGTAAGAGGACAGGATATGGAACGCGAATCTATGGAATTTGATGTCGTCATCGTTGGTGCTGGCCCCAGTGGTCTGAGCGCAGCGTGCCGCATTATGCAGTTAGCCCAGGAGTCTGAGCAAGAAATTACTGTGTGTGTCGTAGAAAAGGGGTCGGAAGTTGGTGCCCACATTTTATCGGGCGCCGTCTTAGAACCTCGCGCACTCGATGAGTTATTCCCAGATTGGCAATCTATGGGGGCACCCGTTAACAGCAAGGTAACAGAAGACACCTTCTACTTTTACACCAGCCAGCAGTCTGCCATAAAACTTCCAGGATTCGCGATTCCGAAACCCACTCACAACGATGGCAACTACATCGTTTCTATGGGCAATGTCTGTCGCTGGCTAGCAGAACAAGCCGAAGGACTCGGGGTCGAAATTTACCCCGGCTTCACCGCGGCAGAAATCCTTTACCACGAAGACGGCAGTGTAAAGGGTATCGCCACTGGTGAGATGGGAGTTTCCGCCGAAGGAGAACAAAAAGACAGTTTCGTGCCCAGTATGGAGCTTCACGCCAAATATACCTTGTTCGCAGAAGGCTGCAGAGGACACTTAGGCAAACAGCTGATCGAACAATTTAACCTCAGTGAAGGTAAAGATCCGCAACACTACGGCATAGGTATTAAAGAAATCTGGGAAATCCCAGCCGACCAGCACGAAGAAGGTAAAGTCATTCACGGTATCGGCTGGCCCTTATCGGAAAGCGGCTCAAGCGGCGGCGCATTTTTGTATCATGCCGATAACAACCAAGTGTACATCGGCTTGATCACCGACCTGAGCTATAGCAACCCGCACGTAAGTCCATACGAAGAGTTTCAGCGCTGGAAGCACCATCCAGAGACGGCCAAATACCTGCAGGGCGGCACCCGAATTGCTTACGGCGCGCGCGCAATTGCCAAAGGCGGCTTGAATAGCCTACCCAAAATGCACTTCCCAGGCGGCCTGATTATTGGCTGCGATGCTGGCACCTTGAACTCGGTCAAGATCAAAGGCAACCACACCGCCATGAAGAGTGGCATGATAGCTGCCGAAACCATCGTAGCAGCACTACAAACCGAGTCGCCAGCGAGCGACTTGGTCGATTTCGAGACTGCCATGAAGAACTCGTGGCTACATGAAGAGCTGTATACGACGCGCAACTTTAGCGGGTTTATGCACAAGTTTGGCAGTCTGATTGGAGCCGCGTTCGTTTGGATTGATCAATCCATCTTCGGCGGCAAACTCCCGTTTACGGTCCACGACACGACGCCTGATCACGCAGCGCTCAAGCCGGCGGCCCAATGCAAGAAAATCACCTATCCCAAGCCAGATAATACCCTGAGCTTCGATCGTTTGAGTTCGGTGTTCTTGTCGAACACGAATCATGAAGAAGACCAACCCTGCCACTTGCGACTCAAAGACTCGACTATTCCACTCGCGCAAAATCTGCCGATGTACGACGAGCCAGCGCAGCGCTACTGTCCCGCGGGCGTTTACGAAATTGTCGAGGACTCCGATGGCAAACGCTTTCAGATCAACGCTCAAAACTGTGTTCATTGCAAAACGTGCGATATCAAGGATCCCGCGCAGAACATCACTTGGGTAACGCCTGAGGGCTTTGGCGGACCGAACTACCCCAACATGTAGACATGTCAGTTCCGCCTGTCAACTCAGGCGGAACACGTCCCCCGCACTGGCAAGATACAAACCCTGGTCATCACTCTGAACCCATTCGCACAACTGATACCATGCAGGTCGTTCCAGCTTGGCCGTTATACCGTGATCTAGCTGCACAAAAGCCCCTTCATCATTCGGGCACAAGCACATTGGGTACTTGGACGATACGGCATAGCGGACACCGTTATTCGCAACGACGACAATACACTGTGAGCCCTCATCCGCACCCTGCTCTACCGCGATAATTCTAAGGGGATGCTCCTCGACTAGAATGCGCCACTTTTCGTAAGGTGTGAGTAAGTAGTAATGCCCATCTGCTTCACGCCTCAGGATACGCGCAAACAGTGCAACCAAAGAGGCACGCTCGATTGGCCTGCCCTCGTGGAACCACCTGCCTTGAGAGTCGATGCGAATATCGATGTCACCCGACAGGTCGGGAGACCAACGATCAAGGGGCGGCAGGGTCTCGCTGCCCAGCTGCCCTTCAATGCGTTGATAGAAGTCGCTCATTGCTAAGTGCGTGGAGGCCCAATCAATCGGACGTTCACTACGCCTTCTATTGACTGAATCCGAGCAAGCGTCGACTCATCAGGACAGGTTTCGACGTCAATCAAGTTGTATGCCAACTCGCCGCGACTTTTGTTGAGCATGTCGGCGACATTAATATCAGCATCAGCCAAGACCGATAGCACACTCCCCAGAATTTTAGGCACATTGTTATTGGTTACCGAAATACGGCAACCCGCAGTACGTTCAAGGCTCAGCGATGGAAAGTTGACTGAGTTTTTAATATTGCCGTTTTCCAGGAAGTCTTTAAGCTGCTCGGCGGCCATGATGGCACAGTTATCTTCAGCCTCATCGGTAGACGCGCCGATGTGTGGCATCAGAATAACGTCGGTTCGACCAATAAGTGCAGGGGTCGGGAAATCTGCAATATACGCCGCTAGATTGCCACTTTCTAAAGCCGCAATCAAAGACTCTTCGTGCACAATCTCTTGTCGTGCAAAATTAAGCAATTTGGTACCCGGTTTGACTGCGCCAAGCAGCTCGGCATTCACTAAATCTCGAGTAGAATCCAACACAGGCAAATGCAAGGTAATAAAGTCGCTGCGTGCGAATAAGCTCGACAAATTCTCAGCCCGCTGCACCTGACTGCTCAAACGCCACGCAGCTTCAACCGACAGCGCTGGATCATAGCCAATAACGTTCATACCTAGCTGCAAGGCCATATCGGCAACCAAAGACCCAATCGCGCCCAGTCCAACAACACCCAGTGTACGGCCCTGTATTTCTGACCCTTTGAACTGCTTTTTCTGTGCTTCGAGCAAGGTGTTCAGTGCGGCTTTGTCATTGTGGTCCGTTAGGGTATTGACCCACTGAACTCCCTCGACAATGCCTCTTGAACCCAACAGCAAACCTGCCGCAACGAGCTCTTTAACGGCATTGGCATTAGCGCCTGGAGAGTTGAATACCGGAATGCCTTTAGACGAGCAGTAGTCGATGGGGATATTGTTGGTACCCGCCCCTGCACGGCCAATAGCCAGCACAGATGGTGCGATCTCAGTCGGCTGCAATTTGTGGCTGCGCAACAAAATCGCGTCTGGTGCACTAAATTCACTAGCGATTTCGTAACTGTCACGCGGTAGGCGGTCTAAGCCCTTAACGGAAATAGCGTTTAGGGTTAACAATTTAAAAGGCATAAAGCCAGATCCTCACTTTACTGATAAATTTCGATATCGGCATTGTCGCGAAGCGTCTCTGACAGACCTCGCTGCAATGCGGTTTGCAGTCCGCGCAATTGGCGGCTCTTCATCGCCGCAAACAGGGTTTCAGGCAGAGCTTCTTCGTCACCGGCCTGCACGGCGAAAACTTCGTATAAAAGAGCATCACCGTTGTCGCCCACCGCAAAGTTTCGTCTGGGCAAACCAGTGGACGACTCAGCAAAGATATTGGCTTGCCATTGCCGTGGGATGTCTGCACTGCCGCGTCGAGACTGCAGCGCAACCTGCCACTCGAGGTTGTGCTCTTGCGCTATATCCTCGATGGTACGACCGCCCGCCAACTGATCCAGCAGCTCATTACCAAATGCGCGCAATGCTTCCTCTTCTGCCTGTGCAGTAAGGACACTCACAATTCGATCGCTCACTTGCTCAATTGATTGTGGTGCAGCTGGCTGATGCTCGACAAGCTTCAGAGCGACAAACGCATTCTCAGATACTTCAATCACTTCGCTCCAGCCCTCCTCGATCACCAGATCGGAAAAGGCCGCCGCGATGACGCGATCGTCACCCAGCACACCCTGCCCACCACGGCGCGTTATGGGCCCCGATCGGACAACGTCTAAACCAAGAGTTTGCGCGGGCTCTCGTAAGTCTGTTGCAGTGTAAGTTAAGTCCTTCAAGGCTTCGACTTGTGACACCAAACGTCGCTGAGCATCTGCTTGGCTTAGACTCGCCTCCAGTTCCGAACGCATTTCCATAAAACTCGGAGGTTCAGAGGAGCGGCGATCAGTCACTGTAATCAAGTGCGTACCCGCATCCGTAAGTACAGGGCCCGACACTTCATTAATGTCTAACCCTTTGATGGCTTCCTCCATCTCGGCTGGAAATACGTCTCCGGCGGTGTATCCAAGATCACCACCGTCACTGCTTGAGCCAATATCATCGGACAAACGCTCTGCCACGACGCTAAACGCTTCGCCGTCGGTTAGCGCTGTTTGTGCCGATTGTATCCGCTGCGCGTACGCTTCATCGGCTTCGTCATCCCCTTGTATCAACAGAATGTGTGATACGCGTGCTTCATCCTGGTAGGCATAGCTCGAAATTTCTTGCTCATAGGCTGCCCTGAGATCTGCCTCAGCAACTGGCTCTACAAAATCATCGGCGCGCAATGTGATGTAATCAAGCACCACTGCCTCTTCCGAAACGAACTGAGCCGCATTCGAGTCATAGTAGGCTTGGATCTGATCTTGGGTTATTTCGACGGTATTCTGAAAACGATCCCCGGCAACTTTGGCATAGCGCACACTCCGTGTCTCGCCATTGACTCGCGCTAACGCCCGGGCTTCGGCGCCAGTCACGAACTCGGAGGCCAACAAGCCACCATTGAGCTGCTTGACTATTTCGTCAACTCGCAGAGCCTCGCGGAAGGTTAACGGCGTAAATCCCGCTGCTGCTAGCGATTGCTTGTAGAGCTCAGCAGAAAATTTACCGTCTATCTGAAAGGCTGGGATTGCCGCAACTTGAGCACCTAGTTGCACATCAGATGCGGTCAAACCGAGAGACTCAGCCCATTGCTGCTGAAGTTTATTACCGACAAGCCCCTCCAATGCCCGAGCAGACAGCTGCGCATCGTCGATTAGACTGGGATCGAAGTTTTCTCCCAACATGGCCGCAATTTGCTGTTTCTGACGGTTTGCGGCCTGTTGCACTTCCACCGCGCGTATTTTATCGCCGTTGACAAGGGCAACAGAGTCATCACTACCACCGAGCAGGATGGACTCTACGCCAAACAGCGCAAAGGATAGGACGATCAACCCCACAATTACTTTAAAAACAGGGCCTTGCGTACTATTTCTGATATCTTGAAGCATGACTTTTTGATCCGATTAGCAAAAAAAAGCGCACTTGTAAGTGCGCTTTCATCTAAAAACTTACAAGCTTGGCGCACACGTCGCTGAAGGCGCGTAGGATACCAAGCTTGCAGGGGGTGTTACTAGCTATTTACAGCGTCTTTTAAAGCTTTACCTGCTTTAAAACCTGGAACGTTGGCCGCCGCAATCTGAATTTCTGCACCAGTCTGCGGGTTACGACCTGTACGAGCTGCACGAGGCTTAACTTGGAAGGTGCCAAAACCCACCAAAGAGACTGAGTCACCTTTTTGCAAGGCACCCGTAATAGACTCAACGACCGCGTCTAGCGCACGACCTGCTGATGCTTTAGAGATGTCTGCTGATGCTGCGATGGCATCGATTAATTCACTTTTATTCACGCTGTTCCCCTTATGGATTGCTTCAAAGTAACGGCCCCGAACAGGTCGCCGTAATCACGCTAGCTTGTGCTTTTTGACGAGTCAATTGGCACTATGTCAAGGCCAAAAAAACACTTGCTAAATTCTTAAAACTCAGGAAAGACGCGGCTTTCCTGCTTGTGTCAACCACATCCCGACTTTATACCAGCTTCTTAAGCAGGGTCAACAAAGATCTGCTAATGAGGCTTAATTCTGTCTCCATTTGACACTTTCTCATCTTGCACCTGCTGCGCAACCGAGTCCAAGAAGGCCTCATCAGTCAAAGGTTCTGGACGGCGCTCCAACGCCAAATCAAGAACCTCGTCAACCCACTTCACGCAGTGGATATTCAAACTTTCTTTAATATTATCAGGCACTTCCTGCAGGTTTCTCTCGTTTTCCGCAGGAATGATCACAGTCTTGATACCTCCCCGCCGAGCCGCTAACAGCTTCTCTTTGAGGCCACCGATGGGCAGAACCTCTCCGCGCAGGGTAATTTCGCCGGTCATTGCTACATCGGCGCGAACAGGGATGCTCGTCGCAACAGAGACTAAAGCCGTGCACATTGCTATACCGGCACTTGGCCCGTCCTTCGGGGTAGCACCCTCGGGCACATGGATATGCAGATCATGTTTATCGTAATAGGTCGCGGGAATGCCTAAACCTTGTGCTCGGCTGCGCACAACCGTTGTGGCGGCGGCGATGGACTCTTGCATCACATCACCCAGGGACCCCGTTTTCACATGCCTGCCCTTACCGGGCACTGCCATTGCTTCAATTGTGAGTAGTTCACCTCCCACCGAAGTCCAAGCTAGCCCCGTAACCTGACCAATTTTGTTCTCTTCATCTGCCACGCCGTAGTTGTACTTGCGAACGCCTAGTAACGTCTCGAGATCTTCCTCCGTTACGTGCTGCGCGCCTTTGTGGAGGCCTAGAGCATGTGACTTAACAATCTTGCGTGCTAGTTTCGCAATTTCACGTTCAAGCGCTCGAACGCCCGCTTCGCGGGTGTAGTACCGGATCATGCCCAGCACGGCACCCTCTGATATATCGACTTCACCGTCTTTGAGACCGTTGACCTTTAACTGTTTCGGAATCAAATAGCGCTGTGCAATATTCAGCTTCTCATCCTCGGTGTATCCAGGTATGCGAATGACTTCCATGCGGTCAAGCAAAGGCCCCGGAATGTTCATGCTGTTGGAAGTGCACACAAACATGACGTCTGACAAATCGTAGTCGACTTCCAGATAGTGATCATTGAAGGCGTGATTTTGCTCTGGGTCCAACACCTCGAGCATCGCTGAGGCCGGATCGCCTCGATGATCCATTCCCATCTTATCGATTTCATCGAGCAGAAACAGGGGGTTTTTCACCCCAGCCTTTGCCATTTTTTGCAGCAGCTTTCCGGGCATCGAACCAATATACGTGCGGCGATGTCCACGAATTTCCGCCTCGTCTCGAACGCCGCCCAACGCCATGCGCACGAACTTCCGATTTGTGGCCCGCGCCACCGATTCACCCAAGGAAGTCTTGCCTACCCCTGGCGGTCCAACCAAACACAGCACAGGGCCTTTGACCTTGCGCACTCGCTTTTGCACTGCCAAATATTCCAAGATTCGGTCTTTGACTTCCTCGAGTCCATAATGATCGGAGTCAAGCACGGCTTGAGCGCGCTTTAGATCGTGCTTGACTTTGCTGCGCTTGGACCACGGCACACTGACCATCCAGTCGATGTAGCCTCGAACAACCGAAGCCTCGGCCGACATGGGAGACATCATTTTGAGCTTAGAAAGCTCGGCATCAACCTTGGCTTGAGCCTCTTCCGGCATGCGAGCATCTTTGATTTTCTTCTGAATTTCTTCCATCTCGTTGGGCGCATCATCTAAATCCCCCAACTCTTTTTGAATAGCCTTCATCTGCTCGTTCAAATAATACTCGCGCTGAGACTTTTCCATCTGCTTTTTTACGCGACCACGAATGCGTTTTTCCACCTGAAACAGATCGAGTTCCGCGTCCATAAGGCCCATCAAATGGGCGGCACGCTGAGTCACAGAGGCCAATTCAAGCAAGGCCTGCTTTTCTTCGATAGGGACGACTAGATGTGCCGCAATGGTATCGATCAAACGACCAGGCTCCTCAATACCGACCAGTGATGACAACACTTCGGATGGCACTTTTTTGCTGGTGTTCACGTATTTTTCGAACAATTCCGAGGTCGATTTATTTAATCCTTGCGCCTCTGTATCTTCAGGCTCCTCGCTCGCGATCTCTCGACACGTCGCTGTGGTGTAACCTTCAGTGTCAGTCACATCCGATAGTGCGGCACGAAAATCGCCCTCGACCAGCACTTTAATCGTCCCGTCAGGCAGCTTTAGCAACTGCAGAATTGTGGCGACAGTTCCGACAGAAAATAGGTCCTCCTGCGAGGGATCGTCTTTGTTCGAGTCACGCTGAGCGACTAACAGCACTTGCTTGCCGTTGTTCATGGCATGCTCGAGCGCTTGAATAGACCGTTCACGGCCTACGAACAATGGCAACACCATGTGCGGATAAACCACGACATCGCGCAGCGGTAACAAAGGCAGGGTTAAAGTGTCAGACACAGACATCGCATCGCTCCGAGGGTGTTGTTATACCCCATTTCATGGGGACCTTACGCCAAAATGCAAGAGCGAGGTACGATTAATCCTCGGCCGAGCTCACCTTGGGCGCGGGTTCATTGTTTTGGTAGACCAGCAAAGGCTCAGAGTCGCCGTTGATCACAGACTCATCGACCACTACCTTCACGACATCGTCGCGTGAGGGAATGCTGTACATCGAATCCAGCAAAACGGCTTCTAAGATCGACCGCAGCCCGCGGGCGCCAGTTTTTCGCTCCATCGCCTTCTTCGCGATTGCCTGCAGGCCGTCTTCACGGAAGTCGACCTCTACCCCTTCCATCTCGAACAAACGTTTGTATTGTTTGGTCAGGGCGTTCTTCGGTTCGGTCAAGATCTGAACTAAAGCCTCGACATCCAGCTCTTCCAAGGTGGCGATCACAGGAAGACGACCCACAAACTCGGGAATTAAGCCGTAATGCACCAAATCTTCGGGCTCCAAGTCGAACAGGATCTCGCCAAACTCTTTCTTTTGTTCTTTACCCTTCACTTCGGCATTAAACCCAATACCACCTTTCGCCGAACGATTGGTGATGACTTTGTCCAAACCGGCAAACGCGCCACCACATATGAACAAAATGTTAGAAGTGTCTACCTGCAGGAACTCCTGCTGTGGGTGTTTGCGTCCACCCTGGGGAGGTACTGACGCAACGGTACCCTCGATAAGCTTTAACAGGGCCTGTTGCACACCCTCTCCAGACACATCCCGAGTAATCGACGGGTTGTCCGATTTTCGACTAATTTTATCGATCTCATCAATATAGACGATACCGACTTGCGCCTTTTCGACGTCGTAGTCACATTTCTGAAGCAGCTTCTGAATAATATTCTCAACGTCTTCGCCCACGTACCCCGCTTCAGTCAACGTCGTCGCGTCTGCGATCGTAAAGGGTACATCTAACAGTCGCGCTAAGGTCTCGGCAAGCAAGGTCTTACCGCTACCGGTAGGCCCTACCAACAGGATGTTGCTCTTGCCCAATTCCACTGCATCGGAGCTTGACTGTCCGTGGCGCAGCCGCTTGTAGTGATTATAGACCGCTACCGATAGCACCTTTTTAGCGCGCTGCTGACCAATCACGTATTCGTCAAGGATGGCGTTAATCTCTTTGGGCACCGGCAGCTTATCGCTGGATTCTGCGCTGGCCGCTTCTTGAATCTCTTCGCGGATAATGTCATTACACAAGTCCACGCATTCATCGCAAATGAACACCGAAGGCCCCGCGATGAGTTTCCTCACTTCGTGCTGGCTCTTGCCGCAGAAGGAGCAATACAGAAGCTTTGCGTTATCGTCTTTTGGGGGCATTTTATTGTCCGCCATTCGTTATCCTAGCGTGAGTACAAGTCGTTCAACGTACGATGATGGGTTTTCGTCGGTTTTGCAAGTCTATCTGACACGTATTCGGTGTCAGATAGCGATCAAGTGCGAGAGCTGACGACCTCGTCAACTAGGCCGTACTCTTTGCTCTGCTCGGCGTTCATAAAGCGATCACGCTCGGTATCACGCTCGATCACGTCGATAGGCTGACCCGTGTGTTCCGCCATCAAACGATTGAGACGCTCACGAATAATCAATATCTCTTTGGCTTGAATATCGATGTCTGTGGCCTGACCCTGTGCGCCACCGCTGGGCTGATGAATCATTGTGCGCGCGTTAGGCAAACAATAACGCTTACCTTTCGCACCGGCCGATAACAAGAACGCACCCATAGAAGCCGCCTGACCCATACATGTCGTTGTGACATCGGGTTTGATGAACTTCATAGTGTCGTATATCGCCAAGCCTGCAGTCACCGAGCCGCCGGGACTATTGATGTACAGATGAATATCTTTATCGGGATTTTCTGATTCTAAAAAAAGAAGCTGCGCCACGATCAGGTTAGCCATATGATCTTCCACCTGGCCCACCACAAAAATGACGCGTTCTTTCAATAGACGCGAGTAGATGTCGTAAGAGCGCTCACCTCGAGAGGTTTGCTCCACTACCATCGGAATTAAACCCAGGTTCTCTACCGTTTGCATAAACTACTCTCCGTCTAGTTCAAGGATTAGTTTGCGTTCGCTGCCTGACCTGCGCTAATGGCCTCTTGGTAACTACACGCTTTGTCTTCAACCTTCAGCTGTTCTTGAAGCTTCTCGACCACTTGGTCTTCCAAGACGCGGTTTTCAATCGCGTTAAGCTGTTCCTGGTTACTATAGTAGTAATTTACCACTTCTTCAGGATCTTCATAGGTTGAAGCAATTTCCTCAATCGTTTCACGCACGCGATCCGCGTCAGGCTTGATGTTATATTCAGACACCAGGGTTGCCAAAACCAAACCTAACTTGACGCGAGGCTCCGCGCGCTCGACAAACATCTCGGCGGGTAGCAAAGATTCTAAATCCAAGCCTTGCGCTGGCGCGCCACCGAATTGCTGAAACATTTGTTGACGCATGGCTTTGATCTCTTGATCAACCAATGCTTTGGGCACAGCCACGTCTTCATAAGTCGCGAGAACCGCATCCATAACCTGCTTCTTCACAGACGCTGTAACGGCGTTTTTCAACTCGCGCTTCATGTTGCCCGCGATTTCCTCTCGGAATTTTTCTTCGCCACCTTCCGTTACGCCGTACTGCTCGAACAGCGATTCATCCATCGGCGCCAAGACTTGCTCTTTGACGGCTTTAACGGTGATATCAAACGTGACCGCTGCACCTTTCAAATCGTCGTTGTGGTAGTCCTCAGGAAAACTCAGCTCTAGCGTTTTTTCGTCGCCTGCTTTCAGCCCAACGATACCGTCTTCAAAACCCGGAATCATACGACCCGAGCCCAACTCTAAAGAACTGTCGTTCGCGGCACCGCCGTCGAAGGGCTCGCCATCTTTTTTACCGAGATAATCGATGATAACCGTGTCGCCCTCAGCGGCCGCACGCTCAACTTCTTGCATGCTACCCTGCTGCTTGCGGAAAATTTCGATGATGTTATCCACATCTTCATCTGTCACTTCTGCAACGTGTCGCTCAATCGTGGTTTCTTTCAGATCGCGAGCTTCGACTTCGGGAAACACTTCGAAGGTTGCAACGTATTCAAGGTCTTTACCAGCGTCTAACTGCTTTGGCTCAATCGACGGCTGACCCGCAGGGCGCAGCTTTTCTTGCATAATCGCCTCTTGATACGTCTGCCCCATCACTTCGCCGATCACTTCGCGACGAACACCCTCACCAAAGCGCTGACGAATAACCTTGAAAGGCACTTTGCCTGGGCGAAAACCATCGAGACGGACATTCTTTGACGCTTGCTGCAAACGCTTGTTGACTTCATCTTCGATACGCTGCGCGGGTACACCGACAGTCAAACGACGCTCAAGACCTGAGGTCGTTTCGAGTGATACTTGCATTGTTTTTCCTCTAGAAACGGCGGCTGTCAGAGCAATAGCCGTATGTTAGAACTTTGTATGGTGCGGAAGGAGAGACTCGAACTCTCACGCCTCGCGGCGCTGGAACCTAAATCCAGTGCGTCTACCAATTTCGCCACTTCCGCATACTGTTTGACACGCTCGTGTTGTAACGAGCAAATCACTCAAGGGCCGCGATTGTGCCACAGTGAATGGGTCCATTCAACACACCAACGCACTGTTGAGGTGAAAATTTTTATTTTTTCGATCGTGGGCTCATTCCGTCAGGCAAGCGGGATCGAAGCGATACCCACCAGCGAGCCAATCCAAGCACTCTCGGGCGCCCTGACCAGCAAATTCCCGCAGTGACTGCCGCAGGCTGTCAACCTCGCTAGGGCACAGGTCATCTAAACGAGTATGCTCAAATTGATCCGCCTTAGTCAACAACCAGCCGATAAAGTCTGCACCAAGCGCTTGCCGAAGAACTTCAACAACCGAGCTCTCAGGCGTTAGGCGGTACAACTTTGACAAACCGGATAAGCCGAGCAAAGACAAATGCAACTGATTCATGGGATTACACAAATGACCCTGCAGACGCGAATTGGAGCAGCGAGCGGACAATGGTTTCAGGTACAAATGCTGTGATCTAAGACGCCCGTCATTCACTGGATAATTATCCCACAGTACGAGAGTCTCGCCCCACAGCTGTTTGGCGATCTGAACATCCGCTTCGCTTACCCTCTCAGAGCAAACACTCGGGCCTGTCCAAAACACCCCTGTATCATCGCTAAGACCCGCTTGGTATTCTTCGATATAGCCGTGGGGCATGGGACCGAAGACTTTTTCCAACACAGGATCGGGGGAGTAGTAGGTGGGACAAACCATACGATGCGTCTGGGGCAACGCCTGCGCCACTTCCGCCAAACAATCGAGCTGACGGGATGCAGTGTCTACGGTGCTGTGACTCATATCATCAAACAGCACGGCAATGATATCGGGCTTGAGATCTGAAATGACTTGAAGCTTATTGCGCAAGGCCCGTTTGTCAGCTTGACTCAACCCCTGGTTTACCCCTAAGGGTGACAATCCGACACCCCACTTCAGCCCCGCTGCCCTGTAGGCTCGCGCCATGTCATCAAGCAACTCTAGCTCTGTGTCAGGAAAAGGAAGTCGCCACTTAGACCGAAGATAAGTCTGTGCCTTCGGAGCGTAAATGTAGGTATTAAATCCCAGCGCAACAAACCAAGACGCCGCTTGATTCCGATGGCTCTGCGTCCAAGCGCGACCGTAGAAACCCTCGATAACACCAACGAATCGGGGCCGTGCAGACGACATTACAGGGTGTGAGTGGGACGGTCAGAGCGCAATATGCCAACCAGATACTTTTCAATTTTCTCGTTGACCGAAGAGTCTTGGTCGCTGAACTGAACGCCAATACCCGCGACGCGGTTTCCTTGCGGCTGTTTGGGTGTGATCCACACAACCTGACCCGTGATAGGGATTTTTTCAGGTTCATCCATTAGATTCAGCAACATAAACACTTCATCACCAATGGCGTAGTTCTTAGTGGTGGGCACAAACAATCCGCCGTTGCGCAAAAATGGCATATACGCAGAGTAAAGCACCGACTGCTCTTTGATCGTCAGCGACAGCAAACCTTGTCCGCTGCTAGGTATCGCCTTTTTTGCCATGTGCCTTCCGTTCATCTCGACCTCAACTCAGCGGATGTTTACACAAAGTTGCTCTAAGGCCAAGGGGATATTGATGTTAGGCGATCGGTGATACGTGCCTTGCAGTTCTACCAATGCTTTATGCCACTGTAGCAAGCGAGCATTCAGCGTATTCTTGCTCGCCGCAGCCACGGCAAATTGATGCGCATTGACAATTAACACCATAAGCAACAAATGTGCGTCGAGACCCTGAGCGGCTTGTCCGAGCTCTCTGGCGGTGGCTTCGCCCGCCAACACCTTCTCGGCGACGCTCACCGCACCTATCAAGGCGTCAGCGGCATCGTTCTCTTCGATTTCTATCGCCAAGAGCGGTTCGTTACTTGCTAACCGGAGCAGCGCATGCGCCCGTTGGTCAGATAAGCCTCGGTTTTGTAAAAACTCGAGCGCCTGAGTTGGATCGGGTCTAGCGACCGTAAGCTTCTGGCAGCGACTCATGACAGTCGCCGGTAACTGTGAGGTACGGGACGAAATCAAAAAAAGGTAGGTATTGGCTGGCGGCTCTTCCAAAAATTTCAGCAACGCATTCGCTGCGTTTCGATTCAGCGCACTGGCTGGAGCCAAAATTAACACCTTGCCGGCACCATAGTTTGCCGTTTTCGCCCCAAAGCTCAAGAGCGTCCTAATTTGATCGACTTTGATCACCTTAGACGAGCCCTCAGGCTGGCAGCGGTGATAATCACTGTGAGCGCCCTGCTCCAGCAATCGGCAGGCGCGGCAAAGCCCGCACGCGTTGTAATTGTCACACAACATAAAGTGGGGCAATGCAGCAGCCAGAGCCGTGGCTTCGGGATCCGAACCCACCGTCAGAAGCATTGCATGTGGCAGTCGCTCTGACTGGCGCCGACCAGCCAACTCCTGCAATACGGGTTTGTGCCAGCTTAAAACAGTGGCCATCAAACTGACACCCAGGCGTTCACGAGTGGTTCGAGATGTAAATTCACCGATGCACGAACATCATCGACAGTCGCCGTCGCGTCAATAACTCGAAACCGCTCGGATTCGACCCTCGCTCTTGTTAAATACGTCGAGCGCACGCGCTTCATAAACTCCAAGCCCTCTTGCTCAAAACGATCCAGCGCTCCTCGATCTCGCATACGCTGCAGGCTGATCTCTATGGGCGCATCAAATAACAGCGTAAGGTCAGGGTTGAAACCCATTTGGACCAAACGCTCTAAAATCGCAATTTTGTCTTCATCTACACCCCGCCCACCCTGCTGATAGGCGTACGTGGCATCGGTAAAACGATCACACAAGACCCACTCACCCCGATCAACAGCGGGCAAAATCACTTGCGCCAAATGCTGAGCCCTGGCCGCAAACATCAGCAAGAGCTCAGTCGTCGGATCTACAGTCTCATTGCGGGGGCTCAGCAACACGCGTCGAATCTCTTCAGCCAATTCAGTGCCGCCTGGCTCGCGAGTCACACAAACCTTAATACCTCTTTGCTCTAGCGCCTCTTTGACTAACGCTAACTGAGTGCTTTTGCCGGTTCCCTCGCCACCCTCAAACGTGATGAAATAGCCTTTTCGCATGACCTACCTTTATTGCTTTTGTTTGTTCAGATACGCCCTGACGGCGCGCTCATGCTCCGCCAAGGTATCGGAAAATACGTGGCCGCCCTCGCCGTCGGCCACAAAGTATAGCGCAGTACCCTGCTTGGGTCTTACCGCTGCTTCCAGCGACGCTCGACCTGGCGAAGCGATAGGCGTTGGAGGCAAACCGCCATGCTGATAGGTGTTGTAAATATTATTTTTGTCACGAAGGTGCGCGCGAGTGATGTCGCCCTGATACCGTTCCCCCAAACCATAAATAATGGTCGGATCGGTCTGTAGCCGCATGCTTTTTTGCAGTCGCCGAATAAAAACTCCGGCAATATCGGCTCGTTCAGACCCGAGACTCGTCTCTTTTTCGATAATGGAGGCTAAGATAAGCGCCTGATACGGGGTCGATATTGGCAAGTTCTCGGCTCGATTCTCCCAGACCTGATCGAGGGTACTCAGCATCGCTTGATACGCGCGCATAATGATCGCTTGATCGGTCGTATTGGCCAAAAAATAATAGGTGTCCGGAAACAGCCATCCCTCAGGACCATTCACTTCTGCGAACGTTTTGGCAATCCACGGGTCGTCGACCCCATCCAGCTCCGACCGGACATGAGGATGGCCTTGAACAGTCAACAACAGCTCCTTAAACGTTTTACCCTCTACCAGAGTGATTTTGTAGCTGTGTGCCTCACCTGACACCAGCAGACGCATCAGAGCACGTGGGCTCATGGCTTCTTCTATCTGGTAGTGACCCGCACGAATACCGCGATCAGCACCCGTCAGTCGTCCGATAAACGCAAATAGCGCGGGTGCTGTCACCATGCCCTGGCGCGCCAAAGTGTCCGCGACTTGCCCCATGCTGGCGCCTTGCTCTACGACCAACACCTGTGGCTGCCCGGTCCAGGTCGTCGTCCCGTACCACCATCGTGCACCCACAACAACGCTGGTCACGACAGTGACGAGCACGAGCGCGATCAATTTGCGCATCAGCATGCCTCCGGGGCGAGCGCATCAGCATAGCGCTGTTTGACGCGTGCTATTTGGGGCGAGGCTCGAAGCGGACGTCCAGCGATCGACCCAACCTCCTGAAAACCCCGCAATGCATTGGATATCATGACGGCATCGGCTTGATACAGTTGATCCAGCGTCAGCTCGCTCTCTTTTGTCTGCCAAAATCCCTGCTCACTCTCTTGCAGGAACCAAGCTCTTCGGGTTCCGGCCACTCCAGCGTCGTTAAGTAAGGGCGTATGCCAAACATCGTCAATCAAGGCATACACGTTGGCGCGCGTCGTACACACCACTGGCCCCGTCTCTAGACACATCAGGCCGTCTTCGTAACCCTGATCCGCTAAGGACTGCGAAGCCATGACTTGCTCTAATCGATTAGCATGCTTTAGGCCAGCTAACAGTGGCTGGCGGGCCAAGTGTATCGGGCTCACACCCAGATCAACAGGCCTAGGACTGGACATCGGCGCAGTGTTAATTAAACAAACCAACTCCGGAGTGGTCTGATCACTGAACGCGTAGCCACGCGCATCGACCGAGCGATGAACACTGACTCTCACCGCACAGAATTTGTCTGACGCCTGGGTTTTGAGTGTTGCTTCAATATCTGTAACAAACGCCTGCAGCACTTGGGGGTCCAAGGTGATTTGAAGTCGCGCTGCGCCTGACAGTAAGCGCTGCCAATGCAGAGGCGCCAAGACGAGATGCGTTTGCGACCACAGCAGAGTTTCAAATAAGGCGTCGCCGTAAAGCGCCGCCCGGTCGTTTGGCGCTAGGGTTTGACGATCCGAGCCGTGAACAAGCACCCAGCTCACCAGAGGCTACTCGACTTTGCCGAAAACCAAGGTTCCGTTGGTACCGCCAAACCCAAACGAGTTGGACAATGCGTAACGACCAACAAATGTTTGCGCGCTGTGCGGCACGTAGTTCAGATCACACCCCTCGCTGGGGTTGTCTAAATTAATCGTCGGCGGTGCAACCTGTTCTTGCAAGGCCAGGATCGAGAATATAGCCTCAACCGCACCCGCGGCACCCAACAGATGGCCTACCATCGATTTGGTAGAGCTTACGGCAACCTTGCTCGCATGCGAGCCCATCACCTGTTTTACCGCTTGAGTCTCAGCAATATCGCCGGCCGGTGTCGACGTGCCATGGGCGTTGATATAGGCAATTTGATCGGCTGGAACACCCGCATCATTCAATGCATTTTGCATACTCGCCGCGGCGCCGCGGCCATCTTCGGGTGGCAGAGTCATATGGTAGGCATCACCCGACATACCAAAGCCCACGACTTCTCCATAAATTTTTGCACCACGCGCTTTGGCATGCTCGTACTCTTCCAGCATCAAAACGCCAGCGCCGTCGCCTAGAACGAAGCCATCACGGTCTTTATCCCAGGGCCGCGACGCTGCAGAGGGGTCATCGTTTCTCGTCGATAGGGCTCGCGCCGCTGCAAAACCACCCAAGCCAACTGGGGTCGTCGCCATCTCGGCGCCGCCTACCAACATCGCGTCAGCATCTCCCGCGCTAATCATGCGCGCGCCTATGCCGATATTGTGTGTACCCGTGGTACAGGCGGTTACGATCGCGATATTCGGCCCTTGCAGGTTGTACTTGACGGATAAGTTCCCAGAAATCATGTTAATAATGGATCCGGGAACAAAAAATGGACTGATGCGACGGGGCCCGCGTTCAGCGACCAAAAGCGAGTTTTTCTCGATCTCTCCAATACCGCCGATGCCAGAGCCAATAGCACATCCGACTCTGGGGGCATTTTCGTCGGTAATCTCCAGCCCGCTGTCCTCAAAGGCCTGAATACCAGCAACCATGCCGTACTGGACAAACACGTCCATTTTGCGCGCATCTTTGGCTGGAATGTAGGGATCTGTATCCAAGCCTCGCACACTGGCGCTGAATGTGGTTGAAAAAGCCTCGGTCGCAAAAGTCTCGATGGGTGCAGCACCACTTTTGCCCGCTAACAATGCGTTCCAAGTATCCTTAACGTTGTGTCCCAAGGGGCTAACCATACCCATACCCGTGACTACGACTCGTCTACCTTTCATGCCTATCTCCGCCGTTTTTTGAACACCAAAAGCGTATTGACACCCATAAAAAAAGCCGCACTAGTCTCTAGTTGCGGCTTCCTGCTTGGGCTTTTGAAACCTAAGCTAGGTTGGTATTGATGTAATCAATCGCCAATTGAACCGTCGTGATTTTCTCGGCTTCTTCATCAGGGATTTCAGTTTCGAATTCCTCTTCCAACGCCATAACCAGCTCTACAGTGTCGAGTGAATCTGCACCAAGATCTTCCACGAATGATGCTTCGTTAGAAACCTCGTCTTCTTTAACACCTAACTGTTCTGCTACGATTTTTTTTACGCGTTCTTCAATACTGCTCATGATTTTTAATCACTCCTGAGTTTTGACTTTGATGCCATACCACTGCTCGAGTGGCGATTTTACCTTGTTTTTGTAGACTGGGTAACACTTTTTTAAAAAAAGCATTAACCCATGTACATTCCACCATTAACCTGAATGGTTTCCCCTGTGATGTAGGCAGCGCCATCGCTGGCTAAAAATGCCACCAAAGCCGCTACTTCATCTGCTCCACCGAGTCGCCCCAGCGGAATCTGTGCTGACAGCGTACCCTTGGCATCGTCGCCCAGAGCATCCGTCATGTCCGTTTCGATAAACCCAGGAGCGACTGCGTTCACCGTAATATTCCTTGAGCCTAATTCGCGCGCCAAGGCCCGAGTAAAACCCTCTACCCCAGCCTTAGTTGCAGCGTAGTTGGATTGCCCCGCGTTACCCATACGACCCACCACCGAAGAGACATTGATAATTCTCCCCCAGCGAGCACGAGTCATCCCTTTTACGGCACCTTTGCAGACCCGATACAATGCATTTAAGTTGGTATCGACTACGCTATACCACTCGTCATCTTTCATGCGCAGCAGCAGGTTATCCGCGGTAATGCCAGCGTTATTCACCAGCACCGTCGCCACGCCAAAGCGCGCTTTGATCGCTTCTAAACAGGCATTGACGCTCGCTTCGTCGGTCACGTTTAACACCAGCCCCGCACCGCCTGAAGCCGCTAGGCGATCATCAATGGCCGCCGCGCCTTTCTCACTGGTCGCGGTGCCTACGACAATCATACCCGCTGCGACCAGGGCATCCGCGATAGCCGCGCCAATCCCGCGCGACGCACCCGTAACCAATGCAATTTTTTGTTCGCTCATGCATGTACCTCTGCCGCGTAAGTCTCTAGAGCCTCATAACTGCTCAAGCTGACGCATGCTAAATTTTTATCGATTCGCTTGCCCAAGCCCGACAATACTTTGCCCGGACCGCATTCAACCAAGCATTGAACCCCTTTGGTCGCCATCGACTGTACGCATTGCGTCCAGCGCACGGGGCTGTACAGCTGCTTCACCAGCAACTCACGAATCACGGCGGGATCGTCTTCAGTCTCGGCACTCACGTTGTGAACCACACCAACGGCTGGAGAATGTATTTCTATGGCGGCTAAAGACTCGCCCAAGGCTTGAGCGGCGGCTTCCATCAATGAAGTGTGGAACGGGGCACTCACCGGCAATGGCATAATGCGCTTAGCACCGGCACCTTTCAGCGCCGTTTCGGCAGCGGCCACGCCCTCTTTATGTCCGGCAATAACAACCTGCCCTGGTGCATTGAAGTTGACGGCCTCGACAACTAAGCCCGTATCACTCGCTACCTGCTGACAGGTTTCAACGATGACGTGATCATCCAGGCCAATCACCGCGCCCATCGCGCCTACACCAGCCGGAACCGCGGCTTGCATCAACTCGCCGCGACGACGAACGAGGCGCACGGCGTCTGCCAGTGCAATACTGCCCGCTGCAGTAAGTGCTGAGAACTCGCCCAGGCTGTGTCCGCTCATCAATGCCGGCTTCACACCGCACATCGATTCATACACGCGATAAATTGCCACACTAGCAGCAAGCAACACGGGTTGCGTGTTCGCGGTCAAACTCAGGGTTTCTTGATCTCCGCTGGCAATGAGATCCCAGAGGTCAAAGCCCAATGCGTCAGAGGCTTCCACGAAGGTGTCTTTGAAAATAGAAGACTGCTGATAATAGTCTGCCAACATTTGAGGCGCCTGAGAACCCTGCCCAGGAAACACGAAAGCAGTTAAGGTGGTCATAAATTCAACCCGAACGGTTTAGCGAGGGGACTGCGGCGCGTTGAGCGCCGCAGTCAGAATTAGTCTTCTGAGGTTTCTACGACTTTGCGGCCTTTATAAAAGCCATCAGCAGAAACGTGGTGACGACGATGCGTCTCACCGGTGGTCGAGTCAACGCTTAAGGTTGGACCCGAAAGCGCATCATGCGAGCGACGCATACCGCGACGCGAGCGAGTCTTTTTACTTTTTTGAACTGCCATAACACTACCCTGTTGTGGTTTACGACTCGTTGGAGTCGTTTGTTAAATTGGCCAACACCGCAAAAGGGTTTGGCTTCCGATCTTCTACTATGGGTGTTGCTTCTAATTCCGGCAACGCATCGATACACATGGCTTCATGCATCGGCGCTACGGGCAATCCCAGCAACAACTCCTCTTCAATAACTTCATACAGGTCCAATTCGTCACCAGTATACACCAAAGGCTCGTACTGATTAGGACATTGTTGTGCTTGCTCGTCAGAGCTGCACAGCATCAGTGTACTGTGTGCTTCTACCGCCAAAGGCATGATGTCTAAACACCGTTCACACCGCACGCCAACATCACCCGCCACATCGACACTGACCACGAACCTGCGCTGTTCGTCACGCAAGAAGCGCAATGAAGCGCTAATCGTGGTATCTTCGCAGCTCACAACGCTCGCTAATCTGGATAAAGCGCTTGCCTTAACTACACCGCTCAGCTCAAGCTCTTTTACACAGGCTTTACGCGCGTCAAAGCATTTCGGCAATGGGCCCTGTTTCATAGGGCGCGCATGATAGGGAGTGACCTACGATTTGTCAAAGGAAAACGAACGTCTAACCCTCGGCACAGCGAAAAAGTTAGTGCTGGCCTCAACATCTCGTTATCGAGCCCAACTTTTAGCCCGACTATCGCTCACTTTTGAGACCCTTGACCCGGGCGTTGATGAGACACCAGGCGCAAACGAAGACCCGCGAGCGCTCGCTTTGCGACTGGCAATAGCCAAAGCACAAACGCCTTTAGCGCCCGCTGATGCCTGGGTACTCGGTTCCGATCAGGTGCTCGCTTGCCATGAGCGCACTCTCGGCAAGCCTGGCACCCATGATATGGCAATACAACAGCTTAGCGCGTGCTCTGGATCAACCGTCTCTTTTCACACTGCCGTATGTTTATCGAACCGTACGTTGAGTCTCTGTTACTCGCATACCGTGGACACGCGGGTGACGTTCAGAGAGCTCAGCGATCGGGAGATAGCAAGCTACGTTGCGGCAGAGCCCGCACTGGATTGCGCAGGCGCATTCAAAGTCGAAGGACTGGGTATCAGCTTATTTACCGAAGTGAGCTCAACCGATCCCACTGCACTTGAGGGCCTACCACTCATTAGTGTTTGTTCAATGTTGCGCGAAGCCAACTTGATGAACTGAGCTTAAGGCCTCATAAACTCCGCCGCCAGACCTCCAAGGCAGATCTTAGCCCACCAACGTCGTCCACCACCGCCAAGGGCTGATGTGGCAACAGTTGCTCGCGGGTGTGAACGCCATAGGTCACACCAATCGAGGCCATCCCCGCTTGCTCTGCCATGGCCAAGTCATAGATCGAATCACCCACCATAACGGCCTGCTCTACCGTCATCCAAGCCTCATCAAGCAGCTCTTGAAGCATTAAGGGATGTGGTTTTGAACGCGTTTCGTCAGCGCAGCGCGTGTGCGCGAACAGGGCCTGCATACCAAGCTCCGATAACACCCGGTTCAAGCCCCGACGGCTCTTGCCGGTCGCAACGGCGAGCGTGGCACCCGCTTCTTTTAGCTCTGCCAAAACATCCTCAACACCGGTAAACAAGGACACATCAGGAAGCGCTTGTGATTCACTAAAATGTCGAGAATAGGCCTTGGCTAATTCTAGGTGCTTGTCAGGTGCCTCGGGAAATAAAACCTCCATCGCTTGAGGCAGGCCGAGCCCGATAATATGCCTAACGTCCTTGTCTGGGGGTACTTCGACGGCGCAATCTGCTGCCGCAGCCTGCATTGCCAGTACAATACGAAGCACCGAATCACACAAGGTGCCATCCCAATCAAATACGACTAACACAGCGTTCTAGCACCTCGTTTAATTCCTGATCGTAGGGAGCACTCACAGTAAGTGACTTCCCAGAGGGCGCAACTAACTCAAGACTTGCTGCATGCAAAAACAGACGCTTCAATCCGACGCTTGCTGCAAGCTCCTGAGCTGCCTCGTGCGCATATTTATCATCACCCAACAAACAGTGACCGAGGTGCGCAGCATGCACCCGAATTTGATGGGTTCGCCCAGTAATGGGTTTCGCTTCGACCAAAGTCAGACCAGGATAGCGATTAAGCGTTGCAAATTCCGTCTTTGCTTTTTGCCCCTCTTCATTCACCCGCACGATACGCTCGCCGGAGGCCAAAGCGAATTTCTTCAAGGGCGCGTCCACCAGTCTCTGCGCTCTAGGCCATTTGCCGAACACCAAAGCATGATAACGCTTGGTCAATTTACGATCGCGCAGCAGCGCGTGCAAGTGTCGCAGCGCGCTGTTTTTCTTTGCGATCATGATGCATCCCGACGTATCTCGGTCGAGTCGGTGAACCAACTCCAAGCGGCGCGCCTCGGGACGCAACTGCCGCAGGACTTCTATCAAACCGTACTTCAAGCCACTCCCGCCGTGCACTGCCAGGCCTGAAGGCTTGTTTATAATCATGAAGTCAGCATCTTCATACAGCACCCCACGCTCTACGCTATCTAACCAATGCTTAGCCACTAAAGCCCCCTCCATTTGAAGGGCGCGTTCGCCGAGCGGGGGGATACGAATGTCATCGCCTTCTAAGAGCTTGTACATTGCGTTCGCGCGCCCTTTATTGACGCGCACTTCCCCGCCCCGTATTGCTTTATAAACGCGCGATTTGGGCACTTGTGCAAACCAGCGCAGCAAAAAGTTGTCCAAGCGCTGACCCGCTTCGTCAGCATCGATTTGATGGTAGACAACGTGGAGCTTTGGGGCCTGATTGTTTTCTTGAGGCATAGAGATTAAATCATTGATGAATCGGCAGTTTCCTGTTAGTCTTCGCGCACTGCGAGTGCCCGACTCAGCGATCACACACTGCGAATAAGCGCAGTATAAACGCCGCGGCGCATATAGGCGAATGAATACAGACAGAAAACCGCGCCGCCGCCTCGCAGGAATCCGCACACGGCGGAATTCGGTCCAGGCAAGGGGCCTGACCGAGCTAAACAGTAACCGCGCGAATGGCCGGTGAAGATTACAGGTTTGATCGAACGTTTAGAAACTCTAAACGATACGAGAGAGAGTTGCCGGCATTACCGAGCAGCTTGGGTACAAGAGCCCCATCCCCCGCTGTAAGCGGCGGAAATACGTGCACAAACACACGATCACTAAGCTCGTGTACCCTCTGATGTTGTTGACAATTGCAGCGCTTCGCCGGACGTCGCACCTAGAGTGAAAACGTCCATGAAAAAAATGTTAATCAACGCAACTCAGCCCGAAGAGCTGCGCGTTGCCCTAGTAGACGGCCAACGCCTCTACGATCTCGATATTGAAAATCGCACCCGAACCCAGAAAAAAGCCAACATCTACAAAGGTAAAATTACCCGCGTCGAGCCCAGTCTCGAGGCCGCATTTGTCGACTTTGGCGCCGAGCGACACGGCTTTCTGCCCCTGAAAGAAATTGCACCCGAGTACTACAGCAAAAAAGGTAAAGCGGGCGACAGCAGCAAAATTAAAGACTTGGTGAAAGAAGGCACCGAAATCATCATTCAAGTCGACAAAGAAGAGCGTGGCAATAAAGGCGCGGCCATTACCAGCTACATCAGCCTTGCGGGTCGCTACATGGTGCTAATGCCCAACAACCCCAAAGCCGGTGGCATTTCGCGTCGCATCGAGGGCGATGACCGCTCGCAGCTTCGTGACGCCATTAACGAATTGGTCATCCCAGACGGCATGGGCGTTATTGTGCGCACGGCCGGCGTTGGCCGCAGCTCAGAAGAGTTGCAGTGGGATCTGAACTATCTCGTACAGTTGTGGGAAGCCATCACCAAAGCGGCCGATGAATTCCGTGCGCCCACCCTGTTGTTCCAAGAGAGCAACGTGATCGTGCGAGCAGTCCGCGACTATTTGCGCGACGACATTGACCAAGTTCTAATCGACTCAACCGAGGCACACCGCGAAGCGAGCGACTTCGTGGGATTGGTCATGCCGCAGTACCGCGATCGAATCAAGCTGTATGAAGATCCAATCCCAATGTTCAACCGCTTTCAAATTGAGGCACAGATCGAAACCGCCTTCCAACGAGAAGTGCGACTACCCTCCGGCGGTTCGATTGTCATCGACCCAACCGAGGCCCTTGTCTCGATCGATATTAACTCGGCCAAAGCGACTCGCGGTGGAGACATCGAAGAGACCGCGCTACAAACCAATCTAGAGGCGGCCGATGAAATTGCTCGACAGTTGCGTCTTCGCGACATGGGTGGTTTGGTCGTTATCGATTTCATTGACATGCTGGCCTCAAAAAACCAACGTCTAGTGGAAAACCGCATACGCGACGCACTCGCCATCGATCGAGCGCGCGTTCAAGTCGGTAAAATTTCACGCTTTGGTTTATTGGAAATGTCGCGGCAACGCTTGCGTCCCTCGCTGGGTGAAACCAGTGCTATTGTCTGCCCCCGCTGTACCGGCCAAGGCATCATTCGCGATACAAAATCGCTGGCGCTATCCATCCTTCGCTTGCTTGAAGAAGAAGCCATTAAAGATCGCACGGCCGAAGTTCGCGCGCATGTACCCCTAGACGTCGCCGCGTATCTACTGAACGAAAAACGCATCGCCTTGGCGACCATTGAAGCAAACGCCCGCGTACGCGTTTTAGTGATTCCAAATCCCAATATGGAAACACCACATTTTGACGTACAGCGACTGCGAGACGATGAAGTCAGTGGCACGCGCGAAGTGAGCTATAAAGTCGATGTCGCCGTTCCAGATACCGACCTATTTAAAGTCGAAGACGCCAAGGCTAAAGCACCTGAAGCAGCGGTTAAATCAATTGCGCCAACTCAGGCGCCCGCTCCTGCGCCCAAGGTCGATAAAAAGCTCGAAGCTAAGCAACCGCGCAGAGACAACCGCAAAAAACAGCATAAAAAGCCCAAGTCTTTGTGGCAGAAAATTGTTCACGCACTGTTCGGTGAACCAAAGAAAGCCAAACCTGCTGAGAAAAAAGGCAAGCGCGACGAAGAGACCTCAAATCGCCGCAAGCCGAACGAGAATCGCAACGAGCAGCGCAATAACGAGCGCGGCACGAACAACGAGGGTGGCAACAAACGACGTCGTCGTCGCCCCAATAAGTCACGTGCCAACAACCAGACCGAGAGCGAGCAGCAAACGAACACCGAGGTGTCCACCGATATCGTCGAGACAGCGCGTGAAGATAAGCCCAAACGTCGACCTCGTAATCAGCGCCGCGCACCGACTCGTGAACGCGCAAATCGTGACCAAATCGCAGACGAAGCTCTGCAGGCTGTAGCAGCTGCGCAAACAGAAGTTGCGTCCAATGAAGCGCCAAAACCTGTAAACCCAGAAGCGCAAGAAGCCGCCGAAATCGTATCCAGTGCAGAGCAAACCAACACTGATACCGTCGCAGCTAAGGCGCAAACTGCTCCCGGAGACGCTGTGGACGCTGGCGTCTCAGAAAGCACAGCACAACTGACAGCCCGTGACGAAGACACGACCACTGAGCCAGTAGTCGCAGAAACCGTCAAACAAGAAACAGAGACGCGTGTGACTGACGACGCCGCTGCTGAATCAACAGATCTCAGCAACACCTCAGAGGCGTCTGCTGTGGCAGAGGAAATCGCCGCTGTTGAATCAGTTGTTGTTGTCGAGCAAGTGGCGGAAGAACAACCTGCACCGACAGGCCTCACCGCCGATGGTCGCGCCATCAACGATCCGCGAGTACAGCCCAAACCAGCAGAGTTACCGGCGATTCAGACCTCGCACTTACAGATCTTTGGCGAGCAGCAACCTGCATTGCAGTATATTCCTCGTGACATACCGCGAGCGCAAAACGACCCACGCGGCGCAGCAACAAGCAATGAGGAAAGAGAATCTGCTTAAATTTAATTCTGCGTCTTGTATCGGACTCTGATCTCGGTATAATCGCGGTCTTTCGAGGAGCGACGCTCCTCAAACAGTTTAGGTGGGCTGGCTGAGTGGTCGAAAGCGGCGGTCTTGAAAACCGTTGAACCGAGAGGTTCCCGGGGTTCGAATCCCTGGCCCACCGCCAAACAAGAAAAGCATCCTTCGGGGTGCTTTTTTTGTTTTGGGGCTGGGGCGGCAGATGAGGCCGCTCTCGCACGTCCTGTGCTCCGCGGCATTAGTACATCCTGTACGTCAGCCCCGCAGGGGTTCGACATATCGCGTCAGCGATGTGGACGCAGGAGCGAAGCGACGGCGCCCGTAGGGTGAGAGCCGCGGAGGCAACGCGGATCGAATCAATCCCGGGCCCACCGCCATCTTTGGCGTACTAACCGAGCTTTATCGGTTAGTACGCCAAAACATCCCCTACCAACATCGCGCAACTGCCCCACCACCACACTTCACGCCTCTCCTACCACCTACCTATCGTTTGCTAAATTCTGGAAGACGGTGCATACAGAATCTTACGCCATGATCCTTATCGCGCGACTCAACAGAACACTGGCAGAAACGCCCACAAAGGTCACACCTTTAACCAACCATGAAATAAAGGCTTCAAATATACTCAGGAGACTAATGCATCGAATAATTGGTCACAGGTAGCATTCGCTATTGCTGACTTATTTATCAAATTTTCAATTATCCGAAGTTGTAATCCGAGAAATAAGTGATATCGTAAAGATTAGGAAAAATAGTTTGATTTTTTGAAAAACAAAGCAGGGAGTTATCCTCATGAGGCTAGACCCTTACACGTCGTTGCTAGTATTCGTACTGTTTCTTACTACACCAGTATCCGCGCAAGAACTCCCACCTCTAGTTAGCTTTTCCAACGGAGACATTGCTGACGCTAACGACATTAACAACAACTTTGATAACTTAAATCGCAGAATCGTTGCCATTGAAGATTTTGGCGGCTGCTCAGTAACTCAAGATGGAAGCTCTGTCGTCATAACCTGTGCTGATGGTAGCTCTGGTGTCTTGGCTGGTGAAGGTACGGTCGTGGTATATCCTGAAGGCGGAGTGTTAGGCGAAGTACATCTAAATCAAATCCCTTCAGGTGACATTGTATTGATGGACGCAAATGATGTGGTGTTAAGCAAAGTGTCCGCAACTGCCGGAGGCACAACCCAATTTATTGTTACGGCTGGAGAATCAGAGATCTCGGCTATGATAGTAAATTCAGTCGCAGACCAGCGGATTATACTGACCTCGTGGGGTTCAACTTATCTGTACTATCATTCGTCTGACTGTTCTGGGCAAGCATTTGCTAGTAACAGCATACTGCATGAGATTGAGGGCATTCTTTACGTTCCCGTCACGTCGGGGTCAAGACAAGAAATATTGGCCCAATCCAGAAAAAAAAGCGGTTATGGGAGTTACCCCGATTACTATATTGGGTCTCTAGGGTGCGAAGCCAAGACGGAAGTAAAGAATGCTTGGTTGATGGTTGAGTATACGCCAGCCCCTGAAATACTGAATGCAGCTTATCCCGTTCGCCTGCAGCAGCTTCCGTAATAATGCGAGCTATCTTTCTCATCTTTGTCGGCTTGCTTCATGCATACTCAGCAAACGCCCAAGAAGCATTTGTTCTGGGAGAAGGCAGATTAGGAGAAAGCGTCTGGGCGAGTGATCTTGACGGGGACTTGATAGCGGATAACAAAGATCAGTTTCCAAATGCGCCCATCGGTAATTTAACTGATACGGACGCAGATGGTGCGCCCAATAATTGTGATCAAGCATGTATTGACTCAGGTATGCGTGCAGATGCAGATGATGACAACGATGGTGTTGCAGATAGTGAAGACGCCTTCCCGTTAGATCCAGCTGAGACGGTCGACACCGATGGCGATGGCACAGGTAACAACGCTGACCTAGATGATGATGGAGATGGCTACGCAGATAATTTAGACGCATTTCCAATCGATCCACTAGAACATTCCGATAACGACGATGACGGGATTGGTGACGTAGCAGACGATGACGACGACAACGACGCGATCACGGACGCAGATGAAATTCTATTAGGTCGCTCCCCCACGCGCCCCGAGTATGTTTTCTCCACCGATAATCAAAGCGCATCCATCTGCCTACTTGACGGAGAAAGAATTCCACGTTGCTGGGGTAGTAATTCATACGGCCAGATACAACCGCCCACCTCAACCGCTTTTAAACAAATTTCTTTAGGTGAGCGACACGGTTGCGGTATTACTCTGAGCGACACTGTCTCATGCTGGGGTGATAATGCGTATGGACAAGCATCTCCCCCAGAAAATCTGGACAAAGTAAAGCAATTAACCAGCGCTAACCGATACTCTTGTGCACTTTTGGAAGATGACTCCATCACTTGCTGGGGCGGTAAGTATTACATGAATCCACTAACCTTCTCGGGAGCAAAAAAAATTGTGTCTGGATGGGACCATAGTTGTGTCTTGCACAGCGGAGGAATTTCTTGCTTTGGATCCACGGGCTCGGAGCAAATCCCTAGTGACTTGTCAGGATCTTATACCGATGTTCACGCTGCCAACGATTTCGTTTGCTCGGAAGACTCCACGGGTTCAACATCTTGCTATGGGATCGGGAAAGATATTTATTACGATGTAACATCTGAAACTAATATAAATAATCTCACAGTTGGAAGTTACAATTACTGCTCACACGAATACGGTTATGGTTTAGCCTGCGGCGGCTCGAGCTCTTTTGACATCCTTACACCACCACTGTTAAACGCTCGCATAGGCACTCTGGCACTTACAACAACAATGGCTTGTGTATTAACCAGCACCGGCGTTACGTGCTGGGGAACAGGCGCGAACGATGCTCCCGAGATTTTGTTCGATAATGATCAGGACGGGGTGAATGACATAGAAGACGCATTTCCGCTGGACGCTGCGGAAAGTATTGATACCGACAATGACGGCATAGGCAACAACACTGACCTTGATGATGATAATGATGGCTACAGCGATGCCTACGAGCTTGAAAAAGGTACTGACCCCCTTGACGCCACTGACTTTAAACCGTTGTATGATGATCTTAATGGCATCGTGTACCACTGGTCTCAACATTCTTTAATGAACGCCGCAGAAATACATCGTATCTCTGATGCTGAAGTTAAATCAGCAACAAACGCTCAAGGACGGTATAGATTTGAAGATACTCCCGAAGGTAACTACGAGCTCTCCGCGTCACAAGCTGTTACTGACGCTGATATTAACCGCACCATCACCTCAGCAGATGCTCTGGCTGCATTGAAAATCGCGGTTGGATTAAACCCTAACTCAGATCCAGACGGTGATGGGCCGCTCGAGGCTCTGGCTGTATCGCCATACCAGCTTATCTCGGCAGATATGAACCAAGATGGTCGTGTGACCTCAGCTGATGCACTCGCTATTCTTAAAGTCGCTGTAGGCTTGAGCGATGCGCTAGAGCCGTCATGGAAATTAGTTGCAGACGCGCAATCGCTTTGGTCAACACACGGTGATAAATCCAATGTGTTTGACGCTTCAAAAGCTTACTTATTGACTTATCCTGACAAAACAGAAGTGAACTTTGCTGCGATTCTGCTGGGAGATGTCAATCCCACCTGGAAACCTCAGGAAGGCACAGAATCACTCAATCATGATCATTTCTCTATGTATGCCAAAGCTTCTGGTGCACCTCTCTCGCTATGGGGAATACGCGACTCAGATGAGGATGGCTTATCGGATGAGCAAGAGGAGACATTAGGTACGTCGCCGCTTGAGGCTGATACAGACGCCGATGGCGTGAATGATGTTGATGATCTGTTCCCTCTAGATCCAGACAAGTCCGACGATATACCGGTCGGAGCTGAGCCAGAACCAGTGCTATTAGCTTCACCAATGAAAGCCAATACGTCTGCGATAACGATGGTTAAACCTGTGCTGCTTCGCGGGGACATGAACGACTGGGGAGTCAGTGACACATTTGACGAATTAGATGATGGAACCTATCAATTGGTAATGAAGCTTACACCTGGCACTTACACCTTCAAAGTCGCCAGTGCTAACTGGTCTATCATGGACTTAGGGGCTCAAACTGAAACTCACCGGTTAATAAAACCTGAGGTCCCAACATTACTATCGAGTGAACCAAGCCTCCCATACGTATTGGTGCTGATCAATGAAACCACGATAGTTTTTAAACTGACAACAGGTGAACACAAAAAATATTACATTACCGTGTTCAATTTACCTGACACCTACGATGGCCCCTAACACCCGAATCAACTCGTGGGGGCGCGTGACGTGAACGTTCGTGAGCGGGCCGGCGATCTTTGACGATCTGCGTTGAGGACGAGCAATCCCAGACACAGTGACTAGTAGCTTTTTGAAATCACTCACCCATTGCCATACGCGCTCACACACTTCGAATCGAACGCCGACTCTGTATCCGGGACAAACCCTCTGAGCCGTCACGAAACACTCTCAGCAACAGGTGCATCCTGTAACGCTTTTATTTTGCGTAAGTACTCGTGGGTGAGTTTAGCTTCATCGTCGAGCTTACGGGGGACACTAATTATGTCGATCAAACATGATATCAGTGCAGCCTGATCCTCAACCTCAACAAATGCTCGCTTTAGCGCCACTTTGAAAGAACGTAAATTTTTTGGAATAGAAACCTCATACTTACTGAAATAATAATCATGCATGTCAATCACCAGATGCCGCCTGAAAACATCTTGAACGTAACTGTACAGAACTAGCTTTTTTTGGCGAGTAAAACTCTTCCGCACACCTACGAACAATATAACCTTAATAACATTACGGTAACTTTCTTTGAGAAACTTGCCGACCCCGATTGGCGAATTGGCATAATACTGATTAAGATATTCCAACAAGCAAGATATCGTATTCCCTTGCGCGTCGCTTACCGATTCTAAATTATCAAACCACAAACTCATTGCCATCGATGTTCGCAAACCTGTTTCCCTGACGTCGCCGTAAAAATGCGTGCCGTCTTGTTTGTAGTCTTTCACGAGCATCTGCGCTGACACGCGGCAACCTCTTTGGTTATAAATTATATTAATCTCTGCGGGTGGGACGAGGTCTGTGGGTTCAACTGAAGCATCATATTTGGGGTCATTAAAACCATCCCCCCTAATGAGCTGCCTAGATCTGTCATCAATATATTCTTGGTATCGATAGTTTTTGAGCGCGACATCCTTTTCCCATGTATTCCCCTCAATTTCGTAATATCGTCGGAGCAGGTAATCCTCGATGTCGGATATGGAAGACCCACTCCGAATGTCTTCTGCGCTCAGTATTGAAGAGATAGGCGTTTTGTATGGGATATAACCACCTGGGTAAACCTCGCATATAAAACCCTGATATAGATTAAAAGAGATTATTTCCACTACTCTCGGATTTGAGATGCTAGCGTCTTCCCGTCTACGCGATCTTATATATTTCAAAGAAATTATGCGCTCAAAAAAGTGTTCTTTGCCATCAGATCTATTAATCCTGCGTAAAGCATTCGAATTAGAACGTAGGGGCCAAGTCCCAGTTTCACCTGGGGAAAAATCATCCATTGAGATTCCTAGAGAGGATGTGCGTCTGTGATTTTCAAGATATACCTTTTTAAGGCTGGTGACGAGACTTCTCAATTGCCCGGCAGTACAACATTAGACGTGATCTAATAACGATCTTTTTAGTGCTGCTAAACCTCAATCGGCATATTGCTGGCTATAATCGATGATAAAGCCCTGGCAAAGCGGGGGTTTTCCCATATAGTGCATGGCTTCGTCATGTTTCGTTTCCTGGCAGTTCAAGTTGCCTTTCACTTCGCCAGACTCTTATGAGTACAACCTCGTTAGGCTGTCTAAGGTAAACAGCCCGGAATGGCGCGTGAATCAATTCGCGAATATGATCTTGATTGAATTCAGGAACAATGCGGCCTAGATCCGGGTGACTTTTGAGAATTTCGCAATGTTCCAGGATTGCAGACATGAAATCATGACCAATATGTGGCACACCTTGCTCTCTATAATACTTCTGAATCGTCTGTAAGTCTTGAAGAGCAGACAGTGCAATGCGTAATTCCATTTACTCGATACCTAAGGTTGTTTTGGCATCCTCCAACGATACGGTGTTACCTTCACGAACATCCAAAAGCCCCTGCGCCACCGCTTTTACAAACCGCAGTTCCTCGGCAGTTCTCTCATAATCCTCAAGTCCTTGGACAACAGCGATGCCTCGACCTCGACTGGTGAGCAGTATTGGGCGATGCGTATCTTGCGCTCGACTAACCACCTTTCCGGGATTAACTTTCAGATCTGATAGAGGAATGACATCCTCGGAAAATTTCACTTGCATAATGATTACCTAGACGACTGCTTGGCACCATTGATAGCACCAGTTAATAGGTGCTGTCAAGAGACGTTTCGCCCGACCAAACGGAGTTCTTCTTGTGACTAGATCTTAATTGAATTTGACCTATCAACCCAGATACCAGGCACTGAAGCCGTACGACCAAGGTAGTTGACTCAACTAAATCCCTGGCCCACCGCCAAACAAGAAAAGCATCCTTCGGGGTGCTTTTTTTGTTTTAGGGCGCACATAAGCCAAATAGCGGATGCATTTGCATCCATTCAGCGGCAATCTCAGGGTATAAATAAAACACCCAAGGATAGCCAATGTCAGGTTCAATCGCCCCGCTACTTCCCAGCGATGAGTATTTTAACCATCAGATCGTCGACACCTTCGCAAGCGTTGGGCAAAGTGACCCAGCTTGGACAGAAAAAATTTGCGGTATGGCGGCCGCCAAAGACGGTAGCCTGCAGATAGCGTTTGGCTTCGGAAAATACACCAACCGCAACGTGGTAGACGCCTATGCTGGCATTGCACAGGGCAAAGCGCAGTGGACCGTGCGCGGTAGCCGAGCATTGCACACCGACCCAGATAGCATTAACGTCGGCCCGATGGGTTACGAAATTGTAGAACCTCTTAAGAAAATCCGGATTTTTTTAGAGCCCAATGACGCACAACCCATCGCCTTTGATATTGTGTTCGAGCATGTCGCAGCTTGTGTTGTGGAAGATCGGGAAGACCGCCGCGACATGCACGGATTCAGACGCGCAACCGATCAAATTCGATACCACCAATCAGGTACTGCTAGGGGTTGGCTTAGCATTAACGGTGAGCGACACGTCATCGATTCAAACGATTGGATTTGCACTCGCGATCACTCGTGGGGCGTTAGACCGATGGTGGGTGTACCCGCAAGCGATTTGGAGCCCGACATCCACCACTTAATTCCGCAAGTCCTTGCCATCTGGAACCCAATCGTCTTTACACGAGCCGACGGTAGCCATTATGCCTTTCATCACTACTACTTAGCGTTCGCGGGAGGCGGCTTCAAGCAAGAGCGCATTCAAGGTGGTTTCGAGACTCTCAACGGACAAGACAGTAAAGTTATACATCTAGAGCCAATTCTGAATTTTGAGTCCCCAACTAAGCGGCTGAAAAGCGGCTCGTTTAAATTGGGACTGGCCGACGGCTGCACGCGAACACTGGAGTTCGAATCGGTCGGCGATCTGGGTTTTTACCTAGGGGCTGGGCACTACCATGGCGGCGACGGCAAATACCATGGCAGTTGGCGCGGAGAGTTTCACTTAGACGGTGATTACGTGGCAGACACATCAGACCTTGACACGATTAAGCGTTACGGCCAATTTAGAGACTGTATTATCAAAGTCACCGACCCAGAGCAGGGAGCCATAGGCTACGGCAATTGCCAAACCCACATTCACGGCGCCTGGCCAGAATTTGGATTAAGCGGCGACGAACCCATGCTATGAAATACTTGGACGCTCAGAATAAGAACGAATCGCTATGATACATTTCCCGACACAAGCTGAGGACCTGAGCCCCGAATGGCTCACCGAATTATTACAAGCCCAAGGTTTATTAAATTCCGAGACCGTAATCAGTGTCACGCATAGAACCATCGGCACTGGCAAATTGGGCAGCAACGTCGTATTGGATATCACCTACAGTGGCAACACGAATAGTGCACCAAAATCGTTAGTCGGCAAATTTTCGGCTCGTGATGAGCAGACCCGCGCGATGGCGGGTTTACAAGGTGCCTACTATGCCGAGGTGAGTTTCTATGAGCGATTTGCCCAGCATACGCCAATGCGCCTACCCAAAATCTATTTCAGCGGCGTCAGCGACGATAAGTTGCAGTTCTTGCTCTTAATGGAAGATCTTTCCTCCTACCGAGCCGGTTCCAACTTAGTTGGCGAATCCCGCCCACACGCTGAGATGGCGCTCGACCAGGCGGCGAAACTCGCTGCCAGTTTCTATGGGTCGGATAGCATTCTCAATACCGACTTTGTGGTTCATGCGGCAAGAGATGACGGCGGAGCCTTCGGCCAGGCGCTTCTGATCGAGTACTGGCCTAAATTTTTAGAGCGTTTTGGCAGCGGCCTAAGCGCCGAGGCGATTGCCTTTGGCGATTACTATGTACCCAGACACGCACAGTTCGTATCGGGCCGTGAGGCACCCTACACTCTCGCTCATTGTGATTTTCGTTGCGAAAACATGCTGTTTGGCGAAACCGAAATGGTAACGGTTGACTGGCAAACTCCCAGTGTCGCAGGCCCGTTAACAGACTGTGCTTACTTTTTAGGGGGCAGTGTCGATACCGAAGATCGACGCCGTTGGGAACGTGATCTGATCGCCCACTACCACCAACAGCTACGTCACAATGGCCTAGACATCAGCGCTGCAGACTGCTGGGAACAGTACCGCCGTGAGAGTATGCACGGACTCATGATCATGATTCTTGGGGCCTGTTTTTCGCAGCCAGACGAACGCGGAGACAAGATGTTCAGCACCATGATCAAGCGCCACTTGCAGCAATGCTTGGATCTAAACGCGACCGAGTTTCTGCACGACTGACCGCACGCGGCGCTACGCTCAGGCCTCGTTGGGCACTTGATACCGCGTCTGATAACGCTCGAACAGCGGTCTGGCACTGAGATGCTCCGCCTGCACCGGATAGCGATGCGTACCAAATTTACCCTTCGGTTTGGCCGCCAAATAAGCTTGCATAGCGGTCTTGGCCGTATCGCTTAAATCCAAGTCAAAGTGTCGATACAAGCGCTGTATATTCGCGAGTGGATCTTCAATTAGATCCTGATAGCGCGAATCGGCAATATTGGCCGGCGGCACTAGCCCCGAATCGCGCTGATCCATGACTTTTTCCAGGCGTTGCGCTGTCGCTTCTCCCATCAAAATGTTCTCGAACATCGCCGCATTAAAGGGCTGATCCGAGCGCATGTGATACAGGGTGCCCATAAGACTCGTCGTCGATGCCATGCACTGAATGGGGTCTCGGTGTGTCTGCACGATACGAGCGTCCGGATAAACCTGTAACAATACCTCCAAGTGCACTTGATGCTCGGGCGCCTTTAATAGCCAGCGGGCTCTGGGATTACGCCACTGCAACACTTGCAGCACTTTACGATGATATTGATAGGCCGGAAGATAATCAGCATCTGCACACCACATGGCGTAGGAAGGCGTTTGATGTAGCGAACCGATGTGGTCGCTGATAAAACTGCCCGCCATAATCAGCCCGCATTCCGCGGGGATATCGCCACGCATCTCATGCATCGAGGCAAATTCGGGCGCCACACGGTTCCACTGGGTGAATACCGAGTCGGCATATTCCATGCGCGAATCGTTCCGGTACGTCGCTGTCTCGGGCGGCGGACAGGGCTGCAAAGCCTCCCACATCAAGGGCACACCAACGTCTGGATCTTGGGCTAGCAGTTCAAACAATATTGAGGTCCCAGACCGCGGCAGCCCCACGATGAACATTGGGGCTTTGACTTCTTGGTCTTCAATTTCGGGATAGCGTTTGAGCCAATCCATCACTTCAAGCCGGGTCGACAACCACAAAATCAAGTCGTTGCGCGCCATTAATCGCCCAAACAGCGTCAACTGTGCCTCAGATTCTAAAGATTTCAGATACACCTGAAAGGGCTCGCGCCAAGAGTCTTCACCAAAATCTGAAAGCCCCGTTTTGGCTATGGCGTGGTCCAGCAGTGATGTTTCGTCAAGAGGCACAACGGCTTGTAAGTCGAAGCAGCGAGCCTCGTCGTTAACCTGTGATAGCCATTGGGGATGCGGTGGAGCGTGCCACAGCGGATTATTCGTGCTCATACTTTGAACCTATTCAATACACCCGCGCGACGCGCTCTCAGCTGCGCGATGCGCTGCTCGCTGCTGATTGTCTTGTGACCTTGCGGCAAATGATCCTCTAAATTGTTACGGGCCACCTTCTCGCACACAGGCTGCGGATAATGCGCCGCCCCCATCCAGCGCACCGTAATGTAGCCCTCCTCGTGACCCGAGGGATCTAGCCAGTTAGGAACGCCGGGATCGTCGTGTGATATCACAAGTAAAAGTTCCCCCGAGTCCTCGAGCACGGCATGGTGACAGTTTGTGCTGCACAAACGATAGCGGTAATCCATGGTTTCCCACCAATGATTACCAAACTCTACTGCCCAGTAATCGGCTTCGGGTGGTCTGACTCTAACAATCAGCGCTTCGTTTTGTGCCACTTGCCAATAGGCGATTAGTGGCTCGCCACCGGGAGTGGCGTCGATCGCGTTATCTTCAAGTTGGCGATACGACATAAACTGGTGTGGGCGCTTCTTCCAATGCGCAATCATCATGGCCCAGTACTCGGTCGACTCTTTAACCCACCTCGCGGCATCTATCAAACCCGCGGCCACAGAAGCGGGACTGGGAATCTGGTCTTGCGGTTCATGATCTAGGATATCGATGCGCGCATCCATCGGTGCCTCGTTTGCCCAATCGGCAAAAAACTCGCGAAACGTTACGCGCCATGACCCCGGCGTTGTCTTGATCCAATTCCCCGAGTGCGCATGGGGACTTAATATGATCTCGAAATAACCGGTCTCGTCTACGTCTATATCAGCCGCCATTAAACTCGCAACCACCCCACCACCCCACGGTGTATTGCCGTCCTCGAGCACGGTTACCGCAAAATATTTGGCGCTACCTCGGTAACCTGTAATTTTATAAGTAAATTCGCCATTGATCGGTGCGCCACGATACAGGGCATCGGTGTTATCGCCTCCTTGCTTGCGGACAGGATCAAAGTAATGCAGCAGCTCGGGACAGCCCGGGTCGTTATTTTCCAATTTAAACTGCAAACCAAGGGCGATATTTCTGGCGAGTAGTCGCAATCCCTTGGCTCTATCGATATCGTTGTTGGGTGCCGTGTCTCGAAAGACTAAGTCGCCCGCCTCGGCTAACTGACCGCAAAACTCACGCCATTGCGCACGAAGGAACTCATCATTCTGGTTATCACCGTACATAGGACCGCCGTTATTATTAGACTGAGTCTAAACCTACCCATTACCTCCACTGGACACATCCGCCAAATGGCTTATGGCGAATAGAGATGCAGCATCATGAATCTTTTTAGGTCATCAACTCGATTTTGTACTCGACATCCCGTAGCCTATCGACTTCACGATAAGGACCCTTCATGAGCGCTACACTTACCATCACGAAAAGTATTGCGATTCCCATGAGCGAAATCGATTACCACGCCATCCGTGCACAGGGCGCTGGTGGCCAGAACGTCAACAAGGTCTCGTCGGCTATTCATCTGACCTTTGACATTCACCAATCGAGCCTGCCCGAGCCCTACAAGCAAGGTTTGCTAAAATTGTCAGATCAGCGCATAACAAAAGATGGGGTGGTTGTGATCAAAGCGCAGCGCCATCGCACCCAAGAGCAAAACAAAGAGGACGCATTAGCTCGTTTACGCCAGTTAATACTTAAAGCGGGCCATCAAGACAAACCGAGAAAAGCCACCAAGCCAACGCGCAGCTCGCAAAAAAAACGCCTAGACAGCAAAACGTTACATGGGCGCACAAAAGCCATGCGCTCTAAGATAATCGATTAGCGTCACCCGCCGCGGCTTGCTTTGCATAAGCACTTAAGGCCGCAACATCCTGAATTTGGATGCTGCCATAACCCTGTTTGATCAGACCGTCCTGTTGCAGCTCTCGTAAACATCGGTGCAGCACTTGTCGAGAACAGTTTGCCAGCTGTTGCAGCTGATGATGCGTCAGCAGCACTTTGGGTTGCGCGCTGGTATCGCCACTGACATCCGCAATCATAAGCAACAAGGTCGCTAACCGCTGGGAACGAACTGGATTAAGCACCAAGGCTGTAAGATCAAGTAGAGCTCGAAAACGCTTGCCGTCCAGCGTTAGCACTTTTGGGTACAGGGCCGGCTGCCGCTCCAGAAACGCCCGCAACTGTATCGCGGGTATCGCCAATAAACGCGTATCGGGGGTCGCGACTAGGGTACGTTCAGCTGGGCTATCCAAAAATAAGGCCACCCAGCTACTGGTGCTGCCAGGCCCGAACACGGCAATCGTCATTTCGGCTCCCCAAGGCGAATGCGCGACCATTTCTAAGCGGCCCGTCATGACAATGTATAAATGATGATGGGGGTCCCCACTGCGCTGTATTACCGTGCGTCGATCAAAGCGTTCGACCGAACTGCACGAAATTAACTCGTCACAGCGGTCATCACTAAGCTCTGAAAAAACCGAAACACTGCGCAAAAATTTGGCAAGTCCTGGGTTATTCATAGTCTAACCTTAAAATCCGAATCGCTGTTGAACATGCGCTCGACGCAAAGCCCGCTGCTGATCCCTACCATCTGGTGTCAGCTTGGTATCTTCAAAACCCGGAATGACAGCGTTTAAATCGTCTATATCAACCAGTTGGGCACTGGGCCATCGCGAAGGCTCAATCGCGCCACCAACGCCGTCATATCGCATGATGAACGCACCCCGCTCTAAACCCATAGTATCAAGCCAGTTTGGATAGCCCGTTTCCTCGCTCGTAATAACGTAATAAATCGCGCCATCGGGTGCGAGCACACTCTGCCGCTGCGTAAGACTCGTGACGCGATTGGCGTACTCAAGTGATGCAAACCACAGGTCCGTGAGCTGTATGCCTTGATAAGGGGCACCTACAGGCCATGACTTAATCACCAGCGCCTGCCCGGGCTGTAGCTTAAAATGACCACTCGCCATCCAGCGACCGCGCACACCACCAAACTTGAACGTATCCATTAACGGGCTCACGACGTTGGGTGGGCGGCGATCGGTGTAACGCTCCTTAACCATCTGCGGCCAGGTCACGGCGGACTGGTGCATGGTATAGGCCATGGCCTCAATGCGCTGAGCAACACTCTCAGGCGTTGGTGCAGCTTTGGGCCTGCCTTCGAAACCGATTCGGTCGATGTGCAACTCGCCTGCAGGCTGCGTATTCCAATCTGCATAAATCTGGCGCACCATGACCGTGGTCGTATTTTCGGGATTGGTTACACAGTTCATCTGACCTTGGCCGCATTGTTTCAGCACCCGAATCTCAAACTGACCCTCACGATCAAGCTCGATGTCTTCAAACGCCAGATAATCCAGACTTTCGCCGTCATTTGCCCACGGCCGACCAGCGTACAATTGCACTTCAAGACGCGCAGCCGAACCGAGCTCGCCGCGAATCACATAATCTGTATTTCCTTTGATCTCGGCAAACGAATACCGCTGGTCTGGGTTGTCGCCACCCTCCTTCATGCGCGGATCCATGATCCTGAACAGTGGGAAATCCGGGTCATTGAGTAGCTGCTCCTCGATGCCTTTCAGAAGCGCTCGGGACAAAAGCAAATAGGCCCGCGCTTGGTCCTGCTCAGAATCGAAGTACTCAAAGTCACGCACTTCGCTCTCAGCTTGCTGCATAGCAACGATCAGTGCTGACCAAGCGTCACTGAGCGGATCTCGTTGAGCGCTATCCAGCGCTTCACTTTGTGCAGCGGCAGGCCACGTCGTAAGAAACAGCACACCGAAAAAAGCGATAGGAAGAAGTCGGCGCATGGAAACCTCATTATTGTTGTTGTGATCGCATAGTGTCTATTTTGCGACCGTTGACCGCCCTTGTCTTGCCTAAAATGTACAAAATTAGACAATAGACTTTAAAAATCGATGGTAGACTGACAAAAATTACTTCAGGCAAGCCTTATGTCACGAAACTCAGCTTTAAATTGCGCTGATCGAACCGAGCTAAAGCAGACACTCGAAGCGACATGCTTCGACTTAGCGGTTATCGGTGGAGGCATTACCGGCGCCGGCATCGCCCGCGACGCCGCGCTCCGAGGATTGAAAGTCGCCCTATTAGAAGCACAAGACTTTGCAAGCGGGACCAGCAGTCGAAGCTCCAAAATGATTCACGGCGGCTTGCGCTACCTCGTTCAAGGCGACATACCGGTGGTTAAAGAGAGCGCGTCGGAACGCGCTATTTTGCATTCTATCGCGCCGCATTTAGCGACCAAATCACCGTACATATTGACCACGCGCTCGCGCGTTGAATCAATGTTTTTACGGATTGCCTTAAAAGTCTACGAATTTCTTGGCAAGGTCGGCAAAGAAGACAAGCACCAGGTTTGGTCCGTTGCCAAACTCAAGGCACAAGAACCGAGCTTGGCGACCGAAGGGGCGCATAACGCCATCGTATACCCAGAATTCTTAACGGACGACGCGCGGCTTACGCTCGCTACCATCCGCTCAGCAAAAGCCGAAGGCGCAGTGGTCGGTAATTATCTAGCAGTCACCGAGGTATCGCGTGACGGCGATTTTTCACTTACCGCTGAGTCGCGCCTACCAGAAGACGATACCAAGGCTACGATCAAAGCCAAATTGGTCATCAACGCCGCAGGGCCTTGGGTTGATCAACTCTGCCAACTGGAAAACCCTGCGCAGGCTCCGCGACTGGCGTTAAGCCGCGGAATTCATGTGGTGGTGGCTGCCCATCGACTAAAAGTGAACAATACTGTGGTGATGTCGACACGAGATAAGCGCAAAATCTTTGCCGTGCCCGCAGGCGATTACACCTATCTTGGCACAACCGATGAGTTTTACCCCGACAGTGATTACTGGCCCGACGTTTACGCCAAAGATATCGACTATCTTTTTAACACGACTAACCGGTACTTTCCCAACACCCATCTTAGCGCAGAAGATGTGGTCTCGGTATGGTCAGGAGTACGCCCCTTAGTCGGCAGCACCGAGGGCAAAGCCAACGAAATCTCCCGTAAGGACGAAGTCTGGGAAGGCCCCATGGGCATGCTCAGCATCGCCGGCGGCAAGCTGTCGGCCTACCGAGCCATGGCAGAACGAATCGTTGATCGGGCCATCGACATCTTAAACATCGAAGCAAAACCTTGCACCACTGCAACACTACCGCTCCCCGGTGGCGAATCGATACTTTACGCAGATCTTACGAAGCTTGATGAGATCACGCTCACCCGCTGGCGACGTATGTACGGCAGCGAGATCAATGAAGTCTATACCATGGGGACGGGCCTTGAAGCCGAGGTTCGCTACGCTGTGCTTGTCGAAGGAGCTCTTCGACTCGAAGATTACTGGGCGCGCCGCAGCAGCCGCGCATGGTTTGACGACCGCGGAGGCATCGACTCACTAGAACCCGCCTCGCGCGTCATGGCTGAGCTGCTTAACTGGAGTGATGATCGACGCAAACACGAGGTGACTCACTGCTTAGAAATCGACAAAGCATCAAGACAACACATTCACTAAGGTGTCCACAATGACTTTTTCTCATACCCAAGCTCTCAGCGACCTACTCGGCGCTTCGAAGGTATCCTCAGCCGAGGCAGACACGCATCAACGCCGGTTTGACCGCTGGTGCGTCAAGCACTATCGCGACTGGCGCGGGCAAACCGTGACCGCACCGGCCTGCGTTGTCAGCCCCACCACCACTGCAGAGGTGCAGGCGCTGATCCGCTATGCCAACCAGCATGCTATCGCGGTAATCCCCTACGGCTTGGGCAGTGGTGTCTGTGGCGGCATTGAACCGCAAGGTGACGATATTCTGCTGGATATGAGCCGTATGAATCAGGTCTGCGACATTAACCCGACCGATCTACTGGCCACTTTCGAGGCGGGCAAAAATGGTTTAGAAGCCGAAGAAGCCGTCGCTGCACACGGCCTAACCATTGGGCATTGGCCTCAGTCGGTCGCAATTTCGACCGTTGGCGGCTGGGTATCAACCCGCGCCTCGGGTCAGTTTTCGACAGCTTATGGCAACATCGAGGACATTATTTATGCCATGGAAGTGGTGCTACCCAACGGTGAAATCGTAACACTTGGCAAGGCGCCGCGCGCTGCGGCCGGTCCCGATCTGCGCCACTTAATTATGGGCGCAGAAGGCATCATGGGCGTCGTCACCAAGGTCACTCTATCCCTAAGACGGCAACCTGAAGCGCGAGAGTTCAGCGCGTTCTACTGCCACTCGATGGCACAAGGGTTTGAAGCGCAGCGACAGATTGTGCAGGCCGATTGGCGACCACCCGTCATGCGTCAGTACGACGCTTCGGAAGTGACTCGTTTGTTCCCCAACTACGAGTCTGACGATTCGGGCTTACTGCTCATGGTGCACGAGGGTCCCGCCGGTCGTGTCACAGCGGAACTCGAGGCCATTCGAGCTATCGCCGATACGGTAGGCCTGGTGGAAGCCGACAGTTCGGTCACTAAAGGCTGGTTAGACCACCGCAATCATGTGCCTGAATGGGTCGACCTGCTAAATATGGGCGTCATCGCCGATACGATCGAGGTATCGGCCACTTGGCAGCAAATTGATGCGGTGTATAACAATACCGTTGCAGCCTTACAAACCGTGCCGAGCATTGCGCTCGCTTCAGCCCACAGCTCGCATGTGTATCGATCGGGTATTAACCTCTACTTCACCTTCGCGTGTGCGCCAACCGATGCCGCAGAGATGGAAGCGCTGTACTTTGAGGCGTGGGACAAAGCGCTCACAGCAACGGCTGCGGCCGGTGGGGGTATCGCCCATCACCATGGATCTGGACGCTTGCGCCGCCAATACCTGCATCACGATTTGGGTGACCAAGGCATTGAATTACTCAGAACCGTGAAGCACGCCATTGATCCAAAGGGTATTATGAACCCAGGGAACTTGCTCCCAGAAGAATAACAATTAGGTAGCACCATGACAGAAGATCTGATTCTGGCCATCGACAATGGCACGCAAAGCATCCGAGCCTTGGCGTTTAACCGCCAGGGCGAGTTAATCGACAAAGCGCAGGTGGCCCTGGACGATTATCAGCACCCGCAGCCAGGCTGGATGGAGCATGACGTCGACGCGTTCTATCAGGCTCTGTGTCGCGTCTGTCAGCAGCTGTGGAGTCAGAATCGAGTTCAAGCCAAGCAAATAAAAGCGGTGGTTCCCACCACACAAAGAGCCACAGTCATCAATCTTGATGCAAGCGGAACGCCACTGCGGCCAGCGATTATTTGGCCAGACCAACGGTTAGCGGAAATCAGATCACGGCGCCCTCTTGTGTGGCGCATTTTGTTCCGTCTGCTCGGGCTAAAGCCCACCATCGATGCTCTAGAGCAAGCCTGTGAAATCAATTGGATCGCGCAGAACGAACCCGAAGTTTGGAAACACACAGCTCACTTTGTGCTGCTGTCAGGCTACTTGAATTTCAAACTCACCGGCGAACTGGCCGACAGCGTTGGGAACCAAGTTGGCTATATCCCCTTCGATTACAAAGCTCAGGATTGGTGTAAAGACAGCGATTGGAAATGGAGCTGCATGCCGGTAAGACGCGACCAGCTACCGCGATTGGTTCAAACGGGCGACGAGCTCGGCCGAATCACACAAGAGTGCAGCAAGGAAACAGGCATCCCACTCAACACCCCTGTGATCGCTGGCGCCGCCGACAAAGCTTGTGAGGTGCTCGGCAGTGGCTGTGTCGACCCCAGCGTCGGCAGCATCTCATGTGGCACCACGGCAACCATTAACGTCACACATCACAAGTACCTAGAGCCCAGACCGTTTATTCCGCCCTATCCTGCCGCGATGCCCGGAGTCTTCAACCTTGAAGTGCAAATATTTCGCGGCTTCTGGATGGTCAACTGGTTAAAGAATGTATTCGGTTTAGCCAATACGACTACCGCGTCGCCCGATGAATCGGCCATAGAACACTTCCTGAATTCGACTAAAGCTGGGGCCGAAGGCTTAGTGCTACAACCCTACTGGAATCCGGGTTTGGGAGAACCCGGACCCGAGGCGCGTGGCAGCATCATCGGCTTTACCGATACGCACACCAAAGCCCACATTTACCGCGCCTTGATCGAGGGACTGGCTTTCGGCCTGCGCGAGGGCAAAGAATTACTCGAAAAACGTGGCAAACAACCCTTGCTCTACTGCCGCGTTGCTGGCGGCGGATCACAAAGCGACGGCGTCATGCAGATCCTTGCCGATGTACTGAACTGTCCGTGCGAACGACCCTCGACCTACGAAGCCAGCGGCCTAGGTGCCGCCATCCTAGGTGCTGCAGCCCTGGGAATGTACCCGACAATGGAAGCTGCTTGCCAAGCGATGACAGGCACTGGTCAGCGCTTTGAACCAAATACAACCAACGCTCTGCTGTACGATGGAATATACCAGCAGGTCTACCTGCAGCAATATCGACAACTAAAACCCTTGTTTCAGTCCCTGTACGACCTCTTCAACAGGGCTTAATCATCAGCCATTGTAAATAAGTCGGTGTTACCGCCCTTCGCCACGACGTTATCGGTGTAGGTGCGTTCAAGGGCAAAGCGCTGCAAATAATTGGGCCCGCCTGCTTTCGGGCCCGTTCCTGAAAGTCCCTGCCCCCCAAACGGATTTACGCCGACGACTGCCCCGACCATGTTGCGATTGACATAAGTGTTGCCGACCCGTGTCTTGGCGAATACTTGTTGCGCAAAGCCGTCAATACGGCTGTGCACGCCTAAGGTAAGGCCGTAGCCTGATTCATTGATATCTTGCAGTACTTGCTCGAATTCGGAGGCTTTGTATGAAATAACGTGCAGTACAGGTCCAAACACTTCGCGTTTAAGCTGATCGAGACGACTGATCCCAAACACGTGGGGTTCAATGTAGTACCCGGAGTGCGGAATGTTCGTCACAGGGGACTTGGCAAGCAATGTTTCGGTTTGCAAAAGCTGCTCAATGTGATGACGTATTTGCCGCGCCGCCTCTTCATCAATCAACGGGCCCATATCGGACTCGGGACGCCAAGGATGACCCACCCGCCACTCGGCGAGCGCGCCCCGCAACATCGTAATGATTCCGTCAGCCACATCCTCTTGTAAGTACAGGACGCGCAAGGCAGAACAGCGCTGCCCAGCGCTCTGAAACGCAGATACCATCACATCATCGACGACTTGTTCTGGCAGCGCGGTGGCATCGACAATCATGCAGTTGATGCCCCCTGTCTCAGCGATAAACGGCACAATAGGACCATTCTTTGCCGCCAGCGCACGATTAATTCCCTGCGCGGTTTCCGTGCTACCGGTGAAGGCAACACCGGCAATTCTAGAGTCCCTCACCAGTGCTTTTCCGACCACGGCGCCGTTACCCGGCACTAACTGGAGGACCTCAGTGGGAATTCCACACTCGTGTAATAAGGTAACGGCTTTGTGAGCGATCAGGGGCGTCTGCTCTGCAGGCTTCGCTACCACGGTATTGCCGGCAACCAGTGCAGCCGCTACCTGCCCGATAAAAATGGCAAGCGGAAAATTCCAGGGGCTAATACACACCCAAGCCCCGCGGCCCTGCCAAACCAGGCGATTCGTCTCTCCTGTGGGTCCGGGTAAGACGAGGGGCTGACCAAATAGGCGCCGGCCCTGCTGCGCATAGTAACGACAAAAATCAACGGCTTCACGAACCTCAGAGACCGCATCATCAAGCGTTCTGCCCGCCTCCAGACTGATCAACGCGGCCCAGTCGAATAACTGCGTTTCAAGTGTCTCGGCAGCCGCTTCGAGCGCTTGCGACCTTGCGTCAACGCTGACTTGCATCCAAGTTGGCCACGCGGCCACCGCGCGGGCGATCGCAAGATCGACGTCGTCAATCGTTGCCTCAACAACGCGTCCCACCTCCAGTGTTTGCTCTGCGGGGCTCACTATCGGTGTACTGGTGATATCTTCGTGTACTGCATGCACCCGAGCGGTTGGAATGGCAGTGATAGGATGTGCTCTTACTCGCTCGATCGCCTGCTCAAATTCTGGATAGTGACTCGCATCTTGCAGATCAACACCACTAGCATTCACCCAGCAGTAAGTTTCACTCGCGTATAAAGCCCTGGGTACCGGCAGTTTCTTGTGACGATAAACAGATTGCATCTGCGTGATGGCAACAGGATCTTCTACCAAATCTGCGGGCGGAACCTGAGCGTCGAGAAAACGGTTGACGAAGGATGAGTTCGCACCATTTTCAAGCAATCGTCGAACCAGGTATGGGAGTAAATCTCGATGTTGACCCACTGGAGCATAAACGCGAACCGGCACCTCAGGCCGCTGCGCACCAAGAGTCTCGTAGAGCAAGTGCCCCATGCCGTGCAAGCGCTGAAACTCGAAGGCTTGTGCAGGCTTGGCACACGCCAGTACAAGTGCAACGGTATGCGCATTGTGGGTTGCGAATTGGGGATACAACAGCTCAGGGTAACTCAGCAAAGACTCAGCACACACCTGATAAGACAAATCGGTATGGCACTTTCGAGTAAACACGGGGTAATCGCTAAGGCCGAGTTCCTGCGAGTGTTTGATTTCACGATCCCAGTAGGCACCTTTGACCAGTCGTACGGGAATTCTCCGACCCGTCTGTTGCGCCAACCCGGCTAGCCAGTGTGTCACGCTTACGGCGCGCTTTTGGTAGGCTTGCAATACAAAGCCCAGACCGTTCCACCCACGCAAACTTGGCTCGTTGGCCAAACGCGCAAATAAACGCATCGACAGCTGCAGCCGCTCCGATTCTTCGGCATCGATACTCAAGCCTATGCCGCCTGACTTAGCGAACTCCGCCAATGACAACAGCTTCGGGTAGAGCTCGCCCATGACGCGCGCTGACTGCCGCTCTTCGTAGCGCGGATGCAAGGCTGAAATTTTAACAGAAATACTGTCACTCTCGATGGCACCAAGACCGCTGCGCTTTTCGACAATCGCCGCGATCGCGTCCCGATAGGATTGAAAATACCGCTCTGCGTCCTCAGCAGTCCGCGCGCCTTCACCCAACATATCAAACGAAAATCGCCCGCCATTTCTAAACGCTTTATGCGTACGTCTGAGCGCCTCTTTTATCGTCCGGCCCAAAACAAATTGCCCGCCCATTATCTTCATAGCTTGCAATACTGCTGCTCGAATCACAGGTTCACCCAGTCGGGCGCCTAGCCGTCGCATCCAATCGCCCGTATCTTTGGTCATTGATTTGTCGAGCGATACGATTGAGCCCGTCAACATCAAGCCCCACACTGAAGCATTTACAAAAGCGGACTCCGAGCGCCCTTTGTGTGAACTCCAATCGCCCGAACTCAATTTCTCGGCAATCAAACGATCAGCGGTTTGCTCATCAGGCACGCGCAGTAGCGCTTCCGCAAGGCACATCAGTGCAATACCCTCTTTGTTTGATAGACCAAACTCCTGCAAAAAAGCATCGAGCGTGCCCGCCTTGTGACTTTGCGATCGACAGGCTTCAACCATCGCGATCGCCGATTCCACAATTGCCTGACGTTGCTCTTCGTTCAAAGCCGAGATCTGCAGCAAATGCTCGACACACGCATGCTCGTCTGGAGCGATCGGGTACCCCGGTACACCTTCAACAGCAAGAACAGTATTTGACATACTCATCTCCTCAAGAACTTTCGCGCATGATGTCAAGCTTTCGCCAGAGTTATTCGCTATTATTGACCTACTTTTTGATATTTAACTCTGCACCTATGACCGACAAAAAGAAAACGCTGGACCGAATAGACCGTAAGCTACTCGAAATCCTCCAAAAAAATGGTCGGATCTCGAATGTCGAACTTGCTGAGAGGGTTGCTCTGTCGCCCACGCCGTGTTTAGAGCGCGTCCGACGTTTAGAACGAGAAGGCTACATCAAGAGTTACGTTGCACTGGCCGACGGTAATAAACTCAAAGCCAATACGCTTGCCTTTATACAAGTCTTACTGACGAACACCAGCACCGCCAATTTAAAAGCCTTTAACGAACTCATGAAGGGTATAACGGAGGTCGAGTCATGCCACATGGTCGCCGGCGGGTTCGATTATCTGTTGAAAATACGCTGCACGGATATGCAGCACTACCAGCGCTTTTTGGGTGAAAAGCTCGCGACAATACCCCTCGTGAGTCAGACTCACACGTATGTGGTCATTGAAGAAGTCAAAGCCGAAACCGCAATCCCCGTGCGAGCCGACGTCCAGTGAACATTCGACAGTATGGCCCGTGGTTGTGCTTTTTGGTGGTATTTTACGGCGCATGGGCGGCGTATTTCCTGACTTCTGACACCTGGCACTTGCTCGGCGAGCACTGGCCGATCGCCCTCAGTATGGCGCTAGGAAGCTATTTTGCCGGCTCAACCCCTATGGGAGGCGGCACCGTTGGCTTTCCCGTTCTGGTATTTGGCTTCGACTATCCTACGCATGTAGGCCGCGACTTCAGCTTGGCCGTTCAATCAATCGGGATGACCAGTGCGAGTTTGCTGATATGGTGTCGCAAACAAGCGCTAGCACGCACAGTTCTCAGAGGTAGCATTATCGGCGTCACGCTCGGCTTGCCTATCGGCTTATTCGCAATTTCACCCTGGGTCTCGGAGTTTGCGGTTAAAGCCTTATTCTCCGTTCTTTGGGCCAGCTTTGGTATCTATCACCTGCGTTATGGCCGCGAGCTGCGGCAACAAACGGGATTTATCTCTCATCACCAAAGTACCGACTTACGAGTCGGGGTTCTGCTAGGAATGATCGGAGGGCTAACAACCGTCGCGTTTACCGGTGTTGGTATCGACATGTTGGTCTACAGCACGCTCATACTGATGTATCGAGCGAATATTGCGATCGCCATTCCCACATCCGTTGTGATTATGGCGTACGCATCCGTTTATGGCAGTGTCTTACAAACGCTGAGCGGCGCTTGGTCACCTGGGGTCATCGAGCAGTGGCTGACGGCAGCCCCCGTGGTAGCATTGGGTGCGCCGCTTGGGGTACTCGTCGTCTCGCGACTTGCGCCCAGAACAAATATCGCCATTGTATCCGTGCTGTGCCTAGCCCAGTTTGCGTGGTTTTTACTGATTGAGCGACAGTACCTAAGCCCTCTCAGTGTCCTACTACTGATCGTGTTAGCCGCGACCACTTGGGGCTTACTCATAAAATTAAAAGATCTCTCGAACTAGTTGACTCCGATCGCACTATCGCCCTAACAGGGTATCGAGCACTTGCCGAATTTCTATCAAAATAGCGGGATCATCGATGGTCGCAGGTACCGTTACGCTCTCACCATTTGCCATTTTACGAATGGTAGCGCGCAAAATTTTACCTGAACGCGTTTTTGGCAATCGCTCGACCACAGCTGCGAGTTTAAACGCGGCCACGGGACCGATACGATCACGAACACTCTGCACCAATTCGTTCACGATCTCGGCGTGATCTCGGGTTACGCCTGCGCTCAGCACAACCAGCCCCATGGGTACTTCGCCTTTCATCGCATCCGCAATACCTAACACGGCACACTCGGCAACGTCGGGGTGGTCTGCGAGCACCTCCTCCATTCCGCCAGTCGAAAGGCGGTGTCCCGCGACATTAATGATGTCGTCGGTGCGAGACAGAATAAATGCGTAGCCCTCTTCGTCGATAATGCCCGCATCACCGGTATTGTAATAACCCGGGAAAGCGGCCAAATAGCTCTCGATGAAACGGTCAGGGGCATTCCACAAGGTAGGAAACGCACCCGGCGGCAGCGGCAACTTCACCGCCAACGAACCGAGTTCTCCGGGTGGCAAAGGGTTTCCTGCCTCGTCTAGCACGCACAAGTTCCAGCCGGGTGTCGGTTTCGTTGGCGAACCATCCTTGACCGGCAGATCTTGTATGCCTAAGCAATTGGCACAAATCGCCCAGCCGGTCTCCGTCTGCCACCAATGGTCAACCACCGGCACACCCAATTTCTGCTGCGCCCAGTGCAAAGTGTCTGGATCGGTTCTCTCACCCGCCAAGAATAAGGCACTTAGCGAATCGGTCGCGTAATTCAGCAGCAATTCACCTTTGGGGTCCTCTTTTTTTATCGCTCGGAATGCGGTGGGTGCAGTGAACAAAACCTTCACATGATACTGTTCAATCACACGCCAGAACGCGCCCGCATCTGGAGTGCCCACGGGCTTACCCTCGTACATCAGAGTCGTCGCACCCGCCAACAATGGTGCGTAAACGATGTAGGAATGCCCGACGACCCAACCTACGTCACTCGCCGCCCAAAACACCTCACCTTCGCCAACATCATAAATATGCTGCATGCTCCAGTGTAACGCGACGGCATGCCCACCGTTGTCCCGAACCACACCTTTGGGCTGTCCTGTGGTCCCGCTGGTATAGAGGATGTAGAGCGGGTCCGTCGCCGCTACGCTCACACAATCAGCCATAGGCGCTTTTGGCACCTCGACACTCCAGTCGTAATCACGCCCTTCGCGCATGGGCGCTTGCCACGCATCGCGCTGCACCATCAGCACCTTGGGAACCTCGTGCACGCTGAGACCGAGCGCCTCTTCAAGCAGTGGCTGATAGTGTACGACCCGACTTGGCTCTAGTCCGCATGAGGCAGCAATCACCAGCGTCGGTGTGGCGTCGTCAATGCGCTTGGCCAACTCATTGGCAGCAAAACCGCCAAACACGACGGAATGAACGGCGCCAATCCTTGCGCAAGCCAGCATAGCCACGACCGCCTCGGCAATCATAGGCATATAAATTAAAACTCGGTCTCCTTTCGTTACACCAAGGTTTTGAATTGCACCGGCGCAACGCGCCGTGAGCTCCGTAAGTTCTGCATAGGAGTATCGGCTTTGATTTCCGGTCATGGCACTGTCGTAAATGAGCGCGGTTGCGTCTCCCCGACCGGCGCGCACATGTCGATCGAGCGCGTTAAAGCACGTGTTTAACTCACCATCGCTGAACCAACGATAAACAGGCGCCTGACTGTCATCTAATATCGTCGTCGGCTTCCGCGACCATGATATGCCTGTCGCTGCCTCACCCCAAAACCCGTGGGGGTCATCTAAACTCTTTTGGTATACCGCGTCGAAGATACTGCTCATTTAGGCCCTCTATCGTTACCGTCAATCGTTCGTCGTCCCTCACTATAGCTTTTGACAGTGAGCCACAGCAATCGACCATAGTCGACTGTCGAACTTGTTTGAAATCAATAATCCACAAGATATTGACGACGACTGCAGAAGGGCGTATCTTTGATTTGTTACAGCTTAATGACACTTAGATGAAAATTAAGTGACAAAGCTGTGAAACTGTCGAGATGACAGATAACTTCAACAGGAGTACTAGACGTGTTAAAAAAAGTAGCATTATTGGGCTTAACCTCAGCACTTGCGTTAATTGCGGTGCCTTCAATGGCTGACGAGGCTAAACAGAGCTGCATCTTGAAAGGTGTGGTCAACAAAGCCAAGGCAGAACAACGCGGCTTAGACGTATACGTCGATTTCAAATCTGCCAAACCCGCTTCGCGGCAAGCGTCCTGCGATCTATCGCGCGGCCAACCGCTAATGATTAAAGAAGCGCAAGCCGAAAAACTTCAAGATCTGCCGCACGGAACACGCGTTGCGTACCAATATACCGTGATGGCAGACAACACCGCAGCTTGGCAATTACTAACGCCTAGCCTGTAGCTTACCATCATTTCGAGAAACCGGCTTTAGGCCGGTTTTTTCGTTCGATAACACTGGAAATTTCCCGCAGGGTCACTATTATTAAGAATGTGCTAAGAAAGCACGCATTCATGAATTTCTAGGAGTACAACGATGCAAGGAAAACCGGTTTACACTCACGCAAATGCCCAGGTGGAATCGCTGGTCAGCACGCATAAGGTGCTTCGCAATACGTATTTATTACTCGCAATGACTCTTGTTGTGAGCGCCGTATCCGCGGGCATATCCATGGCGATTGGCTTGGGTCAGGGCGCCGCATTGATTCTGATGCTGGTAGGATTTGGTTTGCTTTTCGTGGTCAACAAAATGGCGGATACCAGCAAAGGTCTTGTCGCGATCTTTGCTTTCACTGCCGTTATGGGCGCATCCATTGGCCCTATGTTGACAGCCTATCTGTCGCTACCCAATGGCTCTGCCCTAGTCATGCAAGCGCTTGGCGGTACCGCCTTGGTCTTTTTCGGCCTGTCAGCTTATGCCTTGACCACACGCAAGGACTTCTCGTTCATGGGCGGTTTCTTGATGGTGGGCTTACTGGTCGCCGTCGTGGCCATGATCGCTAATATCTTCCTCGCCATCCCCGCACTGTCACTGACCATTTCAGCGGCGGTGATCATGATCATGTCAGGTATGATCTTGTTTGATACCAGCCGAATCATTAACGGCGGCGAAACTAACTACATCAGAGCAACGGTTTCGCTGTATTTGAACATCTACAATTTGTTCATTCATATGCTGCACCTGCTCACCGCATTGACCGGTAGCGACGACTAAACCCAAGCGCCTTCGGGCGCTTTTTTATGACCCACGCTATTCTTGTTGCCTCGCCCCCCGGCTCTACCACGTACCTGCATGCAGAAGCCTTTTGCGCTGCACTAGCACAAAGAGCTGAGATCCGTGTTATATACTTTGCCGGCGACGCTGTAGAGGTTACTCAAGCGCAACACTCAGACATTCTTAGTCGCTGGCTCAAGCTTGCACGTGACCACCAAGTCCAGCTTTGGGTATGCTCAGGTAGCATGAGCGCCCTACCAAACTGTGATATACCCCCCGAGATCGAAGTCGCTGGGCATGCCAGTTGGGTAGAAGCCAGTCTTAGCGCCGCCAAAATAGTCAGTTTCCCAGCATGACTACAGACATTATTATTCTGTGCACAGAAAACTCTGCCGATCTGGCCCTTGAGCTCGGGTTAGTCTATGCCATGATGCAAACGTCGACGCATATCCTAGGCTTGCCGCGAGAGGCCAGCCAGTCATCGAACCTCGCCTTTTTCCGCGAACTTGGGGGAGAACTTCACGATACTGACCTAAACTCACTACTTGCGCTATACCCAAGCGCGCAAATCTTGAGGCTGTAGCTTTGGAGCAGCTCATCGTAATCCAACAAGCTTCCCTCGCTTCCTTTTTGGCGAGTACAGCGCCCAGCCAGAGCGTGCTGTTACTGCTTTTCGCGCCCAATGATCTCGATGTTAATCAACTCAAGAGTCTTGCCGAGCACTCAAGCGACACTTATTGGCTGTGCCCTCAGACTCAAGCCCTTCCGTTTGGACAACATGCAGATTACGACAAATGGGCCGAGCTTAGCGTACAATACACCCGATGTTTCTTTTGGCCTACCTAAGCTAGGAATATAACTTGCTCCCAAACGATTTTCAGCCCGCACGTTATCAAGCCCTTCTCAATGAAAAAACGCGTCGGTGTACTGAGCTATTTGCGCCGTTCACAGATCTCCAGCCCTCGGTGCACGACTCGCCGCAAGATGCCTTCAGAATGCGTGCGGAATTTCGCATTTGGCATGACGGCGACGACCTGTTCTACGCCATGTTCGATAAAGACAACCCCAAAGAGCCCCTGCGTATCGACAGCTACCCTTTTGGAAGCCCGACCATCCAAAGGCTTATGCCTGCCCTCAGAACCGCCATAATCGATAAACCGGTGTTGCGCGAGCGTTTGTTCCAAATCGAGTTCTTGACCAGCACGACAAAGGAGGCTCTGGTCACACTGATTTACCACAAAGCCCTCTCAGATGACTGGGAAGCATCTGCTCGCGCGCTAGCCAAGACATTGGACTGTCGAATTATCGGCCGTAGTCGCAAACAAAAGGTGGTACTCAACGGCAGCAGTATTAGCGAGACTCTCAATATTAACCATTCGAACTACCACTATCGTTACTACGAGCAGGGCTTTACCCAACCCAATGCGGCCATCAATATCAAAATGATTGAGTGGGTCAGCCAACACTTTGGTGATACTTCACGCGACCTCATCGAGCTGTATTGCGGACTGGGTAACTTCACGGTGCCGTTAAGCCAAAAATTTCGTCGAGTACTGGCCACTGAAGTTGCAAAATCTTCTGTACACGCCGCACATGAGAACATCGCACTCAATAACATTGAGAACATCGCTATAGCGCGCCTGAATGCCGCTGAAACCGCGCAGGCACTCCGCGGCGAACGTGCATTCAAGCGACTAGCAGCGCTGCCCCATGCACTTGGAGAATACGATTTCGCGGCTATTCTGGTGGACCCGCCACGGGCCGGGTTGGACGAGGACTCGCTGCGTTTAGCACAAAGCATAGACTCTATCGCCTACATTTCGTGCAACCCCGAAACCTTGGCACGTGACCTTGAACCGCTCACCCAAACACACACCATTGATGCATGGGCGGTGTTTGATCAGTTTCCCTACACGCACCACACCGAATGCGGCGTTATCCTATCTAAGCGCCCATAGCTCACGGAGCCAATGATCTAAACGGTACTCGGTTTGCGGCTCGGACTCTGTCGTAAACAGTAGCACGCGATAGCCGTTTCGCTCGAAAACGGATTGGCTATCGAGCAGCCTTTTCCACTGAGTCGAGCCCATAGTGTGAGGCTGGAATAAGATCACAGCCCGCTCATCCGGCAAATAAATGTCAGCGACTGCCCCCTCGTGCAGCTGGCATGCAATAGCAAAATGAATTCTGCGCAAATACAACCAGTTAGCACACCTTGCTTGCAGGGCACTTGAGCATTCACGTCCATCAATAGCTGTCCAATGGCCAGACCCAGTCAACTCAAACAGGTCGCTTTTGGGCAGAGGTTCTGTTTCTAAGGGCCGCTTAACCGCGTGAATTAGCGCCTGCAACTGACTGTTGTGCTCTGCTGCACTGGGCCAGTAAACCACCCCGCTCTTCATCCAACCTAGATCAGCTACTTCCCCGCCATTGCTCGCACCGAGGGCCGTAACAACCGTACCAAGAGGTGTGTCTTTAAGCCAGCCTATCTCGACCAACATGCGCTCGATGTAGACCGGATGCGGCAAACCCTCGCGCTCGGCCCACTCCGCTGCGCTGTGTCTTTGCTGTGCTTCGATCGCTACCAATAGAGGATGCGTCGCTACCTTTTGTGGCCATACGATATAGCGCCCAAAGCGTTTCGAGTTGCGGTAGGTTCCGCCCTCGAACTCACCTTTGGGTGTTAAGACCCATTCGTCGTCAACACGCTTGATCCACTCGTAATCGCGCAAGACCGCGAATAGCTGCTGGATCGGGATGTCTAATTGCCGGGCTAGCGCACTGGTCGACAGCTTATCTGGAGCCTCAGACATCGACTAATCAATGCACGACGCATAGCGTTGCACTAAAGCTTGGTACAAGCGATCCGCAAAATCCTCTGCGCCAGTGTCCAAGTCAGCGACTAATTCAACCAAATGTTCATTGTCTTCTCTTCCCGCCCACTGCTTAATGTAGGTGCCTTCTTTATACCCATTGTCTTGGCGGAAAAAGTTCAAGACATTTTTGCCCACATACGAGCGATAAAGCGCATCGAAATCTAATTCTGCCGCGGTCAGCAAATTCCAAAACAAGGTGACTGAAAAGCCGCCCGTCTGCAAACAATGCTGGGCCAAACTTTCGGTCGCAGTGCGGATATCCATGTCTACTGGATCATGCGTCGAAATTGCCTCGACGATCTGACTGGCCATCATTTCAAAGTCTTTGGCGGTATCGAACATAGCGGACAAACCAAAGTGCCAAATATCGATGACCTCGAGTTGGACTTGGTCCATATCGCATTCTTGATGTTTCCACCATTTATAACCCACGTGATCCATTAACTCGGCACACTCAATCCAAACCGCCCGGTACCATTCGTAATTTTGACTGACCCAATCGGGATGGACTTTCTGATTCATTTGATCCTGCAATCTCAGCATGGTCAAAATAGCTGGCGTCATAGTTTACTATTCCTGAAAATACGTGCGACGAAGCATGCGCAAGGCCTGACTAAAAAGCAAGTTAGCTGGGCTCCACCGTTAAAAATCGCTGCGTATTACCACACAAAATCTGATCAAAATCGGCGTCGGTCATGCCCTGCGCCTTTAACTGCGGAATGATGCGCTCAAAAATGTGCGTCATATTCCAATGCGGCAAAATTTCCGACGTCGAAACACCTGGCGGAATACCGGGAGGGCCACCCTGCCAGCAGTTAACATAATCGTGTGACATCAGCAGAGAGTCCCGATAACCCGCATCGACCAAGGCCTTGAAGTTGCGAATACGAATCTCATCAGGCACCTCGATATCCAAACCGAACCGATCGAAACCAACAAAAACGCCTTTGTCAGCGAGCGATTTTTGATACTCGATATCCTCGGTACCATCGGAATGCCCCACCACAAAATTATGCGGACAGACGCCTGCGCCGGTCACCAAGTCCACTTGCTCATGGCCACAATGGCAGCTTTCCGTGTGCGACAGCACGGGCACACCAGCGATTGCCGCCGCTTTACTGGCGGCGCGAATAATTTTACGTTCGTACTCAGACATGGTTGGCTCGCCGCTGGCAATTTTAACAATACCGGGCCGAATACCGGTTTCGCCCACGCCATCTTGGAGCTCTTTAACGAAAATTTCAGTAATCGCCTCCTCCTCCAACAGGCGGAAGGTGAACGGTTGTCCAGCCGCTTCGTAATATACCCCGGCGGCACAAATCAATTGAATCCCCGTGCGGGTTGCAATCTCGGCGTAGAAATCCACGTCGCGACCGATGTCCGACGGGCATGGGTCAATAACCGTTTGCACACCATAATCTTTGAGCTGCTCGAAAGCGGCACATACTCGCACAAGCGCTTCGTCACGTTTGAACTTTGGCTGTCTTGAGTCTAAAAACCAACCAGGAAACCCGATTAAAGCGTGTTCGTGAACCAATGTTTTACCCAACTTATCCGAGTCCAAGCCGCCCAATACTGATTGAATTTTTGCCATCGTGTTATTCTCCTTATTTGAAGCTCTACAATCGCCGCTGAACGTCGGCATGTCAACATTCAAAGATTGGCAAATCGCATCATCTTCGGCACACTAGCCCAGCATTCAAGTAAATGTTTAATAAGAGGCAACAATGCAAACACTGGGTAAAACGCTGAGCGGACTTTTTGTCGCGCTACTACTTATGGGGGCAGCATCTTCCCCGAAGAGTGATTGGTCACAAGTGCGCTTAGAGCGCATTGACACACTGCTGGAAGCGGCCGTTGAGACCAATCTCATGATTGGCGGCCAGGGACTCATTTGGCAGGGCGACCAAATCGTTTATAACAAAACCTTTGGTAAACGCGATCATCGCGACGCCGAAATGTTAGGCAAGGACGCCATTTATCGCATTTACTCGATGACGAAGCCGATCACTAGCGTTGGCATTATGATCCTGGCTGAGCGCGGAGAACTGCGCTTGAATGACCCTCTCGCCTTACACCTCCCCGAGTTTGCGAATTTACGTGCTTTTGATCCGACAGCAGAGCTTAACGCGGACCAGCCACTGCCCACGCAACCGCTGCAGCGCCTACCCACCATCGAAGATCTGTTGGCCCACAAGGCCGGATTCACCTACGGCATTTTCGGCAAAACTCCGGTTGATTTGGCGTACCTGCAAGCCGGCATGATGATGAATAAGCAGCTAACCCTAGCGGATTTTACGCAGCGCTTGGCCACCGTACCCCTGCAGTATCAGCCCGACACCAAGTGGCACTACAGCGTCGCCACCGATGTCCTCGGCCGCGTCATTGAGGTGGTATCAGGCCAATCGCTCGCCGAGTTCTTAGAGACCGAAATCTTTCAACCGCTTGGTATGCGCGATACCCGCTTTACAATCGCCAAGAGCAGCGAAGACCGCGTAGTCACCTTATATGCACCCCAGGGGACACCGGAACAACTCGACCCCGATGCCTTTGCTAAGGCAATGCAAGGACAGGGATTGGTGCCAGCACCTGATGCCTTGAACGATCCCTATCAGCCCGACGCTATCTTTCAATCAGGCGGTGGCGGCCTACTCAGCACGACCGATGACTACCTAAAGTTTGCTCGCATGCTGCTTAACGAAGGGGAGCTCGACGGCGTACGCCTGTTGGCCCCAAGTACTGTACGTTTGATGCGCACTGACTTTTTAGGCGAACAAGCGGCCAATGCCTATGTGAATGGGGGTACGCCTCGCGAGGGCCGAGGATTTGGTCTAGGCTTTGGTATGATCAAAGACCAAGGATTAGCAGCAACACCCCAGGGTGTAGGAACTTATTACTGGGGCGGTGCCGCCGGCACAACGTTCTGGATTGATCCCGAGAACGATCTTATTGGCATTTTCATGACGCAAAGTATTCCGCACAAAACCCAACTGGGACAAGATTTCATGAAGGCTACCTACCAAGCCTTCTTGCGTTGACAGCCACCACCGCGGACAATCGATTAACCCTAGCAGCCCAGTATATGGTACTCAGCGCGCTAGGGTTCGCGTTAATGGGCGCTTTGGTAAAACTAGCCGGCGCCCGGGGTTTTCCAGTGCTCGAGATCATAGCGGCGCGAGCCCTGATATCACTCGGTATTAGCGCGTGGGACGCACGCCGGAAAGGCATTGATTTGCTTGGAACACATCGCGGCTTGTTGTTTGCACGGGGGTTCGTGGGATTTCTTGCACTCATGTGCGTTTACACGTCGGTCATTCATCTGCCGCTTGCAGAGGCCACCCTACTACAATACACGCACCCTATTTTCACGGTTCTTTTTGCGCTAGTTGCCCTGGGCGAAAACGTGAGCCGGAACACCTTGATATGCATCGCTCTCAGTCTGATGGGGTTGTTGGTAGTGATCCAGCCCGACACATTTTTCGGTGGGGGCAAGGCTGCCTTACACCCCACTTACACTGCGCTCGGTTTATTAGGTGCCGCAGGATCAGGAGCGGCCTACGTTATTGTTAGAAAACTCGCACCGATAGAGGACAGTTCAGTGATTATTCTGTACTTTCCTCTCGTATGCCTGCCCGCCGCCATACTCCTAGGATGGGAGACGTTTGTGATACCCGCCGGGATAGATTGGCTTATCTTGCTCGGTGTTGGCGTATTTACCCAACTCGGGCAGTGGGGGTTAACGAAAGGCTTAGCACTCCATAATGCGGGAGCGGTCGTGGCGTTTTCCTATATCCAAGTTCCTATTGCTGGATTGCTGGGGGTGCTGCTTTTTTCCGAGACTCCGAGTATAACTACAGCAATAGGCGGTGCCCTGATCATTCTTGGCGCTTTGCTCAACTCAAAAAGGTAGAAACATGAGAATCATTGCAGGCTTATTTGTCGGTCTAACCCTGATTTTTACAGCACCATCAACACTGGGTGCGAGCGACGTCGCCATTGTCATTCATGGCGGCGCGGGCACCATCACTCGCGACAAGATGACGCCAGAGTTGGAGCAAAACTATCGTGATACGCTTGCTAAAGTGATCGATTATGGCCATGCACGCTTAGTGGCTGGTGACTCAAGCGAAACTGTGGTCATCGACGTCATAAAAATGCTGGAAGATTCGCCGCTGTTTAACGCAGGTCACGGTGCGGTATTGACGCATCAAGAGAAGGCGGAGCTTGATGCATCCATCATGCGAGGCTCCGACCTCGCAGCTGGTGCGATAGCGAGCGTGACGTCGGTCAAGAATCCAATCGAGTTAGCCTACGCTGTCATGACAGAATCGAAACACGTGATGCTTGTTGGCCAAGGTGCTGAACTGTTCGCGTCCGAGCAAGGGCTCGAGCTGGTCGAGAACGACTACTTCATCACGCCTCGGCGTCTTGAACAGGTCCGCAAGGCCAAGGCCCGAGAACCCTTGGCCCTGATTCCAAAACCCGAGAAGTACGGAACCGTCGGCGCAGTCGCGCTCGATAAGGCCGGCAACATCGTAGCGGGAACCTCTACCGGCGGCATGACAAACAAACGCTATGGTCGAGTAGGCGACGCCCCTATTATTGGCGCTGGTACTTACGCCGATAACGCAGTCTGCGGCATCTCCGCGACAGGCCATGGGGAGTATTTTATCCGGGCAGCCGTCGCGCACGATATTTGCGCCAGAAGCACCTACAAAAATATCAATCTGCAAGCCGCGGCAGACGAAGTAGTTCAAGAAAAGCTGGTCGCGATGGGCGGAGACGGAGGTATTATCGGCCTCAATCCGACGGGTGAGGTCATTATTAGCTTTAACACCACAGGTATGTATCGCGCCGGCATTAACAGCCGTGGCGAGCGCTTTGTGAAGATCTATGCTGAGCCCTAGCAGCCATTTGATCGCTCGTATTGTTGTCATTGTTGCGCTGAGCTTTTCCGTCATGACGACCGAGAGCGCGATACCTTTGAGCAAAGTAGTTGCGCAACCTTTGTCGCCTTTCGATCAGCGCCTCGATTACGGACCGAGTGAACACAATTTCGCCCTGCGATGGACAGCACAGCAAACCCCAGCTAAAGCACGAGTCATTTATGTGCATGGAGGCTGCTGGCTGAGCGAATTTGATCACACTCACGCCGACAGCTTCGTGTCTCACTTAGGCGAGAGTGGGTTTGACGCGTGGACTCTTGAATACCGCCGCACTGGCACAACTGGGGGCGGGTGGCCCACGAGTCTGCTCGATGTTCAGCAAGGTATAAAAGCCATCCTAGGCGATGATACAGTCACTCCGACTATCATAATCGGGCACTCAGCCGGAGGCCATCTCGCCTTGTTGGCAGCCAGATCAGAATGGCATCGTCAGACACCTGTCGCGACAGTCGCACTCGCACCGATCACCGACATGGTCGCCTATGCGATGGGCAAAAACTCTTGCCAGCAGGGTACCGTGCCCTTTATGGGGGCAGCACCCCACGAACAACCCGACGCCTACCGTGAAGCGAGTCCAAGCGCTTGGGATTATACAGATCGCTTGGTTTGGATTCTGCAAGGCATCGATGACATTATTGTGCCGAAAGAGCAGGCCAATGTGCTTGGCGCAAAGTCACTTTTGCTGCCAAGTGTTGGTCATTTTGATTGGTTGATGATTGACAGTGCAGCCCATCGCGAGCTCATGGACGTCCTAAAAACGGCGCTGACGACACTTGAGCATCAACAAAAATGAATTATCGGGTCAGCTAGCAGACCTGCTGACTGGGACTCAAGGCCCTGGGGCATTGCAAACAGTAGCGCCTGGAAAACTCAGTTGCGAAGCATGGCGCAGCACGAGTGCCCGGGGCGCATCAGGATGAAGGAGCTTAAGTGATAGACATTGAACGACAAGCCTTGCGACTGGATGAGCACGATGCTCTTAAGTCGTATAAAGCACGTTTTGAGCTTCCAGAGGCGACCATTTACTTGGATGGCAATTCGCTGGGCCCTCTCAGCCTTGCTGCGCTTCGGGCGCTGAATACGTGCGCGCGAGATCAATGGGGCAAAGATCTTATCAAAAGCTGGAACATACACGATTGGATTGGCCTGCCCCAGAGGATTGGTGCCGCTCTTGCGCCCCTCTTAGGCGCCACGCAAGATCAGCTGATCGTTTGTGACAGCATATCGGTCAATCTATTCAAACTGCTCACTCGAGTCCTGAGCGCCAGTGAGCGAAAGCGTGTTCTGCTCCAAGCCGACAATTTTCCCACCGATAATTACGTCGCACAGGGCTTGGCTGAATTTGCCCGAGGCGATATTTTGTTGAGTTACCATCAGACCAACGACATCGTTGAGCATTTGGACTCAGATGTTGCAGCCGTCGTGCTATCCCACGTGAATTACAAAACAGGCGAGCGCTACGACATTAAAACGATTTGCGAACAAGCACACCTTGCCGGCGCAATTGTCATCTGCGATCTAGCCCACAGTGCTGGAGTTCTCAAAATCGACTTGCACGCTTGGCAAGTCGATTTTGCCGTTGGTTGCGGCTATAAGTATTTAAACGGTGGACCAGGCGCACCGGGATTCATTTATGCCGCGAGGCCCGACGCTTTGATTGGCCGAAGTGCTTTACAAGGCTGGATGGGACACCAAGCGCCTTTTGCATTTGATCACGATTATTCACAGGCGAGCGACATGAGATCCTTCTTGGTCGGCACACCTCCGGTGCTGTCCATGGCGGCCTTACTGGGCGCTCTGACCGACTTCCAAGAACTTACCCTACCGCAACTGGAACAAAAGGCTTTAGCCTTAGGTGACTTATTCCTCACATCGCTGAGCAACTTAGGACTCGATGAGGAACTCCGTTTGGTGACCCCAAGGGAACACGCTCAACGGGGAGCTCAGCTCAGCTTCGAACACGAGAATGCTTACGCACTATGCCAAGCGCTGATTGCCGAGGGCGTAATCGGCGATTTTCGTGCTCCAAATGTACTACGATTTGGCTTCTCTCCTCTCTTCCTATCGTTTGCAGACGTTGTGGAAGCCGCGTTAAAGTTACACGAGATCGTGCGATGTAAATCCTATCTCGATGAGCGCTTTCTTCGCCGAAATACAGTCACCTAACAGCAAATTATCGGAGAGCAATAATGATATTAAAAGATAAGATCGTGATCATCACTGGAGCGGGCCCAGGCATGGGTCAGGCCGCCTGCCGCGGTGCAGCTGCGGAAGGGGCAAAGGTCGTTGTATCAGCACGTTCAGTCGATGCCATTAACGCCATTGCTGCGGACATCAATGCACAAGGCGGCGAAGCAATAGCGGTGCCTTGCGACGTCTCCAGCGATGAACAATGCAAAGCTCTGGTACAAACAGCGATTGATACGTATGGCCGGGTAGATGGTTTGGTGAACTCGGCCTACTACCATCCCGATTGGAACGATCTGATTTCACACCCTATCGAGCAAGTGACCCAAGCCTTAGATGTTATTGCAGTCGGCGCACTGCGTATGGCGCGTGAAGTCGTGCCCCACATGAAAAAACAAGGCAAAGGCTCAATCGTTAACATCTCTACCCTTGCCACGCGCAAACCCATGCCAGGTGAAGGCGGCTACGCGATGGGTAAATCTGCACTGAACCAGCTCACCCGCCAACTCGCCGTTGAGCTCGGCGGCACCGGCATTCGAGTGAACACGGCGCTAATGGGCTGGATGGACGGTGTGCCCCTGCAACACTTTTTCAGCTCGCAGCCCGACGGTGGCGATGCGTTTAGAGCCCAGCGAGCCAGTGAAATACCGGTAGGACACATTCCGCCCGATCACGCGTGCGCGCAAGCCATCTACTTTCTGCTGAGCGACTATGCCAGCGAGATTACGGGAGCGGCATTAGATGTAAACGGTGGCGATTGGGTGGCGGTCTAGGTCGCTCAAAAGCAAGGGGGCAACCCATAACCGCAACGCTCACCCTACCCCAGACGCAAAAAAAGGTGGCCAAGGCCACCTTTTCATGTCAGCGCTGTCTAGACCTAGGCGACTTCAAACAACCCTGCGGCACCCATACCACCGCCAATGCACATGGTGACCACCACATAACGCGAGCCGCGACGCTTGCCCTCTAACAACGCATGACCCACCATACGAGCCCCACTCATACCAAATGGATGACCAATTGAAATTGAACCGCCGTTAACATTCAAACGATCGTTATCAATACCCAACTGATCGCGGCAGTAAATCACCTGGCAGGCAAACGCCTCGTTCAGCTCCCACAAATCGATATCGTTCACCGACAAACCGTGACGTTTCAGCAACTTGGGAATGGCAAATACAGGGCCAATACCCATTTCGTCGGATTTACACCCCGCCACCGCTAAACCGCGGTAAAAGCCCAAAGGCTCAATACCTTTGCTGGCTGCTAAGGCCGAGTCCATAACCACACAAGCCGACGCGCCATCTGACAATTGCGACGCATTACCCGCGGTAATAAAGCGCCCTTCTTTGACCCAATTGCCATCTTTCCAAACGGGTTCCAGTGATTGCAATGACTCTAAGGTCGTCGATGGACGATTACATTCGTCGCGATCAACCACTACGTCTTGATAGGTCGTTTCTTTAGTCTCTTTATTGAATACGGCCATACGCGTCGCCATAGGCACAATCTCGTCCGCGAACAAACCGGCCTGCTGCGCGGCTGCGGTGCGTTGCTGACTTTGTAGCGAATAGATGTCTTGAGATTCGCGTGAAATATTGTAGCGCGCTGAAACCACCTCAGCGGTCTCCAACATTGGCATGTAAGCGGTTGGATCAATATCGACCACAGTTTGGGATACCGCACGGTAGGCATTCTTGTGTTTCGTTTGCACCAATGAAATTGACTCTACCCCACCAGCAACCGCGATATCGTACTCGTTGCACATAATACTTTTAGCGGCGGTTGCTATCGACATCAAGCCAGACGAACATTGACGCTCGATCGACATACCGGCCACGGTGTCAGGCAAACCACCCGCTAATGCGCACAAACGCCCCAAATTGTAGCTTTGCGTGCCCTGCTGCGCAGCCGCGCCAAAAATGCAATCATCGACTTCCGCTGGGTCAATACCCGCACGCGCCACGGCGGCTCGCACCACATGCCCGCCCATAGCGGGTGCTTCGGTGTCGTTGAACCCACCTCGGAACGATTTGGCTAAACCTGTTCGAGCCGTTGAAACAATTGCTGCTTCTCTCATTGTGATACTCCTTAAAAAAAACAATGCCGCACTGTGCGGCCTTTGTCATGAAAGCTCAACCCTTAAAAGGACTAATGACTCGTCAATTACACCGAACCCAGTAAATGCGCACTCATGTCGCCTTCGAGATCAATCCCTAAATAAGCCTTTTCTTTGAACCACCACTGACCATCTATAACGTGAAACTCATCTCGGTAACGGCCCGACGCGACCACTTGTAAAGGGAAGTCTGCGGTTTGCTGAATCACCGTCCAGCAAGAGTGCACCACCGCGGAGAGTGCACTGTCTGCCAACTCGATAATTGGATTGGTGATAATGTGTCGTGTGCGCGAGGTACCACAGTCGTAGGTTTTCACCATCGAGCGCCACAGTGCCTCGATCTTTTCAGGATCACTGATTTTTACATCGCCACCCAAAGCAATGTGCCCATGTCGAAACATGGCCGCAGCCTCTGCAAACTTAGCCTCGTCAATGCACAAACCATAACGGTACAAAACATTCGGGATTTCGATAGCAGGGTTAGACATACTTGTCTCCACATTATAGTAATCAATTCAGACTAGCAGAGTTTTCACTCACAGTGGCGGGTTCGGGCTAGAATCGATTGAAACTACAATGGACCAAATGGATTAAGGGGGCGCGATGAGCACGAATCCTTCGGTAGCGTGGGAAGCCTTTTGCCAGCAGTTGGCAGAGGCAGGAAAGCTGGTGTTAGACGACAAGGTCCCGAAAGACCCCTTAGTGCAAACTGAAGGCTACCGTTATTTGTCGCGCTTAACCAAACTCGCGCTAGAACAGTACGTCGAGGCGGTAGATCCAGACTTTCCGTTCTTTTATCAGCTCTCGCACGAGACAGCCAAAATTGGTGCAGACAACCCCGACAATCATTACTTAAACACCTCAATTAAAGGCGACTGCGACTACCGCATCACGGGTAAGTTGGGCACTATGCCCTACTTTTCGATTGTCGCTAATGCTATGCGTTACCACATCGATGGCAGCGCCCATGCAACTGGTAGCCTGATGATGGACGAGATCGAATGGGGGCCCAACGGCGAAGTCGAGATCATTGCCTCATGCAAGCCGCACGCGAAGAACTGGCTTCGCCTAGAGCCCGATGCCAGCGTCATCATTATCCGCCAGAGCTACATGGATCGCTCAACCGAGCGCCCGGGCGAATTTAAAATTGAGCGCATCAATGGCCCGGAGCGTCCAGAGCCACTCGCGACCGAGACCTTCTGCGAAGGATTGTCCCGAGCAGGACAATTTGTACAGGGCGTCTCGAAGACTTTTTTCGACTGGGCCTGCTTATTTCAACAGTACCCCAACCAATTCCCAGACATTGATCAATCGATGTTCCAGAAAGCCGGTGGCGCTGCAGATATTTACTACGCCCACGCCTACTGGAAGATCGCCGAGGATGAAGCTTGGATTATTGAAGTACAGCCGCCCGCGTGCGACTACTGGAACTTTCAAATCGACAATTTTTGGATGGAAAGTTTCGACTACCGTTTCCGAGAAGTCACCCTGAATAAGCACACTGCCAAACTCGATGAAGATGGGATGTTGCGAATTGTGTGCTGTAAAGACAACGCAGGCGTCGCCAATTGGATGGACACCTCAGGACACCCCGAGGGTACAGCACTGATACGTTGGGTCGGCGCGACAGAGCACCCACTGCCCACCACTCGCATCGTTAAGCTAAACGAACTCTAAGAGGCCTTTCAATGACACTGTCTGCCATTACCCAAATTGACGAACTCACTGTCGAAAATTTAAAAGCGATTGCCAGTGCACGTGCCGGCTTGACCGACTTTGGACCAAACCAATACGAGGAAGCCTTAGAGACACTGACGCGTTCGATGCGCGAAGAGGCTCAACTGTCCGAACAAGGCTTGATGATGCAATCCGAGCGACTGCTGAATTCGCTAAATAACCGACTGCGCAAACAGGCACTGCTTACCAAACATCCAGAAATTTTAGATGAACAAATCAAAGTCTCGGCCATTATTATCGGTTTGCCGCGAACGGGTAGCACCATGTTTCAACGCCTGTTGGCCTCGCATTCAAACTTTACTGCCACCTACTGGTGGGAGACGATGTTCCCCATGCCATTAGACCATGAGCCCGAGGGGGACCCAAGCGAGCGTATCGCTATGGGTGAGGCCTTAATGGAGCAGATTCTGGGCGCTATGCAAAATTTTGAAGCTATTCATCCCATGGACGCTCGAGCGCATGACGAAGAAGTCATGATGTTGGAACACAGCTTTGTCAGTAACGTGCCAGCCTCTGCGATGTACGTGCCTACCTACGACGAGTGGATGCTCTCTAAGGATCAAACGGATAGCCTGAGTGAGCTCATCGACTACATCAAAATTTTGCAGTGGCAAACACCCGAACGCCGACAACAGGGCTGGATTTTAAAATCACCACACCACCTTACCTGCACGGCAACGCTGCTTAAATTATTCCCCGATGCGTTAATCGTGATGCCGCACCGGCCTATCGACGAGGTCATGCCTAGCTGGTACAGCATGGTGGGCACTCTGACCAAAGCTGACTGCAATATCGACGACGTGGTTGTTCGCCAGGCTCATCACTGGAACGATCGTTTGGCCCGCAACCTCAAAAGCACCATTGCAGCACGTCGCAGTGCACCTGAGCGCTTTATCGACATTCACTACCAAGATTTGCTATCGCGCCCCTTAGAGGCCTGTAAGTCTGTATTTGAGCGCTTGGGGCTGCCCTTTGGAGACGATGATATCGAGCAGTTTAAAGCGCACATGGCGTCCAATAAGCGCGATGACCGCCCGCCGCACAAACACAATCTTGCAGACTATGACATCACGCTTGATCGCATCCGCGAGATCTTTGCCTTTTACAGCGAGGAGTTCGCTCAGGTGTTTGAGCGCTAAGCTCAGTCACGCGGATTAAGACGCTCTGAAGCAAGGCTCAGTGAACGATCGAGGCAATCGCAACTGTGGGCCACACCGGAAGCAGAAACCGAAGAGCCTGCCTATCCAGAGGGTGTTCAATTTACAATCCCCATTTTGAGGGTATGACATATCCCTGTAAAAAACAGTGAGTAGTCTTTGCTTTTAGATCGGAGTTTTGTCATGCATTTTTATCGATGGATCATTTGTGCGTGCTGTATGCTAACCGCACCTATTTGCGTGAGAGCCGACATGCAACCCGTTGACACAAGAGCAAGCATTGCGCCAGCCCAACTCATCGTCATTGCTCATCGAGGAGCCAGTGGGTATCGGCCGGAACATACTGTAAGTAGCTATCAGCTTGCAATCGAGCAAGGCGCTGACTTTATCGAGCCTGATTTAGTGATGACCAAAGACGGGGTTTTAATCGCCCGCCACGAAAACGAAATCAGCACGACCACCGATGTCGCTGAACGGTCCGAATTTGCGAACAGAAGAACCACCAAAACCATCGATGACGAAGTGTTTGAGGGCTGGTTCACTGAAGATTTTACGCTCGAAGAACTCAAGACCCTGAAAGCCCGAGAGCGCCGACCTGAATTACGCCCTGATAATGTGGCGATGAACGACCAGGACACAATTCTCACCCTTGACGAAGTCATTGCAATTGCGAAAACAGCAAGCATAAAAATGGGAAGAACGATTGGGATTTACCCTGAGCTCAAGCACCCGCACTATCACGAATCGCTGGGGTTCGACATGGTCGATACCCTGCTCACAAGCCTGGATCAGGCCGGCTGGAATCACCGTGACGCACCGGTCTATGTCCAGTGCTTTTGGCCCCAGCCTCTTATGGAAATCGCCACTAAAAGTACGGTAAAACGTATTTTTCTCGCGACTCGATGGCAGCCTGACGAGACAGTTATGGCCCGTTATGGACTCGATTATTGGCCAGACTTACAGTCCCAATCTGGCCTGCAAGCCCTTAGCCAATTTGCCGATGGCATTGGGCCGTCGGTAGATCTACTCATCGACCGGGCAGCTGATGGCACCATAGCGCCCAGCACACTATTACAGAATGCAAAACAAGAAGGCCTGAAACTTCACCCTTGGGGTGTTAATGCTGAGCCGAGTTTACTGCCCACATTTATCCAGTCCAATCCAACGGTCGAGGCTTGGAACGGTGTTGATGAACGAGCAGCGATAAACTGGTATCAGATGGTATTTGAGCTAGGCGTTGACGGTATGTTTACCGACTACCCTGACCTCAGTATTCGCGCACGATCAAACCTAGTATCGAGCGACTCACCCTAAGTAAAAAAGGCCGATGAGCTATTCATCGGCCTTCAAGATCCGGCGGGCTCAACGCACGCCCTCGCTGCCTAAGTTGCTTTACTGCTCAAAGACCTTTTTACCCCGTGCCCAGGTCTGCAGCACCGCTATATCTTTTAAAGCGGTCGCGTTTTCGGCCAAGGGGTCTTCTGACAGCACGACCATATCAGCTTGCTTACCCGGTGTTAACGAGCCCTTGATATCCTCTTCAAAGTACTGGTATGCGCCACCCTGTGTCATCGCGTACAAAACCTCCCTGGCTGATGCTCGCTGATCTGCGCCCAGCACAAAACCGCTGCGGGTCTGACGCTCCACCCCGGTCCACCACAAACGCATCATGTTGGGTGGTACGACGGGGGAATCGTTATGCACCGTGTAGTGGATCCCGAGATCTTGGGAACTCTTCAAGGGACTGATGTGCAAGGCACGCTCGTCACCAAAGCTAATGCGGTGCCAGTCACCCCAGAAAAAGGTATGCGCCACAAAGTACGAAGGCACTAGCCCCAGGCGCTTGTACTCTGCCAAATGGTCAGGTCGCGTGAGCTGTGCGTGAATGACCACACTACGACGATCGTCGTCTGCCGTAATGCCCGCATCGTCGTGAGCCGTAATGACCATATCAATCGCCGCATCACCGTTGGCGTGCGTGATAAAAGGCACTTTATTCTTGAGTAGAATCTGAGCACGCTGCTCGTAAGCTTCCAAAGGAATATTCGGGTATGCCACGTAGTGTTTTGGGTGCGGCACACCTTCTGGCGGCTCGTCGTAGGGCTCGCGCATATAGGCCGTTCGACCTTGCGGCGACCCATCCAACATAAATTTGACACCGCCCACTCGGATACCATCTTTGTATTGGGTCTGATAATCAAAGTTCTCTAGAGCCTCGCTCTCCAAACCGTTACCAATTGGGAACGCAACCAAATCGACGGGCAGTGGTTTCTGAGCAGCAACGGCGCGCAGCTTGCCAACCAACGTGGGGTTGGCCCCGCCCTCTTGCACGGTGGTTAACCCGTTTTTGACGTGCTCGTACACCGCGCGATCCACTAACTCGCTGAAGCCGTCTAACTCATCACTCGAAATGCTCGCCAAGCTCGAGCGAATTTTGTAGGTCGCAGACTCCTCCAGCACCCCATTGGGCGTTTTGCCGTCGGCCTCACGCCGAATGACACCGCCTGGGGGATTCTGCGTTTCTACCGTAATACCAGCCCGATCCAGCGCTTTGGTGTTGGCACTGGCTAGGTGGCCTGATACGTGAGTAATCACGATCGGGATATTCGTCGAGACTTCGTCCAAGTCATGACGCGTCGGATGCCGACCTTCTGCTAGCAAGGAATCATCGTAACCGAATCCGTAGATCCACTGGTCTTCTTCGAGGTCACGCTCAGCAATGAAATCGCGAATGGCTTGCTGTAACGAGGCAATATCGGTCACTGGACCTACAGGGGGCGGGTTTAAGTTGACCATATCGGCCATCGCGCCCACGAAACTGAAGTGTCCATGTGCGTCAATAAAGCCAGGAACTAAGGCTTTATCGCCAAGCTGTATGACCTCTGTTGATTCTCCAATGTGTGCGGTCGCGGCTTGCCGAGATCCAACCACGAGAATCTTGCCATCTTTAACCGCCACCGCTTCAGCGCCCTCAGTCGCCTCATCCATTGTAATGATGTTGCTACCCATAAATACTGTATCAGCAACGACCGCAGGCTCGATAGCGTCTTTACTGCAGCCCGTCAACGTTAGGATAAGCGCGGCGAGCAAACTCATGTATTTCATAATCTTCCCCTTTTTTCTTGATCAGATCCTAACACAGCACGGGCGCAGTGCATCTAGGTCCAGTTGTACTATGAGCGAGGTGCCAGCGTCACATTGACTGACGCTTCAATCGACAACGGTTCAACATCTGGAAGAATCACGTACAATGCCGGCACTGAGTAAAGGGAGCAAATAACGTGAGATTAGTGTCTTGGAACGTCAATGGTATTCGAGCCGTTACCAAAAAGGATTTTTTCGAGTCATTTGAGCGCATGGCACCCGATGTGCTTTGCCTGCAAGAGACCAAAGCGCAAGATGACCAGGTGCTTGAGGCACTAACAGAACTCGATCCAGCTTACAAAGTGTTCAGCAATTCAGCTGAGAAAAAGGGCTACTCTGGCACAGCCATTATTACTCGCGTTGAGCCCATTAGCGTAACAGCCGACATGGGCATGCCCGAGCATGATACCGAGGGGCGCGTTTTGTGCGCCGAATTCGAGACCTTCTACCTAGTCACCGTCTACACCCCGAATTCAGGTAGCGAATTGAAGCGCCTAGACTACCGTCAAAGCTGGGATAAAGACTTCGCAGACTATTTAAAGACCCTCGAGCAAACCAAACCGGTCGTTGTGTGTGGTGACCTGAATGTTGCTCATCAAGATATCGATCTTGCTCGCCCCAAACAAAACTACAACAAAAGCGCCGGTTACATGCAGGCAGAGATTGATGGCTTTGACCGTTTGGTCGATTTGGGATTTGTGGATACCTACCGACACTTTAACCCGAATACGGCTAAATATTCTTGGTGGAGTTATCGCGCCGGCGCCCGCGAAAAGAATATCGGGTGGAGAATTGATTACTTTCTGGTCACGCCCGAGCTCACATCGAGTTTGACCGGTGCCGAAATCTACAACGATGTCTATGGATCTGATCATTGCCCGGTTGGCATCGACATTAGCGCGACCTGAGAGTCTTGTAACCGCAACCCAACGACGTCTATCGATCAAGTGGCGTGAGCGTAGCCCGGACATATTGCTTCGAATCAAACCTTAGCTCATAACCAGCTTACGATTTGTTCACACAGCGAGTCTCTGCAGCGTTTTAGGGGTACAATGGCAGACAGGATTTCACTGACGGCGAGGACAACATGCAAACACCGATTACTCTGGGCGAATTCATCATCGAAAGCCAAGCCGAATATCCAGAGGCGACCGGTGCCTTGACCTCTTTGTTCTCGTCGCTTCGCTTGGCCGCCAAAGTAGTCAACCGCGAAATTAACAAGGCGGGCTTAGTCGACATTGTTGGCGCGGCAGGCAACGAAAACGCGCAAGGCGAACAGCAGCAAAAACTGGATGTCTTCGCCAACGACAAATTCAAAACCGCACTCGCAGCACGCGGTGTGGCCTGCGGCATAGCCTCCGAAGAAGAAGACAACTACGTGACCTTCGACGAGGGCCACAACAAAGACGCCGATTACGTGGTGTTGATGGACCCTCTGGACGGCTCATCTAACATTGATGTGAACGTCTCTGTCGGTACGATCTTCTCGATCTATCGCCGTGTTTCACCCGTAGGCTCGCCCGTTACCCTGGAAGACTTTTGCCAGCCCGGTAAAGACCAAGTAGCTGCGGGTTACATTATTTATGGCTCATCGACCATGATGGTCTATTCCACGGGCAACGGTGTGAACGGATTCACCTTCGACCCTAGTTTGGGTGTGTTTTATTTATCACACCCCAAAATGACGACCCCGACTTCAGGCAAAACGTACTCTGTTAACGAGGGCAACTACGTTCGCTTTCCGCAGGGCGTCAAAAAGTACATCAAATACTGCCAGGAAGAAAACGCAGAAACTAACCGCCCTTATACGTCCCGCTACATCGGCTCTTTGGTGTCAGACTTCCACCGCAACTTGATCACCGGCGGTATCTATATGTACCCGAGCTCCAGCCGTTACCCCAATGGCAAGCTGCGCTTGCTGTACGAGTGCAATCCCATCGCTTTTCTCGCCGAACAAGCCGGTGGTAAGGCCATTGCGGGCGCGGGTCAGCGCATCTTGGACATTAGGCCAACTGAACTGCATCAGCGTGTCCCCTTCTTTGTGGGCTCGGCCAATATGGTGGACAAGCTCGAGGACTTTCTTTCCGAGTAATTCGCGAGCCGCAACGCGGCGAGGCTGTGAACGACGCTCAGCTGCGCTGAGCGGCCGGCTTAGTCCGGCCAGATTTGACGAGGCGTATGCCGATGGCAAATCTGTTACTAAAGAAAATAAACAGAAGATGGTGCCCGGGGCTGGGTGAACAGGGAATTCGAGCCGCAACGCGGCGAGCCTGTGAACGACGCTCAGCTGTGCTGAGCGGCCGGCTTAGTCCGGCTGGTTTTGGCAAGGCTTTGCCGCAGCCAAAAGCATAAAACAATAAATTAAAAAGGAGATGGTGCCCGGGGCCGGACTTGAACCGGCACGCTGTTGCCAGCGAGGGATTTTAAGTCCCTTGTGTCTACCAATTTCACCACCCGGGCAGCGAAGGCGCGCATAATAGCACAGCCTTGGGGATTTTTGGCAAGCGAATCACATTTTTATCGGGCTTTTTCTTAGTTCGGGTCGTGGTACACTCGCCACATCAAATAAGGAGAACCCCATGGCTGCAGCGCGCGGACAATTTAACTCTCGTATCGGTTTCATTATGGCGGCGGCAGGCAGTGCTGTAGGGCTTGGGAATATTTGGGGATTCCCAACGCAAGCGGCCAGTAACGGGGGCGCGGCCTTTTTAATCGTCTACTTAATATTAGCCTTTTGCCTGGCGTATCCCGCCCTGATGGCGGAGCTTATTATCGGCCGCCACGCTCACGCCAATGCCTCTAAAGCGCTCGAGCAAATTGCGCCGAACCGCCCCACTGCTATGTTGGGCCATGGCGTAGGTCTCGCAGGGTTAATTGTGGCTTCGCTGATCCTAAGTTTCTATGCCATTGTCGCTGGATGGATGATCGGCTTTGGGCTCGCTGCGCTTCTAAAACTGGTCGGTTTCGGGGACGCCGCGCTGTGGCTAGAGAGTTTCTCAACGGCGCGCAACATTGGATTGATGAGCGTCTTTATGGTGCTGACAATCGGCATCATTACCCAAGGCGTGCACGGCGGGATCGAACGCTGGTCCGAACGGCTCATGCCAATGCTTCTGCTCTCACTCGTGGGCCTAACACTCTACGTATTGACATTGCCGGGCGCCACCGAGGGTTTACGCGTTTACTTGCTGCCCGACTTCTCTAAAGCGGTATCACCCGATTTGGTCATAAAAGCATTGGGGGCGGCGTTTTTCTCGCTTTCCTTGGGCGTGGGTACCATGTTGATCTACGGGTCCTATATCAGCGATGACGAGCACCTTCCGTCGCTGGGCGGTTGGGTCACTCTAAGCGACGTCTCTATCGCGGTATTAGCGGGTTTTTTAGTGTTGCCCGCCATGTACGTCGCACAACACAACGGCGTCGCTATTTTCACGGATAACGGCGCCCTACTCTCAGAAGACACATTAATCTTTACCGTGCTACCGGCCCTGTTCGACACCATGGGCAGCACTGGGACGCTGGTCGCACTAGCGTTCTTCTTTTTGATGAGCATCGCCGCACTGACGTCATCAATCTCAATGTTAGAAGTACCTGTCGCCTACACGGTCGAGAATACTGAGTTAGCGCGCTCTAAAGTCACCTGGGTGATCGGCATTGTGATCGGCGCCATCAGCACCACCATTATTTTGAATTTTGATTGGCTGTTTGGCTTGGTCATCACGGTCACCACCCGCTACAGCCAACCTCTATTGGGCTTTATGTTCTGCATCTATGCTGGCTGGCTCTGGCACCGCAATACACTGCTGCAAGAGCTTAAGAAGAATGACCCCAACGCAGAGTCGAGCGTGTTCTGGAAGATCTGGCCAAACTACGTTCGAATTGTTTGCCCGCTGATCATTTTAGGTATCTTTTACCAAAGCCTGTAAGCTCGAGCCTGTCTCTCATGGCCGTGGCAATATCAGTCACCTTTGCGTAATCGGTTAACCGTGTCGCCAATAAAGAACAGACCGTAACCCACGGAACCTAACGCAAAAACAGCGCTCACCCAGTCGCCTGTCTGGGTGTACATATACGCGGAAAACGCGAACATAACCGCGGATAGAACCAAACCGATCATTTTTGCTGTGGGCGACATGTCGACCTCCTTTACTGTCGCAATATTGTAACGCCTTTTACAGAAAATACCCCCTTAACTTGAAGCCACCAAGCCTTGCTGTTAGAGTGCGCGCCTTCCCGCTAGGTATTACCTTAGCACTCTATGCCCGCTCTCTGAGTAACGAAAGCCGGCACGCACTTACATCAAAAGGTTGTTTCATTGAGTTCCCTAAAACAAGATTGGTTTGCCAATATTCGCAGCGATTTATTGGCAGGCCTCGTTGTGGCCTTGGCTTTAATCCCTGAAGCCATCGCTTTCTCCATCATCGCAGGCGTTGATCCCAAAGTGGGCCTATACGCCTCGTTTTGTATCGCTGTGGTCACCGCTTTTATGGGCGGCAGGCCCGGCATGATATCCGCGGCCACCGCGGCAATGGCACTGCTGATGATAGGCCTCGTTAAAGAACACGGTCTGCAGTACCTGCTAGCCGCAACAATACTTACCGGCGTGCTTCAAATTCTCGCTGGCTGGGTTCGTTTGGGCACTCTAATGAAGTTTGTCTCACGTTCGGTGATCACCGGCTTCGTGAATGCCCTGGCGATACTCATTTTTATGGCGCAATTACCCGAACTCACCGGGGTAAGCTGGCATGTTTACGCTATGACCGCAGCGGGACTCGGTATCATTTACTTGTTCCCCTACCTCACCAAGGCCGTTCCCTCACCACTCGTTGCTATTGTCGCACTGACCATTGTATCCATGACACTGGGTCTCGATATTCGAACCGTTGGCGATCTGGGCGAACTTCCCGACAGCCTACCCCTATTCTTGCTGCCAGATATGCCTCTCACCTGGGAAACCCTGGGTATTATCTTTCCGATATCGGCCACAATGGCAATGGTCGGCTTACTTGAATCACTGCTTACCGCTTCTATCGTCGACGATTTAACCGATACCACCAGCGATAAAAACCGCGAATGTATTGGTCAGGGCTCGGCCAATATCGTCGCCGGCTTGTTCGGTGGCATGGCCGGTTGTGCCATGATTGGGCAATCCATCATCAACATTAAGTCGGGCGGGCGCGGTCGTTTGTCGACCCTAGCGGCGGGCGTTTTTCTTATTACGCTGCTGGTGCTGGCCGGTGATTGGGTCGCCAAAATCCCAATGGCGGCGCTGGTTGCTGTCATGATTATGGTCTCTATCGGCACCATGAACTGGCAATCGTTTCGCGATATTAAAGTACATCCAAAAAGTTCATCGGTCGTGATGCTAGCGACTGTTGCCGTGACGGTCAGCTCGCACGATCTTGCCATGGGCGTTATTACCGGCGTTCTTCTCTCAGGTATTTTCTTCGCTCAGAAAGTCGGCCAAATTTTGCTGGTACGATCCGCGGCTGAGAATGAAGGACGGATCCGACGTTACCAAATCACGGGCCAGGTGTTTTTTGCTTCGGCGGATCGTTTTGTGGATCAGTTCGATTTTAGAGAAGTGATCGACACCGTGGTTGTCGATGTCAGCAAAGCCCATTTTTGGGACATTACTGCTATCAGCGCTCTGGACAAAGTGGTCATGAAATTCCGTCGTGAGGGTACTAACGTCGAAGTCGTAGGGCTTAACGAGGCCAGCGCCACACTCGTTGATAAGTTCGCGCTACACGACAAAGACGATGTGGAATGGAGTGTAGGACACTAGCTATGAACCCGACAAACGCCAATCGCAAAATCATCGCTGCGGTAGACCGCTCACACTTCTCAGAAACTGTGGCCCGCTACGGACAATGGCTGGCCAATCAGCTGACCCTACCCTTAGAGCTATTGCACGTGGTTGATCGACACCCAGAACGTGCCAGCAAGTCAGATGACCATAGCGGAGCCATTGGCATCGATGCGCAAGAGCATTTGCTCGCAGACTTAAGCCTTGAAGACGAACAGCGCACCCGCCAGAAGCGTGAAGCGGGACGCGAATTTCTGGCGAATCTACAAAGCACACTCGCGGGAACATCCAATCAATCGATCGATATCAAGCAACGATTAGGTGATCTTGAAGAGGCTTTATCAACAGAGCAAGACCTCACAAGCGTGTTTGTCATGGGCCGCCGTGGGCGCTCTGCAGAAATGACTCATCGAGATTTAGGACGCAACTTAGAACGCGTCGTACGAGCACTACAACAACCCATCCTCACAGTGACCGATATCTATACCGAGCCCTCGCGTGCGCTGTTTGCCTTCGATGGTAGCTCTCGATGCAAGCAAGGTATTCGGTGGCTGGCGAACAACACATCGCTGAGGAACTTAAGCATGCATATTGTCATAGCCGGTAAAGACAATCGCGCCAACCAAGAGCAGCTAACATGGGCCAAAAACAAACTTGAAAAGCGCGGCTACCCAGTGACTTCACAGATTATTCAAGGCGACCCTGAAACGGTCATCGCGAATGAAATCGCTGAGCGCAAGATCGATCTATTGATCATGGGAGCGTATAGCCACTCACCTTTACGAAGCCTCTTGTTTGGCAGTAGAACGGCTGACCTGTTGCGCTCAGCCACCGTGCCCGCGCTACTGCTTCGATAAATCCAGCGCATCGAGATTCATACGCACGCAAAAAAAGCCCGGGACATGCCCGGGCTTTCACGTCGCTTTCGGTGCACTAGAACTCGTAAGTAAAATCCACGCCGTACGTCGCCGGATCACCATACTGCTCAGTGATAAAGTTTAGCGCTCCAAAGTTGATCGAATAATTAGGATAATCATCGTCTAGCAAGTTTTTACCCCACAAGGTCACAGTCAGCATACCGTCACCAATGGCGATATCACGCCAGGCGATCTGAGCATCAACCAGAGTTCGCTGATCCATAATTTGCGCGGGGTTTTCTCTTGGGAACACATCGTTTGCCACCAAGTTCGACCACAAGGCATTCTCGGGAGTGGCTTCTGAATAAGCCACGTTGATGAACGCAGAGATTTCACCATTGCCAAGGCGCGCTAGGGTGATATCAGTGAACGCGCTGTACTGGTTACCCGGCGAGTTGGACCGAACCGCATTAGCAGTCCCATCTAGGCAAGGTATTGTCGGATCCACACCGCACAAGTCCGGAAATTCCTCGAAGTCACCGTTAATGTAGCTGTAGTTGAAGCCTACGACCATGCTGTCACTGACCGCACCCATCAGTTCGAGTTCTCCACCCCAACGATCCGCCTCACCGGCATTCACTAAGCCCGACGTTGCCGTGCCGTTATCAGTTTCGATTTTGGCCGTTTGAATATCTTCCCACACATAGCCGTACACCGACGCATTGGCTCGAACTCGACCGTCAAGCAAGGTGCTTTTCACACCCAGTTCCCACGAATTGACCTTTTCTTCGAAGAATGGGTTTGAGCCAAACATTTCACCGTTAAAGCCCCCCGAACGATAGCCCGTCGCGTACCGACCATACAGATTGAGATCATCCGACGGCTGATACGCCACCGAAAGGCTATAGCTGATGTCATCATAACTCTCAGAGTCGGTGGCAAAGCGCCCAGGGACGGGTGCAAAGGGCGTTGAGTAGGCTGGGTAATCCCACATAACGCTCTTATCCTCCTCGGTGTAGCGCACTCCAAGCGTTACCGCGAAGGGGCTATTCTCGCTGGGACGGAAGGTCATTTGACCGTAAGCCGCCCAGGCCTCAGTTTCTAACCGGTAAATCTGAGATCCGTTGCCGGCCAACGGTGCCGCAAACACCGCATAACGGGTGTAGTTACTTTCGTCTTCAAAGTAGTAAATACCAGCAGCGTAGTCGACCAAATCATTCGTACCGACAATTTGGAATTCTTGGCTAAACTGCTCGTACTCACTGTAAGTGTCTTGCTTACTTTGGTTAGCGCCAAAAGCGTCGATACCATCCCAGACCGCCTGACTAAAGGCCGATCCAAACGCGACGCCCGGAGTGCCTGGTCCAAACAAACCCGCCGTTGCGGCGACAGTCCCGCCATAAATATCGGCAAGCGTCAGATGCACCAAATCACCGTAAGCACCAATACCGTTGGCATCGAGACGGCTATCAAGATCCTCTAAGTCACCACCCACATACTGCTCGATCTCTCGTTGAGCCGTAATCGATTTGATTTGGAAATCGTCAAAATCCCAGGTCAAGGTTAGCGCGTGACCATCACCCTCGGCCACCGTAACTGGTGTCACGTCCGAGGCCCCCTTACTTGCGCGACCATTACCTATCGCGTCTGCTTGCTCGTAGGCCGCAATGGTCGCTTGTAGAGACGGTATCCAACGCGATGCGATCAAAGGATCTGCGGCGGGGTTGGTCGCCCAAAACTGAGCACCCTGTAAAACGCCCTTCAAGGTACCAATGACAGGCACATTGCCAAACGGATCGAGTGGATTAAAGCCCACGATACGCTCGAGATTGTTCAGTTCATCAAGCTCGGAATGGTCGTAGGTGTATTCGGCGCTAAAGCGCTCACTCACATCTAACTTTGCAGCAAAGCGCCATGCTGAGCGATTCTGATCGTTGTAGCCTGGCTTATTGGGGTCAACATCGTCGTAAAGGGGATCTCGTTGGCGGTCTTGATACACTAAATTCGTCGACAGCTGGCCAATGCCTTGACCCACCTCGCCCACCGCGGGCAGGTTCATGACAACCTTGTAGTGCTGCGACCCGTAGTTGCCAAAGCCCGCCTTAACCTTCATATCAAACTCGCCGGTAGGCTTTTTAGAAATAAAGTTAATGGCGCCACCAATCGCGTTACGGCCGTACAGTGTCCCCTGAGGGCCCCTTAAGATCTCGATGCGCTCGACTTCGGCTAAGTCTAGTGCCGAGGCCAACTGCTTGCCCAAGAACACGCCGTCAATGTACATGCCAATCGCTGGGTCAACCGACAAGTTTGCAGGCTGTCCCGCCGTCACGCCGCGCAGTGATACCGCAATGGTGCCTTTCGACCCCGGCGATTCAAACCCACCCATGCCCGGCGTTTGCAGCATGATATCGTGTGCGTTTTGAATACCGCGTTTCTCGATGGCTTCCGCGGTCAGTGCGGTAATCGTCAGCGGAACGTTCTGATTGCTCTCTTCGCGTTTTTGCGCAGTAACAATCACCTCTTCCATTAGCACGTTATCGGCGTGTGTCATTCCCGACCAGCCCGCAGTTGCACCAATGGCGCCCAGGGCAAGGGTCATAAGCGACTTAGATGTCGTTGTTGAAGGTTTCATAAGCTCTCTCCCAAGTGGTTTTTATTATTACTGGATTCCTGCTCTATCGTTTCACAGTATACCCCGATTCCGTCAGATCCCAAGTGTCTGAGGTAACGCCATCATCTCGCAGCTGAAATTTTTGAACTTTGTTAGTGGGTGTATACGGTAGGGAAGCGACAATCCGGATGTATCTCGGCACAAAATAATACGGCGCATTTTGGTTCAAGAACCCGCACAACGCCTCGAAATCTAGGCTTTCCCCTGCGGCCACAACAATGGCCAACGCTAATTCTTGCTCTTCAGGCACATCGGGATGCGAAATGCCATACGCTGCGACATCGGTAATGCCGCGAAACCGTCGAGCAACGCTTTCCACCTCAAGCGTAGAGATATTGCGCCCACCAAAACGAACCGCATCGCGTTTTCGATCAACATAGAAGAACGCACCTGTCTTAGGGTCTTGCCGACCGACATCCCCGGTGCAATACCAGTCGCCTTTGAAGGCGTTCTGCGTAGCCTCTGGATCATCAAAATAACCATTAAAAATCAAATAGGGTTCTAGAGGCTTGATCGCAATTTCCCCAACCTCACCCACCGGCACTTCATTGCCGTCATCATCCAGTAAAGTCACGGGTGCACGACGATCTGGAAACCCTAGGGCATAGACTGGCACATCATCGCGATTTTCTACTTGGCTCAGCACGCGCATGCATTCACTTTGCCCCAGCCCCCCTCGTATTAACCGAACCCCAAACCGCTTTGAGAATACCGGCCAAAGATCGGGCGCCAAGGGCACAATTTGAGCTTCGCGCAGTGGCGTTGCCGCATCGTCGGGCTTCTCGGGCTCATTCAGTAAAAACGTGCCCATAGCGCCCAAAGCGAACGTCTGAGTCGCACCAAAATGAGCGATGCGATCCCAAAACTGAGTCACGGAGAAACGCTGTTCGATGACGACGGTAATACCTTCAAGCAACGCTCTTAAGACAGCGGTAATCCAACCCCCAGCATTGAACAAAGGTAGCACGTTGTAAATGATGTCACCGTCTCGCGACTGATACTGCTTGCTCGCACCATTCACAATCGCGTGCACCCACGCGTTGTAAGGTTGCATAACACCTTTCGAGCGCCCCGTAGTACCGGAGGTCCATAAAATGGCACAGGTGTCACCGTAGGACTGAGAATCATGATCAACGGAATATTCTGGGGCGTCCAGCAAGGCTTGATACGCGATAGTGTCCGGTTCCGCGTCAGGACCGACCACGCCCAACGTTAGCGCCTTGAGATCTAGGTTTAATTTTTGGATTTCTGCGACGCCATCGCAATCGGTAAACAGCATGTTTGCACGACATCGTGCCACAGTATCTTCTAACCACAGGCCTTTGTAATCACGATTAATCGGCACCCATACCGCACTCAATTTGTTGATCGCGAGTGCGAGTAACACCATCTCAGGCTGATTACTCATGTACAGAGCAACCCGATCACCCGCGACTAAGCCATGAGCCGATAGTCCCGATGCCAAGCGATTGGTAATAGACTCGGCCTCCGCAAAGGTAATTGCGACGTCATCGGTTCGCAAAAACACGGTGGAACCCGCCTCAGCCGCTTGCCGCTCTAGTATGCGGGCAAACGTCCGATCCTTGGGATTACTTAAGTCGAGTTTATTCATAGGTTCCTTTCTATTTGCCTCGTTTAGGCCGCCATAATCTTGTCGGCGGCATGCATGGCATCGCGTATGGCGCCCTCAATGTAAGTCACACCCGTGCTGTCGCCAATTTCATATACGGGATATTTGGCACCTTCGAGCTGGCTGGTAATACTTTGATTACCTTCGGCACCGCGCGCCACAATCACTGTGTCTGCCGCGACGCTTCCGCCCTCACCCTTTTCTTTGTTGAACGACACATGCGTCTTATCAATCGCCACGTTGGACACCCCGCGATGCAGCGTCACACCGTGTTCTTTTAATTCCGCCAACAAGCGCAAACGACGCACCAAGGTTAGGCCTGCACCCATACGCGGCTCTTCATGTAGCACGGTCACGTCGCGGCCGCGATCATGCAGATACTCCGCCAATTCCAAACCGACCAAATCGCCACCAATTATCACAATGCGTTTCCCCAGTGGCATCCAGGCATGTGAGATCTTGCGCACAAAATCCAAGTTGCGAATTAGGCCAGTCATGTTCCCAAGGACCACCAGTAAGCGCGTAAAGGCTGAGGTTTTGCGCGTCACAGAGGCATCAAAGTCTCCCAGCATTAAACGGCGCATGTCTTCACCGCTGTAGACGTGCGCAAAGTCATTACCGGGCAGATCCGGCATAAAGCGTCGAGCGCCTACTGCGCTGATGACCGCGTCGGGCTGCAATGCATCAATCGTCTCTTTATTCGCTTCGGTATTCAGCTTGATAGTGATCGGCAAACGATTCACCTCTTGAATAAGCCATTGCAGCAAGCGTTGGTTGGGCTCGTAGGCTAACGCGGCAAACCTAAGGGTTCCGCCAAGCACCGCACCTTTTTCCAGTAAAGTCACACGGTGCCCAGCCAGACTCAAACGCCGAGCCGACTCCATCCCACCTGGACCACCGCCGACAATGACCACATGCTTTTGGTCACCTGCTGGCTGTAACTCAAGGCGCTGATACTCAACGCCCAATTCGGGATTAACCGCGCAAAGCATCGATTCGACTTTGTAAATTGCGCTGACGCAGGTATAGCAGTAGACGCAGGGGCGAATATCTTGGAGTCGACCCTCGGCCAATTTCTTAGGCAAGTCAGGGTCGGCCAAGAGCTTACGACCCATCATCAAATAATCGTACTCCCCCCGACCAATCGCTTGATCACCCACATCGAGCTCAATCCGACCGGAGGTAATCACAGGAATGGACACGATCGCTTTGATGGCTTTGGCAGCCTCAACATTCGCGTTTTCTTCATGAGGAATGTTCGATGCTGAATGCATTTTCCCCTGACCGCCGTCATGGTAGGCCGAAACGGTTATGGCATCGGCACCGGCGGCTTCAATCAAACGCGCAGTGACTTTGGCGTGCTCGACCGTAATTCCGCCCTCTTTGCCCACCTCGCGCGAATCAATTTTGACGATGACGGGAAAGTCAGGACCCACCGCCTCGCGCACAGCGGCAACGACCTCGCAAATTAAACGTGCGCGATTTTCATCACTGCCACCGTACTGATCCGTGCGTTGATTGGTTTTTGGCGAGAGGAACGAACTTAAAATATAACCGTGGCCTCCGTGTACCTCGACGGCATCGCAACCCGCAGCGATTGCCCGTTTAGCGCCGTCGGCAAATTGCTGAATAATTAAATTGATATCGTCCTGGTCGACCACCCTAAACGTCGGCATACCGCCACCCGCAAAGGCCGCGAGCTCTTCCATCAAAAAGCCATCAATGAAGTCGCCTTGCATAGGACCCGGAATTGACGGACACCAAAGCGGACGTCCATTGTTGGTATCTTCTGCTGCCACCAGACCGCCGTGATGCAACTGCACCGCAAATTTACTGCCATGGGCATGTACCGCATCAACGACCGCTTTAAGACCAGGAATGTATTTATCGTCGGAAATTGCTATTTGATTCGGCTGAACACACCCTACCGGGTAGGCAACACCACATGCGCCTGAAATAACAAGTCCCACACCGCCCGCTGCTTGCGCTTCGTGATAGGCGCGCACACGGTCGCCCGAGCGTCCATCCAGCTCACCAAAGTTAGCCCCCATGGCCGCGACGACCATACGGTTTTTTAGGGTCATCGAGCCGATATTGCCCTCAGACAAAAGGTGTTGGTGCGATTGTGCCATAAGTGTTCCCTTGCGCTTTGCTTATCGTTTAGGGCGTACCCAAAATTACGCCGCTTGTCGGGACACCTGTGCCTGCCGTCACCAGCACGTGCTCAACACCAGCCACCTGATTGACCGAACTGCCGCGCACCTGTCTCACACCCTCAGCGACCCCGTTTAACCCATGAATATAGGCTTCGCCGATTTGTCCACCGTGAGTATTCACCGGCAATTTGCCGCCACGCAGGTGGTGTCCCTCACGCACAAAATTACAGGCTTTACCGCGCTCTGCAAAGCCAAAGGCTTCCAGCTGAGGTAATACAAATGGGGTAAAGTGATCGTACAAAACTGCGGTTTGAATATCGTCAGGACCCAGGCCAGACATCGAGTACAGGCCGTCAGCGACGCACTGCATTTCAGGCAAATCCATCAAGCTATCGCGATAAAACGACGTCATCATACGCTGTTGATCTTTCGCGCCCTGGGCAGCACCTCGAATCATGACCGGCGTTTGCTGTAAATCTTTGGCGCGTTCCGCCGACACAATCACCATCGCTACGGCACCATCGCTTTCCTGGCAGCAATCGAATAAACGCAGAGGTTCAGCAACCCATTTGGCCGCTTGGTGCTCTTCTAGTGTTAACGGCTTTTGATAAAACCACGCCGCAGGATTGGTACTGGCGAAGTCTCGAGCACCGACCGCGATTCGCCCAAAGTCTTCGCTAGTGGCCTCGGTCTCGTGCAAATAGCGTTGCGCGAACATCGCTACCCAAGACGCCGGCGTCATTAACCCATGCGGGAAATACCAGCCAAAATCGACGGTTTCGAAGGCGTTGGGGTCTTCCGTTAACAGTCCACCTTGGCCAAAACGAAAGCCTGAACGCTCGTTCATCGCCCGATAGACGACCACCACGTCGGCAACACCTGTTGCCACCGCCATTGCCGCGTGCATGACCGGCGCGCACGCCGCACCGCCGCCATAGTGTGCGCGTGAGAAAAATTTAAGTTCGCGTCCACCAATAAGACGATGCAGCTCAATTTCAGGGTTATTGTCCATTGTGTAGGTAGCCATACCGTCGACATCGGCAGGGTCAATGCCGGCATCGTTTAACGCAGACATAATGGCCTCGACGCCGAGCTGGATCTCGGTGCGTCCTGAATCTTTAGAGAACTCGGTCGCACCCAAGCCAACAATAGCGGCTTTATTCCTTAAAAAATCACGTGCCATGTCTTACTCCTGCGCAAAGGCTAAATCGACGGTACCCGTCACGTGGTAACCCAAGCCATTCTTACCCTTCACACTCACCTGACACTCACCTGACGTTGGGTCCCAGGCAAGCACATCTCCAGACAATACCATCGTATCGCCGGGATAATTGGGCACACCTAAGCGGATCGAAACCTTTTTCAAGCGCGCCGATGGGCCAGCCCAATCGGTCACAAATCTGCCGACTAAACCGTTGGTCGTGAGGATATTCATAAAAATATCCGGCGAGCCCAGCGCTTGTGCCGCGTCTTTATCGTGGTGCACGTTTTGATAATCACGACTGGCGATCGCGCCCGCGACAATCAGTCCAGGGGTAATCTCTAAGCTCAGTTGTGGCAGTTCGTCGCCGACATGGATTAGCATACCAGCCTCCGCGTTTCTGGCATTTGATCGACCAGCTGTTGCCCGACGATATCGATGACCTTTGAGGCTCCGCCCAGACTAAACTCGAGCTCTTTAGCCCGCACAAAAAAGCGATGAATGGGATACGTCAGATCGGCTCCCATGCCGCCGTGTAAGTGCTGGGTACTGTGCACCACACGATGCGCTGCCTCGCAAGCCCACCAGTAGGCCATGCCGGCAGCCAGTTCGGCTGGGCGTTGCTCGTCGATGAGCCATGATGCTTGCTCGGCCGTGCCTTTTAAACACTCTAAATCGATGTAAGCGTTGGCCGCGCGATGCGCCACCGCTTGGAAAGTCGCAATGGGTTTGCCGAATTGCTTACGCTCTGATGTGTAGCGCGCTGTGCGGCGCAGCGCTTCCTCCAATACGCCGTACAACTGCCACGCGGTAGCCGTCTGTAATCGGCTCTGTAAGTCAGCCATCGCATCGACGAGCACCGCTTCTGCCAGCGCGATGTCAATATGCACCAGTGCCGCGGGTTGCCCACTCGATAGCGTTTGTATTTGAGTTGTCACGCCGGATTGCGCTTGCTCGACGATCAGCACTTTACCCGCGCAGGCAAGCACAACAAAACGTGCAGAGTCTGCGTACGCAACGGCATTAACGCTACCGACAATTCTATCCCCGTCGATGCGCAAGCCCTCGTTCAACGAAATCGCAATGTGTCCATGCCCATTGGCGACACTCTCAAGCTGCGACGCAAACCCTGAATGAGCAAGCGCGTAGGCACCCACCGCGGTGTTTAACAAGGGAATCGGCGCGGTAATTGCGCCTAGAGCCTTTAACACACGACACAAAGCTGAAAAGCCAAGCTCTGAACCGCCCACGTTTTCGGGCATATCTAAGCCAATAAAACCAGCTTCAGCACAAAGTTGCCACAGCTGGGCATCGACCCCTTGTGTACCCGACGTAATGTAGGCGTCATCGGCGTGGTCTGAGAATATTTTCTCGGCAAGATCAACAATGGTTTGATGATCAGCATTAATGCTGTAGTCCATAACCTACTCCTGTTCCATTATGCGAAATTGATGCAGCGTAAAACCCGGCTCAACTTCGACAAACTCTGCTCTGACTCGGGTACCGATTTTGATATCCCGCGCTTTGGTACCCACCAAATTACTCACCAAACGAGTGCCCTCATCCAACTGGACCAACACCACAGGGTTCGGGTAATCAAAAGGCGGTATCTCGGGGTAGTGATTCACGACGTAGCTGTAGATGTGGCCCTTGCCCGACGCGACGCAATAGTCCCACTCTAAGCTTTGGCAGGCAGGACACATGGGCGCAGGCGGATGCCTCAGGGTCTGGCAACCTGTACATTTCTGTATGCGCAACTCGCCTTGATCTACGCCTTCCCAAAAAAAGGCGGTATCGTAGTTGCGCACGGGTCGCATACGTTTTATCGCTTTAGGCTTTTGAGGGCTGTCGCTGGCACGCGCTTGCTGAGACTCATGCGCTTTGAACTTGAAGACCCGAAAGGTCATGACACCAACAACTTCGTCGCGTTGGTTTTTGTAGGTCGATACTTCTGTCACGAAGTATCCTTCACCCAGCGCTGTCGTTTTTAACTCAGATATCGCCTCGATACGAGAGTAAAAATGCACGCTATCACCGATCGCTAGGGGCTCACCGTACTCCTGCTCACAGTTAACAGCAACAACCGCCGGATACCCTTGAGACTCCAAAAAGACCAGCACCTCAAAGGGGTTTGCGTTATCAGAGCCCTCCGGAAAGCGCTCGTTGTAACCTTTCATGCCCCAAGCTTGCAACATGGTTGGCGGAGCAATGACATCAGTATATCCCGCCGCGAGCGCTACCTCTCGCGACCGATATACGGGGTTGTTGTCTCCCATAGCTTCGCACCAATGGCGAATTAAAGCGGGTTGCACAGTGTCCCAGCCTTTAAATGGCCCCACTGTTTTATTCAAGTACCCTTGTAACTGAGCGTCTAAACTCATAGACCTCCCCTTTTTATGTCCATCAGTATTTGTGCATGCGAAAGCGACTCGCGAGCAGGGTTGCTGGCAAACAGACCTCGGTAAAATAGTGCTGCCAGCCAATCGGCTATTTGGTCTTGGGTATACTCGCTCGATCTGAGATCGGCATTTTGCTCAACATAATACTCGTGCAAAAAGTCTTGCCCGATACCTCCAAGTGCATACACCAGCAAACGAACTTCGTCTGCAGGTATCTCTACCTCGGGAAACACCCGAGGGAAAGCCTGCACCAGTTGCTCCATTCGTTGGTTGTACGACGAGCGCCAATGTTCGCGGAACGCTGGGTCATCGGCGGCGAACTGCTGCACACAGCGCATGACCCCGGGCTCTTCTGCATAAGTCTGGACCACTAAGCGATAGTGGGAACGCATACGTTCCAACCACGCACCTTTGCTGACGTCGCGTTCGATATCCGCCGTAGCCTCAAAGCGCTCGATATGCTCGCTCATTACTTCACGAACTAAGCTCTCTAAGTTTTTGAAGTAGTGATAGAACAATCCCGTGGCCACGCCTGCCTCTTGGGTCACGTCTTTGATGCGCATTTGATGAAAGCCGGTCTGATTTAGAACGCGCACGGCAGCCGCTTTGAGTTTTTCGCGCGCTAAATCGCCGCGCTTCGTTTTTGTTTTCGTTTTTGCTTTCGCTGCAACCGTCATGTCGTGTTACTCGATCTGATTGAAGACAGTATATTGAATCTGAATTCAATTTCAATAATAATGATTCCAACTTTGATGGAGTAATTGACAATGCGCTTAGAACACACCCCGGAGCAACAAGAATTACGACGCACCCTTCGCGACTACTTCACCAAGCTTATGACGCCCGAGCTATTGCGCGAAACTCACGGCAACGAAGGCGGTGACGCTTACAAGCACGTCATCAAAACCATGGGAACTGATGGCTGGTTAGCGCTCGGCTGGCCAAAAGAGTATGGCGGTCAAGGCCGCGGCCCTATCGACCAGATGATTTTTTTCGAGGAAGCCCAGCTAGCGCGCGCCCCCATCCCCTTCGTGACAATCAATACGGTGGCGCCGGCTATCATGGCGCACGGCTCCCAGGCCCACAAAGAATTCTTTCTGCCCAAAATCGCAGCAGGCGACCTGCATTTTTGCATCGGCTACTCAGAACCCGAAGCTGGGACTGATCTCGCCAATTTAAAAACCACAGCGGTAAAGCAAGGCGATGACTGGGTCATTAACGGCAACAAAGTCTATACCTCCAGCGCCGAAGCGGCAGATTACATCTGGTTAGCGGCACGCACTGACCCAGAGGCCAGCAGACCCCACAAAGGCATTTCGATCATGATGGTCGACACCGACCAGCCAGGCTTTAGCTACAGCCCAATTCACACCGTTGGCGGCGTTCGCACCAATGTCTCGTATTACGAGAACGTAATTTGTCCCGACGACATGATTTGCGGCGGCGTGAACCAAGGTTGGCCGATGATTACCTCGCAGCTCAATCACGAGCGCGTCGGCTTGGCGGCACTTGGGGTTTACGGCTACAAAATGTACTACCAAGTGCTGGACTGGGCTAAAGAGATACAGGCTGATGGCAGGCGCCCTGCCGACGACAACGGCAATCGTCGATTGCTCGGCGAGGCCTTTGCGAAACTCGAGGCCATGCACTTGATGAATTGGCGCATGGTGTGGTCCTTAGAAAGCGGCGAACCCGACGTCGCCCTAAGCTCCGCCATGAAGACCTACGGCACAGAAGTATTGATTGATGTGTATCGTTTGCTAATGCAGGTGATTGGTGCCAGCAGCGTAATCACACGCGACAGCACGGGCACCGTGTTGTGGGGTGATCTCGAGGAAGAATACCGCAAATGCCAAATTAATACCTTTGGCGGCGGCGTGGTCGAAGTTATGCGTGACCTCGTAGCCATCTTCGGTTTAGGCATGCCGGCCTACGCTCGTTAAGATAATCACAAAAAACGCCGCGAAATGAAGTGACCCCCAATAGTTGGACATTCCAATTACTGGGGGTCTTTTTATGTCCAAACACAATAGAGCTTTTAAGTTAAAGCTCGCCAAACTTGCTCAATCTATCCCTTCCAGGGAGGTGGGCAAGCGCTATGGGGTAGCATCCAGCCTCGTTCGATACTGGTCGCAGGTATACAGCATAAATGGTGCTGATAGTTTTAAGCACCCACATCAACCGTATTCACTTAAATTTAAAGCCCACGTACTGACAACGATGACGGTGAATGGCTGGTCTCTAAGCTATACCAGTGCCCACTTTGATTTGTCGAGTCAGGGCATATTATTTCAATGGCACAAGCTTTATGCTCAGGAAGGACTATCTCGCCTCACTCCCCGGAAAAATAGCAGGCCTAACATGACTGAGCACTCTACAACGCTTAAACCCTCAGCAGAAATGACTGAAAAAGAACTCAGAGAGGAATTGGATTATTTGCGGGCGGAGAATGCAGTCTTAAAAAAGTTAGAAGCCTTGGCTCAGGCCAGAAAGAAAAAAGCAAAGAAAAGACCCTAGTGGTCGATGAGCTCAAGGCGCAATATGGCTTACAGAATTTGCTGAAGGCGACGCGGTTAGCTAAAAGCGTGTATTACTATCATCGTAATGCACTAAAAAAGCCGTGTAGCGACAGTGAATTAAAATCACAAATAACTAGCATCTACCATAAGCACAAAGGGCGGTATGGCTATCGAAGGATAACCTGCGCACTGAGGGCGATGGGGCTGGTCATCAACCATAAACGCGTGCAGCGCCTGATGGCGGTCTTAGGTCTCAAGTCGAAGGTAAGGCCGAAACGTTACAGGTCTTACAGGGGCGATGTAGGAAGCATCGCAGAGAACGTACTTAATCGTGATTTTACCGCACAAAGACCCAACCAAAAATGGGTTACTGATGTGACGGAATTCAAAGTGAATAACCAGAAGGTTTATTTATCGCCGGTGATTGACTTGTTCAACCAGGAGGTAGTGAGCTACGAGGTGCGTAAGTCTCTCGCATTACCCTTGGTAACCGATATGCTGAGACGTGCAACACGCAAGCTGGAGGCACATGAAAAACCAATTGTTCATTCTGACCAAGGGTGGCAGTACCAAAATAGGCTGTATAAGCGTCACCTTGACGAGAACGGCTTAAAACAGAGCATGTCGAGAAAAGGCAATTGTTTAGACAATGCCGTTGCAGAGAACTTCTTCGGCATATTAAAAAGCGAAATGTATCACGGTGAGGTCTTCAACAGCGCAGACGAACTGATTGAAAGCATTAAGGAATACATCGACTATTACAACAACGAACGCATTAAGCTGAAACTAAAAGGCCTGAGTCCGATACAATATCGAAATCAGGCCTTGGTCGCCGCTTAGAAATGAGTCCAACTTTATGGGGTCACTTCAAAAGCGGCGTTTTTTTAGCGACAACCCTTTTACTTATGGCTTCCAGGGCACGCCATTGATGTGGCCGCCACCATCGACGTGAATGGTATTGCCAGTGACATAGCGCCCCCCCTCACTCGCCAAAAATAGCACTACAGGCGCAATATCCTCCTCAGGATCTCCGCTGTAACCCATCGGAATCATCTTGGTGATACTCTCGAATACTTCGGGCATTTCCGCCATACGCTGCTTAAACGCCTTACTCATCGCACCGGGACATACCGCATTACAGGTAATACCGTCCTTGCCCCACTCCACCGCCGCAGTTCGGGTTAGGGCGCGAACAGCCTCCTTCGCGCAGTTATAATCGACCGTACCCGCGTGAGCATTCACACCGTTCAGCGAACACATATTGATAATGCGGCCAAACCCTTGAGCCCGCATGGTTGGATACACCGCCTGCATCGCAACATGCACTGCATCAAACCCGGCCGACATGGAGTGACGCATGCGCTGCCTATCGATGTCCGCCACCGACGTCATACCTTTACCTGTTGGGTACGCATTGTTTACGAGCACATCGACCCGACCAAAGCGCTCGATGGTATCGTCGACCATAGCGTTTACCTGCACCAGATCGGCAATATCGGTCGGTATAAATAGCCCCTGACCACCCAGTGATTCCAAAGAGTTGGCTACCCTCTGCCCGCTCGTTTCATCAATTTCAGCCACCACCACGGTGTAGCCTTCACGTGCAAATGCCCGCGCTAGGCCTTCACCAATTCCACCGCCTGCCCCGGTGATAATAGCAACTTTAGACTCCATCATAATCCTCACAACATTAGGCTTCGGCGCGATCGCTCATGTTTATCAGAAACAGCAGCGCAATACCCAAGCACAAAGCGCCCGCAAAGGTTAAAAACGCGCCGGTGTAAGCACCCGTCTGATCAAAAATAAACCCAGCTAAAGGCGCACCTGCCAGGGTCAAAGGCATGATTAGGGGGTTCATCATACCCATCACGCGGCCGTAGTTCGCCGCACCAAATAGCACAGCGAGCAAAGCACCCCATACCGGCAACATACCGCCCGCAGCCAAGCCGATTAACGCGCTTCCTACTGTCAGGGCAGTAAGACCTTGAAAATAGGCAAAAACTAACATGCTCGCGATGACCAGCGCCATGGAAGCACCCAAACCCCAGCGCAAGTCCATCTTATCGGCAACGGCTCCGAACACGAGCTTACCCACAATGCCGGCCACTGCGAGCGCTGAGATCAACAACGCTCCCTCATCCGCCGTTAAACCACGCCCCATAGCAAAGGGCACCATATTACTCATGACACCGGTGTACGTTGCGAATAAGAGGCTCATAACGATCGCGATTAAAATGAAATTACGATTTTTTAGCAGCAAACCAAAAGAGACTGGCGCGGCGACGGGCGGCACAAAATCCGGATCCATAGGCGCACCGTCTGCGTGCAAACCTCGCAACTGCGGCGAGTTAACCACCAAGAGTACGGCTGGGACTGATACAAGAAACAAACCCGCACCCAAGTAGCGCAGGGCTGTGCGCCATTCGTGCTGATCAATTAAACCCTGAATAAGAGGCGGGAAGACAAAACCGCCCACGGAGGTCCCAACCGCCGCAATACCCAGCGCCATACCGCGTTTCTTGGTGAACCAGCGAGCCAGCAAGGTCGAGGTCGTTAGGGGTCCCAGCAAGTTGGTGCCCAACATCATTAACGCGCCATACACTAAGGGCACCTGCCAAGTCGCAGTGGTCAAGGATAAAGCCACATAACCCAGCGACATACCCAAGGCACCCAGCAACATCATGCCTTTTAGGCTCCAACGATCCACCAGGCTGCCAAACCAAGGAGAGACAATACCACCGCACAAGGTCATTACGGTGATACCCAGCATCATCGCGGTGCGACTGGCTTCGAACTCAAGCCCTATCGGGACCGCAACGACACTGTAACTGTACATAATTGCGCCGTTGCTTAGCATCAGAAGTAAAAAAGCAACACCCGCTAATATCCAACCGTAAAACATGCCCCTCTCTCTTATTGTTCTGCTTGTGATCTGTAAGGCTATGTCACAACCAACCGAAGGTATATAGACCGTGTGTAGTAAAGATTACTGCCACGGATTCGGTTAACACCTTGCCGACTCACACACTGAATGGGCTCAGAACGCGTGAACACTCAAGTACGCTGGCATCGTTATACACATAAAGCAGGTTCCAGCTGGGTAAAACACGTCGCCGCTGTGCGCATTATTTGCGACAATCCGTCACTACCCAGTGGCGATCGACGGGCTCGATTCGCTTTTAAAACACACCACAGGCGTACAAATGGATCCAACATGGGAAATTCCCCAGGTGATTTATAGCGATGACAATCTCGTTGCTATTAACAAACCACCCGGCATGTTAGTGCATCGAACCAAGCTCGATGCGCACGAAACCGTCTTTGCTCTGCAGTGGGTACGCGACCATGTTGGACAACGTGTCTACCCTTTGCATCGACTGGATAAAGCCACCTCCGGCGTTTTAGCCTTTGCAAAATCATCCAAGGTCGCACGCCATTGGAGTGACGCTTGGCATACCGATGCTGTGCACAAAGACTACCTGGCCTTGGTGCGAGGCTGGCCCAATTCAAAAGGCACAATAGACCACCCATTACGCGACCCCGATAGCGCCCCCGACAGCCCCAGAAAGGAAGCAGAAACCACATTCGAAATAATCGATAAGTACTTGATAAATATCAATATAGATCGTTACCCAATGAGCCGATTCTCGCTGCTCCAATTGAGCCCCCTTACCGGCAGGCGTCACCAATTACGACAACACCTTAAGCACATCAATCACCCCATTATTGGTGACGTACGCTACGGTAAAGGCACCTACAATCGTTGGGCCAGAGATCAATTTGGCGAGACGCGGCTGTTCTTGCACGCTCATCAACTTCGATTAGATGATGGTGTCACACGAATTACCATCACCGCGCCACCGAACCCGCACCTGCAACAAACGCTTGAGTTTTTTAGGGACAACACCTTAACCACCGAGTAAGCACGTAGCATAAATTAAGCGTACTGATCGATTTATTTGGGTTTATACTGAGCGTCCCAACCCAGAGACGCCATTTGTGCTTAGCTACCGACACGCCTACCACGCTGGCAATATTGCCGATCTACTAAAACACAGTGTTTTACTCGCGCTCCTCGATCACATGCGCAGCAAAGACAAGGGATTTAAGTACATCGACACGCACTCGGGTGCAGGAGCCTACTCGCTACGCAGTGAGTTTTCTGAAAAAACCGCTGAATGGCAACGAGGTATCGGCCGTCATCTAGGTAGCAATGCGCAGCACCCTTTGCTCGACAAGCTGCTCTCTGCCGTGCAAACCACCGACACGGGTGTTGTGTACCCAGGCTCCCCCAGACTCGCTGCAAGCGCGCTGCGCCGCCAAGACTCGGGCGCCTGCTACGAGCTCCACAGCACCGACGCAAAATTGCTCGCAAACAACTTGCGTTCTCAGGCCGCCATTAAGTTGTATCAGAGCGACGGTCTCGCGGGGCTGTTATCGCAATTACCCACCCCGACTCGCCGCGCCCTCGTATTAATTGACCCCTCGTACGAGTTAAAAACGGACTACCAAGAGATTCCCAAAACGGTTCACAAAGCCTTGAGTAAAATGGAGAACGCAGTCATCGCCATTTGGTACCCCGTGGTCGATCGAGACCTCAGTGATGCAATGGTTAAGGCGTTGACCGCGGGGCTGAGTCAAAGAGTCGACTGTTTTGAACTGGGCGAGCGTGCAGACAGCGAGGGCTATGGCATGACAAGTTCGGGCATGCTTGTCATTAACAGCCCGTGGGATCTCGCTCAGTCCATGAGCACCCTATTACCCGAGCTTGCCGCACAGCACAGCCTAGATGGCGAGCCTCACTACCGCTGCGACAACCTGGTCGCACGCTAGGCGTGCAGATGCAAAGCCCATGCTAACGGCGTGTTCAGGCCCCAGCAAAGCACAACGCCCGATTACGCGGGCAATGGCAATTAGCTCGCTAGCGCCGCAAGCCACAGCAAGACGACCGCAACCTTGTCATAAAACCACTTTTTCGTAGCGACCCACCAAGAGGCTTGCTGAGACAGTTCCCAATCTTGCTGAGCTCGGGTCAGTACGTAGGCTTTTATCGCCGCCGAATCATCAGGGCTGAGCACATCCGAAAACCCAACCATGCCCGCTTTAACCAAAGCGCCATCCAACACAATCGCATCCCACGCCTCATAGAAGCCACTGGGTAAGTGGCGCAAGTCGGGGACACTGCCATTACCAATGACACCATTACCATGACAGGGCAAACAAAAATCCATGTACAGAGTCCGCCCCCGGTCCAGCACCTGCTCGTCTTGCGTCCAAGGCTCAGGGGGACGCGTTAGGAGACGGGCTTCGGGCATGGGTGGCAAACTCACGTCTCCACCGAGCTTAAACGCCATTATGCGGGCTCGTTCAGGCTTAGGGCCGGGAGGAATACCCCCGGCAAGCGCCACCGCTCCGCCCCAGCTCACGGCAACGGCAATGTATTGCTCTCCGTCGATACTGTAGGCGACAGGCGGCGCGACAATTCGCTCCTGCGTGTCGAACGACCACAGTTTCGCGCCATTTGCCGCGTCGTAAATCGCCAGTTCAGCGGCCGAGTTGCCCTGAATGACCAACCCACCAGCAGTGGCTAGCACGCCACCATTCCAGATGGTCGGCAGCGGAATTCGCCAGCGTTCGGACTGAGTCACTGGATCCCACGCCAACAAATATCCTTGCCCGGCTCGCGCCTGCAATGCCTCCATAAGCAGCGCGTTATTGAACCCGCCTTGGTCGGTCTCAACAGCCGTATTCCAGTGACCAGGATTGACCCGATAGGCGGGCTCGTCGGCGTATTGATACGCCATCTCGTGAATAGGGATATACACCAAACCGGTATCAGGGTGATGCGCCATGGGCTGCCAGTTGTGACCGCCCATTGGCGATGGCCACTGCAACTGCGGCCCCTGCGAATAGTCGGCGTTATCGGTTTCGATTGGGCGTTTCGTTACCGGGTCATAGCCCGTCGCCCAAGTCACTTTGACGTAGGGCTCGGCAGAAATTAGCTCACCGGAGGCCCGGTCGATAATAAAAAAGAACCCGTTTTTGGGGGCATGCCACAGGACCTTGCGGGTCAGGCCGTCGATTTCCATGTCGGCCAACATAATGTGCTGTGTTGCGGTGTAATCCCACGAATCACCTGGAGTTTCTTGAAAGTGCCAACGGTACTCGCCTGTGACAGCATCAAGCGCTACCACTGAAGAAAGATACAGATTATCACCACCCTCGGGGCTGCGTACTCGCCGGTTCCAAGGCGAGCCGTTACCGACGCCAATCAACACCTGATCGAATTCGTGATCGTAGACAATCGAGTCCCACACTGTGCCGCCACCACCCAATGACCACCACTCGCCCGTCCACGTCTGTGCGGCAACCTTCATGGCGTCATTTTCGAAGCCCAACTCTGGGTTTCCGGGCACGGTATAAAAACGCCACACCAGCTCGCCAGTCGCGACCGAATAGGCCGAGACAAACCCGCGGACGCCGTATTCCGCTCCGCCGTTGCCGATGTAGACAAGGCCATTGGCCGCTCGCGGTGCGCCGGTAATACTGTAACTTCCCTGCTCACCCGCAATCGTAGAGACCGACCAAACGATTGCCCCGTTTGCTTTATCGAGAGCAATCAAACGCCCATCAAGTGTGCCAAAGATCACCTTATCATCGTACAGAGCAACACCGCGATTAACGACGTCACAGCAGGCCCGCTTACCGTAGGCTTTGTCTACCTCTGGATCGAAGCTCCACAGGCGCTCGCCGGTTTTTGCGTCCAGGGCATACACGACACTCCAGCTGCCACTGACGTACATCACGCCATTCGCAACCAGCGGTGTTGCTTCCAACCCCCGATTCGAGTCGGTATCCATGAACCAAGCCAGACCCAAATCTCGAACATTGTCGGTCTTTATTTGAGCAAGGGGGCTGTAGCGCTGTTCTTGATAATCGCGACCGTAACTCAACCATTCGGTGGGGTCGGGATGAGCGATTTCGTCGCTTGTTTGCCCCCACGACGCGCAGGCCATCACAAGCCCAATAATCAGCGCCAAGGCTGGCGTTTTTTGCTTTCTTAGGTCGCCCATACGATCTCTTTTTAGTTTGCTTAACGCTTATTCTGCGCCAAGAGCGGCGCGATAAAATTATAGGGATTCACGATACCCATACCCACAATCGGCCGCAAGCGCTTCTAAGGGCCAATTCATAGTCCAAATACATTGATACAAACGTCACGTTTTTCAGTACTCTTACGTCAAACAATGGACCATTAGCGGACGACACATAATGACAAACTCAGCCAAATGCCCTTTCACCAACTTACTCGACCCCACGTTAATCGCCAATGGCGTACCCGAAGCAATCTTTGCCGAAGTGCGCGAAGCTGGCCCTGCCGTGAAAATTGATGACCCCATTACCGGCGTGCCCTACTGGGCCGTGACACAAAAAGAAGGCATCGATTTTGTGTCTATGCACAACGAACTGTTTTCGTCAGCGTTGCGAGCTGCCACCCCCATGGAGGATCCGCAGGAGACAGTCGATAACATCATGGGTAAAATGTTTTTGAACATGGATCCGCCCCTGAACTTAGAATATCGCAAACTCATCCGCGACAACTTTTTACCGGGCACAGTAGCCACCTACCAAGAGAAGGCGGAGCGTGTCGCTAAAGAGGTCATCAACGCCGTGATTGATAGGGGCGAATGCGAGTTTGTCGAGGACGTCGCCGCTGAGCTCCCGCTGATCACGATCTTAGAATTTTTTAATATCCCCACAGACCAGCGCAAACAGTTTTTCGACTGGACCAACGACATGTTCTTTCAGGACGACCCGGCCTTCTCTGATGCCGATCGTCAGGGCGCCGAATCACGCGCGCTCGAAGCAAGCGCCAATGTGTTTATGACCTTCATGGGACTCGCCGCCGAATGGCGTGGTCGTCCCGAAAAGAATCTATGCACTCAGCTATTGAACGGTGAAATTCGCGGCGAGCCGGTCAGCGACGAAGATTTTGCGTGGATCGCTCTAATGTTGATGTCGGCCGGCAACGAAAGCACGCGAACTGCCATCACCCACGGCATGCGCAACCTGATGGAAAACCCCGACCAATATCGCTTTCTGCAAGAGCACCCAGAAGCCTTGGATGACGCGGTTGAGGAAATGCTGCGCAAAAACACCTCGTTTATTACCATGCGACGCACTGCAACGCAGGATATTTGCGCGCCAGAGCTTGGCAATGCCGACATCAAAAAAGGCGACAAGGTGGTCATGTTTTACCACGCATCAAACAACGATCCGCGCCTGTTTGGTGAGGATGCCACTCAGTTTGACCTGACCCGCCCCAAACGCCAGAGCGACTTTAAAGCCAATGTGCGCTCGTTTGGTATAGGCAAGCACAACTGTCTGGGCATGCATCTGGCCAAACTCGAGATGAAGGTGCAGCTGGCCGAGATTTTAAAGCGCATGGACAACCCGCAATTCAATGGCCCTGTTACTTACATTCATTCGTACTTTGTGCAGGGCATTCGGTCGATGCAAATTACCTTTACCAAGCGCGGCGAGTGAGGTTTAGTCTAGGGAGCTTTGACCGTGTGTAACCCCCTCGTCGCCGACTGTGCGCGGTTTTTGCTGGTATCAAAACACACATAACAACAGGACTGACTATGAACACACCAGATTTTCCAGAAGGTATTGCCCTTGTCATCGGCGGCAGCGGCGGCATGGGTGCCGAAATTTGCGTAGAGTTAGCCAACGCTGGCTCCGATATCGCCCTAACCTACAACGGCAATGAAGCCCGCGCCCTTGAAACGGTCGAGCGCGTAAAGGCCGCAGGCAAAAACGCAACCTGCCATCAGCTGAGTATTGGCGATGAGGACCGAGTGATCGGCCTAATTAATGAACTCGCGCAGGCGCAAAGAATTCACACCGTGGTCGTTGCCGCTGGCTCTGACATAGACCAGCCCTTGATTCGCGATTTAAGTCCGGCTAACTGGCGCAAAGTGATGGACGCTGACGTGGCAGGGTTCTTTAACATCGTGCACGCATCACTACCACACATGAAAGCAGCGGGTGGTGGCTCTTACGTGCATATTAGCTCGGCCGGTTTGCACAAGTGGCCTGCGGGTGATGTGCTTTCGGTCGCCCCAAAAGCTTGCATCGAGTCCTTAATTCAGGGCATTGCCAAAGAGGAAGGCGCGCACGGTATCCGAGCAAACTCAGTCGCTATTGGCGTCATTAACGCCGGTATTTTCAAACGCTTGTGGGCGGACGGCACCTTCGACCAAGCCTGGGCCGATGCTGTGCAGGCGGGCTTGTGTGTGAAACGCTGGGGCGAACCCGAGGAAGTCGCGCACGCTGTGGTCTATCTAGCATCGCAAAAAGCAGGCTATGTCACAGGGCAAATGATCTCTGTCGATGGAGGCTATGGCGTCTAGCCCAGGCACAGCGCAGACTTTGCAGTCGGGGCTCGCAAAGCGCGACATTTGCGACCGCGCCGACATAGAGACGTTTGTTCAGGCGTTTTACGCACGCCTACTGACTGACGCAGAACTGGCGCCACTGTTTCTGGACGTGGCTGCCATCGACCTCGACAAACACGTCCCGATTATTTGCGACTACTGGCAAAAGCTTTTGTTTGGCGATACCAGCTATCAGCGCCATACGATGAACAAGCATCGCGCGATTGACGCCAAACGCCCCTTTACCAAACGACACTTCGCACTTTGGACCCACTACTTCATAGCCACGATGGACGCTCAGTTTCAGGGCCCTGTGGCCGACAAAGCCAAACGCATTGCGCTGCGCATTGCACACAACATGTCAGAGCGGTTAGCCGAACACCACGCCGCCCAGCCCGCGACTTGATTGTGCTGGCTCGAAATGACATCGCTTTGATCACAAACATGGCTTATGATCGAACCATCGCCCGAACAAAGTTAATAATATGCGATTACTGATTTTTGTCTTGCTGAGTGCACTCAGCACAAACGGCCAAGCGGCTCCAACCGAGCGCCAACTGACCTTGCTGACGGTGAACTGCCTGCAATGCCATGCCAATACTCACACCGGCGCACCGGTCATGGGCGACCCCGACGCTTGGCAGCCCATTCTTGCCAAGGGCAAACAGCAAATCATGACCCACGTAGTGGAAGGCCTTAGGGGCATGCCGCCTCTGGGCTATTGCAGTGCTTGTTCGGAGGACGACTTGGTTACCCTAAGCGAACTATTGGCCGGAGGAGCTTTACAGGAGACCCCGCGATGAAACGCCGACAGTTTTTGCGTGGCACCGGCGCTTTGGGAGCCACTGGCGCTTTTGCGCTGTTGGGTGGTTGCGAGCAACCGTCAACGGAACCCCAGAGTCCAATCGCGTACGAACCCGGCAAACCTGTGCCCTGGATCAACTGGGCGGGCAATCAATCTTGTCAACCTCAACATCGACCGGCACCTGCCAGCATTGATGAATTAGTAAGCGTCCTAAAAAACGCCAAAGGCACAGTGCGCGCCGTGGGCGCAGGCCACTCATTCAGCGCCGTCGTGCCTACTGACGATACCCTAATCGCTACCGATTTATTGAGCGGCGTCATCGACCACGACCCAGTCACGAACACAGCACAAGTGCTGTCGGGCACCCGCCTGCACGACTTGGGCTATATGCTTGCCGATATCGGCCAGGCGCTACCCAATATGCCCGATATGGCCTATCTGGCCTTGGGCGGCGCCATCGTCAACTGCGCGCACGCTACGGGGGTAAATTTTGGCTCGATGGGCTCCTACGTCAACTCATTACGCCTTGCGACCGTAGGCGGAGAGCTACTCGAATGCAGTCCCAGCAGCAACCCCGATATTTTCAAGGCGGCACTAACGTCCGCTGGGGCGTTGGGAATCGTCACCGACTTTACGCTGCAAAACCAAGCGGATTTTGACTTAACAGAAGTCAACAAGATTGAGCCTTTAGAGGACATGCTTGACGACATCGAAAACCGCAAAGCGAACAATCGGCATTTTGAGTTGTTTGCCCTGCCCCACGCGTCAGTTGGGATTTCGGTGTCCACCAACCCAGCGCAACCCGGCGACAAAGCCCAAGGTCAAGACGACCCTCAGGCAGTCAATACCCTGCGCGATGTATTTAATGCAATCGCGTGGATACCGGGCGTGGGCAGTCGTTTATACGACAAGCTGCTGACCGCCGTGATGGGCAACGAAGCAGAGACCATTCGCACCGGCAAAGCGCACGAGGTACTGCCTCATGTGCGGATTGTGCGCTTTCGAGAAATGGAATACACCGTACCCGCAGAATTAGGCCCTGCCTGCCTTCGTGAGATTATGGCCACTATTCGCAACAAACAGCTGCCTCTGAGTTTCCCCATTGAATATCGGTACGTCAAAGCTGATGATATTTGGCTAAGCATGTTCCAAGGGCAAGACGGCGCTACCATTTCTATTCACCAATATGGCGATCTGGATTACCGCCCAATTTTCGCAGAGCTCGAGCCAATATTCTGGCGCTACGGTGGTCGCCCCCACTGGGGCAAACTGCATACCTTAAAGTCCTCGGATTTAGCTGAACTTTACCCCAAACACTGGCGGGACTTTTTGGCCGTCAGAGAGAGCCTAGACCCAGACAAACGCCTAATGAACGCCCACCTAAAAGAATTATTTGGAGCGTAAGCATGCCCTCTCGACGCAATGTCATTCTTGGTGCTTTGGGTGCAGCTGGGCTTGCTGCTTGGCTAAAACCCAAAGATAAAGGCGGTGTTTATACGCCCTACTTCACCGAGCTTAACCAAACGCTTAAAGCTGCAGGGATTGGCACCCCGAGCTTGATTATTGATTTAGACCGACTGGATCGCAATATCGACCGTATCACTCAAACCCTAGGTACTGCGCCGTGGCTGAGTTATCGCGTCGTGACCAAGTCGGTACCGAGCCCCGAGCTCGTGCGCTACATCAGCGAGCGAGCCTCGACTCAAGCGCAAATGATTTTTCATTTACCTTTCTTGCTGGCGACGACGCAAGTGACGCCGGATGCGGATATACTCATCGGCAAACCCTTCCCCATCGCGGCGGTGGACGAATTTTATCGCAAACACACAGGGGCCTTTGACCCCGCGAAACAGCTCCAGTGGTTGGTCGATACGACGGCACGACTTCAACAGTATTTAGACTTTGCCCAGGAAAACCAGCTGACCCTTCGTGTAAACCTAGAACTTGATGTCGGACTACATCGCGGTGGGTTCGTTGCCGATGAAGCACTGAGCGATGCTTTGGGCATCATCAGAGCCAACCCCCAACACCTAACCTTCAGCGGTTTTATGGGCTACGACGCGCATTTGATGGGCATACCCAGTGCGTTGGCCAAACGTGAACTACCCAAAGTCAAAGCCCGCTATCAAGCGGCCTTGGATCTACTCGATAGTCAATTCCAAGACCTGGTAACACAGGATTTATGCTTTAACGGTGCGGGCAGTCCCACCTTCAGGAACTACCAAGACAAACCCTTGCTGACCGAGGTGTCAGCGGGCACCTGTTTGATGAAGCCTACGCACTACGACATTGCTAGCCTGGAAGATTTCGAGCCCGCCGCTTACATCGCCTCGCCCGTGCTGAAACGAGGCCAAGGTGGCCGCCTGCCCGCTCTCGAATGGACGGCACCGCTCATTCGCGCCTGGGACCCAAACCAAGCGCAAATGTACTTTGGCTACAGCGGCAATTGGATGGCCGACATAGAGGCACCGCCAGGCCTTGCCTCGCATTTTGCCTATAAAAGCTCGAATCAAGAAGGCTACCAAGCCTCTAACAAGGTCGAACTAGACGTCGATGACTTTATATTTTTAAGACCGCAGCAGAGCGAAGCCGTTCTGCTGCAGTTCGGCGATTTACTCGCGGTGCGTGGCAACAGAATTGAGGCGCGCTGGCCGGTGCTATCGGGTACGGGGCATGCTTAAAGCGTAACCAAAGTGGTTGACGATTGACGGGGCGATAACGTCTTATAGGTCTAAATCAAACGCATCGGCATCCATAAACGCGGGAAACTGTTCGTGATACGCCCGCATAGCAGCGGCATCAGCAAGGCCTTGCTCGCAACCCGCGCGATTCTGCATGTCGACCACTAATTGACCGCGGGGGTCCACTAACATGCTGTCGCCTGAGTAGTTCAACCCGTTGGCGTCGGCACCGATGCGGTTAACGCCCACCACATAAGCCAGATTTTCAATCGCGCGCGCCTGCAACAACGTACGCCAATGGTGCGCTCTGGCGCTCGGCCAATTAGCAACATACAACAACAGGTCGTAATCTTGTTTATTACGGCTAAACACGGGAAAGCGCAGGTCGTAACAGACCTCGAGCTTAATGCGCCAATCTCGCCAGTTCACAATCACTCGGTCGCTACCGGGCGCGTAGCGCTTGTGTTCGCCCAACATGCGAAACAGGTGGCGTTTGTCGTAATGCCAACAGTTATCGGGGGTTACAAACAGCAGGCGGTTGTATACGAACTCACCCTCTTTCACGGCAATACTGCCTGTGATCGCACAATCCAACTGTTTAGCCAGATCTTGCATCCACTCTTGAGTTGGGCCTTGGGGTTCTTCGGCGTTGCCTAAGGCGTTCATCGAAAAACCGGTGGTGAACATCTCGGGCAGTACGATTAGGTCACTCGCAGGCGCCTGCTCACGTATTTTTTGCTCAAAAAACGCACGATTCTCTGCAGGGTCTTCCCACTTAAGCTCGTGTTGAACTAGGGTCACGGCTAAATTGCGCATAAGCGTTTTGCGGCCTCCTGAAGCACCGAGTCGGTTTTAGCAAAACAAAACCGTAGATACGACGATTTCGGTGGCGTTTCATAAAACGGGGTTAGGGGTATCGATGCCACTCCGTACTCTTTGGTCCAACGCTGGCACAGGATGGTATCGGGCTCATCGGTAATGGCCGAGTAATCAAGCAACTGGAAAAAACTGCCTTGGCTCGGTGTCCACGTAAAACGCGAGCCCTTTAGGGCGTTCAAAAACACATCGCGGCGATGCCGGTACTCATCTGCTAATTGAAAGGCGTAATTCGGTTCGGCTTCCATAAAATCCGCCAAGGCGTGCTGCACCGGGGTTACTGCCACAAACGCGACATACTGATGCACTTTTCGCAACTCAGCGGTTAGATCCGCAGGGGCAATGCAATAGCCCGTTTTCCAGCCGGTGACGCTGAAGGTTTTACCGAAGGAAAAATGGGCAAAACTGCGTTCCCGCAACCCAGGGACTTGCAGCACCGATCGATGAGAGCCATCGAATACCAAATGCTCATAGACCTCATCACTGCACACGTAAAAATCATAACGTTCAGCAAATTCCGCTAAGCGCTGCAAAGCCTCAGGCTCCAAGTTAGTGCCACACGGGTTATGGGGTGAATTAATCATCACTAAACGCGTTTTGTTCGATAGGGCTTGCTCGAAACGGTCCCAGTCAATCTGAAACTCGGGCGCAGGCAAAGGCAGGCGAATTGCCCTACCCCCCGCCAAATCTACCGCCGGCTCATAGCTGTCATAGGCCGGGTCGAACATAATGACCTCGTCGCCAGGGCGAACCAGTGCCTGCACGCAACAGAAAATACCCTCGGTCGCACCCGGCACAATAGAAATTTCTGTTTCAGGGTCCACAGCTACACCGCGGTGCAACAACACGCTCGAGGCCACCGCTTCGCGTAAGCGCAACAGGCCCGCCATGGGCGCGTATTGATTATTGCCCGCCATAGCATGCCGCCCTAGCGCCTCACGTAAAGCCTGGGGAGCCTCGAAATCAGGGAACCCCTGTGACAAGTTCAAGGCACCGGTTTGCTGTGCAAGCGCAGACATCGTCGTAAATATGGTGGTTCCCACCTTGGGTAATTTGGTCTTGAGCACGCCATGAATCCAAAAGCAAAACGCTACGTTAGCACAGGCCAGATAGCCTTTACACAGGGTCTTAGTCTGGCCAACTGACGAGACCGTCACAACGCACAAACTCTGCCCAAACCACAGTGGGCTAGATAACGGGCACCTGCGTATTTATACCATGAAATATGAGTCTATTATCGCATGACCCCACGCAACCTTTTAGCTGCAGGCCTGTTTTGTGGTCTTGCCGTAGCCTGCGCTAACCCACAAGCTGAGCTAGCTGCACACGAGCACTATGAAACGACAGGGGGCTCAATGAAACTCGCCCTTATACCGCCCGCGGAACAAGATGACGACGGACGTTATCTCAATCTAGATCCTGAGGGTAGCCATGGGTCAATCGCTACTCGGTTGGGGTTTTTCGGCCGAAGAATACTGACGCCGTTTCGCGCAGGCGCAGGCGCCGCCGAGCACACCACAGAAGCACAAGTTAGCATCGAAGCCGCTGACTCGGTGCAATGGGTCGGTCATTCAACACTGCTGGTGTCGATGCATGGCTTACATTTTTTAACCGACCCCATATGGTCCAATACGCCGAGTCCTACTCCACCCTTCGGACCCTCAAGGTTTGTGCCCCCAGGCTTAGCATTGCAGGACCTACCTTACATTGATTTTATCTTAGTGTCGCACAACCACTACGACCACCTAGATGTTCCAACGCTGAAAAAACTGGCCAAACAATTTCCGGATACCCCGTTTGTTGTGCCCAAAGACAACGCGGCGTTGCTAAACAAACATGGCGTGAACAACACCATAGAGCTTAATTGGGGAGAACAGACACAAATCGGTAACCTCACCATAAGTTGCCTACCCGCTCAGCATTGGAGTAAACGAGGTATTGGCGATACCCGCCAAGCACTCTGGTCCTCTTGGTCGGTGACGAGTCCGAATAAACGCTTTTACTTCGGCGGCGATTCGGCTTACTTTTCTGGATACAAACTCATTGGAGATGCGTTGGGCCCCTTTGACCTGGTTGCTCTGCCCATTGGTGCCTATTCGCCTCGCGACATGATGCAGGGTTCCCACATGAATCCAGAGGAAGCCATCAAGGCAGCGTTGGACCTAAGAGCCACCCGAGTCCTACCCATTCACTACGGAACCTTTGATTTATCGGACGAACCCCTCGACGAGCCGCTGGCGCGCTTTGAGACCGCATTACAAACCATGACAAACAACCTCAGTGCCCTAATACTGAAGATAGGCGAACGCCATGCATTTTAGGTGTCGATCCTGATATTCGACAGGCTAAAAAACGTCTGCTACCACACACTCAGGGCAGACCGTTCGCTGCCATGTATCGAGGCCGTCGAACTGGTCCAAAGGAAGATCAGCGACGACACCTGGGTCGGCCATCCGTAAGTTGAGTCCAACTCGGTAAAACCCCTCGTCGTTTGGCGCTAAGGCACGCCAGTACATAAGGCCACGACAATTCGAACAAGCGTGGAACGCCAACGAATCGGCGGGTTGATAAGCCAGTGTTGCACCCTGAATTGAAACATTCTGCTCGTCGTACCCGTACACCCACAACGCGCCATACCGGCGACACACGGTGCAGTTGCACCGCAGAGCAGCTTGCGGTTCACCATTCAATACCCAGGAACATTCCCCGCAGTGGCAAGCGCCCTGTAATTTCATCGCTGTACACCTCTTACTGTAGGCTGTTAATGTCGACTAGGACACGGGGATTGGAATTCGTCGCACAATGACACGGCAATGAGACAAATTCATTTATCGCACAAACGGCACTTGGCAACAGATCTTATCCTTTTCGCACAAGGCTTGCCCAACTCTTAGAACGGGCACCCACAGAAGCAACACTCATGCATGAAAAAAACTCAATCATCATGAAAAAATCATCGTTTGCCGCATTTTTCTCGCAAAGCTTATTCTGCCCCTGATCAAGATTAAACACTACGAATAATCATAAATAGCAGGAGCACTTGCATGAATAAGGAATCCCCCTCTTTGTTCAACACAAAAGATAGTCCTAAATTTAAGACAACCACCCTAAGCCAGAGAGTCTTCCAGGCCAGCTTAATCGGAGCACTTGGTGCTAATATGCTCGCGGCACCGGCAGCCTTGGCTCAACTCCAACTCGAAGAGGTGGTCGTTACGGCACAGAAGCGAAGTGAAAGCTTGCAAGACGTGCCAATCAGCATGAACGCCATCAACAGCGACCAATTAGACGCCTTAAATGTGACTAACTTTGGTGACTATGTCGCTCAGATCCCCTCGGTCTCTTTTACTCAACGACGCCCCGGCCAAGCTCAACTATTCATGCGCGGCATCTCGGATGGCGGAAACTCGAATCAGTCTTTACAAGGCCCAGCGGTCGCAATTTACTTAGACGAACAGCCTGTCACGGCAATCGGGCTAAACCTTGATGTGCACGTCTATGATGTAGCGCGCATAGAGGTGCTAATGGGTCCTCAGGGCACTCTGTATGGCGCGGCTTCACAGGCGGGCAACTTGCGAATCATAACCAAGAAACCTGACCCTTCCGGCTTCGAAGCGGGCTTTGATGTTGCTGCTGAATCGATAAGCGATGGTGATACGGGTTACATGGTCGAGGGTTTCGTCAATATTCCTCTCAGTGATAGCGCAGCCTTGCGTGTCGTTGGCTGGCGCGACGAGGACGGTGGCTACATTGACTCAGTTGCAGATACCATTACCTACCCGCTTAGTGGCATTACGAAAAGTAGCGCGCAGTACGTTGAAAAAGACTTCAACACGTCAACTAAAACAGGATTACGAGCTGCGCTCAAAGTTGACTTAGACGAGAGCTGGACCGCAACGGTATCGGCTATTCATCAACAAACCGAAACCGATGGTATCTGGGACCATGACCCTGATGCACTTGGGTCGCTTGAGGTATCACGCTTTTTTGATGACCGCCAAGATGACGAATGGACCCAAATGGGATTGGTTGTCGAGGGTGACTTAGGATTTGCGGATTTAACCTACGCAGGCTCGTATCTAGACCGTGATTTTGAGGTTTACAGCGATTACTCTGCCTATTCGATCAGTGGTTACGTAGAACCTTACTACACCTGCTATAGCTCTTACTTTGGTCCATGCGTTGACCCAAGCATACAGTTCATCAACGAAACCGACATTAAGTTCGAAACGCACGAGTTACGTTTGACTTCGGCTCAAGACCAGCGCTTCCGCTGGATACTGGGCGCGTTTTACATGAAAAACGAAACCAAGTATGACTCTCAGTGGAGTGTTCCGCCCATCAATCCAGGGGCTGCGGTACGCGACGACCTGTACTTTGAGACAGACCAGGTTCGAGAAGACTCAGAAACCGCCGTATTCGGTGAATTCAGCTACGATTTAAACGACCAACTGACCGCGACCTTCGGATTTAGAGACTTCGACAGCGAAACCACCTTAAGCGGCTTCGTCGGCACCGTGTGGTGGCCGGATTGCTGTTACGCTTTTAGCGACACTCGTCCACCCGACAACGTAAATTCGAAATTCGAGGGCAGCGATAATACGTTCAAATTTAATGTCTCCTATAAGGTAGATGACAACACCTTACTCTACGCAACCGCTAGCGAGGGTTATCGTCCAGGTGGGGCTAACCGCACCCAACAGCTCGGCGCCACTTATGAGGCCGACTTCGTTACAGCCTATGAACTTGGTTTAAAAAGCACCCTTATGGATGGCCGCATGCGCTTCAATGCCGCTGTCTACAGCATGGACTGGGATGATATGCAGCTCGGATTCTTCAATCCGGCGATTTCCTTACTTGGCTTGGTAGACAACGTTGGCACAGCCGAGAGCCAAGGCTTTGAACTAGACACCACGTTCTTGGCGACCGAGCGACTAGAGCTTAATTTCTCGTACGCGTATAACAAGGCCGAGCTCACCGAAGACTATGACAGCCGCAACGATGGTACCCCCGATGCACTAAGTGGTCAGGATCTGCCCTTTACCCCCGACAGCAAATGGGCCTTAACCGCCCGTTATACCTTTGACTGGATGGGCGGCGATGGTTATGCCATGGCGAATACAACGTTTACCGACAGCATGTACAACGACATTTTCCTGAGCAATCGTGAAGAAATGGATTCGTATACCGTGACCAATCTGTCACTGGGGCTAGAGCAAAATGGTTGGACAGCGGAACTCTTCGCCAGTAATGTCTTCAACGAGGAAGCCGAGCTGTATATTAACACCGCTGATATCCGTCGATTAGTGACAGTCAATCGTCCTAGGACCATAGGCCTGCGGTTTGGTATGCGATTCGAGTAAATTCGCTAAACCATAAATTCAATCACGTTGTCGGAGACGGCCTATTACGAGTATCACGCGACACCAGTTGCCTCCTGCCCTTATGGAGGCAGCTGCACATATCGCAAAACATGAATTTGGCGCGGCTGAAGCTATTCTCAGGCCCTATCTAAAAGAGCAACCTGGGGATGTGAACGCCATCCGGATGCTGGGTGAAATCGGCCTGGAACTCGGCGCCCTGCGCGACGCAGAAAATCTATTGGCTCAGTGCGTCAAACTTGCGCCAGATTACCCAGCGGGCCGCTACAGCTATGCGAACGTTCTGTACAAACGGCATCGTTTTTCCGAGGCTATCGAGCAGCTCGACAAACTGCTGCATATCGCTCCTAACAACCCAGCGTATTTAGCACTTAAAGCCGCTAATTTGGCCGAAATCTCACAGCATCAGCAGGCGATTGATATTTTTTCCGAGCTGTTAGCTCACGACCCCACTAATGCCAGCGTGCGGCTCAGCCTGGGCCACGCACAACGCGCCGTTGGCGACCAAACAGCAGCGATAGACACTTATCGCAAAGTTGCCGAATCTAGCCCCGAGTACGGCGAAGCCTGCTGGAGCTTAGCCAATCTAAAAACCTATCGCTTTAGTGAGTCGGCGCTTGAAACAATGCGGGAGCAGCTCAAAGCCAGCGGCGGCGATTACCGTAAGACGTACCACCTACTCTTCGCTCTTGCGAAAGCACTCGAAGACGCAAAACGGTATCAGGAAGCGATGGCAGCGCTCGCGCAGGGTAACAAACTCAAAAGTAAAACCGTGCCCTGGAGCACAGATCAGTTCGAGCAAGACACGCAAGCACTGATCGATTTTTTTCAGGCAGAGCGTCTTCAGATTCTTGCGAGTTCTGAGCTTCACGCCCCAGACCCTATCTTCATCGTAGGCTTGCCGCGCGCCGGCTCTACGCTCATTGAGCAAATTTTATCTTCGCACTCTCAAGTCGAGGGGACCGCTGAGTTGGCTAATATGATTGCCATTGCGCGGAGCTTAGCCAACAAGACCAACAGATCCTCAAAATCTCAGTATCCCGAAATACTAGAGCAGCTCAATGAACAGCAACTCGCTGCCCTGGGAAAGCGCTACCTCGATGAGACGCGCCTGCAACGTCAGACCCAAAAGCCCTATTTCATAGACAAAATGCCGAACAATTTCAGCCACATAGGACTGATACATCAAATTATTCCTAACGCAAAAGTTATCGACGCCAGACGGAACCCTATGGACTGCTGCTTTAGCGGCTACAAACAATTATTCGCTAGCGGTCAGGGCTTTACCTACAGCCAGCGACGCATCGCACACTACTACCGCCAATACGAGCGCTTGATGAACCATTGGGATGTGGTGTTTCCTGGTTTTGTTTACCGGGTGCACTACGAGGCGATGATCGAAAACCCCGAGCATGAAATTAGGGCCCTACTGACCTATTGCGGTTTGGAGTTTGAAGAGGCGTGCTTAAATTTTCATGAAACACAGCGCCCCGTGCGAACCGCCAGCTCTGAACAAGTTCGCCAACCCATCAACCGTAAAGGCATTGGCGCTTGGAAGCCTTACGAAGCCTGGTTAAAACCCATGATGACCGAGCTCGGTGATAGTGTTGGTCACTACCCCTACAACTAGCGCGATGCCAAACCATTTAACGAGCTGTCGTTAGCCACTTCCCCTAACAGCCAGTCTCTAAATGCCTGTATCTTTGGCATATCGGCCTTTTCGTGTCTGCCCACCAAATACCATGCGTTGGGGTTCTTAACGCGCTTATCTGGGAACAATTCAACCAAACTTCCTACCGCAAGGTCATGAGCCACGTAAGGCTGCTGCCCTATCCCAATGCCCATGCCTTGAGCTGCCGATGACAGAGCCACATCGTAAGACTCGAATTGCAATCCAGACTCTGGCACAACGTCGGCGTCTATGCCCTGCGACTCTAGCCACACGTGCCAATCGCCTGCTGACGGATAAACTTGCAAGATGGGGTGATCCCTAATTTCGGCAGGGTCATGAAATCTTCCGTGCCGTTCAAGATACTGGGGACTACACACTGGAAATAGCTCGCTATCGAATAAGTGGGTGTAGTGAAGCTGACTATTCGAGGCGCGCCCGATCATAATGGCGAGATCAATGTCGTCTTGATCAAAATTCACATCATCTTGCGAGGTATGTAAACGAACTTGCAGGTTCGGATGTGCGCGCTGAAATTCTGCTAATCGTGGCAGCAACCACCGTATCGTAAAAGTCGAATACACTTGAACAGTAAGCGTTGTCGACAAGCGATCGGAGACCACAAGTTCAGTCGCATCCGAAATACGATCCAAAGCATCTCGCAGTACGGGATAGTACATGGCGCCCTTGCGATTTAGCTCTACCGCGCGAATTTGCCTGACGAATAAATGAACACCCAAATACTCTTCCAAGGAGCGTACTTGATGGCTAATAGCCGATTGCGACACCGACAGTTCCTCTGCGGCGAGTTTGAAACTACCGTGGCGAGCGGCCGCTTCGAATGCCCTCAAAGCGTTTAATGGGGGTAGCTTTCTTTTCTGTCGGCGCAATTTCATAGGCTACTCGCTCACAAGCAGATACATGAATTATTTTCATTGAACTACACATTTATATCATTTGTAGCGCCTGTCTATGATTGAGAAAATTTGTTGTGTCGTCAATCACTAACTATAATAACGGTGGTACTACTTTGAGTGACTCTCTCGTAGCTTTGGTCACAGCAGGTGCTTCGGGTATCGGCAAAGCCATTGTCGAAAAACTTCTTGAAAACAACTATCGCGTGCATGTTGCCGACATCAATGTCTCTGCGCTAACGCAACTGCAGACCGAATACCCAACGCTTTCGGGCACCGTCGCGGACCTAGGAAAGTCCAGCGATGCGGAGCGCGTTTTCACAGACTGCATAACATCACACGGCCGTATCGACGTATTAGTCAATAATGTCGGGATAGCCGGCAATACCGCGCGCGTCGAAGACGCCGACCCAGATAACTGGGATACGACTATCGCTGTCAGCCTGAGTAGCTGCTTTTACATGACCCGCCTGTGCAGCCCACAAATACAGCAGAACAAGGGCTGCATAATAAACATGGCCTCAAACGCGGCATTATTTGGCTTTCCTATGCGCAGCGCTTATACCGCGGCCAAATGGGCGTTAATCGGCCTTACAAAAACGTGGGCGATGGAAATGGGCCCCATGGGAGTGCGCGTTAATGCAATCTGCCCAGGCAGTGTTAGCGGACCCAGAATTGATGGGGTTATTGAACGAGACGCGCAAGAACGAGGCATGACACCCCAGGCAATCCGCGAAGTCTACCAGCGCCAATCGTCAATGCGCATATTCGTGGATGCCGAGGACATTGCCAATACGGTTTTGTTTTTGTGTTCAGAGGGCGCTAGATACATCTCGGGACAAGCACTTGCAGTGGATGGTCATACAGAGGGTTTATCGAACTGGTTAGAGCCCTAGTGACTCGCATCCTCTCTTACCGATTACAAAAGGACATTAACGTATGAAAGCGGTTTGGTTTGAAACATTTGGCAACGCTAATGATGTACTGATTTACGGCGACCAACCCACCCCAACACCAGCACCAGGTGAGGTTTTAGTGAAACTTGCTTACGCAGGCGTAAACCCCTCGGACGTCAAAAAACGTGCTGGCGCCTTTCCAAACCTGCTAGACGCGGGTTTGGTGATACCGAATAGCGATGGCGCGGGCAAGATCGTTGCCGCGGGTGAAGGTGTCGCGGAATCTCGCGTGGGTGAAACGGTGTTCGTCTACCAAGGTCAGTACGGGCGCCAACTTGGCACCACCGCCGAATATATCGCAATAAACTCTATGCGAGCCCCCAAATTACCGGATCACATCGACCCAGCCATTGGAGCGTGCATAGGTATCCCGATTATGACAGCGCATCGCTGTGTGTTTGCTGATGGCGACGTTAAGGATCTCACCCTTTTGATTACCGGGGGCGCGGGTCGCGTGGGCTACTACGCTATTCAATGGGCCAAGAACGCTGGCGCAAAGGTAATTGCGACCGCCAGTAATGACACCGACAGAGACCTGTGCCTGACACTTGGAGCTGACGCAGTTGTGAATCATCGCGATACAGACTGGGGCACCCAAGTACTAGAGCAAACCTATGGCCAAAAGGTCGACCGTGTGGTGGATGTCGAGTTTGGCGCCAACCTCTCGGAAGTGCTTAAATGCATACGCATTGGTGGCACCATTGCCACTTATTCGTCCACTCAAGTTGCGGCTCCTCAGCTGCCCTTCCGAGACATGATGTTCATGGACTTAACAGTTCGTATGGTCATCGTATACGCTATGCCCGAGACTGCAAAAACTCAGGCGGTCGCCGACACGTTTAATGCCTTAGATAAAGGCTGGATGCGGCACCGGATAGCACACCGTGTCCCCATGAACCAGCCAGCGCTCGCCCATGAGTTAATCGAACAAGGTGGCTTTGGCGGCTGCGTTGTTATCAAAATCGACGAAAGCAATGGCGATCAGTAGCCAATTTAAACACCTTACTAGAAGATTGTGGTCCATTTTGCGGGCACACGCCCGCATCCTTTTAATTGTCGGCATTAGCACCGCAGCCGCAACACAGGCACAGGCACAGGCACAGGCACAGGCAACGACATTAATCGCAGATAAGACCTATCAGGGGTTTGAGCGCGATGGCATCGCCACGTTTCTAGGCCTACCCTATGCACGAGCCGGCCGTTGGCAATCGCCGTCATTAATCCCAAAATCAGTTGCTGAACAGAGCGCTTCAGCCACACAGTATGGTCCGGCCTGCAGTCAAACTCCACACATCATCAATTGGTATCGTGGTGTGATCAACGATTTTGGCGGCAATCCAGATTCCTTCCCTGCCCCTGCTTTTTCAGAAGATTGCCTGAGCTTAAATATTTGGGCCCCAGCGAACCCGAAAACCAAAGCCCCAGTTGTGGTCTACATACATGGGGGCAGCAACAAAGGCGGCTGGTCTTATGAGCCAAACTATGTAGGGCATACCTTAGCCAAAAAAGGGATCATTGTCGTCAGCATCAACTATCGCCTTGGGGTTTTAGGCTTCTTTGCGCATCCACACATTCCAGACCCGAACTTTGCGCTTCTGGATCAAATTACGGCGCTACAGTGGGTTCACAAATACCTCGGTCAGATTGGCGCCGACACCAACAATGTCACCATTATGGGCGAATCCGCGGGTGCGAATAACATTAATTTTTTGATTACTTCACCTTCGGCACGTGGTTTATTTGCCAAGGCGATACACCAAAGCGCGGGCTGGGCCATTAATGGCAGAGTCGAACTAGCAGCGTCTAAAACGCTAGCATCCAAACTGACCGAAGCTGTCACGGGTAGGGCCGACGATCTGCAGTCTCTTCGAGCACACCCAGTCTCTGATTTATTGCAGGCCGCGTCCCCCATTTACCAAGATCACTACTTTGACCCGATCCCCGGCACACCGAGTTTGCCAACGCCGGCGCTTGACGTTTTTGAGGCAGGTACCTTTAACAAGGTCGATTTACTGATTGGCTCGAACGCTGATGAGTGGTTAATGTATTTGTCTGACGACCAGACCTTAAGTGCTACCATCGCCGAATTGGTTCCAAAACAAAATCGCGATGCGGTTGCAAGCCTACTCGCAAAGAAAACCGAACAGGATGCCTTGGACAGCTTAATTACCGCACACAACTATGTGTGCCCCTCGTTCAACATCGCACGCTATGTCAGACACACGGGGGCGAGGGCTTGGATGTATTATTTTACCCGCGTTCGCGACGGCGAATTAGCGAATAAAATGGGCGCCTACCATGGCGCCGAGCTGCCCTACGTTTTCGGAACACATGACGAGTGGCTACCAACATCACAGGTAGATCTTGAACTGAGCGAGCAGATGATGTCCTATTGGGCCAATTTTATTCGCACAGGGAACCCCAACAGCCCAGGACTGCCAGATTGGCCGGCGTTTGATATGAACCATAGCACGGCAATACTGAACCTACCCTATCGAGCAGGTGTGCACCCCGAAGCAAGATTGTGTGCTCTGTTAAGCGAACAATAATAAGGAACATCCATGAGCACAGATACCCCTCCACAGTCGGTTGATAAATGGACTTTTACTGCAACTATTCTGTGCATTTTAGGCGTTGCAGCACCTTTATTATTGGCCCCTCAGGCTTCTGCTAGAATTGTCGAGCAAATTTACGATTACCTGACCACGAATCTTGGCCTGCTGTACTTGTGGTATGGCATTGCAGCCCTTATTTTTCTGTTGTATCTAGGCTTGGGCAGGTTTGGTTCGGTGCGTTTGGGTGCGCCCGACTCCCGCCCCGAATACGGTACGCTAAGCTGGGTGGCCATGATTTTTTGCAGCGGTGTCGGCGCTGGCATGTTGTATTGGGCAGTCATAGAGTGGGGTTACTATTTAGACGCACCGCCCTTTGGTATGACACCGCGTTCCACCGAAGCCACAGAATGGGCCGCAACATATGGCCTATTCCACTGGGGCATTAGTGCTTGGGCGTTTTATTGCTTACCTGCCATCGCCATCGCCTACCCCTACTATCGTCGCAACGTACCCTATTTGCGCTTAAGCACCGCGTGTTTAAAGTACTTACCTCGTGGCGTCGAGAGTAAGCGCGGCCGATTCATCGATTTTTTGTATATGCTTAATTTAATTGGTGGCTCTGGCACTTCTCTAGGTTTAAGCACGCCCATGATGGCAGCGAGTTTTGCAGAGCTAAGCGGGCTATCTCACACCTTCTGGCTAGAAGTATTCTGTGTGGTATTTTGTATCGCCATATTCGGCACCAGCGCGTGGCTTGGGTTGGACAAAGGCTTTAAACGACTAGCAGACCTAAATACCTGGCTGGCATTCACGCTGTTGTTTTTTGTACTTGCTGTTGGTCCGAGTTTATTCATTCTAAAAGTAGGTACCAACAGCATTGGTTTGGTTCTACAAAACTTTTTACACATGCTAACTTGGACAGACCCGATCGAAAACACTGGATTTGTCGAGAACTGGACCATTTTTTATTGGGCTTGGTGGGTAGCTTATGGCCCCTTCGTCGGCATTTTTGTCACGCGAATCAGCCACGGCAGAACCATAAAACAAGTGGTATTTGGCATGTTATGCTTTGGTAGCTTGGGTGCTTGGTTATTTTTTATTATTTTTGGTAACTATGCACTGCACTTAGAGCTTTCAAATCTTGTTCCCCTGTCAGAACTGATCGCCGCAGGGCAAGAAGCGCGCGCGATTACAGAGGTATTCTTATCCTTACCGATGGGTACTCTGGCTCTGTGTGTCTTTTTGATCGTTGCAGTCATCTTCTTGGCAACGACCTACGACTCTGCGTCGTACACCTTGGCCTCGGTCTCGACCAAACACCTAACGGTGGGTCACCACCCGGCCCGCTACTTGCGGGTATTCTGGGCCGTCGCTTTGGGCATTATTCCAATTTCATTGATGTTCGTGGAAGGCTCATTGAAGGTGATTTTATCGGCTACGATCATCGTATCGCTGCCACTCTTAGCGGTTGGATACATGATGGCCAGTTCTCTTTTGCAGCAGTTGCGCGAAGATTACCCAACTCTACAATAAGGACCATCTTCAACATTAAGAAAACAGGCGCGCTCTCTTCAAACCAAACACACACAAACCCGCTACGGTATAACTCGCCGCGGCCATCAATATCACCCGCACCACGTTCACGCCCGAGAACGTGCCGACCCACGTCATGATCCAACCGGTAGCGGGACTCATCAATAAACCGACGAGTGCGGGCAACAAAAACCAAAGTGCCCACTTCAGTCGCTGCCGAAGTCGTTTCGCAGCCTGATCTTGAGCAATAAGCGTTAACGTGTAGTAACTGAACAGCTCTTTGTTGCGCTGCTGGTACTGCACGTCTTTTTCTTGGGCGATGATGTCTTCAATAGATCGCATGGTAATCACCTCCGCTGACAGCCACACCGTGGCTGAGTAAATTTACGCATGGCATTGTCGCAATACCTCCATCGCTCGACTCAGTTTAGATTTAACCGTTCCAGCTTTTAAACTCGTGAGCTGCGCTATTTCGTCCACCGTATGGTCGTACACGTATCGCAAAGTGAACAGCGCACGATCTTCTGGCTCTAACGGCCGTATTAACCGGAAAAACTCAGAGTCCTCGCCGAGCTCCGGCTCGTGCGAGGGCTCACTGACGGTATCGATATCAATGTGTGACGGTTGCTGCTTAAGCGCGTCTTTGAAACAGTTGACTGCAATACCGGTTAACCAGTGCTTATAGCTTTTACGGGTATCGAAACTCGCTAAATACGTGTAAGACTTTAGGAACGTTTGTTGGGAGATATCTTCTGCCAGGCTGCGATTACCTGTGGTTAATCGCATACCCAAGCCAAACAAATAATCGGCGTATCGCTGTATCAAGACCCCATAGTGATGACTACCACCGCTTAGGGTCTTGTTTATCAAGTCGATATCCGAGTCCATGCTTACTCTGCGTCGTTGTTTTACTTTTTATCGTAAATGCCGTAGGCCAAAAAGGCGAGGCCTAACAACGCAACCAACAGGCCAGCACTCATCACCACGTTTGCATTCAGGCCCACTTTGCCAATCAACGCGATACCAAGGCCGATTCCCGTCAATATAGCGCCGATCTTGATATCGTTCATGGGCTTAGGCTCTTCGACATACCCTGGAATGCTTTGCAATAACTCAGGTGTGAGGTTTTGCCCACTATCGATCACTTTTTGCAGCGACTGATGAAACTGCTCACGCTTTTTATTGCTGAAGTTCAGCGCAATCCAAACAATCATCACCGGCATGCCAAACACGAAAACGATCGCAAAAATGGGGATAATACCTTCAAAAAAATTTGTCATAACATGTCCTTACTTGGATAAATTTAGGTTTTATAGCGTGTGACCCGTGCTTAATAGTGCCGCCCGCAACAAGCCCATCCAAACCAGCGCCATAGGGACACCTACAACACATACAATGGCCAGAATAGGACCCAATACATCAATACTGCAGCGCATAATCGCCTCGGTCGCAACGCGACTTTGTGGTACTCAATAACTAATACCTGCGTGCACCGCAAAACGTTGCAACGAAAGTAAATTAAATGGGATTTTATTTAGCTAAGTGCGCATACAGAGGCTGACTCAGCCCCCTAGCCAACGAATTATTGGCTCCGAGCCTGCACAGCGCGCACGTATGGCTTACGCGCCAGCAGTGCCAGTGCAAGTGCGGGCGGGAACACCAAGGCGGGCAACAAGGCCAAGGATGCATTGAGCGCCGCGTCATCGGCAAACACGAAATCTGTGAGCATAGCGACCGCACTGGGACCAAAGGCCAAGCCAAACAGATTGGTGAAGAACAGCAGCACCGCTGAGGCCTGCGCGCGCATAGCATTGGGCGTGACCAGTGCTACTGCAGTGACCCCTACCCCGAAATAGGCGTTCAGAAATAAGACTATCGCCCACGAGGTCGCGATTGCGATATCCGCATGACCCGAAAGCGGCCCGTAAGCCACCGGGATACCCCACAAGACGCAGACGAACACGATAATTCGTAACGGCGCGTCGATGACACCTTGTTGCATTAACCACGAGCACACCCAGCCTCCAGCCAAGGTGCCAATACTTCCCGCAATAATAAAGACCGTTCCAAACTGGGTGCCTGCCACGCTTCGATCAACATCGTAAATACGTATGAGCATTTCGGGGTACCAGGCCATAACGCCATAGCCGACCACCGACATCAGCGACATCGATCCAATAATGCCTACATAAAGCCGCGCATTAGATTTAAAAAACGCCCAGACCTCACTCAACGGAAGTCCCGTACTCGCAGGCGTTAACTCGCTCTGTTGACGCGGAGGCTCTGGCAATAGTTTAAGCGCTAAGGCGACCACAAACCCCGGCAAGCCAACGGCAATGAAAGTGAGCTGCCACGCCTTGATTTCACCCAAAAAGCCAGCCTGAATGGGCTCAAAGGCCACAAAGTATTCGTAAATTGCACCACCGAGTATGTAGGCTAAACCGCCTCCCAACGTAATACCCAGACTGTAGACTGCGGTTGCTTTGGGCAACTTTTCGGGCGAGTAAACATCTGAGAAGATCGAGAATGCGGCGGGAGACAAGGCGGCCTCGCCTACCCCAACCCCCATGCGCGCTACAAATAGCGTTCCAAAATTTTTGACTAAGCCACAGGCAACCGTCATAGCCGACCACACCACGATGCCGATAGATATGATATTGAGCCTCGGATATCGGTCTACTAAGCGTGCGATCGGCAGCCCCAAAGCAATATAAAACATAGAAAACGCAAAGCCGTGCAGCAAGCTATACTGAAAGTCGCTGATATCGAAATCTTGCCGAATGGGGCCGATCAGCACCGCCATGACGTTGCGGTCGATGAAGCTTAGGACATACGCAAGTAACAGCAGAATCAGAGCCATGTTGGCTTGCTTTGCTGTGTACACTGTTGCGGTTGATTGCTTTGACATAGGTCTAGTTTACTATCCCAGATACGTGAGTATGCAAGTACCCAGGCTCAGATCGATCAACGCCTGCTTTAAACCTACGGATTCACCCAAATCGGCGAGGTATACGCACGCTCTTGATGCACTCGCTGAGCCTCTACTGGATGATCAACACCCAGCGTAGCCTCATCATAAGCCGTCCAGCGAGGAGTGGGAATCTCGAGGACCCGCACGTAGTAAAACGCGCGCTCGCTGGCCTGATACTCAGGATCTGACCACAGGGTGCTTAAATACTCAGCACCCACCGTATTGGCATACGAACCGGATTGAAGGTTTACTGTGCTTTGCACAGGCTCCAGACGACCGTTTACGATCTGTCGATCGCCACCCCAAACCACATCAAACACCTTTTCGTGCAATTGCCCGTTCGCGTCTAACCAGCCTTTAACGATCTGAACACGGTCAAGATTGGCGCCTGCGGGGTCTTTTTGTACCGCCACATAAAACATGGGACGCTGATCACCTTTGGCTTGTAACTCGCCGCCCATGGGTACGCCCTGCTCGTACAAATAGGCAATACCGTTTGCTTGAGCCACTGTATCGGAGTCTAAGTCCCAACCGCCAAAAAAGCGCACGCTTATTCTGGGGCCCGTGGTGGCATAGACCTCTTTGCGCTGCATAGCATCGAATATAGCCTCGCGGGTGTTTTCTGTAGCCCACACAGCCGCGTAGCCCGAGGCGACTTGCTCCCAAGCTTGAATCACCAAGTCGTTGGGGCCAACCGTTTGGTCGTTCCAGTCTTGATGATCGGCAATGGAGCCCTGGGCTCGAATAATCATAAAGGGGCCGGCGTTGCGCTTGGGTGAACCCGGGTGATAATTAGCCGCCTTACCCCAGAAATTATTGTCGTCGGCCGTTGCCAAACTCGTGTGCGCGTCGGTCGAGCCAATCATGCCGAACTGATAAGGGTTAGCGCCGACCTGTTCGTCGATTTGCAAACCCAGCTTTAAGGCCGAACGCGCGTATTCGTATTGCAGCATGTTGTTGCTTTTTTGCTTGTTGCCGCCCAGGTTACCCTTATCCCAGGTGCCGTAATCGGCGAACTCGTCGTCGGGTGACAGCCACGGATGTGTCTCGCTGTCGCCTTTAATTTGGGTTACTTCCACAACCGGTTCCCAGCGCGCACGAGCATTGGCGTAATCTTTGGTCATGGCGCTGCCATCGTACTGCGTTAGCGCAAACATACGGCCATTACTGACATTGCCGTTGTGCGGAATGGCCAAAGCTTTGCCGCCCGTCGTTTGTTCGTAGCTGTCCATGTACTGCCACAAATCGCGGGGGTCGTGACTTTCTAAAATCGAATAGGGCTTAACTTGGCTTGTGCGCGCTTTGCCATCGCGAAACATCACGACGCGGTGCAAGTTGTCGCCACCGGGCATTGACGTCCACTCAAACCCAGCAATGGCGCTGAACGTGCCGGGGGCATTGGCTTGCTCGGCCATTTGAATGCTTTGCTGCCACGTGTCCTCCCGAATCAGGGCGGTATCGTCTTTCGCGTCTTCGGTTAGATTTGCCATATTCATAATGGCGGTAAAAAAATCTTGGGCGAGCTGGCCGACGACCTTCATCATATCGCGCTCGCGATTGACTTTAAGCGCGCCTAAGTACGCGGAGTGGTCGGACACCACCAAAAAGTCGAGCGGACGGTCAAGCTGTGCACTGACGCCCGGACTGACCTCAACGACTTGCCCTTTCGCGAAAGCATACGCTTTTGACGGCGGCAAATCGGTATTGCCGATGATGTTGGCATCGGCCGAGAACGAAGAATGCAAGTGGGTATCGCCCCAGTAGACTTGGCTTGGATAATCATTGCTCGCACCGACGGCCTGCGCCAAAACGAGTCCCATACCCCATATCGCGTTCTGAATTAGGGGCTTACGCGTCCCAAACATAGCCAGACTCCTTGCTTATTATGCGGTAATCGTAAACTAGCAGATGTCGGATATGAATAAACTGAGCATAAAGCGAATAAGCCTTTTAGACGAAGACATGTCTCTTGGATTGTCTTGATTGCTTCTTAGCTGCCCGCTCTGGACGTTTGAGATGGTTCTTAAATGGCGCGGGTAACGGTACACTGAGGTAACACTGAATCGTCAACGAGTCTGGCAAAAATGAACGCAGCTAACATCCGATATGGCGTCGAGAAACGTATTGCGACCCTGACGCTTGATCGCACAGAGGCCCGAAATGCCCTAACCCTAGACATGATGTCCGACCTTGCCGACGCGGCGCGCACAATCAGTCGAGATACTGAGATTTATGCGGTTGTTATTCAGGGGGGCGGTGACCATTTTTCGGTGGGTGCTGACTTATCGCAACTGAACGTTGGCGATGTACCTCAATCTTTACTCGAACAACGTCAGACCGCGGAATTGGGCGGCGAACTCATTAAAGCCATCGCCGACATTCGCCAACCCACTATCTGCGCTATCCAAGGGATAGCCACGGGTGGAGGCGCCTGTATTGCTGCTGCCTGCGATTTTCGAATTGCTACCAGCAGCGCCCGCATTGGCTATGGCGAAGTCAAGTTGGGTATGAACCTCATGTGGCAAGCCATTCCGTATGCGGTTGAATTAATTGGGCCTGCTCGAGCCAAACGCATGATTATGTCAGGCAACCTGTTCTTGGCCGAGCAGCTGTTGGCTTGGGGCTTCTTAGATGAGGTATGCGCACCCGAGGACCTCGACAGCACCGCTCAGACTTGGGCAGAAGAGTATGCTGCCCTGCCCCCTGTTGCCGTGCAAATGATCAAGCGCAGCATTAATCGTTACTCGAACCCACTGGGGGATGCCATTATGCACATGGACTCAGACCAGTGGCTGTTAACCACGCAAAGCGAAGATTTTGGCGAGGCCATCGATGCGTTTTTGAGCAAGCGCAAACCGCAATTTAAAGGCAACTAAACGCTAGGTTGAGACCAAGCACACAGTTCGCGCAAGACCGAGGTGGCAAACGCGCCGGTGCCTAAACTGAAACTCAGTGTTAGCGTGCCCTCGGCAAAACTCGACTCTAGGTCGGTCACTTTAAGCCGCAGGCTTCTGGAGTCGGGCGCCACACGCGCCTTATCGAGCGCTTTTTGCCAATGCGCGGGCTCGATACCCGAGCCTTCACCGGCTAGGGGCAACGCAGGATGTATGTCCATATGAGCACAGCGATCAATGAGCTCAGCATCAATTTCTGAGATCTCGAACACGCTTTTAGAACCCTGCAAGTTGGCCTTATCACCTTCGATCAATTGATTCCAAGTACCCGCCTCCACACGTTCGCCCAGCGCTTGATTAAACAGATGCGAGCGCATACTCGATATTGCCAGGCTACGCTTGTTGCGTGATAACCGTTTACCTCTGGCCCAGGCCTCGGCAAGACCTAAGTTACCGCCCTCGCGGCCAAAGCGCTGCTCGCCGTAGTAGTTGGGCACGCCTAACGTATCGATGGCGTTTAAGCGCTGCGTGACGGCATTGGTATCAATTGGCTCGCTAAACCTCAGCACAATACGAAAATGGTTGGCGTCGTGGGCACCTCGGCGTAGTTTGCGCAGGTGGCGCTCAACGCGAAGCACTTGGACGCCCTCGGCAACAAACTCAGCCCAATTGGGCTTGTGCCAACGCGGCACACTAAACCATTGCTGGGTAACCGCGTGACGATCTTTCATACCCGAGAAACCCACATCGCTTAAGGGTACATTGGCGAACTCAGCCAGGCGCTGCGCTACCCACTCGGTGTTAGCGCCGATCTTTTGGATCCATAAAAAATCGTGTTCGCCGTCGCCGCTGGGTTCCCAACCTAAGGCTTCGGTGACCTGAAAATCTTCGGGTTGGGTTCTAATTTGCGCGTGAAATAAAGGGGCACCGTGCGCGTGTGGCAACTCATTGACTGCGGAAGTGTGTGTCATGCCAGAGGTCTACTAACAGAAAGACGCAGTGTACCTCAGTTGAGCAGATAGAGCCCATGCACCCATGAACAATTATTGTGACCAGAGAGTCTCTTAAGGTTTGAGCGCCTAGCGTTTGGTATGCTTGGCAACCAATACAGTGTTAAGAAGCGACGCGTTTGTCAGAGATACCCGTCCAAGATGAATCGGCCAATAGCAAACAGCCCAAAGCCGACACCGCACAGCCAGAAAAATCGCATTGGTTGGGCCGCCCTGCCCCACACGAAAAGCCCCTGGGGTTTTGGCATGTCTTTGTCATTATTTTATCGGGCCATTTGGGTGTGCGCACCCGTGCGCAACGCGAGGAAGATTTTAGACGCGCCAATGGTTTACACATTGTCATTGCCGCGTTCATTTACTTTGTGGTGATCGTTGCGGGTTTGGTGGTATTTGTGAACTGGATCGCAACATCGTAGCTTGAACCATTTAATCTCGAGCGCCTCTACTCAGAGGCATCAGAACAACGTATCACACAAAATACAATTCTTAGAGTTTTGTAAGACTCGCCAACCCACTTGCCCTAAAACCTTACAATATGTAAAGTATGCATTACATATTGTAAGGAGAAGACAATGTACTTTTTTCAAATTCGCCCACTGGGGCAAGCACTTATCTCATTGGCATTTATGGCTTACACACTCATTAATCTGGCACAGCTTAGCGCCGCCGGTGCTCTGAACGCTGCATCACTTAAGACACTCTTTTGGCAAGCTGCCATTGCACTCCTAATAGCTGAGATCGTTTTTCATGCAAGCTTGGCCATTGCGTTTTGGAAGCAAGTAAATGCGGGGGAAGATGAGCGTGACCACGACATCGAACAAAAAGCGATCGTAAACAGCAACTACGCGCACGGCGGCTTGCTGGCCATCATATTCCTTGCGGCATTGGGCCACGACCGAGTACCCGCAGACTTTTACTTTACCGAACTGGCAACACACTACAATATCGCCATTCTAGCCGCCATGGGCTATTTACTGATTGATGCGATCAAACACGGTGCTCAAGCCATCGCCTATATTCGGGGTAGCTAATGGCGATTACAAACAAAGTAAAGTTGCATCGAGTAATGTGCGGTGACATCACTCAGGCCTACCTAGCCGAGGCCATTGGCGTGTCGCGCCAGACCATTATCGCCATCGAAAAAGGCACCTACAAACCGTCGCTCGAGGTGGCCTTAAAAATGGCTGCGCACTTTGGTGTCAAGGTTGAGGATGTTTTTCAGTTAGATGGTGTGTGAGAAAGGCTCGACTCCCACTGGAACGGCTACTGTATCTTCGACCGAGCTTTAGGTGATAGCGACAACACTCATTCATGAGGAGCCAGCGCGATCGCGGCTCTGAGCAAACGTCTAGCCGTCTTATCAGCAGGCAAAGTCAAGTTTCGCGCTAGTGTTCTGGATGGGCGCCACAGGCGCCTACGTTTACGCTAATTTATGCTGTTTATGAGATTAAGCACCGGCGGCACGAGTAAACCCGCGACCAGAATCAACAAAAGACCGCTTTGGAACCGCAGTGTGGCCTGAATAGATTGAATCGCCAACTCAAGAGGCGCTATGCGATCCTCAAGCGCATTGAAACGCTTCTCAAACTTCGCGTCTTGTTCAGCGAACCGTTTTTCGAATTTTGCATCCTGCTCTGCGAACCGTTTCTCCAATTTCGCGTCCTGCTCAGCGAACCGCTTCTCGAATTTCGCATCCTGCTCTGCAAACCGTTTCTCAATTCTCAGGTCTTGCTCCGCAAAGCGCGCATCAAGGGTTGCATCGAGGTACCCTTTGGTCACCAAATTATCGACGTACATGCCCATGGCGCGCCCCATAGTAATTGCGTGTATCTCTGCCACCTGCCGCTCTACACCAGCATCGGTAAGCTGTTTAACGTACTCCAGAGTATCAAAGTTGAGTGCTGCCACGTCAAGTTCCTTGTTGGTTAAGACAGGAACTAGCTTAGAGCGTTAAGGTAGTATATGGGTCATCTGATTCGGTCATTGGCAATCATAAACGCCCAAACAACACTAGGAACTGAAGGCAAGATTAAACGACTAGTTTTGCTAGTTGAGGCAATAGCACTGCAGCGACAACAAGGGCTTGCCCCCACTTTAGCACCCGCATATCGCTCTCGGCTTTATTGAAGCGTTGTTCGAATTTCGCGTCTTGCTCTGCGAAACGCTTCTCAAATTTCGTGTCTTGTTCTGACAGACGCCTTTCAACCTTTGCGTCAGATACGTCAAAACGCGCATCCAAATAGTCTTTGGTAACCAAATTGTTAACGTAAAAACCCATGGCCTGCTCCATCGTCATAGCGTGGATTTCCGCTACTGACCTCGCTACACCAGCGTCGGTGAGTTGTTGGACGTATTTCAAAGTATCAAAGTTGACAGCTGCCACGTCAAGATCCTTGTGTACATAGTGAACAGGTAGCTTAATTTGCAATGTCTAGGATTAGGCCATCATCTAGAACCATTAATCATCACCAAGCGTCAATTGTGTGCCCCACTATCACTAGGCTTACTTAGCAAGAACCATAAAGCCCTTGCAAAACATTGAACACTAAGACACCGATTTGAAGTGCGGCGTTACCAATTATCGATAAATCCTGTGATCGAGTGTGATAACGAACGATAATGCCATCCTCACTCCGACAGGAGTTACATCCGACAGCATGGGCTTGTAGTACCTGGCCGTAGGCTTAAGGCTAGCCCTCCCCCAACTCCTTAAACTTCTGCGTCATGGTCTCGTTATTACGCGTCAGCTTCTTAATGGTGACGTCCTGTGCCTTGTCATTGGCAAGGCGTAGCTGACGATCGCTGCTAATGAGCGCATCCTTGGTTTTTTGCAGGTGACTAATGGACTTATCGATCTCATCAATCGCGGTTTGGAATTTGCGCGAGGCGGTCTCGTAGTTTTTGCTAAACGCGTCTTTGAACTTCTCTAAATCGCTTTCAAAGTTGGTGATATCGATGTTTTGTTCGCGAATCAGTGCCAGCTCCTGCTTGTACTTTAGCGCATTGGTGGCGGCGTTTCGTAACAAGGTAATCATCGAGATGAAAAACTGCGGACGCACAACGTACATTTTGGGGTAGCGGTAGCCCATGTCCACAATGCCGGTATTGTATAGGTCACTGTCAGACTCTAGCAGGCTGACCAGCACCGCGTATTCGCAGCCTTTCTCGTTACGGTCTTTGTCCAGCTCTTTTAAAAAGTCTTCATTGCGCTTTTTGGTCGCGGTCGTATCGGCCTCGTTTTTCATTTCGAACATAATCGACACAATCTCGGTGCCCTGCTCGTCAAAGTCTTTAAAAATAAAATCGCCTTTGCTGCCGGTGCGCGCGTCGTTGTCTTTCTCGAAGTAAGCTCTGGGGAAAGCGGTAGCGCGCAGCTGGTTAAAGGCCACCTCGCAGTGTTGCTCTAAAGTCTCGCCCAGCATTTTGGTGCTTAGCCGGGCTTTCATATCTTTGAGGCGCTCGATAGCGTCGTCGCGGTCTTTAATCTGCTGCTCGTACTTTTCTTTGAGCGCGTTTTGCGAAATTTCTTTCTCCATTTGCGCCTGCGACAGCTGACTGTTGAGCTGGTCGCGCTCTTTCTCGATTAGGTTAACAGCCTGCGTCACCGCCAGTTGCTGCTCGACTTGCTTGGCCTGTAACTGGGCTTTTAGAGCCTGAATTTCTTCTTCTTTTTGGCGATTGGCGTCTTGTAGCTCTTTGGCACGCTGGACTTCGGCCAGTTTCTCGGCGGCGTCGCGGTCACGCTGGGCGTTGACCAACTGGTTCTTCAGTGCATCGCGTTCCTGCTCGACAGCGCCTAGCGCCTCTTTTAGCGCCAGTTGTTTGGCCACTTCCGCCGCCTGCGCCTGGGCTTTAAGCTCCTGAATAAGCGCGTCTTTTTCTGCGGCGGCGGCCTGTAGCTGACTTTGCGCTTGGGTTTTCGCAAGCTCTAAGGCGTCGCGCTTTTCCCGCTCGGCCAGTTCCAGGCGTTTGGTAATTTGCTCGTCGAATTCGTGGTCACGGATTTGCTTAAGAATATCGGCATAGCCGGTCTCATCAATTTTAAAAGCAGTGCCACAGTTGGGGCAGCGAATGTCGTTCATGAAGACCTCGTATCATTTATTTGATCATTCTAGCAGTCAGTACTTGCATCTTGTGTTTGCGTTATTATGCGGGATGAACAAAGCGCCTGACCACCATGGGCCTTTTTATCTAATCCGGCCACTACTTACTTACCTGCCACGCGACACTAATTAGATAGGTGAAATTTGCATGACCAGCAATTTCGACGTCAGATTTTTATAACCATCTCATTCACACCAGTTGCTGAACAACAGATACGAGTTTTTCCTCGCGCTCTAACCATTCTAAACGCCCCGTATGCGCCCAGCGTTTGCGCACCCCAGGGATAGGCGCGAGGTAGAACAAGTCGCCGTTTTGCCCCTTTAGCGCTTGCTGAACGCCCGCAGCGCGAGCGATACGAGCATTGGCCTGCATATGCTCAGGTTCTCCATGCACGGGGACGGCGAGCTTCGGTCGCAGAACACGGTACAGATCGCTCAGATCATCAGCACACGGGTGGCCCGACGCATGCAGCAGCAGTTCGCTTTCATCGGCATGTATCACGGTTACCCCGCGCCCACGCAATAAGGCGATTGAGCGCGCCACCGCCTCCTCATTCCCGGGTATCGTCTTGGCACTAAAAACAACCGTATCGCCCTCGCCGACCGACAGATGTCGATGAATGTCAGTCCCTAACTTATGCAAAGCCGCGCCCACCTCCCCCTGGCTTCCCGTCGCTAGGGCCAGAATTTCATGGGCAGGTAAATATTCTAAATGCCTCGGGTCAATGGGCCGAAAATCGGGCTGCAGCAAACTGTTCGCCAGCGCATTGCGGTACATGTTTTCAAGTGATCGACCCAGCAGCCCTACGCGACGACCCGTCGCGTGAGCTAACTGCAACACCGACTGCATGCGCGCAATATTGCTGGCAAAGCAGGCCACAACGACCTTACCGTTTAAGGGCGAAATGACGCGCAATAAACCCTCGGCAACCTCACCTTCAGTAGCAGAGCGCCCGGGTTTTGTCGCGTTGGTCGAATCACACACGACCGCGTCTACCGCCTGACGCGCCAAAGCCTGCCAGCTATTGGGCGCCCATGCGGTGCCCACGACAGGTCGCGCATCCGATTTCCAATCGGCGGTATGCAACACGCTGTAGCTACCCGCTTGAATATGTAAGGCGCACGTTTCTGGCGTGGAGTGCGTCAGCTGCAGCCACCGCACATCAAACTCCCCTATGCGCCCAATATGATCTGGCGGGACTTCGATTAGCTCGTTTGGCAGTGGTTTGTCGAGCGAAGCAAACTTGCGGCGAAGCACGGTCGCAGTAAAGGGCGTTGTGTAAATGGGGCACCGCAACTGCGCCCAGAGGTAAGGCACGGCACCAATGTGGTCCTCATGCGCGTGAGTTATGATCAGGCCATCTAACAGCTGATTGCGGCTGACGATAAACTGTGGATCAGCCATTTGAATCGATGGCCGTAAACTATTGTGTTGTTGCTCGAACGTAATGCCACAATCGACCATCAACCAGCGCCCCTTGTAGCCATATAAGTTCAGGTTCATGCCAATCTCGCCGGTACCACCCAGGGGCAAAAATACGAGATTGTCGGACACGAGGGTGGTTCCTTGTTGGGACGAGTTGAGGACGATTAAAGACAGCCAAGCCGAGGGCGCTATGATAGTGCTTATTGACAGGTAGCGCACACATTGGCGCTGGTGAATCGCTAATTCGCAACTAAGGGCGGCCCCAAGTACCAAAGTTCAAAAGATCAATGGAACAAATAAGGCTCGAGCTCAGACAAGTTCTGCACCACAATTTGCTGTGCCTCAGGTTTAGCATGAATCGAGTTGGGGTCGATATTTAATTGCTGAAGCACGTAATAGGCAAGCGCCGCTCGCGACTGAACCGTTAAGCGCCCATTGAGCATGCCGTAGTCACGAACCACCACATCGCGCTGCGCTGGGCTTAACCGCTGATCAGCCGTAACGTGTATTTCAATGTGGGTATTCCAAGCCGAATCACCGTCCAAACCATGTTCGCTCGGTCCAAGTAAACTGGCCTCTCCACGGAATCGGCTCAACACAAAATCACGATAATCTTGGTTTTTCTCGCACCAAGCGCGCACATGCCAGCGTAACCCCGTATTCACAATACTGTGCGGCACAATGATTCGACCATCGCGATTGGGTGACACAATCGACACATAGTCGACTTCCAGACGCTGCTGCTCGCGCATGGCGGTGATCAAGGCGCGGATAATATCTGGGCGCGTGTTGCGCAGAGGCACACGCAAAGCCTCGGCGTGCTGCAGTCCAAGGTGTAAATCGGTAAACGTATCGTTGAGCGACTGCTTAGCAGCAACCAACTGCAGATACTCTTCGGTTTGTCCCTTGGTCAGTTTTGGGATAAAGGCCTGGCTGGGTCGATAGCCCTTGATGTATTTGTCGTATACCAAGTTACCTGGAGCAATGGTTTTTAGGTAGGTGTTAATATCTTTCGAGGCCTGCTGGCGGCCTATCCCAAAGGCATCAATCAAATGCTTGGTGGTTAAGCGCCCTTCCCAATAGGCAATAATCTCGATCAACCGATAGCGAGACAACAAGTCCCAGCGCAGCGGCCATTGTGTTTGAATCATATGCACGTCCTCACCACGAGCGGTGCGAGTAATGTTTAATTACTTTACCTTAATTCAAACTTTATAAAAGTAATTTCCTTTAATGTCTGCAGTGTATATCCGTACACGTCTTATTAAGCGACATATCCGCCGCGCAAAGAGCGGTCTAAGTCCCGATAAAATGAACTCAATCGCTCTGAGAAAGGCTTTATTAAAGAAAATGGAGGCTCGGGTCGGAATCGAACCGGCGTTGACGGATTTGCAATCCGCTGCATCACCACTCTGCCACCGAGCCATTTTGGAGCGGGAAACCGGGTTCGAACCGGCGACCTCAACCTTGGCAAGGTTGCGCTCTACCAACTGAGCTATTCCCGCTACGCGACGTTTTAAGCACGCTTAAAACACTTTACTGCTTGGGAGTTTGGTTGGTGATGACCAAGTCCAAACAGTAAAAGGATTGAGTTTCAATCCGAGGTGCGCATTGTAGGGCCTTGGGCCTCGGTGTCAAGCGGATTCGCTATTTTGTACTGCTTTGCGCGCCGCCAGCAAATACAGCAGCATTGACCACACCGTCAGTACTGCGGCCACCATAAACAAGGCGTAACCCAGCAGGATTAACAGCATCCAAGAGCCCCCTGCCATCGGGTCTATGGCGAGCAAAACCGTGATTGAGATCATCTGAACCGTGGTTTTCACTTTGCCTAACCAAGACACCCGAACCGAGGTGCGCTCGCCAATTTCGGCCATCCATTCACGCAAAGCCGACACCACGATCTCGCGAGCAATAATCACGCATCCTGCAATGGTAAAAGGCACAGACTGCAACTCGTGAATCAAAATAATAATAGCCACCGACACCATCAGCTTATCGGCAACTGGGTCCAAGAATGCACCAAAGGAGGTACCCTGCCCAAGTCGTCTCGCAAGATAACCATCCAACCAATCGGTGATTGCCGCCGCACCAAATATTGCCGCGGCGATCAGGTAACGCCCCGAGATGTCTGAGAAGAAAATCAGCACCATCACGGGGATCATAAGCACCCGAAGCAAGGTGAGACTGTTGGGTAAATTCACTGTGTTTCTACTCCCGACCGGCCTGTAGATGCTCGACGATTTGTTCCGCCAGCGCGCGATTGATACCGGGCACCTTTATGAGTTCCTCAATATTCGCACCTTTTACCCCCTGAGCGCTACCAAAGTGGCGTAATAAATCGCGTCGCCGCTTGGCACCGACACCAGGTATCGATTCCAACGCAGACTGGTGTTGCTTGGCTCGGCGAGCGCGGTGACCGGTGATCGCAAAGCGGTGCGATTCATCGCGGATGTACTGAATAAGATGCAGGGCCGGGTCATCGCTCTGCAACTGCCATTCTTTGCCCGTGGCGCCATTAATCAGGGTCTCGAATCCCGCCTTACGGGTGGTACCTTTAGCAACGCCAATGACGACGATATCTTCAATTTGCAGAGCCTCTAACACACCCATGGCCTGACTCACCTGCCCTTTACCACCATCAATTAGCAGCACATCAGGCTTTACACCTTCACCATTTTTGAGACGCTTAAAGCGACGTTCCAGCGCCTGCTGCATGGCGGCGTAATCATCCCCTCCGGTAATGCCCTCGATGTTAAATTTGCGATAGTCAGACTTCTTGGCGCCATCCACACCAAACACCACACACGATGCCACCGTTTGGGCACCGCTGCTGTGACTGATATCAAAACACTCGATACGTTCTGGAAAAGCCCCAAGCTGTGCTGCTTTTTGTAAAGCGAGAAGACGTGCTCGCGTGGTCTCTTTGGCCTCTAAGTGCGCCATAAGATTGGTGTCGGCGGTTTGCACGGCCAGCTGCAACCAGCGCGCGCGGGCCTCGCGAACGCGATGTTTTACCGACACCTTCACCTTAGCCCGTTGAGTGAGCAGCTCATTCAATGCCTGCACCTCATCAAGCTCGTGCGAAACAATCACTTCTTGAGGCACGGGGCGCTCGTTCGCCAGATAATATTGCAATACAAAAGCCGACAAGGTCGAGGCCTCGGTGTCATCAATAGCTAAGGCCGGATAATACGAGCGACTGCCAATTACACGACCCTCGCGCACAAACAAGACATGCACACACGCCTTACCGTGGCGAGTGGCACAGGCAATGATATCTAAGTCACCACGCACGCCCTCGATGCCTTGACTGGACTGTACCTGTTGAATATGCCCTAGCTGGTCGCGCAACACCGCCGCTTTCTCAAACTCTAAGCGCTCGGCGCAGGCCTCCATGTCGTCGGCAAGCTTGGCCATGAGCTCTTGCGACTTGCCCTGCAAAAACAAACGCGTCGATTCGACCTGCTCGGCGTACTCCTCCTCGGTGACAAATCCCGGTACACACGGACCAGTACATCGCCCTATTTGATGCTGCAGGCACGGTCTCGAACGATTGCGAAAATACGCGTCCTCACACTGGCGTACACGAAACGTTTTTTGCAAAAAATGCAGCGACTCGCGCACCGCGCCCGAGCTCGGGTAAGGTCCAAAGTACTGCCCTTTTTTACGCTTAGAACCCCGATGAAACGCCAGTCTCGGAAAGGTATCCTGCGTGCTCAAAAAGATATAGGGATACGATTTATCGTCTTTGAGCAGAATATTATAAGGCGGCTTGTGTTCTTTTATCAGATTGTGCTCAAGCAGCAGTGCATCGACTTCAGTAGAGGTCACTGTCACCTGAATATCGACAATCTTAGCTACCAGCGCCATAGTTTTGGTAGTGAGTCCAGAGGCTCGAAAATAACTGCTGACGCGGGCTTTCAGGTTCTTGGCCTTGCCTACATACAAAATCTCACCTTCGCTGCCAAGCATTTGATAAACGCCGGGACGTTGGGTCAATTGTTTAAGAAAGGCTTCGGAATCAAACATCAGTTATGCACCCATGACCACAGGCTCAATTTCTAGGGTCACGCCAAACGCGGACTGCACAGTACTCATCACGTGCTCGGCAAGCGCCAAGCACCCCGCGCCTGTAGCCTGTCCTGGATTAACCAGCACCAGAGCGTGATCTTCGCTAATGCCACAACCAGCGTGTTGGTAGCCTTTAAGCCCCGTAGCCTCAATTAGGTAGGCCGCGGCTAGCTTAGCTCTTCCATCGCTCAGCGGATACACGGGCAGGTAGGGGTACTGCGCCTTTAAGTGTTGTGCGTGCTCGCCACTGACGATGGGATTTTTAAAAAAACTCCCTGAGTTTGGCACTCGTCGCACATCGGGTAATTTGGCAGCACGAATCGCCGCGACCGTGTTCAGCACATCTTCGGGCGTGGGCTCACACAATCCGGCATTGTCCAGCGCCTGCCCAAGCGCCGCGTAGCTTGTATTGACCGCCGGGGTCGTCGACAGGCGCAACCGAATCCCAACGATGGCGTAGCGAGCGCGCCAGGGCCCCTTGAAATACGAACAACGATAGGCAAACCCGCAGTCTTGGCTTTTGATTACTGAAAATTCACGCGTACTTAAGTCTAACACCCGCACGCTTTCAATAAACTCGGCAATCTCCACCCCGTAAGCGCCGATATTTTGCACCGGTGCCGCGCCACAGCTACCCGGTATCGACACCAGATTCTCTAGACCGAACCAGCCGCGTTGATTACAAATGCGTACCAGCGTATCCCACTCGGTACCGGCAAGCACATCGACAAGAACGTCGTCACCCCGCTGTTCGAACAGGTCAATCTCATCGCCCACTGGATGCACCACCAAGCCTCGGAGCTGCTCACCCAAAACGACATTACTGCCCCCGCCTAACAGGGTGATACCAAGACCTCGAGAATTGGCATAGTCGATCGCCGCAAGCCAGTCGGCATCAGACTCGACTCGACAGAAATTCTCGGCACGAGACATCACCCCTAGCGTGTTCAAACCCTCTAGACTGACATCGCGTTCAAATTGCATTGGTCTCAAGCACCGAGCAGGCGATTGACCGCCTGCAAGTCTGCTGGAGTATCGACTCCGCCCGGCACTGAAGCACACGCTGGCTCTACATGAATACGAGTACCTTGGTACAAGGCGCGCAATTGTTCCAATTTTTCGAGCCGCTCAAGGTCGGCCATTGGCCATTGCGTAAACGCTTTTAACGTCCCTGCACGGTAGGCATAAATACCCAAGTGCCGATACCACGCATCGGATTCAAGATCGATGGTCGCGGCATCTTTATCGCGCGGAAAAGGAATTAGAGATCGGCTGAAGTACAGCGCGTAACCCGTTGAATCAAAAACAACTTTTACCGCGTTAGAATCGGTCAATGTCGCGTTGTCTTCGATCCGCTCACACAAAGTCGCAATACCGGCCTCGGGGTTACTGGCTAGGTTATGCGCGACCTGCTCTATCACGCTCGCCGGGATCAAAGGCTCATCACCCTGCACGTTGACCACAATGGCATCGTCAGCCAAAGCCGCCTGAGTGACTACTTCAGCTAAACGATCTGTACCCGATTCGTGGTCTTCTCGGGTCATACACACGTCAGCACCAAAGCTCTGGCAAACTTCAAACACGTCTAAGTGATCGGTCGCTACAATCACACGATCAGCGCTCGATTCGCAGGCACGCTCCCAAACGTGTTGAATCATAGGCTTTCCGGCGATATCCGCTAAAGGTTTCGCCGGTAAACGTGTCGACGCATATCGCGCTGGAATGACAATGGTATAGCTCACAAGAGTGCCTCGAGTTGGGTCCAAAAATTCGTTAGGGTCGTTTCCGGTATGCGCATCTGAGTGCGGTACACCCAAACGCCTTGCACCGACGCCGGCAATTTTACCGCGTCTTTCTCGGTCACTACCACCGCATGGCGAGCATTGACGAAATCTTGGTCATTAAACTGATAATGATCTGGAAACGCCCTGAGCGTAACGCTAAATCCCAGGGCCTCAAGATCTGCTTGCAATCGCTGTGGCGCGCCGATAGCCGTCACAACCTCTATCAGGGGATGCTTGGCTAGCATGTGCTCAAGGCTGAGTGTCTGGCCACTATCCTGATAAAAATCCTGAGGCACTAAATACGCGCCGCCTTGGCTCTTAGACCCGCGATATATGATGTGGTCAACAGTGCGAATACGCGCCGCCGGCTCGCGCAAAGGCCCCAAGGGTAAACAGTGCCCGTTACCAAAGCCGCGTTGCTTGTCCACCACGGCAATTTCAATACTCCGGCGCAAACCGGTATGCTGTAAGCCATCATCAGCCAGCACAACATCTACCCTATCCTGCAAGCACTCATAGGCCATAGCCCGCTGCTCGGCAACTACGACGGGGACATTGCAGCTTCTGTGAATCAACATAGGCTCATCGCCTGTATCGCTCACCAAACTCGAACGAGTAACCTCTAGCAAACCTGAAGTGGCGCGTCCATATCCGCGACTGATAACACCCACCGTCAGGCCTTTGGACTGCAAATATCTGACCAAGGCAATCACCACCGGTGTTTTACCCGTACCACCCACCGTCACATTGCCGACCACCACACACGGCGGTTTCATAGGCTCTACGCGAGGATCTAGCCGTTTACGTGCCACGAACGCTGTGTAGACAAGTTCCAGGGGCCACAATAGCCACAGCAACCCTGGCGTTTCGCGGTACCAAAAGTAGTTAAAGAAGCGCTCGAACAACAATCGCCCATAAGTCACGCTAGTTTTCCTCAGACTGAGGGTTAAGCGTTGCTATGCTTAATCGAGAAAACCCTAATTGGCCTGCGGCATCCATAGCGCTAACCACCGACTGATGTGACGCATTCGCGTCCGCCACAATCGCCAAAGGTAAGGTCGTGTCCCCTTTTGACAATTGGTACAAGGCGTCTTTTATGGTGCTAACCCGAGTACCTGACAGCGGCAAACCGTTCACTCGGTAGGAACCTTCACGTGTAACAACCAATTCAATAAGATCGGGAATAATTTCTCGAGACTCACCAGAGGCCGTGGGCAAGGCCAGCGTAAGTTCGCTTTGCTTGGTAAACGAGGTCGACACCATGAAAAAGATCAATAACAAAAACACCACGTCAATCAAGGGCGTGAGATTGACCTCTACCGCCGGCTTGGCGCGTCGCTCGAATTTCATTTGCTGGCCTCTACCTCAGAGAGTGAGGCGGCATTACCGTGCAAAGCGTCAACTAAACGGTTGGCATCTTGCTCCATGCGCACCACAATGGCATCTACGCGGCCCTGCAAATACCGGTGCATGACCAATGCTGGGATGGCCACGGTCAGACCCGCAGCGGTCGTAATCAGCGCTTGAGAGATACCACCCGCGAGGGCACCGGCATTACCGGTGCCTTGCGTCACGATCTCAGTAAATACCGAAATCATGCCGATGACTGTGCCTAATAGGCCCATCAGCGGTGCAATGGCAGCGATAGTGCCTAGGGTGTTCAAGAAACGTTCGAGCTCATGCACCACCTGAGAGCCCGCATCTTGAATGCTTTCCTTCATGATATCCCGACCGGCTTTGGCGTTCATTAAGCCTGCCGCCAAAATATGCCCTAAATGACTCGAGCTCTTAAGTGCACGCAATTTCTCGGCGTTCATTTGACCCGACTTAATTTGCTGAAACAGTGTCTGAACTAAGCCAGCCGGTGCAACTTTAGAAGGTTTTAGAGCGATTAAACGCTCAATACAAATTGCCAAAGCAATGACCGAAGAGAGCAGAATGGGGATCATTAACCAACCACCCGCTGTCACGATTTCTAGCATATCCATCCCCTTTGCGTTTGGCTCATTATACTCACCCGAGCGACATGAACAACGCGCTTAGGGGGAATAATTATCTTGCCAAAATCGAGCCCAATGGGTGCGCGTTGCAAGCCAGCGTAGCTCCTCGTTGCGCCCCCATTCAAACCGCAAGGCGCCTGTCTGAGCCGTGTTCAAAATGGTCGCTCTAGAGCTGTCAAGACGTTTCATTACGGCAGGATTGGGGTGGCCAAAGGCATTATTAAACCCTGCAGATATCACCGCATAACGGGGCTTTACCCACTTGAGTAGTGTTGCCGAGCTGGAGGTATCAGAGCCGTGATGCCCCACGATAAGTATGTCTGCCTCAAGTTCGTTACGCCAATAACTGACCAGGTCTCGCTCTTTCACCTTACCCACATCCGCCATGAACAGCACTGAATAGCCGTAAGCGTTTACCTTTAAAACGCAAGACGTGTCGTTATCGCTACTCAAAGAAGTGTCTGCACCGCCCGAAAGCCAGTGCAAGCTGACGCCCTGCGCCCACTGCTCCACCCGACCCGGTCGACACAGTTGAGCCCGCTCGCCCTCACCGCTTGGACTCACCAGTCGGCGCCAACCAAAATTAAAGTTCGGCGAATAAAATCCACCCACATGGTCAAAGTCTTCATGGCTCAGCACTAGGGTGTCCACCGCGGAAATATCCAAACCCCGCAAAATGGGCGCGGCGGTGTAGTCAAAATGGTACACACTGCCGGGCAAGCCTCCTGCCAGATCAAACAACACCGACCGCTCTGCTACCTGCAACAGCATGGCCGAGCCCTGTCCCACATCAAACACCCAAAATCGCGCCCGATCCGTCGAATCCGACATAGGTCGGTAGCTCAACATCAAGCCCATCACAACCAATACAATGAAGCGCCAAGCAAGACGCAAGGGTGTCAATAGCAGCAACCACAAAGCGCTCAAAAGCAGTGCAAAAGCAATGGATAATGTGCTCTGCCAAACACCCATCTCAAGCCAGGCAGAGTCTAGCAAGCTTTCCGCTAAACCCAGCGGCCACGCCGCCCACGACCACAGCAAAGCGCTCACAGTCATAGCGCCCAATGAGCCAGCCAGCGCCCCCAATAGACTGAGCGGTACGAGCCATAGGCCGGCCACGGGTACGGCCAGCATATTGGCGGGTATCGATACAAGGGAAGCCTGACCAAAAAACACCAAACTGGCAGGCCACATTGCGACGCATATCGCTACATGAGTCAAAACATAAGCCCGAGGCCCCTCGAATCTACCCACGATGGCCGAGCTTATGAGCACCATAAACACTGCACCAAAACTTAGCCAAAATGCGGGTAATAAGCCGGTAAGAGGGTTTATCAGCAAGCACAACGTAAGGGCCCACCAAAACAAGCGCAACGGCTGACCGTCGCGCCCCAGATTTTTGGCCAACAGCCAAAAGCACAAGGCCAGAACGGCGCGCTGGGTGGGTAAACTCCAACCCGCCATTAAGGCGTAACCCAGTGCCGCCGCAAACACCAAGCCATCGCCGAGGTATTGTCTAACACGATATGCAACAATCCAACACAATGGCCGCAGCAAGGCTCGAGCCACAATACTTGCAAAGCCTGCCACCAACGCAATGTGTAAACCCGATATGACCAACAGGTGGCCAACACCTAAGCGCAAGCTAAGCTGCTGAAACAAAGGCGGAATGGAGCGCTTGTCCGCCACGACTAGGGCGCCAATAACGCCTTTTGCGGTGTCACTCAGCCCCGCCTGATTGGCAATGGTTTGCGATAGACGATAGCGCCAATGGTCGAATCCTCGATAGGCCTTGCGTTGACTGTGCACAAATTCTAAGCGCCCGCCTGCCAGTCGCTGCAGGGCAACAGCCTGTGCCTTGCGATTGTCACTGGAAAAGTTCGCAAACCCTCGCTCTGATCTCAAGATCACTTGACCGTCAATGCGATCGCCCAAACGCAATGTCCTGGGACCTGTGTAATACACCCTAATGCGCTCTAGCGCAGCACAAGCCGGCAGCGACACACGGGTTATATCAAGCTCAGCCCGCTGCACGACCGTCTCATTAAAGCCTGGGTACTCGTCTACAAAATCACGCACTTTGGCTTGCACGGTCAACGGTGTGTTTAAGCATTGGGGCGAGACATTCAGCTCGACCATCCACTGGCTATAAAACCAAACCCAAGCCTGACCCACGCACCAACCGACAATAAGGATTCGCAGCACCCTAATACGAAAATAGTAAAATAGTATTGCCGATACACAGAGCGAGCCATAAAAGGCGCTAAAGCCGCGCCACAAAAGCGCCGAAAGCACCCCACAAATAAGGCCCGTGGCGGCAATTAGAGCGTAGTCTTTCGGTCCAAATCTGGTCATAATAGCGCTCGCAAACAGAGACACCATTGCAGCACATGGGGTCGACTGAATAACGAGCACTAAGGTTCATAAACCATCATGCCCAAGCATACGCTGAAAAAACTGATTCCCAGCGCGTCGGAATTAAAAGAGCTTAAAGCTTTGCATGTCTTTGGTGATTGGATCTACGAAGGCAATTTGTGGCACTTAAATCGCTATTCGGCATCCATGGGGTTCTTTGTCGGCTTGTTCATGGCCTTCATGCCCATACCGGGGCAAATGCTGGTTGCCGCGGCACTGGCTGTTTGGCTGCGCTGTAACTTACCCTTATCGGTCTCTTTGGTGTGGATTACCAACCCGCTGACCATGCCAGCAATCTTCTTTTTTGCCTACGAACTCGGCGCCTTTATCTTAGGCGTAGACACGCAGGCTATTCAATTCGAGTTAAGCTTTGCCTGGCTCTCGGCGACCCTGGGCGCTATCTGGCAACCTTTTTTACTGGGATGCCTCCTTTTTAGCATAGGTTTTGGCGCCTTGGGTTATTTTGTGGTCGATATCATGTGGAAGGCGCAAATTCGACGCAAGTGGCGCGAGCGCCAAATCAAACGCCAGACTCGCGCCTGATACTCTAGGCTTCTGACAAGACCTCGGCAGGGGCAATCTGCGCCGCTCGGCGCGCGGGGTACACTGCGGCTAACGCACACGCAGCGATCGCAATAAATGCCACCAACACAAAGTCTCCCGCCTGAGGATCGGTGGGCAAGAACGCAATTGGATACACGTCGGTATTCAAAAAATTTACCCCAAAAACGTGTTCGATACGGGCGACAATCGAGGTAATACTGATGCTAAGAACATACCCTAGCGCTACGCCTAGTGCGCTACCCACTATGCCAATTAACGTCCCTAACCATAAAAAAATCGAGGCAATAGCCCGAGGTTGAAGGCCCATGGTGGACAAAATCGCTACCTCCTCGCGCTTGTCTGTCACCAACAAGACCAACGAAGACACGACGTTGAACGCGGCGATAAGCACAACGGCTGCTACTAAGATAACGATTAGGTCCCGCGACAACTGAATAGCCGCGTACAGATTACCGTGCGTCATACCCCAGTGCCGGACGTATTGGGTTGGCGCCAAGGTATACTGCAAACCCTGAGCGAACCAGGGCGCCAAGAAAACGTCTTGCAGCTGTACTTTTAGACCACTGACCTTAACTGAGTCGTACCCCACAAAACGTTGGGCGTCTTGCAGCGGCAATAAGATCAGGGCGTCATCCGCCTCGGTTTGGGTGCTTAGCCATCCCGCAATCGTCACAGTGTACGCCCTGGCCTTTTGGTCGCCCGAATCCGGTATCACAACACTGACCCGATCGCCAACGCTTGCGTTGAGTCGTTGCCCCAAGCGCTCTCCTACCCATACGCCGGGCTTGGGCTTGTCGTTAGAGATCATACCGGGCAACAGCCAAGAACTCGGATCGGAAACACCCACGCCCACAAAGGCCTCTACCTGTTTGCCGTTTTGCACAAGCCCCTGCAATTCGACGAAAGGTGTCACGCTTTGTACGTCGGCGTTGCTTAGCAACTGCTCTGCTAAGTCGCTCGGTTCCAATCCACCCGCTCCCATGACCGATACGTGTGGAATAACGGCCAACACGCGGGTGCGCATCTCTCGGTCAAAGCCATTCATAACCGACATAACGACCGCCATCAGAGCCACGGCCAACACTAAACCAGTGACTGACAGCAAACTTAAAAAACGCGACAGAGGCGCTTGCTCGCGTGTCAGAACGTAGCGAAGCGCGATCCCTAATCGAAATTTGAGGTTCATTGGATCGCCACTAATTGGCCTTGCTCTAGGCGCAAACGCCGATCAGCTCTGGCTGCGACCGACTCATCGTGAGTCACAATAACAAAAGCCGTATTCAAGTCTCTGAGCCCCTCGAGCGTGGACAACACCCTTTCAGCCGACCCCTGATCTAGGTTGCCGGTGGGCTCATCCATCAGCACAACAGCGGGTTCACGCACCAAGGCTCGGGCAATCGCGACTCGCTGGCGCTCGCCACCCGATAGCTGCGAAGGACGATGGCTCGCGCGCGCAGACAGACCCAAACGGTCTAACCACTGCAGGGCTTGGCTTTTGGCGTCGACCTGCGACATTCCCGCAATGCGAAGAGGCATAGCCACGTTCTCCCACGCATTAAAATCCGCGAGCAAATGATGGAACTGGTATACAAAACCTAGGGACTCGTTACGATACGTGCAGCGCTGGCTTGCGCTTAAACGTGACCACGAGACGCCTTTAACCCGGACGTCTCCAGCGGTAGGTTCGTCGAGGCCACCGAGCACGTTCAGTAAGGTAGACTTACCCGAGCCTGATACACCAAGGATAGCCACGAGCTCACCGGCCCTAAGCTCGAAATTCAGATCATTCAATACCTGAACGCTGTTCGCGCCATCGGCGTATTGCTTTGCGAGGCTGAGACATTCCAAAACGAGATTATTCATAGCGCAATACCTCTGCAGGCGAGATTCGCGCTGCTCGCAAAGCGGGATAGATTGACGCTAAGATGCTTAACAGTAGCGCGATAGTCACTACCCAAAAAACATCAGACCACAGTAAGTGCGAAGGCAAATCGCTAATAAAATACACCGTCGGATCAAACACTTTAAAACCAAACGCCAGTTCAACCAAGCGCACAATATCAGGCAGATTCATCGCCAACACAACACCCACCAAGGTCCCAATCGCAATGGCGACACAGGCCATCAGCAAACCGTGAAGTAGAAACACCAATGACAATTGGGTGTGCGAGAGCCCCATCATACCCAACACCGCAATATCTTTGCGGCGGGACTGCACCGACATGGCCAAGGTCGCGATTAAATTAAACGCCGCCACCACAACCACCAAAAACAGTAACACCGCGACCATACGTTTTTCCATTTTAATAGAGGCAAACAGCGAGCCCTGCGTCTCGGTCCAATCCGTTGCATGAAGCCCCAGGGGACTGAGCTCAATGTTGATGTTACTCGCAAGCGTTGGCGCTTGCCAAAGATCCTGCCCGCGTACTTGCCAACCGTCACGATCGCGTCGCAGTAGCCGCTCCGCCGTCGTTAAATCCATGAAGGCATCGGCGCTCGATTGATTAATACTGAGGTCAAAAACGCCTACAACTCGCAAGGTTTTCGTTTTCGGGAACACACCAAACGGGCTAACCACCACATCGGGTAAGGTCATCTTTACATCATCGCCCGGCATCACACCCAAACTCGCCGCCAAGCTGCTGCTTAATACAAGGCCAAAACGGATATCCGCCGCCTGCTCGAGCTGACGCGCTACGGTCTCCAGCCAAGGGGACACAGTTGCCAGAGTCCTGGTGTCAACACCCATGATACGAGCGCCGCTGATTAGACTACCCGAACCCAGCAAGGCTTGTGTCCGAAGGTAAGGCGATACCGCAACGACGCCTTCCTGCTGCCGAAGGGCTTGCTCCGTGCCTGAGGTGTCGTCGATGGTTTGCTCAACAAACAGGTGCGGTACGACCGATAAGATGCGCTCGGTAATTTCGCGTGAAAAACCATTCATAACAGACATGACCACAATAAGCGCAATAACACCCAGAGTCATGCCTGCAACGGAAATAACAGACACCAAACGCGCAAAACCCTGCCGGCGCACCCCAAAAGAGTAACGCAGCGCCAAGTGCCAAAGCAGGGCCATCGGAAACGAACTATGAATTTTTATCTGCGGAGTAAAACAAGCCAGGGCGAGCAGAGTTGGCGGTTTTTTCCGATTCAGTCTCGCATTTGTTGGGGTCACCACCACAGAGTTCACAGGCAGCGTCTATCCCGACTGCGCCCATGCCACCACAGCTACCTTTAATGGGCTGGCGCCCAAACATAACACCAACGGCCATAATGGCAACAACAACACCCATTAGAATGAACGCTAAAACGAAGGTTTCCATGGTGTCTCCTTTTTACTGTGATTGGTACATACGAGCAAACGCAGAGCTAGGAAAAGATTCTATCCCAGCCTCGGTCCTCGCCAATAGTAACACGGCCCACTGATTTTCCTCAGCAAGCGCTAAAGCCTCATCTTTGCCCAATACCAACAGGCTCGTTGCCAAGCCATCTGCGCGTGTGACACTTGGATCGACTACCGTAACCGATACCACCTCATGCCGTATGGGCCACCCGGTTGTTGGATCGATCAGATGCGAGTAGTTCTGCCCCCCTACCCTGAAGAAATTGAAGTAATCTCCTGACGTTGCCACACCCATATCTGTCAGAGCAATGGTGGTTGCAACCTCGGGGGCGTCCGATTGGGGTGAACGCACAGCAATGCGCCACGGTTGCCCCTGCGGATTGAGGCCTTGAACTTTGAGTTCGCCGCCAATTTCGACCATAAAATTGTCGATCCCACGACTTCGCAGCAAGTTCGCAAGGCGGTCCACGCCGAATCCTTTAGCAATACTGGAAAAATCGAGCGCACGGGGGCTCGTCTTCACCAGCGTGCGGCTGGCCAAATCAAATTCTAGGGCTTCGTAGCCTACCTGAGCTCGAGCGGCCTCTACCTCAGCCTCACTTGGGAGGTCGTCTTTTTTAAACTCGGGCCCGAATCCCCACAGCAAAATCAGAGGCTCGACCGTCACGTCATACGCGCCGCCTGACAAGCGCGACAAAGTCAAAGCCTGATCAAGCACATAGGCGAAGCCGCTCGATACTTTGATCGGCTCATTTGCCGGTGCACTGGAGACAAGATTAATCTCAGAATCTGCGATATACGTCGACATCGATTGATTGATATCGAGCAATTCGGCTTCTAGCGCAGCACGCAGCGCCGACGCGTTGTGATCGCTATTGGGTGGGAGATAAGTCAAAGACCAGCTGGTGCCCATCGTACGTCCGCCCATCTTCTCGAACGCAGGCTTAGGGTCACAGCCTGAAAGAAAAAGCGCCCAGACCAACAGGCTGAGCGCTAGGGTAAATCGCTGAATATTAGCCACCGAAATCATCGAGCATAATGTTCTCAGGTTCCACACCGAGATCCGTCAACATTTTGATGACCGCCGCATTCATCATTGGTGGCCCGCACATGTAGTACTCGCAATCCTCTGGCGCTGGGTGATCTTTCAGGTACTGCTCGTACAGCACGTTGTGAATAAATCCGGTTAAGCCCGTCCAGTTATCTTCGGGCTGCGGATCAGACAGTGCGACGTGCCAGTCAAAATTCTCGTTCTCAGCCGCCAGCGTGTCGTAATCTTCGACATAGAACATTTCGCGAAGCGAACGCGCGCCATACCAGAATGAAATTTTGCGCTTCGAACCCAAACGCTTCAGCTGATCGAAGATGTGAGAGCGCATCGGCGCCATACCGGCACCGCCACCGATGAAGACCATCTCCGCATCCGTATCTTTGGCAAAAAACTCGCCAAAAGGCCCAGAGACTTTAACTTTATCGCCCGGCTTAAGGTTGAAGACCCACGATGACATTTCGCCAGCAGGTATGCCTTGACTGCCGGGCGGTGGCGTCGCGATACGAATATTGAACTTAACCACACCCTTCTCTTCCGGATAGTTGGCCATCGAGTAAGCGCGAATAATGGGTTCGTCCGTTTTCGAGTCGAGATTGAAGAAGCCAAAGCGCTCCCAGTCACCGCGATACTCTTCGCCGATATCAAAGTCAGAATATTGTACATGACCTGCAGGTCGCTCTAGCTGAACGTAACCCCCTGCACGGAAGTCCACGTTTTCGCCCTCGGGCAACGTGAGTATGAGCTCTTTGATAAAGGTCGCAACGTTGTCGTTCGATTCTACGGTGGTCTCCCACTGTTTCACCCCGAACACTTCCTCCGGCACTTCAATTTCCATGTCCTGCTTGACGGCAGTCTGGCAGCTCAAGCGCCAGCCCTCGGCTGCCTCACGACGATTAAAGTGGCCCTCTTCGGTTGGCAACATAGCGCCACCGCCGGACTTAACAATGCACTTACACTGGGCGCAAGTACCGCCACCGCCACAGGCCGATGCCAAAAACAAGTTCGAGTCAGCCAGGGTTTGGAGTAGCTTGCCGCCGGCAGGTACAGAAATGGTCTTCTCGCCGTTGACTACAATATTAACTGCACCGCTATTCACCATGCGGCTGCGCGCAAACAGAATGATCAACACGAGGGCAAGCACGATTGCCGTGAACATTCCTACGCCGAATAAAATGGTATCCATCGATTGCTAACCCCTTACAAGTCGATTCCGCCGAAAGACATGAAGCCCAACGACATGAGTCCAACGGTGATGAACGTAATGCCAAGGCCACGCAAACCTTCAGGCACGTCACTGTACTTGAGCTTCTCGCGTATACCGGCCAAAGCAACAATCGCTAGGGCCCAACCCACACCAGAGCCAGCGCCAAATACCACGGATTCGGCGAAGCCATAGTCGCGTTCCACCATGAACAAGCTTGCTCCAAGGATAGCGCAATTCACCGTGATCAGCGGCAAGAACACACCCAAAGCGTTGTACAAAGCTGGAACAAACTTGTCCAAAAACATTTCCATGATTTGGACAATCGCTGCGATGACACCGATGTAGCTCAACAAGCCCAAGAAACTTAAATCGATATCGGGGTAGCCCGCCCACGCGAGGGCACCATCGGCCAGCAAATAGTTGTAAATTAAGTTGTTCACGGGCACGGTAATGGTGAGAACCACAATCACCGCGATGCCCAAACCCAGGGCCGCTTGAATTTTTTTCGAGATCGCCAAAAAGGTACACATGCCCAAAAAGAAGGCCAGCGCCATGTTGTCGATAAAGATCGAGCGAATAAACAGGCTCAAATAATATTCCATTACACGCCCTCCTTAGCGACCGTGTGCTTGGCAATAGAGTACTCAGGCTCTTCCACTTGAGCGGGTTTGACGCTGCGTAAAACCCAAATGAAAATACCGATCAAAAAGAATGCACTCGGTGGCAACAGTAATAAACCGTTGGGGTTGTACCATCCACCCTCCGTGACGAGCGGTAAAATTTCGATGCCGAACAATTTGCCTGCCCCGAAAAGTTCGCGGACAAAACCGACGGCCAAAAGTACCACGCTGTAGCCCAAGCCGTTGCCGATACCGTCGAAGAAGCTCGGGATGGGCGGATTCTTCATGGCGTAAGCTTCTGCGCGCCCCATAACAATACAGTTGGTGATGATCAGACCTACAAACACCGATAGCTGTTTACTGATGTCGTAAGCTACCGCTTTTAAGATCTGATCAACCACAATGACCAAAGAAGCGATAATGATCATCTGGACGATGATACGGATGCTCGAGGGGATTGCGTTTCGAATTAACGAGATAAAGAAGTTAGAAAATGCCGTCACTAGGGTCAATGCAATACACATGACCACCGTGACCTGTAGTGAGCTGGTCACCGCTAATGCTGAGCAAATGCCCAAAATTTGAAGCGCGATCGGGTTGTTATCAAAAATGGGGCTGATCACCGTTTCCTTAAACTTACTCATATCAGGCCTCCCCCGCCTTCAAATTCGCCAAGAATGGCTGAAATCCATCCTCGCCTAACCAAAACTGAACCAAATTTGTTACGCCACGCGATGTCAAGGTCGCGCCTGATAGCCCGTCAACACGCCATGGCGCATCTGTGCTCGCAGGATCTACCGCGCCTTTTGCAAGCGCAATCTCGACTTCGCCATCACGATACACTTGTTTGCCGGGCCAGAACGCTTTCCAGCGAGGGTTGTCGACCTCGCCGCCCAAGCCGGGGGTCTCACCGTGTTCATAAAACCCCAAACCGACGACCGTGTTCGCATCGGATTCGAGCGCCACAAAACCGTACAGCGTTGACCACAAGCCATAACCACGTACAGGCAGAATGATCTTCTCGATCGCACCGCTATTTTCTACTAGGTACACTAGTGAGTAGTGCTCACGCCGAGAAATCTTCGCGACATCTTGCTCATCGTCTAATTCCGCTGAATTGCTTGGATCTTTCGACGCCGAACGCTGATCGAAACTCGCGGGATCAACCTCGTCAGTAAACCGGCCCGTGCGCAAGTCAACAACGCGTGTCGAAATACTTTCAAACTGGCTTTCTACCGATTGTGACGCATCGTACAAACCTGCTGCCTGTAAGATATTGCGCTTTAAGTCGCGAGTTTTGTTGATCTCTTGCGCGGGCTTAAGCTGCACCGCCGCGGTAGAAACTACCACCGAGCACACGACGCACAGCGCCAGCGCGACGCCTATGACTTTTCCGATGCCATCTTTACTAGACACGCGCTAACCTCCGTTTGATATTCGCTTGCACCACAAAATGATCCATTAAAGGAGCGAACAGGTTAGCGAACAGAATCGCCAACATGATGCCCTCTGGGAACGCCGGGTTGACCACGCGAATCAATACCGTCATGACACCCACCAAGATACCAAAGGCCCACTTTCCACCGTTCGTCATCGCAGACGATACAGGGTCAGTGGCCATAAACATCATGCCAAAGGCAAAACCACCCATCACCAGATGCCAGTACCAAGGAGTCGCGAAGGCCGGATTGGTATCAGAGCCGATCATATTGAACAGGCCGCTCAGTAAAAACATGCCTAAGAACACGCCGGCCACAACTCGCCATGCCGCGATTCGGGTGATCAACAGCACTGCACCGCCGATCAACACCATCAGAGTAGAGGTTTCGCCAATCGAGCCGGGAATAGCGCCCATGAAGGCATCCATCCAAGTCCACTGTTGGGTGATGGCGTCAACGCCTCCCATAGCATTTAAAGCCAGTGGTGTCGCGCTCGTGTACCCATCAACAGCGACCCAGACAGCATCTCCAGAAAGCTGTGCGGGATAGGCAAAGTACAAGAACGCACGGCCTGTGAGCGCTGGGTTCAAAAAGTTTTTGCCCGTGCCGCCAAAGACTTCTTTACCAATGACAACGCCAAAACTAATACCCAAGGCCGCTTGCCACAAAGGCAGATCAGGCGGGCAAATCAATGCGAATAGAATGGAGGTCACGAAGAACCCTTCGTTGACTTCGTGGCCGCGCTTCATCGCAAACAACACTTCCCAAAAACCGCCAACCGCAAAGGTCACGAAATAAATGGGCAAGAAGTGCAGAGCACCGTAAACAAAACAATCCCAAATACTGCTCGGGTCACTGCCAGCAACGGCGTATAGGATCGCGCCACGCCATCCGTCAAGGGCTGCACCTTGACCCGCTGCGATGACTTCGTTCGCATTGAAACCCAAGTTGTACATACCGTAAAACATGGCGGGGAACACCGCGAACCATACGGTGATCATGATGCGCTTCAAGTCAACACCATCGCGAACGTGCGCGGTCGACTTAGTTACGTGGTTAGGCGAGTAAAAAATCGTGTCTACCGCTTCATACAGCGCGTACCAATTTTGATACTTACCGCCCTCTTTGAAATTAGGCTCTATGGAATCTAAAAACGAACGCAAACTCACCGATTAACCCTCCTGCTCTATACGCGTTAGGTTGTCCCGCAACACCGGACCGTACTCGTATTTACCTGGGCACACGTAGGTACACAGCGCCAAATCTTCTTCGTCCAGCTCTAGGCAACCGAGTTGCTGAGCCGTTTCGGTATCACCCACCAACAACGAGCGCAACAGCTGGGTTGGCAAAATATCCAGCGGCATGATGCGTTCATAGCTACCTACTGGCACCATTGCACGCTCTGAACCGTTGGTGTTTGTCGTCATAGCCAAGGGCTTCGTCCCAAAAAAACTGGTGATATAGATACCCATATTGGAGTGACGCTTCGCACCCGGCGACAACCAGCCCATAAAGGCTCGGTCACGACCCTCTGCGATTAAGGTCACCTGATTGTGGTAACGCCCTAAATAGCTCGTCGCACCACTGACGCTACGACCACCTAATACCGATCCAGACACCAAGCGCGACTCCTCGGCACTTTGCTCGCCCGCACACAGCGCTGTAAGATCAGCGCCCAAAAGAGTACGCACCAACCGTGGATTACTGGCGGCTGGGCCTGACAGTGCGATAACGCGCTCACTGTAAAGCTGCCCATCCAAGAACAGGCGACCAACAGCTATAACGTCTTGGTAGCCTATGTGCCACACCTGACGCGAGGCACTCGCACCCGTCAAGAAGTGGATATGGGTTCCCACCAATCCTGCAGGATGAGGACCCGAAAAAGTGGCCAGCTCCGCATTCGATGCGGTGGCAGCCGGGATATTAGCGCCAGCAGCTGCACACACATACGTCTTACCGCTGGTCAGTTTGGCCAACACATCGACGCCCAACGCAAAAGCTTCGGCTTGCTCAGCGATCGCAATAGTAGGATCAGCCGCCAAAGGCTGAGTATCCATGGCCGTGACAAACAGAGCAACCGGCTCGGCATCAATGGCAGGGACTTTACTGAATGGACGCGTTCGCAACGCAGTCCACAAACCCGAAGCGACGAGCTTATCGACGACCTCTTGACGACCCATAGCACGCGCCTGATCCGCCGTGACAGCGCCAAAGTCGATTCCAGGCGCATCGGACACTTCGATCACTACCGACTGAAGCACACGCTTTGCACCGCGGTTAATCGCGCTGATTGTGCCCGAAGTAGGAGCAGTGTAATGCACACCTGGCGTCTTCTTGTCGCTGAACAACACCTGTCCTTTTTGGACTGTATCGCCTTCGCGCACTTCCATGGTCGGCTTCATGCCGTGATAGTCATGTCCAACCACGCCTATATTTCGCGGAGTCACGAAGGCATCGATGGTGCTAGAAGGTGTACCCTGGATCGGGATGTTCAGACCCCGTTTGATTTTAATCATCGTAGAGTTCCGTGGGAGTTTTACTAATCATTGTCGTGCCCACGAGACTTAGGCGGTTTAAAACCAAAAGCGCCGCGAACAACCAATAAATGTCGCGGCGCATTATAGCGGATGTAGCATCGGTTTCGCCAGCGCCACATCCTTAATGCGGACAATTTATCCGATCAATTTTCCTTGGGGTAGGTTTTGTACTTAATTCCTGCCATCTGCTCCAAAATACGGTGCACCTGACAGCTGTAGCCAAACTCATTGTCATACCACAAATACAGCACCGCTTGATTGCCATTCACAATGGTAGCTTGGGCATCGTAAATACAGGCGTGGCGTGAACCTACAAAATCGGACGATACCACTTCGGTCGAGTTGGAGTAGTCAATTTGCTTACGCAACGGGCTGTGCAGCGCCATGTTGCGCATAAACTCATTGAGCTCTTCTTTGGTCGTCTCTTGCGTTAACGTCAAGTTCAGAATGGCCATCGACACATTGGGCGTCGGCACTCGAATCGCATTACCGGTCAGCAAACCATCCAGTTGCGGCAATACTTTGCCCACAGCTTTTGCGGCACCCGTCTCCGTGATTACCATGTTCAGGGGCGCGCTGCGACCGCGACGCTCTGCTTTGTGGTAGTTGTCGATCAGGTTCTGATCGTTGGTATACGCATGCACGGTTTCGACGTGGCCAGCTTTGATGCCAAACTGGTCGTCAATACACTTCAGCGGCGGCGCAATCGCATTCGTGGTGCAAGACGCCGCAGAAATAATGGTGTCGGAATCTTCAATGATATCGTTGTTGATACCCGCAACGATGTTTTTCAACGAACCCTTACCCGGTGCGGTCAAAATGACCTTAGCCACACCTTTACTCCGCAGGTGTTGCGACAAGCCGGCCTCATCTCTCCAAACACCGGTATTATCCACCACGATCGCGTTATTGATCCCGTAGGCGGTGTAGTCGATGGTACTGGGGTCATCGGCGTAGATCACGCGCACCTCGTTGCCATTTGCCACAAAGCTCTGACGCTCCTCATCCACGCGAATGGTGCCGTTAAACGCGCCGTGTACCGAGTCGCGACGCAATAGACTCGCGCGCTTTTCGAGGTCATTGGGGGCTTTACCCTTGCGCGTTACGATCGCACGGAGACGCAATCCCGCACCACCATCGGTTTTGTCGATCAAAATTCGAGCAACCAGACGACCGATGCGGCCGAAGCCATACAGCACTACATCCACGGGTTGATCCACAGGCTTGTCGGTTGCACCAACCAAATCCTGCACAGTTTGCTGTACATACTCCTCAACGGACAAACCCTGCCCCTGACCACGGTCAAAATAATTCACCGCAATGCGGCCCACATCGATGTGCGCCGGACCCAGATTCAGCCCAGCCAATTCTTTGATGACGGGATACGTTTCAAACTCAGATAGCTCGTTTTCTTCGACCTGACGCACGTAACGATGGGTGCGCATAATGTCTAACACCGATTGATTCACGAGCGACTTACCGTACACATAAGTCTTTACATTTTTCTCGCGCGCCAATGCGCCAACGAGTGGAATCATACCCTCGGCCAGCGCCTCGCGCTGTTTCCAATCACCAAAGTAATCGTCGGGGCGTTTGCGTTTTCTACTCTCTGCCATGTGTGGTCCTGTATTAGCTGTCAGTCTGTCTTGGATAAGATGTTCAATATTGTTTTGTTATTTGTGTATTATCCGCGTAAGCGCCGCAAAGGCGCAAGGGCTGAGACCCAACACTGGGCATTAGACCAATTGATCGTTACACTACCCACCTCGAATCTGAGCCCCAGATAAACCGCTTACAACACTCGGCACGCTATGTTTAAACACTTAATTTCGTCTTCGCCCTGGCCCGACAAAGCCAGTACCCGCACGGCTGTTGGGCCATTTTATGGTAGCGCCGAAGCGCGTTGCGTGGCAGAGCTTGCCTCCCACCATGAACGCATTGTGGTGTTTGTGTCCGACACCAGTAATGCGATTGCACTGGAACGCGAACTCCCCTTCTTTTTAACCCAGGAAACCGAGTTGCTGAGTTTTCCTGACTGGGAAATACTGCCCTACGACCACTTCTCACCGCACCAAGATATCGTATCGGAGCGCCTGCGCACGCTGTATCGCCTACCCAAAATGGCGCGCGGTATTTTGATCGTACCGGTCTCCACTGCGATGCACCGGCTCCCGCCCATCGACTACATCGCCAGCAATGCGTTGCAGCTCGGCATTGGTGATGAGTTTGATGCTGTTGCCTTCAGGCAACAGCTGCTCAACGCGGGCTACGTAGCCGTCGACACGGTCTACGAACACGGTGAGTTCGCCCTGCGCGGTTCCATTTTAGACGTATTTCCAATGGGCAGTTCCGTGCCTTATCGCATCGACACCTTTGACGCCGACGTCGACACCATCCGAACCTTTGACCCAGAAACACAGCGCACCATCGAAGCCATCGAACGCATCGACTTATTGCCCGCGCGCGAGTTCCCTCTGACCAAAGGCGCGCTAAACCAGTTTATGATGAACTGGTACGAGGCCTTCGACGTCGACCACGACGCGTGTCCTATTTATCGAGAGGTACTCGCCGGGCGAGTACCGGGTGGCACCGAGTATTTTTTACCACTGTTTTTCAAACAAACTGCCAGCTTATTTGACTTCTTGCCCGAGGGCACAGCATTGGTGACCGTCGGGGACCACCACCAATCGAGTCAACGATTCTGGCAAGATGTTGTGGAGCGCCACGAAGAATACGGCATCGATCCGCGTCGACCCTTACTGCCGCCGCAAAGGATTATTCTACCGGTGGATGAATTCTATGGTCAGATTAAGCGCTTTGCGACCCTCGAACTCAGACGCAACCCCGACGCACCGGTGCACTTCAACACCGACTCAAAACCTTTGCCCAGCTTCATCTCCGAGGCCAGCACCTCACCCGTCGAACCGTTAAAGCGCTGGATTGAGACACATTGCGCCGGCACCTTACTGGTGGCAGAAACGGCAGGCAGACGAGAAGCGCTCATCGATGCACTGCAGCGAATTGGACTCCAAGCAGAGTACTTTGAAGACTGGCAGAGTTTTGAGGCAAACCCGGTCACACTGGGTATTGCCACGGCCCCAATCGATCGCGGCATGTATTTTGGCCCCGATGCGCCCTGTTTAGTCGCTGAAGCCCAGCTGTATGGGCAAAAGGTGGCGCAACGCCGACGTCGCAGCGATACGCAACACAGCACCGACGAGGCCTTTCGTCATATTAACGAGCTCCATGAAGGTACACCCGTAGTACACTTGGAACATGGCGTCGGGCGCTACGAAGGCCTGCAAACGCTATCAGTAGCCGGCGAGACCAACGAATTCATTACCTTAATTTACGCCGAGGGCGCAAAACTCTATGTTCCGGTTGCCTCGCTCCACCTAATCTCACGCTACGCAGGTGCCGACGGTGACTCAGCACCCCTTCACAGGCTGGGTTCCGATCAATGGGAAAAAGCCCGTAAAAAAGCCAGTGAGCGCGCCTCTGACGTCGCAGCTCAATTGCTTGAAGTCTACGCAAGACGCGAGGCCCGCAAGGGGTTCGCGCATGAGCTTGACCCCCTAGACTACGAACGCTTCTGCTCTGGCTTCCCCTTTGAAGAAACACCAGACCAAGCGCTGGCTATTGAGGCGGTTCGAAACGACATGTGCGCACAAAAAGTCATGGACCGACTGGTCTGCGGCGACGTGGGCTTCGGCAAAACCGAGGTGGCAATGCGAGCGGCGTTTATCGCGAGCCACAACAGCAAGCAAGTTGCTGTGCTTGTGCCGACGACCTTGCTTGCACAGCAGCACTACCATTCGTTTTGCGACCGTTTTGCCGGTTGGGATGTCAAAGTCGCGGTGGTCTCACGCTTCAATAGCGCCAGTCAAAACAAAGCCATCATGGCGGACCTCGCGTCCGGCAAAATCGACATTTTGGTAGGCACGCATAAATTACTGTCGCCCGACGTGAAGTTCGCAGACCTCGGTCTTCTGATTATTGACGAAGAGCACCGATTCGGCGTGAAGCAAAAAGAGACATTAAAAGCACTTCGAACAGAGGTCGACATTCTGACTCTGACGGCCACTCCTATCCCAAGAACGCTAAACATGGCTCTAGGTGGCATGCGCGACTTATCGGTCATTGCCACGCCCCCCGCCAAGCGCTTGTCGATTAAAACCTTCGTGCGCGAGCACAACACCAGCATGATCAAAGAGGCCATCCTGCGTGAAACCTTGCGTGGCGGCCAGGTGTATTACCTGCATAACGAGGTCAAAACGATCGAAGAGACGGCCCGCAAACTGCAAGCCATGGTACCCGACCTGAAGGTTGCTGTCGCACATGGCCAGCAGCACGAGACGGAACTTGAGCGCATCATGTCGGACTTTTATCACCAGCGTTTTCACATTCTGGTGTGCACGACCATTATCGAGACTGGCATCGACGTCCCCAACGCCAACACGATTATTATGGATCGCGCGGATCGATTGGGCTTGGCGCAGTTACACCAGCTGCGTGGCCGCGTCGGACGATCGCATCACCAAGCCTATGCTTACCTATTGTGCCCGCCTCGCTCAGGGTTGACCAAAGACGCCGAAAAACGTCTTGAAGCCATCGAGGCTGCTGGCGACTTGGGCGCAGGCTATTTACTGGCAACGCAAGATCTTGAAATCCGTGGCGCCGGCGAATTATTGGGCGACGATCAGTCCGGACAAATACACAGTGTGGGCTTCTCTCTGTATCTAAAAATGCTAGAGCGCGCCGTCGCTGCACTCAAACGCGGCGAACTCCCGAACGTCGACACCCCGCTTGAACAAGGGTCCGAGGTCAATCTCCACAGCTCGGCGCTCATACCCGAAGACTATCTGCCCGATATCAATACACGCCTTGTTCTCTATCGACGTGTAGGTGCTGCTCAAACACAGCAACAATTGCGTGATTTGCAAGTTGAAATGATCGACCGCTTTGGATTACTGCCCGAACCGGTCAAAACACTCTTCATCAGTGCCGAGGTTCGGATCGAAGCCGAGCAAGCGGGTATTAGCAGCGTTGACGTTGGGGAAACCAGCGGCAGTTTGCAGTTTATGGACAACACCAAAGTGGACCCACTCAATCTTGTGACGATGGTGCAAAAAGACCCTAAACGCTATCAGCTCGCGGGCGCCAATAAATTGAAGTTCCAGTGCGAATTAACATCGCCAAGAGACCGCGCAGACTTTATTATTACGCTATGCAAACAGCTGACCCAAACGCGAGCCGCAGCCTAGGCATGATGCTACCTCACCGGCCCTGTAAAAGGGCTACGATTTTACGCGCCTTGCTGCCCGTCTGGGCCGCGTTGGGCTTTGCCATCAGCGCCTCCGGGGTCACCGCACAAGACGATGCCGAGCCCGAAAAAACCTGGTTCCAAATTGAGATTCTGGTTCTGACCTCGAACAACCCCAACGCCTTGAGCGGCGAAGCATGGCCGCTCAAACCCAACTTGGTGGCCGCCGAGCGCTGGCGCCTTCAACCCTCAGAAGACGTCAGCAAAGAACTGCAGACCGTTTACCAAGTCGAAACGACACAGACACCAGCAGGGACCTTTGAAATCGACTGGTCATCGCCCACCAATTCGCCGTGGCCTGGGATAGATGAATCACTGTTTCAGTACCGCCCAAGCGATTTATACGACCCAGCACTGCAGAGTGAAACCAATCGCTTAGATTACCGCTTGGGGTACAGCTCGTTTTCCAGTGAGCGCATGTTCGTTATACCCAGAGACAACCCAAATCGCCTTGACGCTATGATCAGTAGCGAAGCGCCGGTCGATGCAACGACACCCCTGGCGGTTACACATGTCTGGCTAGGCCAGGATACTCGAACGCTCACCCCAGAATTGGCGCGCGCTAAGCAACAATTGGAAAACAGCGACGACTATGAGGTTCGTCACTATTTACGCTGGGCCGAACAACTGCAAGATGAGACCAAAACACTACCCGTTCGCATAGACTCCGCCTCGCAAGGTCAAGCTTGGCCCGAACTACAGGGCGATATCACCGTCTATGTGTCGCGCTACCTGCATATCAAAACCAATCTGTGGCTGAACACGGACGGACACTACTTACCCGAATGGCAGATGCCCGCCCCCCCTCAACCGGCCAATCCCATTCAACATCGCGGCTTACCGGTCGGCGGCCAACGAATCGCAACCACGGACAGCGAGCTACAAGAAATTACCCCAATGGGCAGGCCTGACTGGCTGCTAGAAGCGGGCATAGGCCAGAAATTCCGCTACGTAGAGCGCAACCGTCCGGATTCCAACTTACCCAATAGCCTCGCCGACGACGAAACCCCCTACCCGTTTCGCCACGCGATTGCTTTACAGCAAACTCGACGCATGCGAAGCGGGGAAATCCACTACATTGACCACCCGGCAATGGCTTTGATTATCAGCATCACTCGGATCGAGGACGAGAACCTCGTAGATTTCAAGCGCTGGGTTCTGGCCGAACAAGTGGCTCAAGACCAGCGATAGAGTCGACGTGTAGGGTTTGTGTGGGGAAGGCCACATCGGCGCCTGCCGCGTGAACAATATCCAACACTTTTAACAACACATCTTCTTTGACACCGTGGTATTCGACCCAATTCACGGTTTTCGTGAACGTGTAGATGAAGAAATCCAAGGACGATGCACCAAAGTGGTTGAAATTTACAATCAGGGTCTTGTTGGTATCGATATCGGGATGATTTTGCAACATCGTACGCACCTGATTCACAATATCACGCACCACGCTGGAATCTTGGTAACGAACACCGATCGTCTCGTAAATGCGGCGATTAAACATCCTCGATGGGTTTTCAACCGCTATTTGACTGAAAACCGAGTTGGGAATGTACAAAGGTCGTTGATCAAAGGTCCGAATGCGCGTTAGACGCCAACCAATATCCTCTACCGTACCCTCAATCTCGCGATCTGGAGAGCGAATCCAATCACCCGGCGCGAACGGCCGATCAAGGTAAATACTCATACCCCCAAAGAAGTTCGCCAGCAGATCTTTTGCGGCAAAACCGACGGCGATACCGCCAATACCACCAAACGCCAGTAAACCAGATACACTAACGCCAAGCGCTTGCAGTGCGGTCAACGCGACTAAAATCCACAGAGTCACACGCGTCAGCTTGGCAATCGCATGAATGGTTGCCACCGAGGTTGAATCCAAAGCCTCTGCTTTTACCCGGACATATTCTGCCTCTACACCCACAATCAAGCGGTGCAAAGCCCACGCAATAATCAAAATCAAGGCCAATTGCGGCGACCAGGCAAGCCACTCTTGCGCAAAAGGCAACCACTGTTTGGGCACCCATTGCCACGCAAAAAACACCACGAGCCCAAGGTAGGCAACACGCACCGGTGGACTGATCGCATTGACGATAACGTCATCCCACCCCAGGCGGGTCGCCTGCGAAGTAGCAGCGAGTCGCCCCAGGACCACGCTCAGAATCAGATACCCCAACAAGGCCAATATTGCGAACAGCGCCGCCTCTGCCCATGCGTGCTGCGCGGTCCATGACTGCAATGTTTCTAGATAACTCAACATCTGATCCTCACCCTGATTCAACGCCTAGTGTATACAATGAGTTGCGTCACGCCCACAGCTGTATATAATACCAGTTACTGGAAAAATACACAGGGGTCGTTATGATCAAGCTCACCCAGCGCCAGCAGCAAGTCCTCGATTTTATTAAAGGCCACATGCAAAGCACTGGCATGCCTCCTACGCGAGCCGACATTGCGCGCTCCTTGGGCTTTAAATCAGCCAACGCCGCTGAAGATCACCTGAAGGCCCTGGCGCGTAAAGGCGCCATCGAGATGATCCCAGGCGCATCGCGCGGCATTAAGCTTCCAGAGGCGACCTTTGGGCTACCGGTCATTGGGCGCGTTGCCGCAGGCAGCCCGATTCTGGCCGAAGAACATATCGAGGAGCACATCAGCATTCCACCCGATTTTTTCTATCCGCCCGCAGACTATTTCTTGAAAGTTCGCGGCGATTCTATGATCAACGTAGGCATTCTTGACGGTGATTTTTTGGCGGTCAAACGCACCAGCGATGTGCGCAACGGGCAAATTGTTGTTGCCCGTATTGAAGACGAAGTAACAGTAAAACGCCTAGATAAACCCGCGGGCGGACACACCGTGAGGCTCATCGCCGAAAACCCAGCCTACGAGCCCATTGTTGTTGACCTGCGCGATCAAGCCTTTGCGATCGAAGGCTTGAGTGTTGGGGTACTTCGACGCTAATGAATAACTCGGGGGGCAGAGGCTGCAGCCTCTTCCGCCTCGACTTGTTCCGATATGGCTGCGACAGCTTGAATACCTGCTTGGATCATCACCTTGGCGACTTCAAGCGTTTGGTCATTCATGTAGGCCGCGCTCTCGTCGGAAAAGGTAATCGTAACAAGGGGCTCTGACTTACCCGATTCATCGGCACGTTGTAATACGATGTCGCCGTTGGCAAGTTCAGCAATTTCCAGAAAAGACGATGGCAAAACAGATCCTCGATTTAGTTGCGCGCCTAGTGTAACAGGGGGGAGCCCCGGGCGCCAAACTCAAACCCAGCTAGCATTCATCGAGGACATCACGAATGGCACTGGCAGAGCTTTGCAAAAAAGTATACACGCCATGCCAATCACGATGATCAGGGCCCTGAGACTGAGCGGCCAAGTTCAAGCTGCTGCGCACACCGCCCAAGTTTTGAGCTCCTAAATTCGCATACAGGGGCTGCAAAATACCCGATTCTTCGCGCGCCATCGCCTGGACGGTCTGAGGTAGCACCTTGCCTTTCGCGGGCTCTGGAAGCTCAGCGATCGAAACGGGCGCGTCTTTCGGCGCATCGGCATGACCCGCACCTTCAAGCAGGAGATAACCGTATGCGCGACCAAGATGGTATTTAAGCGCGGGCTGATACGCATCCTGCAAGACGCTTGCACCCAAATGCTGAGCCTCGCGATCGCGCTGCCACGCCTCCAACAGCACCCTCGCGCAATACAGACTGTGGTTTACTAAGCCTCTACAGCTACTCATGCGTTTATTTTTTACCCAAACTCTCGACCCAGCGGCCCCCTTCGAAATGGGCACGCCAACCCGTCGCCTTACCATTGACTTCGGTCATCAAGTACTGCTCTTTGGTTTTTCGGCTATACCGTATTTGCGCTTGGTTGCCCTCATCGTCATGCTCCGGCCCGTCCAGCAAATAATGATATTTAGCGGCTATTTCTTCGCGATGGGGCTTTAGCTCACTCACGAGTGGCGCCCGCGTCTCGCGGTTTTTAGGGAACTGAGAAGCGGCTAAGAACAGGCCGGCAGCGCCGTCCCGAAGCACGTAGTGATCGTCTACTTTGGCACATTGGAGCTCGGGCATTGGCACCGGATCAATCTTAGGCGGCGCCACTTCGCCACTGCGCAGTAGCTTGCGCGTGTTCTTGCAGCTGTCACTGCTGCAGCCAAAATATTTACCAAAACGCCCTGTTTTGAGCTGCATATCGGCGCCACATTTATCGCATTCGATTACCGGACCGTCGTAACCTTTGATCTTAAACTGACCCTGCTCTACCTCGAAGCCCGAGCAATCAGGGTTGTTACCGCAAACGTGGAGTTTCCGTTTTTCATCGATCAAGTAGCTGTCCATTGCGGCATTGCACAACTGGCACCGCCGCTTGCTGATCAGTAAGCGAGACTCTGCTTCATCGTCGGCATCGGCACTGATGGCCTCGTCGCCTGGCACCAAATTAATGGTCTGCTTACACCGCTCTTTGGGCGGCAGAGCATACCCCGAGCACCCCAGGAACACACCGGTAGCCGCCGTGCGAATTTGCATAGGCCGGCCGCATTGCTCACAGGGAATGTCAGTCATGGTGGGCGCATTCGCCTGCATGCCGTCGGGGTCAGGCGCGCCGGCTTGTTCCAAACGATCGCTAAAGTCCGCGTAAAACTGGTCTAACAATGCCCGCCAATCTAACTCGCCTTTGGCCACGTCATCCAAACGCTCTTCCATTGCCGCGGTGAACCCGTAGTCCAGCAAATCGTCAAAGCTGCTTTGCAGACGTTGTGTGACAATATCGCCCATCTTTTCTGCGTAGAACCGCTTGTTCTCGAGCTTAACGTACCCTCGATCCTGAATCGTCGAGATAATAGAGGCATAGGTCGAGGGGCGACCTATGCCGCGTTTTTCCAGTTCTCGCACTAAACTGGCCTCGCCGTAACGCGGCGTTGGTTTGGTGAAATGCTGCGAAGGATCCAGCTTGGCCAGACTGAGCGAATCGTTGACTTTTAAATCGGGTAACACGACATCTTCTTGACCTTTCTTGGCAGCCGGCGGCAGCACCTTGGTGTAACCATCAAAAACCACCACACGCCCTTTTGCGTTCAATTCAAAGCCCGCGGCTTCGACCGTCAAGGTTGTCGAGAGATATTCCGCCGCCGGCATCTGGCAAGCCACAAATTGGCGCCAGATCAAATCGTAGAGTCGCTGTGCATCGCGCTCCATTGCACTGAGCTGTGTCTGCTGGACAAAGACATCCGAGGGTCGGATAGCTTCGTGCGCTTCTTGAGCATCCTCGCGTGCGCTGTAACTTTTAGGCTTTGCGGGCAGATAAGGTGCGTCAAAATTCGTTTCAATATAACGTCTACAGGCATTGACCGCCTCTGCGCTGAGGTTGGTCGAATCGGTTCGCATGTAGGTAATGTGCCCGGCTTCGTATAACCGCTGCGCCAAGGTCATTGTCTTCTTCACAGAAAACCCCAAACGCGTACTCGCCGCTTGCTGCAATGTCGACGTGATGAAAGGGGCCGGCGCTTTGGAGCGAGTCGGCTTGCTCTCGCGCGCTTTAACTGCATAACGAGCTGTTTGCAGCGTCGCAACAGCAGCCATCGCCTCTGATTCAGAGCGCGGTCGGAAGCCCTCGCCTTGATATTTGCGAACCTCAAAGCGCGTCTGCTCTTCGGCTGATGACAACAAATCGGCGTGAATCTCCCAAAATTCTTCCGGCACAAACGCTCTGATTTCGCGCTCGCGCTCAACAATCAACCGCACCGCCACAGACTGCACTCGACCTGCCGACAAGCCACGCGCTATTTTGGCCCATAGCAGCGGCGAGACCATGTAACCCACAACCCGGTCTAAAAATCGGCGAGCTTGCTGAGCGTTCACGCGAGCAATATCTAAGGATCCCGGGTGTTCAAACGCTTCTTGAATGGCCGATTTGGTGATCTCGTTAAATACCACGCGGCGGTAACGCTCAGGATCCCCACCAATGGCCTCTTGCAAGTGCCAAGCGATGGCCTCCCCCTCACGGTCCAAGTCCGTCGCCAAATAAATGGTGTCAGCTTTTGCTGCGAGCTGTTTGAGCTCGTTAACCACTTTCTCCTTACCCGGCAAAATTTCGTAATGCGCCTCCCAATCTTTGTCAGGATTGACACCCATTCGTCTGATGAGCTGGTCATGCGCTTTCTTTTTTTGGTACTGAGCTTTTTTTTCGGCTGACATCTTGCGAGTCTTAGCCGCCTGAGCCGCTCGCTCTTTTGGATTGGTAGATGACGCAGCGCTGCCAGAGGTCGGCAGATCACGAATATGGCCAACACTGGATTTAACAATAAAATCATTGCCCAAATACTTGTTAATCGTCTTGGCTTTTGCTGGCGACTCGACAATGACCAGTGCCTTACCCATAGTTCTCCTTCAAGGATCGCTTGATTGCTTGCGTTTCACACGCCTAAGGGTGGCCATATATAGTGATGCAAAAGCCCGCGGTCAAGCAAAAAACTGATTTAGTTACAATTTTGTCGAAGCTTGTTCGGACTCATCTAACAACGTTGAGGCACTCGCTACCGCCTGTTTCAAGCACTGCGCGGCGTGCTTTAGCACTTCGTCACCGCCGCGTTCTTGCCAGAAAAAACCCACGCTACCTGGTGTGCTAGAGACGACGTCGAGCCCCTCCGGTAACGCGACCAGGGCATCTGGCAAGTCGCTGTCGCCCGTCAGGGCGAACCACCCATCCGGGGTACGCAACCACGATCCAACTGGGAGTTTCACTTTTTGCGAACAGCGTAACCCGTAGTAAACCCAATAACGGCGATCGTCAGCAGGAATGTAACTATCGATCTTTCGGTGCACGGGCAGTTTTCGCAGCTCGACGTATAAACCCAGCAGGGCAGCCTGTTCGCGGATATGCGCCAGCCTACGCTGCTGCTTACTGGGCCAGAAGTGAGAAAGTGGCGCCAAGGCCACTAACACCACGCCGACAATTATCCAAAACGCCATACCAAGTCCTTGATCTGAATCATCGAGCGATGATATCAGTAATTGATTCCAAACACGCGAAGTGCGATAGTTTTAATACACCTGCCATTTGAGAAAGACTATGTCTAATTACACAAAAATCCTTATCGCGATCGACCTCAGCGAAGAATCCCTTCAAGTCGTGAATCGCGGTTGCGCCATGGCTGCAGAAAAAGCTGCAGAAGTTCACCTAATTCATGTCATCGAGCCGCTGAGTTTTGCCTACGGCGGTGACATCCCCATGGATTTTTCGGGCATCCAAGAGGAGATTAGCGATCAAGCTCGGGCTCAATTAGCCAAAGTAGGGACGGATTATAGCGTCGACGGCGCCAACCAACACACGGTCTTTGGGCGACCGGAAGTTGAAATCCACCAGATGGCAGAAGAACTGGGTTCCGATTTAATCGTCGTGGGTTCGCACGGACGCTACGGCCTTGCCCTGCTGATGGGATCCACTGCGAACGGTGTTCTACATGGCGCCAGCTGCGACGTGTTAGCGGTCCGTGTGGGTACTTGAGCGCTAAGGCAGATTCGCCAGCCACGCCTGGAGTTTAGCGACATCGAAAGGCCAGTTAAGCTCCGACGCACCCTTGGCTAGAACAGGTATCGTCCAACCATATCGCCCCATCAAATCATCGGAGATAGCGATATCAACCAATGTCAGCTGAATATCAGCGCCTGCAGAGACGGTCTTGGCGACCACGTCTTCTGCCAGTTCGCACAAGTGGCACCCACTGGTGTGATACAAAATGAGTTCCACTTCCCCTCCTGACTCGATTGCAATCGTATTATAAGGTAGCATCGCTCCGCGTATAGAGAGATAGCTGATGCGAGATTCTACCGATTACCAAACAAAAAAACAGGCTTTGAGGCGTTGGCTTACCGTGTATGGGCGCAACCCGGTAGAGGCTTGCTTACAGGATGCTCAACTGCGGCCTAAAGTGCTGCATCTTGCGGACTCTAACCAAAAATCAGACAAACTCGACCGATTGATCGCGTTAGCGGAAAAAAGAGGCTGCGATGTAAGGTTTCACGACAGGGACGCGCTGGCGCGAATTTCAAAAAATAAAAAGCAAGACCAAGGTGTCGCATTAGACGTCGAGTGCCAAGCCTTCAACGATCTCTCGGTATTTTTGCAGTCGACCAGTGAAGAGACCTGCAGACTTATTCTTTTGGACCGAGTGACGAATCCCCAAAACTTGGGAATGATCCTGCGCTCAACTACGGCTGCCGGCATTACTGGGGTGATCGTACCCGAGCGTGGCTGTGCGCCACTAGGTCCGCTGGTAGCAAAAGCCAGCGCAGGCACATTATTCCACGCCCCCGTCCTGCGGTGCACCTCCAGTAGCGAAGCACTCGATGCATTACTGGGATTAGGGTTTACCTGCTACACGCTCAGCAGTCACACAGAATCTAATTTTTTTGAAGAACACATACCTGCAAAAGCGGTGTTTGTCTTAGGCAACGAGAGTGAGGGTGTAGCGCCCGACATTGCATCGCGATGTCAGGCCAAAGTCCGAATTCCCATGCATAACGGCGTGGAATCGTTAAACGTGGCCATTACCGCCGCGCTAATTGCCTATTATTTGGACAGGTAAGACATACCCTCTTCCAAGCCTTTTAGCGTAAGAGGATACATATGGCCCTCGAGTAACTTATGAGTAATCGCCGTTGATTGCGTATATTCCCATTCCGCCTGAGGTGTCGGATTAATCCAAATCACTTTCTCATAAGTGTCACGCAGACGACGCATCCAAACTTCGCCAGACTCCTCGTTCCAGTGCTCTACCGAACCGCCCGGGGACACGATTTCATAGGGAGACATCGCGGCATCCCCCACAAAAATCACTTTGTAGTCATGACTGTATTTATGCATGACATCTAATAGTGCCGTACGCTCATTGTGGCGCCGAATATTGTTCTTCCAGACACTTTCGTAGATAAAGTTGTGAAAGTAAAAAAATTCTAGATGCTTGAACTCGGTTCGAGCCGCAGAGAACAACTCTTCGCACACCCGCACGTGTGGATCCATTGACCCACCCACGTCAAAGAATATAAGAACTTTGACCGCATTGTGACGCTCGGGCACCAATTTAATGTCCAGCAAGCCTGCGTTTCGAGCCGTTGATCGAATGGTATCGTCCAGATCAAGCTCTTCGGCCGCGCCGTGACGCGCAAACTTGCGCAGGCGACGCAGGGCCATTTTTATGTTGCGAGTACCAAGCTCAACGCTGTCGTCTAGATTTTTGAAATCACGTCGATCCCAAACTTTTAAGGCTTTTTTCTGACCGCCGTTCGGGCCTACACGCATGCCCTCGGGGTTGTAGCCTTGCTGACCAAAAGGCGAAGTCCCGCCGGTCCCAATCCACTTGTTGCCGCCCTCATGACGCTCTTTCTGCTCTTCTAGGCGTTTTTTAAACTCTTCAATCAGTTTCTCCAAACCGCCCAAAGACTCAATCTTAGCCTTTTCTTCCTCAGTCAGGTTCTTCATGAACTCATTGCGCAGCCAATCGTCTGGGATCATGGCCTCGATAATGCCATCGAGACTTTCGAGCTCTTTAAAGTGGGCACTGAATGCTCGATCAAAACGGTCAAAGTATTTCTCGTCCTTGACCAAACACGTGCGGCTGAAAAAGTAAAAGGCATCCATATCAGCGAACACCAGATGGCGTCTCATGCCCTCTAACAGGTCAAGAAGCTCCCGCGTTGTCACGGGAACCCCTGCGTCACGTAAGCCTTGAAAAAAGTTAATTAACATAAAGTGCTACTAGCGAGTTTCGCGCCGATGCATGAACGCTAAGCGCTCGAGTAAATGCACATCTTGCTCATTTTTAAGCAAGGCGCCGTACAATGGTGGAATTGCTTTGGTGTGATCGCGATCTTTCAAAATTTCGTCAGGAATATCGTCGGCCATGAGTAATTTCAGCCAATCAATTAACTCCGAGGTTGAAGGCTTCTTCTTGAGCCCGGGGATGTCGCGCACATCGAAGAAAACCTCGAGCGCCTCGTTAACCAGCGTTTGTTTGATATCCGGGTAGTGCACATCCACAATTTCGCGCATGGTGTCGCGATTGGGGAAGTTGATAAAGTGGAAGAAGCAGCGACGCAAAAACGCATCGGGCAGTTCTTTCTCGTTATTACTGGTAATAATTATGATTGGGCGATGTTTAGCTTTGATCACTTCACCGGTTTCGTAGACGAAAAACTCCATACGGTCGAGTTCCACCAACAAGTCGTTGGGAAATTCAATATCGGCTTTGTCAATCTCGTCAATCAACAAGACGACTTGCTCATCAGAGGCAAACGCTTCCCACAACTTACCTCTCTTGATGTAGTTGGCAATATCGTGAACGCGATCATCACCGAGCTGCGAGTCACGCAAGCGTGACACCGCGTCGTACTCATACAAGCCCTGTTGCGCTTTGGTGGTTGATTTGATGTGCCATTGAATCAAACGCATACCCAAGCCTTCGGCTACCTCTTCAGCCAGCATGGTTTTGCCCGTGCCAGGCTCACCTTTGATTAACAAAGGGCGCTGTAACGCTACGGCGGCATTGACCGCCATTCTCAAATCATCAGTCGCGACGTATCGTTCTGTACCTTGGAATTGTTTCACCTAGCATTCCTTGTTTATCTGTTTATTCGAAGGGTCAAGAGGCTACCGCGTGTCTGCGTGGCATGCAAGCACGATAAAACGCTAAAAACTAATCTGAGCTGTCGGTGTCGACCCGCATTTCCATCAATGGTGCATCACGCGCTTCCTGCGCCTTTCTTGCGGCGGCGATACGGCGTTTTCTGGCGGCTTCACGCCACGAGCGCAGAGCCCAGATGAGCAAACTGAGCCCCACCAAACCTGCCACGCCTGGCAGTAACCATGCGGGCAGACCCGCTGCTGGTTGAGACTCTACCGCTTTGGTAATGACCTTAGGGGCCTCGGTCGGCACTTGAACATCGACATACATGGGCAATTCTCGCACCAGCGTGTCGGCCTCTACTCGAACCGTAATTTTGTGCAAGCCGGGCAGCGAGAACGCGGGCATGGCGACACGATACTCACCACTGCTCGGGATCTGATACAAACGCGCAACATCAATCACCTCCGTTGCACTCGCTGGGTCTTGAATCGTCACTTTGATGTCAAATACGCTAAGCAACTCGGCGGAGGTAATCACGCCCTCGCGGTCTACCAGGCGCAATCCAAGTTCCGTGGGCTGATCTAGGGGTAGTGAATTCGGCAGCGGATCGACGTCGATCGACAAATCAGAAATCACCGTAATTCGATTCTCCTCACTGCTTGGGGCAACTAAGCGCCAGCGGCCCGGTTGGGGCGAATCGACCGTCACTAACGAGAATTTTTCGTTGTTAAACCATCGTACCCCTTCGCGATTGGAATCAGGCGCCAAGGCTTGGTTAGCAGGATCAATTAACTCCACCTTGGCGCGCTCATCAGCACCTGAAAAAATCAGAGCGGTTAACTGCGAGACGCCTTCATCAATTTGAAACTCTCCGCCCTCGATCGGCACGCGCGCCGTCGGAGCGACCATTTCCAGGGCCTGCAAAAACACGCGAGTCAATGAATCTGCCGACTCAGCTTTTTCTGCAAGCCCTTGAGTTGATTCTGCAAGTTTGCGCAAAAAAGCCCAATCGGCCTCATTCGATAAGGCAATCGTGTGCACTGGTACGCCAGTCTGACCCAATATTGGCGCTTGTTCCTCAAGCAGCATCCGAGCGGCATTCGCGTTCGCTACCGCCGAGCTGGACACATCGACTTTACCGTCCGTGAGTAAAACCACACTGGTTCGGTAATCGGGGTCCAGACGGTTAAGATCATATAATGCGGCGTCCAGGGCTGCAGGGATATTCGTCCGCTGACCCGAATTGTCAATGACACGGACGCTCTCTACCGCTTTATCTCGCCAAGCCTCATCAATCACAACGTGAGGAAGCAAAGTGCGCACCCCGTCGCCAAATAACCACACCCCTGCTTTCGACCCGGGTGGCAACAAACGCACAATGAGTTCAAGCGCCGGCGCGCGCAGGTTGTTGGGATCAGATTGCTTCATGCTGCCCGAGACATCGATCAACAGGCGCACATCAGGGTACCCCCGGATGGGTTCTTGAGCTTGCGCAAAACCAACCAGCAAACAGGCTAATAGGATCTGACACACTGTACGCATCAAGGCTGCTCCATGTTGACTTGTCGCCGGCCCAACCAAACCCAAATCAGGCCGTGTGTACCACCCACTAAGGTGGCTATCCCCATAGCAACCCCGAGTGGACGAATTGCATGAATAGCCGTATCAACGCCAAAAAAGGCCGTCTGAAAAACCGCCACCAACACCGCGGGGGCAAAGGTGTCCGCCTGCATGTTAGCATAGGCAGGCGTTAACAAAAGGGCGGCGCCTAACCAAAAGAGTAAGGCAATCCAAAACCGCCCCCAACCGAGCTTAACCAACCACCACACCATGACCAATAGCGCGATAACAGCGGCCAAACTGTAGCTCAGCAAAGCAGTAATGTACGAACCCGTCTCTAGCACCGACCTATTCAACCCATTTAATGATGTGCTCATCGTACCCGTCTGGATGAACAAATTCATCTGAAATTGCGCGACCACGAATCGAAACACCAGCCCTGTGCACGCTATTTCTGTCACCACTTACGAGGTAGTGCCACTCGGGTAAGGGCTTGCCCTCTGAACGCAGTCGATAGGCGCAGGTACTGGGTAACCAATGCAAACTCGAGACTTCATGTTTTTTCAGATCAATGCACTCGGGTACCCGTTCGCTGCGCTGGTCATAACACTCGCATTGGCAGGAATCTGCATTCATAAATTGGCATCGAATTTTGGTGTAGTAAACCTTACCGGTACCGGCATCCTCAAGCTTGTGCAGACAGCATTTGGCACACCCGTCGCAGAGTGCCTCCCACTGGTCAACCGTGAGTGCCTCGAGTGGCTGCTCGTTCCACCAGCTCACGAATAAAGCGCCTCTAAGGGGTCATCTTTGGGTGGGAGCTGTAAATAGAAACCTCGCTCCGTCAGGGATTCGAGCACTTTGACAGGATCGGCGTTAGCCAACTTTTGTGCTGGGGTGATCATCAAAAGCAGGGACTTACGCAGCGCCCCCAAGGGTTTAATCAAAGCTTCAGGCAAGTCCTGTAAATTCGCGTCTTTGGGGACATACAAATAATACCCGGGCTTGCGGTCACTGGCATAGATTTGCGTCAGCACGCTCATTCACCTCTAGAAAATTCATGCATTAAACGTTCGGTAAACAGCACACGCCGCCACCCCGTCCAATGATCAGGTATGGATATTGTGCCACCCTCCAGCCACTGGACCCACATGGCGTAGTCACTTTTGTTGAAAATAATTTCGGGGGCAATGTTTAAGTCTGCGGCCCAGCCCACAACGCGCTGTTTAATGAGTTTCATCCTCTGTCGTTGACCGGCACTCATCGGCGGCGCCACCGGCTCAGGCAATTGGTCTACAGGTGCGTCAACGGCCTTAGACACAGCCAGCAACCAACGATCGACGTGGCGAATAGCGCCTCGGCTTTTATCTGAAAGCAAAGGGCGCAATTGCGTCTTAGACGAGGGTAATGCTGTAGCGATTTGCATCATCGATTGATCATCGAGTATCCATCCTCGCGGTTTGTTGTGACTGACAGCCAATTGCTCGCGCGCACCGCACAATTCCATCAGAGCTAAAAGGCCTCGAGCTGGAAGCTTCCACGCGCTGCCTATTTTAACGCGACAGTCATAAGAGGCGTTCTGCGAGCCCATAACCGCACGCGCACCCTCCTCTAACACCCACTCTACACGCCCCAGTGCTTCGGCCTCTTGATACAAGCGCTCAAACACCGGTTCAAGATACAAAACATCCGCGATCGCATACTGCAGCTGACTGTCACTGAGTGGACGCTGCAACCAGTCCGACCGGGTTTCACCTTTATCGAGCTCTTCACCCAAAAAGGTCTCGACAATGTTGCGATACCCTATCGCATAGCCATAGCCCAGCAGAGCTGCAGCAACTTGCGTATCAAACCAGCCTTTGATCGGACAACCCAACCATGCCTGAAACACCTCTAAATCTTCGCTCCCAGAATGCACCACCTTGAGCGTGCGCTCTGACTCAAGCAAGCTCGACAAGGCTGAGGCATCGGTGACGGCAACAGGGTCGACTAAACTGATGTGTCCGGCGCCCGCCAACTGCACCAAAGCGGGCTTGGGGTAATAGGTTCGCTCACGGACAAACTCCGTATCCAAGACAACCGCCTGGTTGGACTGGTAGCTCGCCACCGTGCGTTCTAGGTCATCGCTGTTGGCAACCCACATACTGTCTGAATCAATCAAGAGGACGCCTTCCAGATAAGGCTTGTGCTAGGGTTGAACTATCGACGTAATCCAGTTCGCCGCCCATCGGCACACCCCGCGCCAAACGACTCGCAGACACGCCCTTAGAGCGCATCATACTGGCGATGTAGTGTGCGGTCGCCTCACCTTCGACAGTCGAAGAGGTGGCGAGAATCACTTCGGTGATACCACCTGCAGCAACCCGAGCCTCCAAAACATCAAGACCAATGTCGTTGGGCCCAACGCCGTCTAGAGGTGACAAATGACCCATCAGCACGTGATAACGCCCCTTGAACGTTGAGGTCGATTCAATGGCAGTCACGTCAGAGGGCGTTTCAACGACACAGATCACGCTGGCATCGCGGCGCGAGTCCTGGCAGATCTGGCACACAGGTTCTTCACTAAAGTTGCGACAGCTGTCGCAATACTGAACCCGTTCGACAGCATCTGTCAGTGCCTGTGCTAACGCCAAAGCACCACCACGATTATGCTGCAACAAATGCAGGGTCATACGGCTCGCACTTTTATTGCCCACACCGGGCAAGCAGCGAAGCGCCTGATTTAATGTCTCGATTGCGGTGAGTTTCATGGTGTATTAAAACGGCATTTTCATGCCCGCAGGAAGATTCATTCCCGCGGTGACTTCTGCCATTTTTTCTCGATTTTGGGTTTCAACACGGCGTACGGCATCGTTCACCGCAGCGGCCAACAGGTCTTCCAAAATGGCTTTTTCTTCGGTCATGACCATCGGGTCAATGTCCACAGCGGTCACGTCATGCCGACCGTTCATCGTCACTTTCACTAATCCCGCACCCGATTCGCCCACCACTTTAAGGGCCTCAATCTCGGCTTGCACACTCTGCATTTTCGCCTGCATTTCTTGAGCTTGTTTCATCAAATCGCCCAAGCCGCCACCTTTAAACATTAATTCAACCTCGCCTTAATAGAGTCTGGAATGACCTGTGCATCAAATGTTTGACACAAAGCTTGTACCACCGGATCGTTGTAGATGGCCTCTGTCGCAACGCGCAAACGTTCTTCGTCACGCGCTTGAAGCCACTGAGCGGGTGTTCGCTTCACCGCACCTATGTTCACAACAACCTTACGAGTACCACCCTCCGCCTGGTTCAGAGCCGCCTCGAATTTAGCCACATGCGTGTCATTAAATAACGAGGCATTATTCTCGTCCAAACGAAACTCGACCGCGTCAGCCGTCACGCTCAGGCACTCACAGTGCGACACCACATTGTACAAGATCCCGCTCAAACCCAAACGCGTAAATTCGGATGGCCACGTGTCTACCGCCAACTGGAAAGGCACCTCGACCGATTCGAGGGGCGCTTCGGCTTCAGACTTTTTTGGGCTCGGGTCCTCCGAAATAGCCGGTTCGACTGAAGGCACCCTGTTAGCGTTCGGCTCAACAGCCGCGCTCGCAAGCGCGTCACCCTGATCAGGCGCAGTCGCTTCGCCCCAGGATGGTGGCGAATCTTGTTGGTGCGCCACGGGCTGATCATCCCAAGGTGCAGGCGCTGAAGTCGAGTCAGACACTAAGTTCGTGTCAGAGCCCTCATGGTTATCTGCCGATTGAGTTTGAGCCGTGGACGCCTGCTCTGAGATGTCGTGCGCAACCGACACGACACTCGAAGCGACAGTCTGCGCAGCGGTCATCTCGAAGCTCATGGATTCATCACTGAACGCAATGGCGGGTCGAAAAGCCATTAGGCGTAGCAGCAACATCTCGAATGCCGCCTTAGGATCGCTACTGCTGACCACGTCCATACGCCCCGCAGCCAGCATCTGGTAAAACAGCTGCACATCTTCTGGCGCCATCACGTGCGCCAGTGCTTGTATTGCTTCGGTGTCCATTGCGGCATGCCGCACGCTACCTGGCACCCATTGAGCCAGAGCAATCTGATGCAACCATTGCTGCAACATATCAACGACTTTACCGAAATCTGCACCGTGCTCCGCGAGCAGACTCACGGCATCTAACATGTCTTTAGCCTGCCCTGCTTGCAGCGCCTGTAACAAAGGCAATACCTTACCGCTGCCAATACTACCTAGCATGGAACTGACATCCGCTGCTCTGACTTGCCCCCCACCAAAGGCGATGGCTTGATCGGTCAAACTGAGCGCGTCGCGCATACTGCCCTCAGCAGCGCGCCCGAGTTCGGCCAATGCGGCAGGATCCGCCTGAATCATTTCGCGTTCTAATACGTGAGCGAGATAATCACTGATCCGATCAGGACTTAAATTTTTAAGATGAAACTGTAAACAGCGTGACAGAATTGTGGCCGGAAGCTTTTGCGGATCGGTGGTCGCCAGCAAAAACTTGGCGTGCTCTGGAGGTTCTTCCAAGGTTTTTAACAGAGCGTTAAAACTGTGTGACGACAGCATGTGAACTTCGTCGATCAAGTAGATTTTGTAGCGCGAACGTGAGGGTGCATACTGCACGTTCTCTAACAGCTCACGGGTATCTTCGACCTTGGTTCGAGACGCCGCATCTACCTCGATAAGGTCGACGCTGCGCCCCTCTGCGATTTCTTGGCAGGCGCTGCACACACCGCAGGGTTCAGAGCTCACACCCTGATCACAGTTAAAGCACTTTGCCAGCACGCGGGCAACGGTGGTTTTACCCACACCTCGCGTACCAGTAAACAAATAGGCGTGGTGCAACCTGTCGTGGTCTAGGGCATTAATAAGCGCTTTTAAAACGTGCTCTTGCCCGACCATTTCTCGAAAGATCTGCGGGCGATACTTGCGCGCCAGAACCGTGTACGCCATGGATTTAAACCTGCAACAATATCAGCGGCTAAGCATACACTAACAAGGCATAAAGGCGAAATTGGAGGCCGCCCAAACAGCCACACCCCGGCACACGATGCATTGACTACCGTTGCTCCCTTCCGGGCCTGGCGGGGTTTACCAACTCTCGTTGCGAGGGGACCGCCTGGGCGACCATAGCGAGCCTATCTCTAGGGCGCGCAATACTCTCAGAATTCTCTATTGCATGCAAGCCGAGCCTGAGAATTGACATGTGTGTAAGAACCTCTTACATTATGTAAGAACTTCTTACTTCGAGTCCAAGCTCATGCCCCTTCCCCGTCCTCTCGTTAGCATCTTAGCGCTTTGCATTGCCGGCGGTGCCGCAACCTTACTGACCGGTGCGCTGTACACTAAAGCCCCTGCGACAGTTGCAGTCGATGCAGATCGAGCACTCGATGCAGAGATAACACGCTTCGTTGAGCAAGACAGCTACAAGAAGACGGTGACCTTTGCTGGTATCGTTACCGCCAAAGAAGATACTCGTCTTGCCTTTGAAATCCCCGGCACTCTGATTTCGCTAGGCCTTAGGGTGGGCGACACGGCCAAAGCTGGGCAAATCGTAGCGCGGCTCGATACGCGGTCCCTAGTCGCTAACCAAAGCGCGACCGCTGGGCGGCTTGCGCAAGCAAAAGCGCAGGGAGAGCTCGCTAGGCTGCAATTTGACCGAATTCGCGATTTGTTCGCTCAAGGTGCTGTCTCGCAAGGACAGTTCGACGAGGCGCGTTTGGGTTTGGACAGTGCCAAGGCTACCGAGACTGCGCTGCAAGCAGAACTTTCAGCGATCAACGTTGCACTGACTAAGAGCGAATTAAGATTGCCCTTCAACGCGACCGTCAACGCTCGGCATGCAAGCATCGGTGCCGTCGTCGCCTCAGGCTCGCCTATTTATGACATCACCAGCACAGAAGGTCGCGAAGCTATTATCGGGATACCGGCGCAGGTTGCGACTCGACTCGCAGTCGACGAGGTCGTCACGGTCTACATCGATGGCGACGCGATTGTCGGGCGTATTCTCGGCATCAGCAGTAAATTAGACCTGCGGACACGAACACAAACGATCCGAATTGCATTGCCCGATAACAGCGAGGCGACCCCCGGGCAAGTTGCCGTCTTGCACCACGCAATCACGATCGAAACTGCCGGCGGATGGTTACCCATGACCGCCTTGACGGAAGGTGGACGCGGGCTGTGGACCGCACTTGTAGCGCGCGCCAACCAAGAGGGTAGCATCGTGACGGAGCGGGCCATTCTCGAGATCATCGACTTTGCCGATGACCGCGTGTACGTCCGAGGCTCATTGAAGAACGGCGACAAGGTCATCGCCAGCGGCACCCACCGCTTGGTTCCTGGCATGGCGATCAACCCAGTAGAGGCCGCCCAATGATTGCGCAAAAACTCTACGACAAATCTCGTTATCTGACGCTGATTATCGTTGTTATCGTGGCAGTTAGTGTAAACGCCTTCCAACAACTCGGTCGCCAAGAAGATCCAACCATGATGAATTTTGTGGCGACAGTGACGACCGTGTTCCCGGGCGCCACGCCAGACCGCGTCGAGGCTCTGGTCACTCGTCCAATTGAGGAAGAGCTTAAAAAAATACCGCAGATCAACGAGATTGCGTCCATCAGTAATGCCAATATCTCGTCGATCAATATTCGCTTATCCGATTTTTTGACCAATGAAGAGATGGAAGTGACCTGGGGCGAGATTCGCGATGCCTTAGGCGATGCGAGCTTGCGATTCCCTGAGGGTGCTGGCAACCCCATCTTCGATGATGACCGCTTAATTGCCTACACTACGATTGTCGCTATGAGTGCTAAGGACGGCGAAACCATCCCGATGGGTGTCCTTAGCCGCGCAGCCGAGAACTTCGCTGATTTTGCCCGTAACTACAGCGGCACCAGTCTGGTAGACATATACGGAGAAGCCAACGAGGAGGTGCTTGTTGCTGTCGATCAAACACAATTGATCGTGCGCGGCCTGACCTTAGGTCAAGTGATAGACGCGGTCAACAGAGCGGACTCCAAACGCCCAGCTGGCTTAACTCAAGGCGCAAATAATAATCTCCTGGTAGAGCTCCAGGGACAGTTTGATAGCGCCGCAGAACTCGGGCAAATTGTGCTGCAAACGAACGCCTCTGGCGGTGTTACTCGCCTGAGCGATGTAGCGACCATTCAAAAGATCGAGCGAACGCCTGCTTCAGGCTATGTCCTGACCGATGGGCGACGCGGTATTTTGGTCGGCATCGCCATGAAGTCGGGTCTGCAAGTCGATCAGTGGACCAAGAAATTTGAGCAAGCGATTTGGGAGTATCAGCGAACCTTGGCGCCAGAGCTGAAGTTCGAAATCTCTTACGATCAGGGCAAATACAGCGAAGAGCGTCTTGCGAGTGTTTTCGGTAACTTAGTGATGGGGGTCGCCATTGTCATAGGCGTATTGCTCCTCACTTTAGGTTGGCGCGCGGCGATCGTGGTATCGATCATTTTACCCTTGTGTGCGTTTACCGCCTTAACCATCATGCAATTAATTGGTATGTCATTGCACCAAATGTCGATAACCGGGCTCATAGTGGCTCTAGGACTTTTGGTGGATGGTTCGATTGTTATGACGGACGACGTGCGTAAGCGCCTACAGGAAGGGGCATCCCGTCGCCATGCCATCGAGCTAAGCGTCAACCGTATGTTTATTCCCCTATTGAGCTCTACAGTAACCACCGTCTTAACGTTTTTGCCGCTCGCCTTACTACCTGGCCCCGCCGGCTCATTCATGGGTTCCATTGCAACCTCGGTCATCATAATGCTGGTCACGTCGTTGGTGTTGGCACTCGCGATTACACCGGTCCTCGCGGCGAGGCTACTCCCCGATGGCGACAGCACGGGCTTTATGCAACAGGGCGTCACCATGAAGTGGCTGAGTGACAAGCTGGCAAGTTCATTAGATGCTGCGCTGGCCTTTCCAAAGACGGCGATTACGTGCGCCCTGGTACTGCCGGTCGTCGGGATATTGGCCTTTCCAACGCTGACGTCGCAATTTTTTCCTGGGACTGACCGCGACCAAATTTACATCCAAGTCAAACTCCCCAACGGACGCTCGATCGATGAAACCCTCGCGACAGCCAAGGCGATGGATGCCTTTGTTCGTCAGCATCCTCAGGTACGACGCATCGACTGGACGGTGGGCGAGAGCGCACCGCCTTTCTACTACAACATGTATCGCAAAATGGACGGTGTCTCGACTTGGGCGGAAGCCTTGGTACTGACTCGTGATCCCAAAAAAACCAATGCGGCCATTCGCGAGCTGCAAGGTCAACTGGACCACGCATTTCCCAATGCGCGATCGGTGGTACGAGGCATCGATCAAGGTCCGCCCGTTTCTGCGCCATTGGAGGTCGAGATCTATGGCCCCGATCTGACCACCTTGCGTGAATACGGCAATCTTTTCAGAGAAAGAATGGCACGTATTCCCGCCGTAACGCACACCAATGCCTCAATTTTGGGGGCTCCACCCAAAGTGGAATTGCAGGTAAAAGAGGAAGCGCTTAAGTACACCGGGTTCGATGTAGCGAGCCTCGCGGCTAATGTCGGAGCCGCTTTGTCAGGTACGACCAGCGGCGAGATCTTGGAGGGTACGCAGCGACTTCCCATCCGGGTGCGCCTAGCGTCGGACAACTGGACCGGCACCAACGCCCTAACGCACTTGCAAGCACCCGCAGGCTTTAACACTGAGAGTAACTATATTCCCTTAAGTGCCGTCAGTGACTTCAAACTGGTGCCCAGCTACAGCCCAATTACCAGACAAGACGGCGAGCGTCTGAACACCGTCCAAGGCTATTTGGTACGCGGGATATTACCGGAGGAGGCCCTTAAAGAGCTGCAAGCCGATTTAGAAAGTGACCCCATCGAGCTCCCTCCCGGCTACAGCATCAAATTTGGTGGTGATGCCAACGAGCGCGCCGAGGTCGTCGGTTATATCATGGCACCGCTCGGGTTAATCATGGCCTCGTTACTCGCGACGATGCTACTGACCTTCAACTCCTGGCGTTTAACCGCGGTGGGCTTTTTGGTTTGCCTGTGCTCGATGACGCTCAGCCTATTGGCCATCGAGATTTTTAGCTACCCCTTCGGCTTACAAGCCTTGATTGGTGTGATTGGCTCGATTGGTGTCTCTATTAACGCCGCGATCATCATTATCACCGCGCTTCAGCTCGATACTGACGCTGCGCGTGGCGAGGTCCTCAGTATGCGTAATGTCGTCATGGATTCAAGTCGCCATATCGTCTCGACTACGATTACCACCTTCGGAGGCTTTCTGCCGCTCATTTTAGATGGCGGCCAATTTTGGCCTCCCTTTGCCATGGCGATCGCTGGTGGTGTCTTGTTGTCGACCCTGATTAGTTTTTATCTGGTGCCCCCAGCGTTTTTGTTAGTCGCTCGCTCATCGCGCGCCGCCGAAACCACCGAAGCGTTAGAGGTGCACGCATGACCTCAAGCAGAGCGTCAGCAAGCAACCCCTACCACCACGGCGACTTAAAAAATACTCTGATACTCGCAGCCGCCGAGCTGATCGAGGAGCGCGGCAGCATTGACTTTACTATGTCTGAAGCGGCTCGCAGAGCAGGCGTTAGCTCGGGCGCACCCTACCGACACTTCAAAGACAAAGAGGACCTGCTCGCGCGGGTGGCAGAACTTGGGTTCATCGGTCTGCATTCCGCCATAAATCACGCCATCGAGCCTCACCCTCGCGGGAGCATCGACCGCATCATTAGCTCTGGTCACGCCTACATGCGCTATGTCACGCAAAAAGCGGCATTCTACGACCTAATGTGGGGCGAAGTCCTGGTCGATACGCTAGAGAATGCCGAGCTTACAACCCTCGGAGCCTTTAACGAGCTGGTAGACTTGGTCGATGACTGGGTGAAAGCCGAACAACTGACGACTGAACCCCGAGAACTTGCCGTGAAGCTTATGGCGATGGGACACGGTTTAGTGAGTTTGCAAATGACCAAACGTTTGAATCGTTTAGCGCCAAATTTGTGTATTTTTCAATGTCTGACGGACAGTGCCTATACGTTTTTGCAAGGCATTAAAGACGAGCAGGCCAGACACCGGGGCTAGCCTGCTCGAGACCTTACATTTGATATTCTGGGACGTTGACGACCATACCGTCGAGCGCCTCGGTCACTTGCACCTGACAACTCAAGCGGGAATTCGCCTCGCGATCTGGGCGCATGCTTAACATCGCGTCCTCGAGCTCATCTTGAGCAGATAACTTATCCATGTAGGCCTCGCTGATAAACACGTGGCACGTTCCGCAGGCACAACCACCACCGCAGTCAGCGTCGATACCGTCAACGCCCTTGGCGATAGCATTTTCCATCAATGAACGACCCTCTTCCGCGTCGATCGTCATTTCATCGCCATTGTGCTGAATAAAGGTAATGCTAACCATAATATGCTCCTTGTGTTATTCCGATATTGTAACGAATAGCGGAGTTTAAAGGCGGTCTTATTTTGACACAATGCGTATTTTTTAGGACACTCTGTGTTTTCGAGTAATCGGTGTCAACATGAGTCAACGACGGGAAGATTTCATACCCTCGCTCTACACGCGAATTACGGCGCGTGTTCTAAATTTACAAGAGCGCGACTTACCGCGCTTACTGGCCGGCTCTGGCTTAGATCCGGCCATACTGATGCCAGGTGACAACACATTGATCAGCGCGCAATCGCAAATGGTCATTATCGATAACGCACGCGCCTTGTACGGCAAGCCAGGATTTGGCTTGGTCGCAGGTAGCCAACTCACACCCAACACCTTCGGCCCTATCGGATATCTGGCGCTTAGCAGCCCCACCCTGATGCGTGCCATGATGGCCCTGCGCGACTTCTTACCTTTGCGAATATCGTTTACTCATTTAGAAATCGCAGACGTCGAAAACTATTTATGCTGTCGCCTGAAAATTACAGTGCCAGTCAGTGAAGAAAATAGAATTCACTTAACTGAATGCTTTGCGCTTGTGGTCAAAGCGGTGGCCGACGCTGTGACAGGCGAAGCTCTGCCCGATTTAAAATTCACGTTTTCTTACCCAGCACCGAGCTACGCCGAGAAGTACCACGAGGCACTGAGAGCGGAGGTCAGTTTCGACGCAGAGACAGATGCTTTTTGGATTCCCTCACAGTTCGCGCAATACGCCAATGTCTCGAGCGACACACAGTCTTATCAGCGCGCCCGAGATTTGTGCGAAGAGATATTGCAGTCAGCCCCCAGAAAGCATCTGACGTTGGCCGATCGGCTGCGGCAATTAATGCTGTCACAGCCCGCGGCGACGGTCAGCGAAGATATGCTTGCTCGAGCGATGTTCACCTCCAAGCGCACCATCGCCCGGAGGCTCGCTGCCGAGGGCACTAGCTACCGACAGGTGCGTGACAGTACCCTTGCGGAACTCGCCGCAAGACACTTGCAAGAGACGACGCTATCGACTGAGGCCATTGCAGCCATCTTAGGCTACAACGACGTCGCAAATTTTAGACGAGCTTGCCGTCGTTGGTTTGGAATGCCGCCAAGTGAGGTCAGAGCTCTACCGTCTGACCCACTCGTAACATCAGATTTGCGTCTTAGGGCGTCCAGTGAGCATTGACGTTAGCGCCGGGATTAAAAGCGTCTAAGTCAGCGTAGGCACCACCATTCACAACAGCAGTGAAACCGTCGGCTTGCAACATCGACTGCGCGATACCCGAGCGATTACCGCTGCGACAATACACGACAATGGGTGTTTCTTTGGCCAAGCCAAGCTCATTCGCGCGCGCCACTATAATCTCGTAGGGAATGTGCAAGGACCCTTGTATGGTGCCCGCAGCCACCTCTTCGTCGGTCCGAACATCAATCACCAATGAGGGCTGCTCAATCGCTGCCCAAGCCTGTTCTGGAGTCATCATCGTATCCTTCTCACATCCGCTCAAAAGCGCCAATGATAGCGCCAGAGCGAGGCCCAGCGCTAGCGTGAAAAACTGCTGGCGCATCATCTGTTGCGCCCGAGACGCTCATGCGCGTCGACCCAGTCGTTGGTGCGCGTCTCTTTGTCGGTGCGGGTTGCGGCCGCTAGCGACAACTCACCAGCAACAACTAAACCGGCGGCAATCTCGGCGAACTTCATCGCCTTATCAGCACCGTAGCAATCCATAATTTCCAAACACTCACGCTGAGTCGCAAGGCTAGTACCACCCCCATAGGTCGCCACAATCAGCGATGGCAAGGTGATCGAGTAGTAATAATCCCCGTTACGAGTCACCTTGTTGTAGGTGGTGCACTGGTTTGACTCACCGATGTTGGCGATATCTTGCCCAGTCGCGAGGTAAAGTGCAGCCAACCCATTCGCAGGGTGAGCTGCGTTATTAGAGGAATTGGTTAATAAAGCGGCCAGGGTGCTGATGCCCTGCCCATAATGCATTGCTTCGGGCGTCACCTTTAGGTGTTGTTTCATAACTTCTCTAGGGATCGTGATTTCCGCAGTGACGCGACGCCCCCGTCCCTTCAACAAGTTAACGCTAGAGGTTCGCTTCTCGGTGTCAAATGATCCCGATAACAAATAGTGTGACATATGAGGATTTTGCTCGCGAATCCATTCGCACGCCACAAACGTTGCTCGACTCGTCATGTTCTGCCCTGCGGCATCTCCGGTTGAGTAGTCAAAGCGGGTGTAAACCATGTTGTGAACGTGGTAACGCTCGATTTCGTTGAGTTTTCCTACCGATGTCGTCGTTTCCGCACGGGCCTTAATCTCCAAGAAGTTTTGGTCCAGCCACAGCGTGAAATCGCGTGCTTGACGTGCGTCTTTAAACACGAAACAGGGGGCACGCTGCATCACCACATCGGTTACCGTAGTCAGAACGCCACCACTCTCGCGAATGACTTTCATGCCGCGGTTGTAGCTGGCGAGCATAGTGCCCTCTACCGTTGCCATGGGCACAAAATATTCACCCTGAGCGTATTCACCATTGACTAACAAGGGACCGGCAATGCCAACCGGCACCTGAGCGACACCAAAAATATTCTCGATGTTGCCGGACATGTTCTCTGGATTAAACGAGAACTGCTTGGTGTGGTGGAGTTTAGCGCCAGTTTCTTGCTCGATGAAATCTTGGCGCTGTTTGATAATGTCGCTGCTGTAATCGTTGTCGTTGGAACGTGGGATTTTACCAGCCATGTGAAGTCCTTGCATATCGTGTTTGAGAACTTAAGGTAGCAGAAAATACTCAAAGTTCAAAATTATTCGATTTGCAAGCATCACCCTGCTTGTATACCATCTAAGACCTCGTCTAAATGCGAAACACCATGGCGCTTTTTATTTGCAATCCAAGTAAACACTTAAGGGTTATTGCTTTTCTTGCATGCTTTGCGGCCAGCATGACGGCCTCAAGCAATTGGCAGCAGGACTTCAACGCCATCGCCGACCGTTCACCCGAGTCGTTGCTGCACTTTTTAGACGAGACGCTGCGGCAACAAGATTACCTGGACGACCTAGAAGCTCAAATTGAAATCCGGCTTCGAAAAGCCAAGATACTCAGAGATAGCGCAGCGTATGAACAAGCACTTGCTGAGCTCACGGCGGCCGATATCGTTGCAAAAAAGGCACTGCGCTCGGACCTGCAGGCTAAAATCATCCTGACCCGAGGCACCGTTAAAGGAGAAATGGGCCAAGTTCCGGATGCCATCGATGATTTCCACGCCGCTCGCAAGTTAGCGAACGCCGAAGACAACAAAGATTTAGAGCTCAATATTCTTAACGCGCTTGGCGTCGCTTATCTCTATGCGCGCAATCCAGAGCGCGCAATCGAGTATTTGAAGCAAACCCAGAGTCTAGCGCAACAGCTTGGCAATAAAGAACGAGAGCTGGTAGCCCTTGGCAATATTGGAACAGCGCTCGCTGACATGAACGAAACCGAAGCCAGCCTGAAGGCCCACCGCCAAGCTTACGCTCTGACGCAAGCGTTGGCGACCGAGCAAGATCTCAACCCACAAAGCGTCTATCAACTGGCCAATATTTGCTCTCGGCTCTTTGATCTAAACCGACTAGATCAAGCCGAACTCGAGTGTAATCAAGCCCTTGAGCCAGCCGAAGCCATGGGGCACGTGCGAATTTTATCCGGCATATTAATGACGCTGGGAAAAATAAAGTTTCAGCAGGGCCAAGAAGCGCAAGCCATGCCCCTACTCGAGCGAGCACTATCGCTTGTTGGCACATCGACCCCAACCATCTCGCTACCCCTGATCGAAACCTTAGCGAGCGTATATTCCAACCTCGACAAATCAAAACAAGCGGCAACGTATTGGAAACAAGCGATCGAACTCCAGCGTTCACTCGAGCAACGTGAGCGAGCTGCACTGACCGAGGAGTTGGAAGTTCGCTACGAAGTGGAGCGGCGGGATCGAGACATCGAGCTGTTGCAGCTTAACGCACAGCTGCGCGAAGCCGAGCTTAAAAATCGTGACCGCCAATTATTCTTTGCCGGCGGGCTCCTCATCGCCAGCGTATTGCTGATGGCTGCACTTTGGCGCGGCTACACCGACAAGCGTAAATTGGAAGCGGAATTGCTGTCGCGTAATTCGAAACTTGAAGACGCGTTGAACACTATCCAAAAATTAGCCTCGGTCGACAGCTTAACAGGCCTGCTAAATCGTCGAGCGTTTCACGACATCGCGCGCCAAGCTCTAGAACACAAACGCCGCACTGATACCCCAATCTCTTTAGCCTTAGGGGATGTCGATAAATTCAAACAAATCAACGACAGCTACGGCCATGCAGTCGGTGACGAGGTGCTGACTGAAATCGCCTCACGACTGACTAACTCACTGCGAGGCACCGACGTCGTGGTTCGCTGGGGTGGTGAAGAATTTTTGTGCTTTTTCCCAACCACCGACATCAAAGCGGCGATGGCACTGGCCGAAAAACTAAGACTGGCAGTCAACGCTTACCCCGTTTCGACAGCCTTTGGCGAATTCAATGTCTCCATTACCTTTGGGCTGGCTCAGGTAGACGATGACGTGCAAGATGCCATTCGTCGCGCCGACAAGGCCCTTTACGACGGCAAACACATGGGCGGCAATGTGTGCAGACTCGAAGACGCTCCCACCGAGAAGCAGTAGATCCATTCAAAGCCCGAGCGATACCCTGGCGCTTTCAGCCGATGGGCCTAAACAGATATCTTAAATCGTCTAACGCAAATTAATCCGCTCTGGCCTCGGATATCGTGAGCCACGATCAACTCGAGGTAGCTAACTGTGCTTTTCCAGATGACAGGTTAAGCAACACCCCGATGGGGCTTAGACTAACGAAGGAAACGCTGAACGAGTCAATCAATGCGAGCTAGCTCGAGGCCGCGATGGCCTTTGAAGACCGACATAAAACCCTGTTATCGCGGACCGCCGACAGTGAAGAAGCCATTCAGGCCTTCTTGCAAAAACGCACACCAGACTCCCAAGGGAAGTCGTTTTTTGAACTTTGAGTTTTTTTCTCCTCCAAGGGGTACAAGGACAACACCGCTTAGTGTATGTTGTGGCTTTTAGGGAGATCACACTATGGAATTCACCAATCGTACAGTTTTGGTCAGTGGTGGCGCGGAGGGCATCGGTTTTGCCATTGCCAAGGCGCTCGGATCAAGCGGAATGAACGTGGTGCTCGGTGACATCAATGAGCAAGCATTACAGAATGCCCTGACGAAACTTAGCGGGCTTGGTATAAACTGTAAAGGCCTCGTGATGGATGTGGTCAAGCCCGAGGATTGGCAGCGTGCAGTTGCGCTCGCTACCGATCAATACGGCGCCCTTCATGCCTTAATAAACAACGCGGGCGTCGGCGGCAAACCTGGCCCTATCGAGAACAACACACTCGCTGACTGGCAGTGGTGTATCGACGTAAATTTGCTCGGTGTGGTACAAGGTATGCAAGCAGCTGTGCCGCACATAAAGCGAGCCGGTGGCGGCTTTGTTGTGAATGTCGCCTCGATGGCCGGCATGATGGGAGTACCTTACGGCGGTGAGTACACAGCCACCAAACTCGCCGTGGCGGGTTTAAGCGAAGCCTGGGCGGTAGAGCTTGCGCCTTTTGACATTCACGTCGCAGCACTATGCCCCGCCTTCGTCAGCACAAAAATCCATTTATCGGAGCGCAATCGGGCACTCACGCACGGTCAAACAACCAAAGCCGAAGAGATCGAACTTCCCGATCCTGACAGCGTTATGTCTCAAGTCGTTACCAATGGCATAGACCCAGACTTAGTTGGCCAACGTGTTGTTGAAGCACTCAATGCCAAAGAGCATTATATTTTTACGCACCCCAACTATCGAGCCGTCGTCCAGCAACGTTTCGCTGCAATAGACGCGGCCTTCGCACGTGCCGAATCCAGCCCCATTGTGGGCCACCTCTCTAGCGAGCCTTTAGACGCTTTCGTTCCTCAGTAACCGGAGACATTCATGAAACAAGACAGACGATTTGACGTAATTGTATTTGGCGCCTCTGGCTACACCGGGCGGCTGGTCGCCGAGTATATTGAGCAACGCTACGGCACCAGCCCTTTGCGCTGGGCCATGGCGGGCCGCTCGCTGGAAAAGCTTGCCGCTGTGCGCGATGAAATGGGCATTAGCCCAACAGTAGAACTTGTCGCGGTTGACGCCGACTCGAGCGAATCTGTCGCAGCGATGGTAGCCTCCACCTCGGTCGTTATCACGACCGTTGGACCCTATCAGCTCTACGGTAACGAATTAGTCAATCAGTGTGCTCTGAACGGGACCGACTACGTCGATTTATGTGGTGAGCCAAGCTGGATGTATCAAAAAATTAACGAGCACACTGACGCAGCCAAAGCCAGCGGCGCCCGCATTGTCTTCTCCTGTGGCTTCGACTCTATTCCCTTTGACTTAGGGGTGTACCACATGCAACAGCACGCTAAGGCCGTCACGGGGTCGCCTATTGCAACCATCAAAGGTCGGGTGCGCGCCATGAACGGGTCCTTCTCGGGTGGCACGGTCGCCTCATTGCGAGCCACAATGGCATCGGTCGCCAAAGACCCAAGCTTAGTCAGCGTACTCACCAACCCCTTTTCGCTCTCCGGTGGGTTTCAAGGACCAGACCAGCCTCGAGGCGACAAGCCACAGTACGATGAAGAGCTGAAAAGCTGGTCAGCGCCTTTCATTATGGCGACCATCAACACCAAAAACGTACATCGGTCCAACGCCCTATTAGGGCACGCCTATGGTGAGGATTTTGCCTACGACGAGATGCTACTCACCGGCGATGGCGATCAAGGTAAGGCTGCGGCTGAATTTGTCGCAAACGATAATTCCTTCGCCGAAAATACGCTGCAGCCTGGCGAAGGCCCCACCAAAGAGGAACGAGAAGCCGGCTCCTACGACGTTTTATTCGCCGCCACCACGAAAGACGGTAACTTACTGCTTACCAGCGTAAAAGGCGACAAAGACCCTGGCTACGGTTCGACCTCTAAAATGCTAGCGGAATCTGCGATGTGCCTGCTGCATAATCCAGATCTGGGCAACGGCGGAGTTTTCACCCCAGCGGCGATCATGGCCGATGCCCTGATCGAACGCCTGCAAAAAAATGCCGGTCTGACATTTACGATCGAGGCTTGAATGAGCATCCCGCTAGGCTACTACGAACACTACAAAGGGCCTCGCTACCATGTTATTGGGGTAGCGAGGCACTCCGAAACAGAAGAAGAATTCGTGGTTTACCGCACCTGCTACGGTGATGAATCACTGTGGGTGAGACCGCTATCAATGTTCAGTGAGCTTGTCGAGACGCCTGAAGGCAAAATACCCCGCTTTCGCTTCCTGGACACACAGGACGCATCTTAAAGCGCTAGAATTCGTATTCCACCTGCAAACGAAAGGTATGTTCTGCAGAGTCTTCATCCAAAGGAAAAAAAGCCCCAAAGTTATAGCTCACAGCACGCGCCCGGTCACCGGACAAGCGAAACTGCCCTCCCATGGACGGGCCAATCATCTTGGCATTTTGCCCTAAGTGAACTTCCACACCAGGCTCAAGATGGCGGTGAAAGCGATACCGAAGTAAGCCATTCAAACGTGTTTCAAACTCATTCTGACGAGTGTCACCCCACTCGTAAACCACACCGGGATTCAGCGTTAAGCTCATCTTACCGAATTCTCTCTCAATTAAGGCCTTGATGCTGACTTCGTTGTTGTTGGCTTGCCAGTCTCGCTCGAGCTCTAGTAACACGCCATAATCAAAGCTATATTCGCCCTGCTCGGTCAGCTGCACTAAGGCCTCAAATTCGAACCCAATCCAATCTAAGTCGTCAGATACAGGATCGTCGGAGGCGATGAGGTACACTTCGGTCTTAACCGCCTCAAAGGCTGAGTACGCTAAACCCACTTTCTGCAGCACGTCGTCAGTCTCACCTGTCAGGACATCACGCTCGCGCGCAAAGGTCTGGCTCTCGAGCTCCCACTCAAGAGGATTGACGTAGGGATGATAGATCTTGCTCACCACCGCACCATCGGCATGGGCTTGCGCCACAAGCACCCATCCCGCGAGCATTAACGACACAAACCCGATAAACCTAGACACGAACGGCCAACCTGCGAGCCGAGTACATCAAACTGAGCGCCAAGGTCAAACTGGCTGCGTAGACACCAAGCTGAACCCAAGATGGCTGCGAATCGTAGCCAAAGACGGCATACAACAATTGGCCCAACACAGATTGCTCAGACACCCACGTCTCGAGATCAAATGCTCTGTCGCTGTGCTCGAGCAATCCCGCTTGATCCAGCAACGAGACGGCTTGTAACATCATGCCGGACGCGACAAAGATTAAGCAAATAGCGACCCAAAAGCGCGCCTGATAACTGGCCAAAGTGCCCATCAGAGCCGATACCAAAACACCGCAACTAACGGCGATGCCCGCGCCAATAACCGCACCGGAGAATACCGCACCTTTGACGCTTGGCGCGTCCATGAAGGCACCGACATAAATGACAATTTCACTGCCCTCGCGAATCGATGCGGCAACGAAGACCAGCGACATTGCTACCATTGTGTATTTTTCTGGGAGCGGGCGATACAGCGCCCACACCAAGATAAGCATGGGTAAATACACCGCTAAATGTAAACCTGCACTAATACACTCTTGCCCACTACCGTCCCACCAATCCGTCACCGTTTCGATCGCAACGGCATAGCACACGGCTATAGCAAGTCCGGTCACTGCAGCAGGTATCATCCAACGGACAGACTGACGCGTCAGCTTAGAGAAGTTCCACAGCAGACTCAAAAGTACCGCCGCTTCCAATACCTCGCGCAGCACCAACAGTAAAGCGTTTAACAGCATGCTCATTTTACGATTACCACGCCCTGAGCGGTTCTGGGATTAAACTCCCCAAAAAAGGGATACTCTCCCGGTTCCAGCGGTCCTATGAAGATGGTTATTTTGCCGCCTCCAACAACGATTTTTTCTCGGTTGAGTTCGTAGCTCTCGAATTCTTCAGGGGTGCTATCGTGGTTCACAATCTTGAGTTTTACTTTCGTGTTGGCCGGAATTTCTAAAACACTGGGTATGAACAAATGGTTCTTAATTTCGATTCGATACTCAGGTGCTGCCATAACCCTGGCACTTAGGACAAACCCCAAAACCAGCACAACCGATAAACGAAACACTGGGAAGATGCTCATTGCTTGCGCTCTGGTGCGGGAAAGGTCACCGTAAACTTTGCGCCACCTAGCCGATTGCTGGAAATATCTACGTGGGCGTGATGGAGGCGCGCAATTTGTCCGACAATCGCCAAGCCCAAACCAACGCCTTCCGGCTGATTATCATGGTGTACACGATAGAATCTGTTAAACACCATATCGCGCTGGTCTTCTGCGATACCGGGACCCGAATCATTCACAGTGACTGCGATCTTGCCTGAGGGTAAGCACTGAGTCTCGACGCAAATTTGCCCCCCCTGAGGCGTATAACGGTTCGCGTTCTGCAATAAGTTTTCAAATAAAAGGCTGAGCAAAGCCCCATCCCCTGTAATTTTCGGTAACGTTGCTGCATCGTGGAACTCTATGGTCTGCGACTTTTGGTCAAACTTACCCCACAAATCAACACACACCTGCTGCACCACGGCATTTAAATCGACGGGATCAAAACGTGTCTGAATTACCTCAGGTTGTGTTCGGCTTAAATCCAGCATTTGCTGAACGACCCGCTGCAAGCGACCGACACTTTCATCCACGTAATCGAGTGCCTTAAGCTCAGCTTCCTCTTTCAAGCTTAACCTAAGATTATGTATGTGCACTTTGGCAACACTTATCGGGGTCCTTAGTTCGTGGGCAGCAACTGCGCCAAACTGCTTTTCTCGTTGAAAAGCGCTGCCCAAACGGCCTAACAGACCATTCAGCGATTGGACAATCTGCTTGAGCTCTTTGGGCGTTTGCTCGAATGCAATGGGCGTAAAGTCGTTCTCTTTCTTTAAACCAATCCACAAACTTAAGTGTGCCAAAGGACGCAAGCCCCAAGTCACAATAAACCAAGTCAGCAGAGCCAATATCGGCAACCACACCAACAAAGGATAGATCGATTGCAAGACCACGGTTTCAGCAACGACAAAGCGAAGGTCTGCGCGCTCTGCGACAACCACCCGCTTGGCCTCGGATACCTCCAAGGCATAGACTCGCCAACGAAAGTCACCAAAATTGCGGTAGCTAAACCCAGACACAATCTCGGCCCAGCTCTCGGTAGGGGCATTAGATGTGCGCCTAGTGACCCTACCCGACTCGATAACCTGGTAAGCAATCATAGAAGGACCTTGCAGATCCTCGAACTCAAGGACGTAGTCTTCAAACATCTCTGACGACACACTGTGTGATTGGGCAAGCGCCACGGCGAGCTGCTTTAAATGGTCATCCAGCAACCCCTCGGCTTTATTCATGCTGGACAAATAACCATTTAAGGATGCAACGAACATCACCAGAGTAAACGCCGATAACAGCGTTAAAATCAGCGTACGACGAATCGATCTCACTGATTTGGAACCGTGTACCCTAGCCCGCGAATCGTCTTGATAAACGCGTCGGGCAGTTTTTTACGCAAGTGATGCACATGGACCTCCAGGGCATTGCTCGAAATTTCGTCACCCCAATGATATAGCCTCGACTCCAGCTGGTCACGGGTAACAACACGCCCCTGATTCTCCATCAAGCACTTTAGCAACATGTACTCGCGCCGCGGCAAATCTAAGTCCTTGCCCCCCACCTCAACTTGGTGAGTGTTTATGTGTAAAACGACATTGCTGATACTGATGGTGCTAGTAGAGGCCGTACCCAGACGGCGCTCTAGCACGCGGAGGCGCGCGCACAATTCTAAAAAATCAAACGGTTTAGCCATGTAGTCGTCAGCGCCAGCATCTAAACCTTTTACCTTGTCGTCCACTTCGCCGCGCGCTGTCAAAATTAAAATGGGAAACCGATGCTTTTTTTGCCGAATCGACGCGAGCAGATCCAAGCCATCCATATCCCCTAGACCTAAATCTAGAACCATGATATCCGGAGGGTCTGCTTTAACAGCGGTTTCCGCTAAACGTCCAGAATCTACCCAGTCCACGACAAAGCCCTCGCGTTCCAACCCAGAAACAACGCCTTGAGCAAGTGAATGCTCGTCCTCCACTAGCAACACTCTCATTGTAATCCCCTTATATTTTTCTATTTTCTGGCAAATTTTCGCATCGCTGCAACCTGCTTGAACAAGGCCTTGTCCACAATGTTAGGCAATACGCCATTGATTCGCGCAAACAGCTTTTCTGGGAACCCGATGACCGTTCGAATTTGACCTTCACGCAGGGCCCGCACAATCTGTAAGGCCACGGCCTCTGGTGTGTCTGTCGTATTACCTAACGCTTTATTCATTGCTTCTGTTCGTGCATCGTTCATGTTCGTCGCGATCGCTCGAGGCGCGACGAACAGAACCTTAAGCCCCTGATCCTTGTACTCTCGATACAAAGCCTCGCTAAATCCGCGTAGGGCAAATTTAGTCGCGCTGTATGTGGCATAAAAAGGAAAGCCAATATAGCCAAAGACCGATCCGATATTCAGAACTGTGGCCTTGTCGCGCACCAAAGCGGGCAACATCGCTTGTGTCAGCTTCATTGGAGCTATGACGTTGACCTGAAACATTTGCTCAATTGTCGCCGGGGGCACGTCCGTAAATTCACCAAATTCGTTCAGCCCCGCATTATTAATCAATACATCGACTCTTTGTTGTGAGAGTTGCTCAGCCAGACTATCTATCGCGTCAGCGGAGGCCAAATCGGCTACCCGTATTTGATGCTTAGAACCCAAGGATTCATTCAGAGCCCTTAACGCAACTTCATCCCGACCAACCAACACCAGTTCGCTATTCTGCGAATCGAGAAGACTCGCCAAAGCCATTCCCAAACCACCCGTTGCACCCGTGATCACTACGCGCTGCATGCACTTATCCCCTTACGCTGCGGCCAAACTTAATGCCGAGGAATTCAGCACACTATCGTACACGCCTTTGTAAAGCGCATAGAACTGCTTAGCGGCATGAACAATATCCGCCTGATCTTTCTCATCCGTTACCTGATTGACCAGATCTTCAAAAAACTTAACATGCTCGATATCCAAAGCACCGTGAGAGGTTAAATAGGTAAATGCCTTGCGCGGCAACCCTGTGACGTCGCGTATTTTTTGAGCAGCCTCATCAGCCACAGTGACGCTGGTACCCTCCAACACATGTACCATACCCAAGAAAGCCAGAGGATTTACATGATCAATAGTGTAGTAAGCATAGGCCACCATCGCCTCCGTTGCTAACGTGGGGCGGCCATGACGGACACACTCTTTATCAAAGCCGCAGGTTGCTATGTCGTTTAAGACCCACTCTTGATGCCCAAGCTCCTCGTCGACGTACTCCGCCATCGCATTGCGATAAAATTCGTAGCGCCCCGGTACCGCTGACCCCGATCGCATTAACAAAGGTACCGTGTGCTTTACGTGATGATAAGCCTGCGTTAAAAACGCAACGTAAAGGTCGATCGTCATTTCCCCCGACAATGCTACCTTGACTAAGTCGGCAGATAAAAGCGCCTGTCGTTCAACTTGAGTTTGGGCTACTAATTCTTCATAAAAGCTCATTGAGAATCCTCATTGGGAGTTAACTGTTGTGTAAAAGCGTTAGCAATCGCTAGACGTTTCGGGCGTCCGTTTTCCGTCCAAAATCCCTGTTCAACCGTCAAAGGACGATCTAGCCGCAACCAACGCTGCACGCGCGCATACTCTGGTATGCGAGCGTTGAGGGTTTGTATACAGGATGTTATCTGCGCATCACTTATTGTGTTTGGCGCGAACAATAACGCCGCACAGTAAGGCAGATCGTTGCCCAGAATGACGCACTGCACGAATAAGCCCGAAGCAAACAATTCGCCCTCGAGCCATTCAGGAGCAATGTTGCGCCCCAAGGTAGTAATCAGTAAGTTGCTTTTACGGCCAGACACTTGCACGAAACCGTCTGCGGAGACATCACCCAAATCCCCGGTCGCATAGCGCGTCTTACCCCAACTGTCGGGTTGATTCATATACCCCAAGAACAGCGGGCCTTCGATGACCAGTTCGCCTTTTTCCGCTCTGACTTTCAGGTGATCCAGCACACAGCCGCTGGTGCCTGCTCGATTTTGACTTGGCGTGTTAATGCTAACGACAGACGCGGCCTCGGATAAGCCATACCCCTCATACACGGGCAAGCCAAGAGCTGCAGCTTGCTCAACCAAACTGGGTGCCACCCGCGCACCGCCAACTGCGACAAACGTGAAGCTGTTCGGCAAGGGCATGCCTGCTCGTCCGGCCTGAACCAAGGCCATCAAAAGCGCTGGCACCGTTATCATTGAGTTGGGTTGCGTTGTGTTAATTGTCTCAATAAACGTTGCAAAACTGGTCAAACGACCGCCATCAAAACCCAGCTCAGCCAGAGGCAACAACACCACGGTGCCCTCTCGCATCCAGGTCTGATACACACCTGCCAGGTTCTCGAGTAAAGTCGATAAGGGCAAGGTACACAAATGTTTAGGCTGATCTTGTTGCACTCTATCGGCAATTGCCTGAGCCACCAATAAACAATGCTCGCTGGACAAACACACACCCTTGGGCGTTCCGGTAGAACCCGATGTAAAGGTGATTTTATGGGTGAGATCCGGTAGTAGGGGCACCTTGGTAGGCTCATAGCGTCGCACTCGGCAATGCGCCACTAAGTCGCCGGTCAAGACATGCACGTCGTTTTGTTCACAATTCGCCAACGATTCGGCAAAGGCATCGCTAAACACAACGTGGGTTAAACCCGCCGTGGCGACAATATATGAAATCTGGGCCTTGCTAAAAAATGTCGGCAGCGGCACCAAGCAAAGATCTAATTCTTGCGCGGCCAAATCCCAGACAAGCCAAGCGGGTTCGTTATCTAACAGCAATCCCAATTGGCGCACTCGATGGGTCTTCAGCCATTGCTTAGCCGCTGTTACGGCTTCGATGAATCGAACACACGACACTTCGCTTTGTGACGTATAAATCAGTGTCTCATCCGGATCGCGCGCGCTGAGAATGTCGAGTATCCGCCCCACGGTTAAGCTTGGTTCCAAGCAAGAGCAAACTGCTTCATCGCCGGCATAGCAACGTTTAACAAGGGTGTGACCAGCGGATTAGACCGAATAATTTGAGCACTGGCGGGAATGTCTGCAACCATGACTTGCGGACGACCTTGATAGTAACTTCCCCATTGATCAGCGCCTGTGATCTTCTCAACGTTGGCATCTGCTAAGAAACGGGCGCTGAAACCGCCGCGCGAAATGGAGCGACGGACTGTCTCGTTGGCAGTGAATACCAGCTGCTTACACCCCGCCAAATCGAGTGCGACAGCGGCCAATACGTATAATTGAGCACCCGCCCCCGGTGTCATACTGGCTAAATTACTCAGTTCAACAACCTCACCCCGCTCAAGCAGTGGATCACCAATGGCGTCAAGGACGCTGCCTTCCAAATACTTCTCGCAAAACAAGGGATGCGTATCTGCCCAGCGCAAGCCCAAAGCGGCCTGAATCCGTAAGTCATGCTCTAGATAGAGCAAATCAGGCGCATAGGTCATAATTTTGGCATTAAAGCTGGCTTGAAAAACCTGGGAAATAAAGCGTTCGACTCGTTCACGAGCCGGCGTAAATTCAGAAACCAAAGCCAACGCCGGTAAGTGTTGCAACATCGCGCTTGACGCTTGAACGGACGCATTAGCAACAGTTAAGACGCTCGAGGATTCTACATTGGTCATACACTCACCACTTGTTGGACTGGATGAGCGTAATGTATGACCTATTTCTTATCTAATTCTTAAATCTTTTATTAAGAGTTTAAGATTCCACGAATCCACGCCTGAGCAAAGAAGCTAAAACGTTGCATTTGCTGATTCAAGCTCGCAGTTAACCCCGCCTCGGCGTCTTCGCCCTGCACAGCAATTGCCGCCAAAATGGCGGCCTCTTCGGGCGACTGAGAGAACTCGAATACGGGGTCCGACACCAGCTTCGGTGGCGCGTACTTAACCAATGCTCGGTCTAGACCTGCGGCACCTGCTGCGGAATCTTGCGTGAGCTCATCAATCAAGGTGTTTTGCGCCCATGCAGCACTCGGACTTAGCCGGGCGACTTCCTGCAGCGTAGACTGCGTCCAATCTTGGCGAACCAACGCCTGAGCAACAATGGCCTTTTGAAACGCTTCAATCACACCATGGCGGTTCGAAACCAGCTGCAGGGCCTCACCCGTCTTTCCTGTGGCTACGATCCACAAACTTTCAAGGATACCAGTGTCGGGTAAAGGTACCGCATGATAGGGCTGAGCTAAATCTCCGACGTAGTGCAAGCCCCAGCCCATAAAACGCCAGCCCCAGTAATCATGTCCTGTGCTGAACGCGAGAACGGCAAGTTTGCGGTACAGCTCAGTGCGATACAGAGGATAGGTTTGCAACAACCCCGGCTGCGCTAGCGACGTCAACCAATCCAAATGATAAAAGCCCATGTGAAACGGCGCTTGCGAACCGTATTCCAAATTGGGGTTACCAAAAGGCTGGTTGCCAAACCCGTAGCGTTTGCCGTGCTCGGTGCCGTTATCGGCATACAACCCAATATCGAGCCCAAAATCAGGTTCATCAGACGCTGTAGAAACAACCGCCGCTGCACTGACGAAATCGCCGCTGGCCAGACTGACGTAGCGCGAATCATTACTTGCAATCGTGCCTTGCAAAAAAGTTAATTCTGACACCGCAATTAATGTCTCTTGCGCCGTTTTGGGCTCAAAGCTCATCAACTGGCGATAGGGTTGATACGAACGCGTTGGGTTTATGCGAATCGCATTCAAAAAGGCGATCTCAAGGTCGGCGTCGGCTGTTGCGGCATCAAACACCAGTTCCGTGGGTAGTGCCGCGTAATGTTCGAGATTCTGCAGCGCCCAGTCTTCATGTTGCGCTAGGAGCTCTGCGATCGCAGTGCGTTCGGCCACTACGAACTCGTTTAGGGTTTCTACCCGCAAAGGCTCGGCATTCTGGACCTCCGGCATAACGCGCAATAAGGGCCAAGCCAATGAGGCATGGTCAGACCAGGCGTGCACGACCGTGGATTGAAGCATGTGTAGCGTGGTGATCAAACCTACAAGGCGGCGTAATGTTGACATCGAGAACTCCTAGTTTCGATCTTGGCTCTAGTAGGGATATTATTGGCTCGGGCCGAAGTCGTAGCGACCGCCCCGCTCTAGAGCACGTTTGTAGGTATCTAAAGCCTGCAGACGAACCCGGAATTGATCAAGCCAAGGGAATTGCCCCTGCGGATACAATAAAGGCGCGATTTCCGCCACAAATGACAATTGAATATCAGCACCTGATAGTTGGTTGCCGACGAGCCAGTCGTTGCCCTCTAAGGCTTGATTGATGTAGCCCAAATGGCGATCAAGCTCACTGTGTATTCTGTCTGTCAGCGCGGCACCCCCATCGGGCAAACGATTGGTGTACATCCGCAGCATTAATGGCAGCATGGCACTGCCCTCACCATAATGCAGCCACTGCAGGTACTCTTCATGTGCGGGCGTGCCCACGGCTGGTGCCAGACGTCCTTGGCCGTGCTTGCGGATCAAGTAATCGATAATGGCGCCCGACTCAATCACCACCTGATCGCCATCGCTGATCATAGGTGATTTACCCAAAGGATGTATCGCTTCTAGCTCCGGTGGAGCCAAATTCGTCACCGCATCGCGCTGGTAAAATACGATCTCATAATCTAACTCTAGTTCTTCAAGGAGCCACAAAATACGCTGTGAGCGGCTATTATTTAGGTGGTGAACTTTGATCATACTGGCCTCTCTTTATCAATTATTGTTTGCACACATTAGCGACCTTGCCGGCCCACATAGCCGGGCATAAATACGCCTGACTCGCCCTTGATAGCCTCGAAAATATCATCGGCAACGATGCTTGGATCTTCCCAATTCGCAGGTACCGGAGCTTCTGGGTTGGCTAGAGGCCCCACCGAATGGGCGCCGATTTGAGTTTTCATGCCACCGGGGGCCGCCAAAAATACCTTAATGTTATCGGGTGCCACCTCTTTCATCATTGTTTGAAACAGACCGTGCAGGGCATGCTTGCTGGCACTATAGTGGCCATAACCCGCGGGAGCAGCTACCGTTCCTAAGATTGATGAAACGTTGACGATAGTGCCACCTCCCTGTTTCCGCATAGGTTCAATGACCTGCTTGGCCAAATCAGCGTAAGCCCAGTAATTGACTTCAAACAAGCGATGCGCGGACTGAAGTTTCATCTGCTCTACGGTCGCTAAATAGGCATAACCCGCATTATTAAACAGGTAATCTACCCGACCGTAGGTTTTTAATACGTTTTTGATTAAGTCTTTTCGATCTTCTGGCTTTGACAAATCGGCGACAAACACCGATGCCTGCCCCCCTTGTTCTTTGATCTCTTGTGCTTTGGTGGCTGAGGGGCCAGGGCGATAGTCAACCATTGCTATACGCCAACCGCGGGCCACCGCGCGCTCAACTAGCTCTGCGCCTAAACCATAAGAGCTACCCGTAATAACGGCGACGGGCGTGTCATTGGCAACCACACCTGCCGCGAATAGAAGACTGACGAGAAACCCTAAAAACGCCTGCTGGAATTTGCGCATTGACATTACCTCTGTCTAATAATCGAAGAGATTGATTGAACACAGGTATAAGAATAAGCGCAAGCTCTGGGCATAAAAAAAGCCCCAGCGAAGCTTTAGATGACGACGCTAAGCGAGGCCTTGCTCGTGCAACCAGGCGCTACAGACAGCCGCCGACTCCGCCAATAATTCTGGCTGGCCAAAGTAGTAATGATTGGCGCCTTGAATATGGACTATGCGTTTGTTGTCGTGTGGGATCGCATCATAATAACCCTGCGCATGGCTCGGGGGCACCGCATCATCGCCCGTATTATTCACCACTAAGGTGGGTTTGGTGATTTTTGCAGCGCAGGCAAAGCCATCGGCATTGGTGTTATCAATGCTCCACTGCGACAACCACGAACGCAATGTGCAAAAGCGCGCAATACCCACCGCACTGTTATTCACAACCTGCGGGTCACCCAAAAAGCACCACTTTGGCTTGCGGTCATTGGGATCAATAGCCGGATCTAACCACTTGGGATCCGCCATCGTGCCATGCACCACAAAACCGAATTCATCGTAAGGTCTGCCCGCGGCACGAAGTTCTGCCAACTTGTCTTTAACCCAAGCGGTAATTCGGCGATTACGAGCCTCTTGCGCAGCGCGGTAACGGGCAACGAACTCTACTGAGTACGGGGGCTGGTTGGGGTTCTCGGGGTTGTAAATATCCAGCTCTGGGTCTTTTTGGCTCGGGTCTTGTTCATCCAAAATCGACGCATCTAACCACTCCGTCAAGGTATGCGCTCGTCCTCGGTGGCCGGTCACAAACATAATGCCATCGGCGGGTAGTAAATTTGCCTCGATAAGGCTCGGTGGCTCTCCAGCGGGTGTTTCTGTGATAGTCGGATTTTCGGCCTGCGATTGATACATCGCCGATAAAGAGCCGCCACCACTCCAACCCGCCAATACCACTTTTTTGTAACCCAACCGCTCTTTCGCATCCCGGATACAGGCACCCATGTCGACCACCACTTTTTCCATAATTAATGCGGTGTCGTTGTTGGGATAGCGGCTTTGACAATAAATCACGTGGTGCCCTGCCTTCACCAAGGCCGTGGGCATGGGCAAATACTCGCCCCCACCAATGGGGTGCATAAACAGAATGACCGTATCCGACTCTGCACCCTGCGGCTTCATTAAGTGAGATTTTAGAACGGTCTTACCCATTTCCCCGGCGTAGGTGTCTTTAAAAGGCGTGGGGTCTGTAAAAATAATCAGATACGGGATGCGATCGTATTTGTACTGGAGCGTCTTCATATGTCTATCCTCAACCAACACCCAAGACATGTCGCGGGTGTTCCATTGTCGACTCACCTAGGTTTAGCGTCTGAACCCTCTGCTCCCCTACTGCGACAAAACGCAGAAACCCGACAGACTGCTGCCCCAGAGCTCAAACATGACCTATCTCGCAGTAAGCGCGAGTAAACGAGAACCTGAGTTACACCTGTTTACGCGCGTTTATCAAGGGCATCGGTGCCAAACAAAGCGAGTTTATGAGCACGTGTCTCTTTGCTCCAATTGGCGATTGACGATCGCGAGACAGTTTGCTCATGCGCCATCACCTCGTCATGATTTGACGTCATCGTGGTAATTTCGACCTGCAGACCGTTGGGGTCATACATATAGCATGACTGAACGAAGCCATGATCGACTGGACCCAAACAACTTTTTCCGTAGGACTGAATTCGCTTTTGCATCGCGAGTAATGCCTCTTCACCGTCCACCTCGAGTGCGACGTGCACATCAAACGAATCTTTGCGTTCAAAATGAGCGGGCGTTGCATCTTCAGGAGAATCAAAAAACGCTATGAACCCACCGTTACCCAACTCAAAAAACAGATGCATGTAACGACGGGATTCTTCACTACCCGGCAGGTGATCAAATGCTAATGCCGCTCTAAGTCTCAAGCCCAATACATCCTCATAAAACCAACGAGTTTGCTCGGCATCACGACACCGATATGCCGCATGATGAATACGTGAAATGACTCGGGGTTCGATCATCTAACAACCTCCAACAGTTCTGTTATTGCTGACCGCGAAGTCGCACACACTGCCACCCGTAACCCACCAAGAACAACACCAAAAACGCGAGATGAAAGCCCTGCAACAAAGGATGAGTAAACGAATCGACAAAGGGGTCGCCCACGGGCAAACGCCGCAAGAAATCGGTTATCGCGGGGATCATGTGGAACAGCAGTGTCGAACTATAACCCAGTGCTTGAGCATAAACGGATAAACCACCCAGAGGTTTCCAGCGCTCCATAACATAGCCAAAACCAGCTGCAGCAAGCGTCAAAATTGCCAGCATATGCGCAATGTTAAAGCCGCCTTGGTTGTAAATCGCTAAAGCTGAGCCGGCGACCAATACTGTGACGATTAAATAAATCTTTCCCGACCGGGTGCTAACCGATAAAAAGTGGTATCGGTATAAGCAAATCACGGCGCTGGCGATTGCAACCACTCCGAGCACTGTGTGAATCCAACCCAACAGGGTCATTGGAGGTAACATAGGCAAGTTCCTTTTTGCTCAGAGTACCACGAATTGAAAATATCGCTAGAACCAGCGCGCAGCAGCCAAATCAGCGCGAAAACTCGGATGCGCAATATCAATTAGCGCCCTAGCCCTCTCTCGTAAAGATAAACCTTTCAATTTGGCTACGCCGTACTCAGTCACCACGAAATCGACCTGAGCTCGAGTGGTAACGACGCCGGACCCGGCGGCCAGCGTGGGCACGATCCGCGACATCGCACCCCCCTTAGCGGTGCTCGGGAGCGCAATAATGGATTTACCACCCCTCGAAAAAGCCGCACCGGTCACAAAGTCGACCTGCCCGCCAACACCCGAATAAATTTGCGTACCCAATGAATCGGCACAGACCTGACCACTCAAATCGACTTGTAAGGCACTGTTAATGGACACAACCTGGTCATTGCGCGCAATGATGGTTGGGTCATTCACGTATTCAATATCCAAAAAAGCGACACTGGGGTTGTCGTCCACAAAATCGTAAAGCGCTCTACTGCCCATGACAAACCCCGTCACTGATTTACCGCGCTGCTTCTTTTTGCGACTGTTGGTGACTACCCCGAGTTCTATCAGTCGAGGCAAGGCATTGGAAAACATTTCAGTATGGACACCCAAATCTTTACGGTCTGCGAGTTGCTCCAACACTGCATCAGGAACACCTCCTATCCCCATTTGCAGGCAGTCACCGTCGTCAATAAGGTCAGCAATATTGCGGCCTATGGCTTGTTGGATCTCTGTGGGCTCTTGGTAAGGATGTTCGATCAATGGGTAATCGCACTCGATCGCACAATGGATCTGACGAATATTGACGAAACTGTCTCCATGAGTGCGTGGCATTTGAGGGTTGATCATAGCAATCACTTTAGAAGCAGATTGCACGGCTGCTGCACTCGCCTCTACTGATATGCCCAAAGAGCAATTGCCATGCGAATCAGGCGGAGAGACCTGAATCATCGCAATATCGACACGCTCTTCGTCGGAGCGCAAGCGTTTCGGTAGTTCCGACAGAAACAGAGGCACGTAGTCTGCCTGACCAGTGTTTATCAACGCGCGAGTCGATTCGCCCGCAAAAAAACAGCGGTTGCGCAAATGCCCCTGTAGTTCGGGCGTGCAAATGGACTCTGCGTGCTCTAGATGCAATTGCATCACCGTAAGATCCTGCAGTTCGAGCGCTCGATGCGCCAAGGCTTCGAGCAAAGGCACAGGAGTCGCGGCCATCGAATGGCACCAAATACGGTCGCCAGACTGAACCAACTGCATGGCTTCTTGTGATGACGAGGCTAGCTTCATAGTTGCTCTCTTTATTCGGTGCCGAGCGCCGCCTTAGGCCGCGGGATAGGCCGAAAATAATACAAGCGCCAGCACGAATTGTCAGTGGCGGAATGCGAAGCTCGCGAAAAATCATTACGCTCGCCGCTCCACGATCGCAAGCTTCCCATGTATCAGTGGGCGGGAGATCAATAGCCCAATAGAGTTGGCAGATACCCTTTGAAAACTGGTGCCGGAAATAGGAATCGAACCTACGACCTTCTCATTACGAATGAGCTGCTCTACCGACTGAGCTATTCCGGCTTGAAAGACTGGATGACGTGGCCTTGGATAGTCCAAACGCCGAGGCGCGCATTTTAGCCGTTGCTCTCCAGAATGCAAGCTTTGCCGGTTCAGCAAAAGATTAAGCCTAGCTTAAGAATGAGCGCATAACATTGAGTAAGAGCAACTCACAACGACAGGCATCTAACGATGCATGCACTCGACGATAATGTTCGAATGATTAATACTCGGGTATTATTTCGATGACAACGGGCAGTTGAGCTGACTTAAGTGAAAACGAAACTATTTAACCTAACCATCGTCGCACTCATTTTGGGGGGCTTTTGGAACTATTTCACTCTGCACCGCCCCATTACTGAGGTGTTAATCGACCCTGAAACTGCCAAGCAGATCGAAATTCGAGTGCACTACCAATGGCTGTTCAACGTGAACAACATCGTGCTCGACCTACGCAGAGTATCGCCGGAAATCAAGGCGGCGAGAATGACTCGCCTGCTAGTCGATGTTTCAAAACAGCTCCGTAATAAATCGTTTTCTCACTTGATACTTGCCTACGATGGCGATTCTAAGTTCATGCTCGATGGGCGCTATGTACGTGATCTTGCGGATAGCCCCCAAAGTCTTTTGAGCATCATGAGCACGATGCCGCCTCGAGTGCTAAATCTTGAGGGCGATCCCGTTTTTAGGGGTGCTAACCACGGTGGCTTAAGCATCGTTGAAGAACTGAACGACGTCGACCAGTTCCACAGTCAGTGGTACGGGGGAAGCCGCTAAGAATGGCGCGCCCACCAGGATTCGAACCTGGGACCCACGGCTTAGAAGGCCGTTGCTCTATCCAGCTGAGCTATGGGCGCATTGAGGTGACCAAATTGAGTTATGGCCAGTAAGACAGGGCGCGCAGTATACTCGGTTTCCAGCACATAAAAAACCTCTTCAGGAGGTTCTATCAGTACCGACACACTGTTATTAATGACCCTAGCGGTCGTCTTTACTTCCACTTTCGCTGGGGCAACCGGTTTGGGTGGTGGACTCATGCTTTTATCGGTGCTACCTAACTTTTTACCCGCTACGGCCATCATTCCTGTGCACGCGGTCACGCAGTGGGTTAGCAACGCCTCGCGCTTGTCGATGGGTCTAAGGTACCTGGATAAAACCTTAATTCGGCCGTTGGCCATTGGCGCCATAGCCGGAGCCCTTCTGGGGGCTGCGCTATACAGCAAATTGCCCACTGACTACTTACCTTTGATTTTAGGGCTATGGGTGCTATGGCTAACCTGGATACCACAACCTCGGTTACCCATACCGCAAAAATTTACCTTTGTTTTCTTGGGCTTTTATCAAAGCGCCATCAGTATGGCTTTAGGTGCCACGGGGCCCTTGGGGACCGCATTGCTCATGCGCCACTCCAAGGACCGAGAGTATTTGGTCATTAACACGGCTTTGTACATGACTCTAAGTCACACCTGTCGGGTGGCGGCGTTTACGCTACTTGGATTTAGTTTTATTGATTGGTGGTTAGAGCTTGGAATTTTGTGCTCTGGTGCGATTTTGGGCTCCTGGTTTGGCACCAAGATACGGCCCTACATCCGCCAAGATCATGCGCTAAAAATTCTCAAAGGGATCTTGACCTTGCTGGCCCTTCGGCTGATCGCGTCGGTCGTATTGTAGTGGGATCTAAAGGAATGGGGTGACCGATGGGTCTCGAACCCACCACCTCCGGAGCCACAATCCGGTGCTCTACCCGATGAGCTACGGTCACCATCGAACACGAAAGCATCACGCACTTTTTGTGGAAAAAGTGGTCGGGGTAGAGAGATTCGAACTCCCGACATCCTGCTCCCAAAGCAGGCGCGCTACCAGACTGCGCTATACCCCGACATGTGATTCGCGGTGACCAGCGCCACTGCGTTTCAGGTCGCGAATAATACGCATCCACCGATGTCTCGTCAACGCTTTCATTACACTTTTACCTTCCTTTTCAGCCGTGCGACAATACCCGCTTTTACGGAGACCAAAAATGACAGCCATTCTTCTTGACGGCAAGGCGGTTGCGGCGCGTACCGAAGCCGAGTTATCTGAACGCGTCAGCAAAATTAAAGCCCGAAGCGGACAAACGCCCATTCTTGCGACTATTTTGGTGGGTGATGACCCTGCTTCTGCAACCTACGTTAAAATGAAAGGCAATGCCTGCCGCCGTGTCGGCATGGAGTCATTAGCGGTTGAACTACCCTCGAGCACCACAACCGAGGAGTTGCTGACTACCATCGCAGACTTAAACGCCAACCCCGATGTCCACGGCATTCTGTTGCAGCATCCTGTACCCTCGCAGATTGATGAGCGGGCCTGCTTCGACGCGATTGCCTTAGAAAAGGATGTAGACGGCGTGACTTGTCTAGGCTTTGGTCGCATGGCGATGGGCGAACCTGCTTATGGTTGCGCCACTCCCCAGGGCATTATGCGTTTGTTAGACGCCTACGAGATCCCGATTTCGGGCAAACATGCAGTCGTCGTGGGTCGCTCTCCTATTCTGGGCAAACCGATGGCGATGATGCTCTTGGGCAAGGACGCCACAGTAACAATTTGCCACTCGCGTACGCAGGATTTGCCAGCGTTAGTGGCGCAAGCCGATATCCTAGTCGGTGCCGTGGGCAGACCCGAGTTCATTAAAGCCGAGTGGATTAAAGACGGCGCAGTGGTGGTGGATGCAGGCTATCACCCCGGTGGCATCGGCGACATCGAGCTAGCACCCTTGGTTGATCGTGTGGCGGCCTATACACCTGTGCCTGGAGGTGTCGGCCCTATGACGATTAACACCCTCATTCAACAAAGCGTTATGTCCGGCGAGAAAAGCTTGGGTTAGTCGCTCAACGCCAAACAAGAAAAAGGTCACTTCATCATCAGTGGCCTTTTTTATTTGGTTTGGGTCGATGCTCTATGCCCGACGCCAAGTCGTGCCGCTGGGCGAATCTTCTAGAACAACACCAGCCTCGGTAAGTACGGTGCGAATTTCATCGGCGCGAGCGTAGTTTTTAGCCGCTTTAGCTTCCACTCGTTCGGCGACCAGCGCGTCGATTGCTTCAGCACTTAAACCCTCGCTGTCATCACCGCGAAGCCAATCGGACGGAGCGCTTTGCAGTATCCCTAACAAACTCGCACAGGCTAGGATACGCCCCTTGATAGACGCCTTGTCCGAATCATCCGCCTTGTTGAGTTCAGAAATCAGCTGGTGTAGCTCGCTTATTGCCAAAGGCGTATTCACGTCATCGCATAGCGCGGCGTACCAGCTTTCTTGCTCGACCGATTCGGGGCCTACAGCGTCGACAGACTCGACCTTACGAAGCGCGTTGTACAAACCATTTAAGGCATTTTCTGATTGGTCTAACAGCTCTTTCGAGAAGTTCAGGCTCGAACGATAATGCGCACTTAACAAGGCAAAGCGCAAGACTTCGCCGCGATACAAGCCCAGCAGTTCACGTATTGTCTTGAAGTTACCCAAAGACTTAGACATCTTTTCGCCATCAATATCGATGTAGGCGTTGTGCATCCAATAGCGAACGTAAGAACCGCCATAAGCGCAACAACTTTGCGCAATCTCATTTTCATGGTGTGGGAAGATTAAGTCGCGACCACCACCATGGATATCGATTTCTAAACCTAAGTGCTCGTGAATCATGGCTGAACACTCGAGGTGCCAACCCGGGCGCCCCCTTCCCCAAGGACTCTCCCAGCCGGGCTCGTCATCCGCTGCGGGCTTCCACAGCACGAAATCACCGGGGTGCCGCTTATAATCAGCGACTTCAACTCGCGCACCAGCGAGCATATCATCTAAATTACGACCTGACAGCTCCCCATAGTTGGGCATACTGGTCACCGAAAACAGCACGTGGCCATCGGCTTCATAGGCATGATTTTTGGCCAACAAGGCCTCAACCATTGCGATCATTGGTCCCAAATTATGCGTTGCGTGTGGCTCCAAGGTTGGCGGCAATGTTCCCAGTGCAGCGACATCCTCACGAAACTTTTGCGTAAACTCAGATGTGACCGCGTCGATGGGCTCGGCCCGCTCGCGCGCCGCCGTAATAATCTTATCGTCAATATCGGTGATGTTACGCGCGTACCGGACTGTCTGATACTGCGTCTGAAGCAAGCGAAACAGGACATCAAATACAACCACCGGACGGGCGTTACCGATGTGCGCTAGGTTGTACACGGTAGGGCCACAAACGTACATTGTGACCTCGCCGGGAACGCGGGGTTCAAAGCGCTCTTTTTTACGAGCCAGAGTGTTGTACAGAGTGATATCCATGTGAATCAGGCGCCCTCTTGCCAGGTGTCACGCAAACCGATAGTACGGTTAAAAACGGGCGCTTCTGCACTGTGATCAAAACGATCGGCTACAAAGTAACCTTCGCGTTCAAACTGGAAAGCCTGCTCAGGTGTGGCGGCTAGCAAACTCGGCTCGACATAGGCATTCTCGATAACAACCAGCGAGTTGGGGTTTACGACCGCCATAAAATCGCCTCCCGCTTCGGGTTCAGCTTGCGTAAATAAACGATCATACAAGCGAATCGTGGCACGACCACCTTCGCTTTTCGATACCCACTGGATAACGCCTTTTGGCTTAATGCCGTCTTCAGGATCATTACCTACCGTGTTCTCGATGACCTTAGCCAGCACTTCGACAATCTGACCCTGTGCGTCTTTCACCACATCATACGCCTCGATGACATAGGCGTTACGCAAGCGCACGCGCTTGCCCAATACCAAGCGCTTAAATTTTTTGTTCGCTTCCTCGCGGAAGTCATCCGCATCGATCACCACTTGCCGCGTAAACGCCAATTCGCGCTCACCCAGTGCCTCATTCTGAGGATGATTGGGCGAAATAACAATTTCGCGATGATCTTCACTGAGATTCGTGAGTGTCACGGTCAGCGGGTTTAAGACCGCCATCGCGCGCGGAGCGTTGTTGTTCAGGTCATCCCGCACTGCATGTTCCAACATCGCAACGTCTACGGTTCCGTCACTGCGCGTCACGCCAATCATGTCACAGAAGGTGCGAATCGCCGCTGGTGAGTAGCCACGTCGACGCATTCCCGCAATGGTGGGCATTCTCGGATCATCCCAGCCAGCGACCACTGCATCGTCAACCAATTGCTTAAGCTTGCGCTTACTCGTCACCGTATAGTTCAGGTTCAAACGCCCAAACTCATACTGATGCGGCTCGCTTGGGACCGGGAGGTTTTTAATGAACCAATCGTACAAAGGACGATGATCTTCAAACTCTAAAGAACAGATCGAATGCGTAATACCCTCGATGGCATCGCCCTGCCCATGCGCAAAATCGTAGGTTGGGTAAATCACCCACTCGCTGCCAGTCTGATGGTGCACAACTCGTCGGATGCGGTACAAGATCGGGTCGCGCAAATTCATGTTGGGGCTGGCCATGTCGATCTTGGCGCGCAACACTTTGGCGCCGTCATCGAATTCACCCGCGCGCATAGCAGCAAAGAGCGTTCGGTTCTCTTCAACACTGCGCTCGCGATAGGGACTGTTGCGGCCTGGTTCGGTCAGGGTCCCGCGATAAAGGCGAGCCTCGTCTGCACTCAAATCACACACATACGCCAAGCCTTGGTCAATCAAGTCGCAAGCCCAATCGTAAAGCTGGTGAAAGTAACTTGAGGCATAGCGAACATCACCCGCCCAATCAAACCCCAGCCAGCGAATGTCCGCTTGGATCGCCTGAATGAATTCATCGCTTTCTTTTTCGGGGTTGGTATCGTCAAAACGCAGATGACAATCGCCACCAAAACGCTGCGCCAAACCAAAATTTAAGCAGATGGACTTGGCGTGACCGACGTGCAAATAGCCATTCGGCTCGGGTGGAAAACGCGTTACGACCTTTTTGATTTTGCCTTCTTCGAGATCTTTGGCAACCAAAGTTTCTAAAAAGTGCATGGGTCTAGATGGCTCAGACACAGGTGATTCCCGACGGTTTATGAAGCCGCGCATTATAGCGTCCAAGCGCTGGAATCGGTAGGCATTACTTTCGGTAAAGCTACACAGGCGGTTTTTTTGCCCCCGCCCCCGAAAATCAGTATCATTGCGCCCCCAACGATGTAACAGAAACTGAGTTTTTTATGATTAAAATTTCCACCACCTTCGGCGACATGACCCTTGAACTTGATGCGGAAAAGGCGCCCAAAACCGTCGCCAACTTTCTCGAGTACGTTCGCGAAGGCTTTTACGACGGTACGATTTTCCATCGTGTAATCGATAATTTTATGGTTCAAGGCGGTGGCTTCGACATCAACATGCAGCAAAAAGCCACCAAAGCGCCGGTTGAAAACGAAGCGGACAATGGCCTGAAAAACGAATTTGGCACCATCGCCATGGCTCGCACCATGGATCCGCACTCAGCAACCGCTCAGTTTTTCATCAACGTCAGCAACAACGAATTCCTTAACCACAGCGGTAAAAATATGCAAGGCTGGGGCTACGCGGTATTCGGTAAAGTTACTGAAGGCTCTGAAGTTCTCGATAAAATCCGCGCAGTAGCGACGGCGTCTCGCAATGGTCACCAGGACGTCCCAGTTGACGCTGTCATTATCGAGTCGATCGTAGAAATCGCCTAAGCCTGTGGAGCGGCTATTCATCTCAGACCTTCATCTGAGCGATTCCGCTCCTGATCTTTGCCTTGCGTTCGAGCACTTTATTGCTGACCACTGCAGCGATATCGATGAGCTATACATTCTCGGCGATTTAGTCGACGCTTGGATTGGCGATGACGATGACTCGCTGTTCGCGCAGCAAATGTGCGCGACGCTGAAAAGCATTGTTGACAGCGGATGCGAACTCTTCCTGATGCAAGGCAATCGCGACTTCTTGCTCGGTAGAAATTTTGCTCAAGCTGTTGGCGCGACCCTGCTCCCTGACGCGCACGTGCTGCAACTTGCAGGCGAGCGGGCTCTGCTGATGCACGGCGACTCACTGTGCACTGACGACAGCGAATATCAGGAATTTAGAGCACAAGTCCGCTCCGAGGCTTGGCAGAAAAATTTATTAGAACAGCCTTTAGACCAACGCCGGGCGCTGGCTCGCCAGCTCCGAGATATGAGTCAAGCAGCCAATCAGGTCAAGGCCGATGACATCATGGATGTGAATGATGCTGAGGTCGATCGAGTCATGACAGGTTATGATGTCACCGTCTTGATCCACGGGCATACGCACCGCCCGGCTAGACACCCCCTGCCCGACCTCAAAGAACGCATCGTACTGGGAGATTGGCATAGCGATCGTCCGGTGTGGGTCTGCCGAGCAAACGACGCCACCATCGAGTTTTTACACCTGCCGCTTCGAACGGCATAGAAGATGGGTCAAAAAAATCGACGCTATGCCGCAATAGGCACGCCCGAGTGAAACCGAAACTCAGGATCTGGATCGGCGATCAGCGCATTCTCGATACGCAACAATTCGTCCGTTCGACGAGCGACTACGGCCTCATCGGCCACCTGCTTAGCGAGCGCCAAGTAATCCATAAAATGACGCGATTCCGATTTGAGTAACGAACTGTAAAAATCCTTCAACTCATCATCTAGGTGCGGTGCTAAAGCGGCGAAACGTTCACAACTGCGAGCTTCGATAATCGCACCCACGATTAAGGTATCCACCAGACGCATGGGTTCTTGCTTGCTCACCTGGTCGCGCAAACCGCCTGCGTAGCGTGACGCGTTCAACTGCGGGTAGTCGATATTACGCTTGCGCATAATCGCGTGTACTTGCTCAAAATGTCTGAGCTCTTCGCGCGCTAATCGCGACAACTTTTGCAAGAGCTGCGGGAATTCAACATAGCGATACATCAAATTCAAGGCCGTTGAGGCGGCTTTTTTCTCACAGTTCGCGTGATCGACCAGCAGAGTCTCTTGGTTTTCCAAGGCACAGTCGATCCACGCTTGGGGTGTTTTGCTGCCCAAAAAATCAATAATGGGCTGCACATCGACGACCTGACCTTTACTCACTGGCTACCCCTTGCAAAAAATACCGTTCGTAGTGCGCCTGAGATAACTGAAAATACTCTTCATCGACTTCATCGCGCAACTGCTTCAAACTTTTATTCTGACACCATGGCAACACGGCAAATCCGAACAGCGAAGGGTCTGTGATTTGATTCGCGCCGGCTTTCAAGATCGCAAAAACCCAGCACAGCGGCGCGTGCGACTGATCGTAGCGAATCAGTTGTAATTCTAACTGGGCTTTGAGCACCGGTTCGTTGACCACCTCAAAGCGGTTTGCCATGCACTGAGCCAAAAACTGTGCAAGACGACTATCGACGATACGCTTTTGTTGCAATGAGTACCCGTTCCAATCTACCACCTCGTGCACGAATCGTTTACACCCGCGACACACAAGATCACCGATACCGGTCGAGCAAACACCAATGCAGGGAGTTTTGACGGGGCGATCTAACATGGGTAAGTCTGTTCCGAAGGTAAAGGCGCAATACTAGGGAATCACAAACCATTTGCCAAACGCATTGCGCATAAATTTGACCTCAATATTGCTCAAATGAATACATGCTATAGCAGGCAGCGAATTCCCCCTCGTAGCCGCTTGCGCTATACTACAGCGCGAAAATATCAAACCCTTTATGGACCACCACCAAGGAGTCATACGTGTTAGAAGCCTATCGCGCCCACGTTGCTGAACGTGCAGCAGAAAACATCCCCCCAAAACCCCTGAACGCAGAGCAGGTTGCGGGTTTAATTGAATTACTCAAAGCACCACCAGCCGGCGAAGAAGACTTTTTGGTTGAGTTAATTAGCACACGAGTACCACCGGGTGTAGACGAAGCGGCTTACGTAAAAGCGGCCTTCTTAAGCGCAATCGTGAAGGATGAGGCAGCCTCTCCGCTCATCAGCAAGGCTGACGCGGTAAAACTGTTGGGCAACATGCATGGCGGTTACAACATCGAAACCTTGGTTAACTTACTCAACGATGCAGACCTAGCAGAGCTCGCAGCAGAGCAGTTAAAGCACACCTTACTCATGTTCGACGCATTTCACGACGTAGAAGAGCTGGCCAAAGGTGGCAACAGCCACGCGCAAGCGGTGATGCAATCCTGGGCTGACGGCGAGTGGTTCACTTCTCGCACGGATGTTCCCGAATCCATTAAAGTTGCCGTGTTCAAAGTCACTGGCGAGACAAACACCGACGATCTCTCACCAGCGCCCGATGCCTGGTCGCGTCCTGACATTCCATTGCACGCGCGCGCCATGTACAAAATGACCCGCGACGGTTTAAGCCCCGAAGAGCACGGTGTCGTTGGCCCGATGAGCCAAATTGACGAGATCAAAGCCAAAGGTCTTCCCGTTGCGTTTGTGGGCGATGTCGTGGGCACGGGCTCATCGCGCAAATCCGCGACGAACAGTGTGCTTTGGTTCTTCGGTGACGATATCGACGGCGTACCCAACAAGCGCGCCGGTGGTATCTGTATCGGTGGCAAAGTGGCTCCCATTTTCTACAACACCATGGAAGATGCTGGTGCGTTAGTATTCGAAGCCCCTGTTGACGAGTTAAATATGGGCGATGTGATCGAAATCCGCCCATACGAAGGCAAAATCTTAAGCGAGGACGGCCGCGTCTTGAGCGAGTTCGAACTTAAGTCCCAAGTACTGCTCGACGAGGTGCGCGCTGGCGGACGTATCAACCTAATCATTGGCCGCGGCTTGACCACCAAAGCACGTGAGTCTCTAGGTCTGCCTCGTACTGACTTGTTCCGTACGCCTGATCAACCCGAAGATACCGGCAAAGGTTACACCTTGGCTCAGAAAATGGTGGGCAAAGCCTGCGGTACCGATGGTATTCGCCCCGGCACGTATTGCGAACCCCGTATGACGACAGTGGGCTCTCAGGATACGACTGGCCCTATGACTCGCGACGAGCTCAAAGACTTGGCTTGTCTGGGTTTCTCTGCGGATTTGACCATGCAGTCGTTCTGTCATACGGCTGCCTATCCGAAACCCGTCGATATTGAAACTCAACACACGCTGCCTGATTTTATTATGACCCGAGGTGGCGTATCGTTGCGCCCGGGCGACGGTATTATCCATTCGTGGTTAAACCGTATGTTGTTGCCCGACACCGTGGGCACCGGCGGCGACTCGCACACTCGTTTCCCCATGGGCGTATCATTCCCAGCGGGTTCTGGCTTGGTTGCCTTCGCGGCCGCGACTGGCGTTATGCCGCTAGATATGCCCGAGTCCGTCTTAGTTCGCTTTAAAGGTGAAATGCAACCGGGTATCACCCTACGTGATTTGGTACACGCCATTCCCTACTACGCGATTCAACAAGGTTTGCTCACCGTCGAGAAAAAGGGCAAGAAGAACATCTTCTCCGGCCGCATCCTCGAAATTGAAGGTCTACGCCACTTAACCGTAGAGCAAGCGTTTGAATTGTCCGATGCCTCCGCTGAGCGCTCGGCGGGCGGATGTACGATTGATCTGTCGGAGGAGTCGGTAGCCGAATACCTGCGCTCTAACATTGTCTTGTTGCGCTCGATGATCGCCGACGGTTATGGCGACCCGCGAACGCTTGAGCGTCGTGCACGCGCGATGGAAGAGTGGCTGGCGAACCCATCGTTAATGCGGGCTGATGCGGATGCGGAATACGCTGCAGTCATCGAAATCGACCTTAACGAAGTCAAAGAACCCATCGTTTGTGCGCCTAATGACCCAGACGATGCACGTTTGTTGTCTGAGGTAGCGGGCGATTCGGTTAACGAAGTCTTCATTGGCAGCTGTATGACTAACATCGGCCACTTCCGCGCTGCTGGTAAGTTACTCGATGCGCATAAAGGAGCGATGGCAACTCGCTTGTGGCTGGCACCACCGACCAAAATGGACGAGCACCAGCTGATGGAAGAAGGTTATTACAACATCTTCGGCCGCGCTGGGGCACGCATGGAAATGCCTGGCTGCTCGCTGTGTATGGGTAACCAGGCACGCGTAGCGCCAAATTCGACCGTATTGTCGACCTCGACCCGTAACTTCCCTAACCGTTTAGGTGATGGTGCCAATGTGTACCTGACCTCTGCCGAGTTGGCGGCCATTGGTGCGATTCTAGGTCGCTTACCCACACCTGCGGAGTATCTGGAATACGCAGACAAGTTAGATTCGATGTCTTCAGAGATTTATCGCTACATGAACTTTGATCAAATGGCGTCGTTCCTGAAAAGCGCAGAAGACGGTAAGCGCATCGGTGCGGTCCAGATCGATCAGGTCGCTTAAGACAAATGCAGCTGAACAAACCGCCTCTCGAGGCGGTTTTTTTATGCCTTAAAGCTGCGCTTACACTCGCGCAGCAAACGCTTTAACTCCCCAACACTAATGTATTGGGCTTTATTCGGCTGATATTGATAAGCGCTATAGGTGTTTAAGAAGGCATTTGCCGCATTCGCTTTGTTCGAATTTGCGGCTGAGATGCGGCCTTGCAAGTGCGCAAGGGACTCGCCGGGCGCACGCGCGAATCCATGCTGTCTCATCAATCTAAGAAAATCACCGAGCACACGCTCATGGGGGGCAAGGTGCGGTCGCTCCGACAACCACAAGCGCAACGCGAAAGGCAGCATGAGCAACACCCAAGCAGCCGCGAGAGCCACCGCGTACTTCCACGTTTCGTTGCCTTGAAACAACCTGGTCAGCAAGGTCGATTGAGTACTGCGATCAAAACCTAAGACCCAACTTTGCCATTCATAACTCAAGGCGTCTAGCCGCAAACGCACGGCGTTAATCAAAGCAATATTTTTAAAATGTAATGCCGATAGTGGCGTATTCTCGAGAAAGCTACCCTCCTCCGCGAGCGCCTGTTCGAGCCCATATTCGATACGATCAGGCGCAACCGCTGCGGTGGGATCGACACGCACCCAGCCTTGCTCTTCAAGCCAAACCTCAGACCAAGCGTGGGCGTCGTACTGGCGGACAACAACCGCCCCTGAAACTGGGTTTAACTCGCCGCCCTGATAACCAGTCACTACCCGTGCAGGAATCCCCGCTGCGCGCATAAGCTCGGTAAACGCGCCCGCATAATGCTCACAGAAGCCCCGCTGTGTCGAAAACAAAAACTCATCGACCCCATTTGGCCCCAACGTGGGCGGATTCAAAGTGTAGTAAAACGGCTGCGTCCTAAAATACGCCAATACAGCATCCACGTAGTCCCGATCGCTCTCTAGCTCTGCACGCCATCGCTCAGCTAGGGCACGACTCTGTGGATTGCGTCCGGCACTGAGTTGTAGCAATCGCGTGCGCTCAAGGGGACGAAGGATATCGAAAGTATTGTCTTTGGTGGCCAGCAGGCGATACCGCGTGTCTGATTTAACGTCGGTACTCGCAAAAGCGGTGTTCGATGTTGCGATCAAAGCCTGCACCGATAGCGTTGCTGGTGTTTCAAGCACAGGCAACCAACGCTGCCCAGTGGGCTCCAAGGTTATACTGACATCGATTTCCGGGCTGAGACCGGGCAAGGCGCGCCGAGGCTGAGGCATCGAGGCTCGCCATGTCTCGCCCACCTGCCGGTCTAATACTAACGCGCGCCAATAAAGCTCTCGATTCGGTGGCACTGGGCCCGCGAATTCGGCGCGAAAAGCCAGTGCAGCCGATCGGCTTAAGTTCGCGATGTCACCAGGGTTCATGCGGTCACTCACGCCCGTGACACCACCAGAGGACTGAAGCGGTACGGCCCAAAACGGCTCCAAGCGCGGAAAGATAAAAAACAACACCAGCATCAGTGGAATCGCTTGCGCCAATACGGTGCCGGACAAACTCAAGGCACGCTGCAATAACCGAGCTTGTGTCCCGTAATTGACTGCGATCAAGACCGCTGTAATCCACCAGATTTCGGCTATTCCCAAGAAAGTGGCAAACAAACTTTGGCTGAACAAGAATTGCGCGGCAACGATAAAATACGCGACTAAAATCAAGATCAACATATCGCGCACCGTAACGAGCTCGGTGACTTTCAGGGCAAACGCTAATAGCAGTAGTGCCACCATAGGCTCGAGACCTTTCCACGAACCCATATCCCAACCCAAGGCGCCAACGGAGGCAACCACCAATAGCACTTTGATCCAAGCTTTTGGATAATTCGCTGTACCCAAGTACGCACCATAGCGCCAGGCGCCCGCAAGCACATAAACGCCAATGAGCCAATTGGGCACAACCTCTAACAAAGGAACCAATAGCACGGGCATGAGCCCAAAGACCATTAACAACACCACGCGAGGAATCAACATCAGGATGACGCCTCGGTCAAGCGGTACAGAGCCAACGCCTGTAACGATTGTGCGCGGTGTTCATAGCCGCGGCTCGGCGCGATTTGTTGATTGGGCAGTCCCAAACCAAACAACTTATCCTGCTCAGACAGGGTTAGCACACGCTGACACATGGCACTTAAACGCTGCTCGATGGTCCCGCCGTAATGGTCCCACAGCACCCAGGATTCATTCTCTTGTTGCAAGGCCTGTTCTCGGGTTTGTAAAGGCTGCCCTTTGGCAAGTGTGGCCCAGTGAATATGCTTACGATGGTCCCCTACTCGGTAAGGTCGAAACCCATCGAGCTCTTGCGTGACGGTATTACCCAGCGGACGCGTATCACCTTGACCCGCGCCGTCACTCATGATCATTGCATCAATCGGCCGTGGATAGACCAAAGCACGCGCATCGAGCCAAGCATACGCCCAACACCGGAACAAACCAAAAGGGGCACTCGACGATAAGGTCAGCCTCTCGGGCTTATACCAGCCTCGACGTGTCGTAGGCCCCGACCAAAGTAAGCGCACCAAGGTCTCGCCCACGAACGCAAGACTTTGACTATCGCCATGGGCAGTGAGAACGGTCAGTTGCGCGCAATGCTTGTTTACTCCGGCCTGCAGAGCGAGTTCAAACTGGGCCGCGCTCCCCGCAAACACAGGCCCAGTGGCACGTGCTGAAAGCGTAAGCCCCGCCATGTTCTGATAGGTATGCCAAGTAGCCAACAAAAATACGGTCGCCAGCCAAAAGGTTAAGCCGTAGATCAGGTTGTTCTGATAATTGATCCCTGCAACCAGAAGTACTAATAACAACAGTAAAAAGGTAAATCCCCCACGCGTGGGCAGTATATAGATACGTTTTTGAGTCAGAGTCACCTGCACTTGCCGAGGGCTGCGACTGGCAAAAAATCGTCGCCAGCGCGCCTGCCATCGAGTCCGCCACGACTTGAACATGTTAGCGCTATGCCTGCCTTAACACGTTCACAGTGGCTAGGAGGTCGCGGACGAGTTGCCCACTGTCGCTGTTTGATCCCGCCGCAGGCACCAAGCGGTGTGCCGCTACCGCAGGAAAAACAGCCTGAATGTCATCGGGAAGAATGTAACGGCGGCCTTCCAGGTAGGCCCAGGCTTTTGACGCTTCAAGTAGTGCCAACGCACCCCGTGGAGATAAACCCAGAGCACAGGCGGAGTGGCTACGAGTGGCTTGCACCAGACGACTGACGTAATGCAGCACGTCATCGGTCGCGCTAACCTGGTCTACCTCAACTTGGAGTGCTCGCAAGCCCTCGTTATCGGTCAAAGCGGTCATCGTCTTGGGCAATTGTTGTCGGTCGCGCCCGACGACACGCTGAAACAAAGCGAGTTCTGAGTCCTTGTCAGGGTAGCCCAAGGTCATTCGAATTAAAAAACGATCCAGCTGCGATTCAGGCAAAGGATACGTCCCCATTTGCTCACTGGGGTTTTGTGTGGCTATGACAATAAACGGCTCGGGCAGAGCACGGGTTTCACCATCGATCGACACCTGCCCTTCAGCCATCGCCTCTAGCAAGGCACTTTGTGTACGAGGCGTAGCGCGGTTGATCTCATCAGCCAACAGCACCTGAGAAAATACGGGGCCTTGATGAAACTCAAACCGGTTTTCCCGCGCGTCAAAGACCGACAGGCCCAGAATATCCGCAGGTAACAAGTCGCTCGTGAATTGTACTCGAGCGTATTGCAAACCCAGTGATTGTGCCAAGCTGTGGGCTAAAGTGGTTTTACCCATACCGGGTAGATCTTCAATCAGGATATGCCCACGGGCCAAAATGGCACACAGAGCGAGCTTTATGGCCTCTGACTTACCGAGTAGACGCTGCGCGATGGCATCGTGCACCCCGGCGAGGATAGGATTAAGCATGTTACCTCTCTCATCACACTACCCTGCCAATATACACGATAAACCGCGCCTCAGATCATCCTGAATGTCTTTTAGCGACTCTAAGCCCACAGAGATGCGAATTAAATTCTCAGTAATACCGGCCGCGTCCCGCTCTTGATCGCTCAGACGACCATGGGTCGTCGTCGCTGGATGCACGATCGTCGTTTTCGCATCGCCGAGGTTTGCCGTTAAGCTCAGCCAACGCACCCCGTTTATGCAGGCCCAGGCCGACTCACGCCCACCTTTTACGGTAAAGCTTAACACCCCGCCAAACCCGCTTTGCTGAGCTGCGGCCAAAGCGTGTCCTGGATGATCTGCTAAACCGGCGTAGTTAACCGATGTCACCTCGTCCTGTTGTGATAGCCATTCAGCCAGGCCCTGAGCATTGGCACAATGGCGTTCCATGCGCAGACTGAGAGTCTCTAATCCTTTCAGAAAGACCCAGGCGTTAAAAGGGCTCATCGTCGGTCCGCAGGTACGCAAAAAGGCCCGAACTTCGGCCATGTCCGCATGCGTACCCACCACTGCCCCACCGAGCGTACGGCCCTGTCCGTCAAGGTATTTGGTGGCCGAGTGAATCACCAAATCCGCGCCGTGCAGCAATGGCTGCTGCAGAGCTGGCGTACAAAAACAGTTGTCCACCGCCAAACGCGCACCCACCCCCTTGGCCAAATTGGCAAAGGCACGAATGTCGGCGATGCGACACAGAGGGTTCGAGGGTGTTTCCAAAAAGAGTAATTTGGTTTTTTCGTTGGCAGCTGCTTCCCAAGCGCCCATATCCCCAAGAGGTAGGTAATGGGTTTTAACACCGAACTTGGCCATGTACTTAGAAAACAAGCCCGTCGTAGACCCAAACACATCGGCTGAACACAGCACTTCATCACCGGCTGATAAGAACGCCATACAGGTCGACAATATCGCCGCCATACCGGACGAAGTCGCTACCGCCTCCTCGCCTCCCTCCAAGGCCGCCAAACGCGACTCAAACAAATTCACCGTAGGGTTGGTATAGCGCGCGTAAACGGGGCCCTCGGCCTCACCCCGAAAGCGTGAGGCAGCATCTTCAGCGCTATCAAAAATGTAGCTCGAGGTCAGGTACATAGGCTCGCTATGCTCGCCATTTTGACTGCGTTCGAAACCAGCACGAATCGCTAAGGTCTCGGCATCGAATTGCGATGGGTCAAATTCAAAGGACACGGGTTGGGCTCCTAGGATTGATCATCGTTATGAATACCAATCACCGACCGGCCCGCCGCCTCCGCTGCACGGCGTTCTTCCTGGGCGGCATCATTGCGGGCATTGTGCACGGATAGCAAGTAGGCGTCATCAACATCGCCCGTGACGTAGTCCTTGTTAAATACCGAGCAGTCAAAGCCGTCGACTTGGGGGTTACCTTCCATCGAACATTTGACCAAATCGTCGAGGTTCTGAAAGACCAACCAATCCGCCCCAATAGCCTCGCATACTTCCTCCTCGGTGCGGTTGTTAGCGATCAACTCCTCCGCCGAGGGCATATCGATACCGTAAACATTTGGGTAACGTACCGGAGGGCACGCACTGGCAAAGTAAACTTTCTTAGCACCCGCATCACGCGCCATCTGAATAATTTGGCGGCACGTGGTACCACGAACAATCGAGTCATCGACCAACATGACGGTCTTGCCTTCAAACTCCAGAGGTACTGGGTTTAACTTTTGTCGCACCGATTTTTTGCGCTCGTTTTGGCCTGGCATAATGAACGTTCGGCCGATGTAGCGATTCTTCATGAAGCCTTCGCGGAACTTAATACCCAATTCATGGGCCATCGCTTGGGCGGCAATACGGCTAGTGTCCGGTATGGGAATCACCACATCAATCTCATGATCAGGGCGCAAAGCCATGACTTTTTTTGCTAGAGCCTCACCCTGACGCATCCGAGTTTTGTATACCGAAATGCCGTCCATCATGGAATCTGGACGAGCGAAGTACACGTGCTCAAAAATACAAGGCAACAGTTTAGGTTTAGCCGCACACTGCCGACGGAAGAGCTCGCCTTTTTCGGATATGTAGACGGCCTCGCCTGGCGCTACGTCATCTATCAGTTCAAAACCCAGCACATCCAAGGCCACACTCTCCGAGGCCAGCATGTACTCCGTGCCTTCGGAGGTCTCGCGCTGACCCAACACCAAGGGACGAATACCCCATGGGTCTCTAAAGCCCACAATACCGTAATTGACGATTAACGCGATGGCGGCATAACCCCCTACACAGCGTCGGTGAACACCCGCCACCGCGGCAAAAATATCCTCTGCACTTGGAAATAATTGTCGCTGAACCTGAAGCTCATGCGCGAAAACATTCAACAACACCTCGGAATCACTGTCGGTGTTCAAATGACGCAAATCGCTCTGAAACATCTCGTGGGTGAGCTTAGCTGAATTTGTTAAGTTGCCATTGTGTGCCAAGGCGATACCGTAGGGCGAATTCACATAAAATGGTTGGGCTAAGGCCGGACCACTGCTCCCGGCTGTTGGGTAACGTACGTGGCCTATACCCACAGCACCGCGCAAACGCTGCATATGATGCTGACGAAATACATCACGAACCAAACCTTCCGATTTGCGCTGGGTAAAACGGCCTTGGTAGGAAGTCATGATACCCGCGGCATCTTGGCCTCGGTGCTGAAGCACGGTTAATGCATCATAGATATCAGGCGCGACATCACGTTTGCCAACAATACCCGCTAATCCACACATAGTTGTTTCCCAATAATATTTTTAAGGTTCAGATGGTCGGCACGCGAGCATCTTGCAGTTGCGCCTGGCTCCAATTCAACATCGTATCGATGTGCGGCATAAGCACAGACTGATCCATCGCATCCTGCGTTTGCGGCGCGAGCAATTTTAGCGCGTAAGCCATGATAAGCAAAACAACAACGCCGCGGACCAGCCCAAAAGCTGAGCCCAAGATTCGATCAAAAAACGAGAGTCCCACCGCTTGGATAACCGATTGGAGCAGTCGACTCACCAAAGATGTCGCAATTAAAGTCGCCACCATGACACCCAAGAACGCAACAACTTGGCGAACCACATCGCCGCTGATCAGGTCACTGAGGTAACTCGCCAGCCAAGGCGAATAACGACTGGCCAGAATAAAGCCAGCGACCCACCCAAGCAGCGACAGGGCCTCACGAACAAACCCTCGCCACAAACTCAAAAAAATCGACAAACCTAAGACACAGACAATGCCCCAATCGACCCAATTAAATGTTGTTGTATCGAGCATGCGTTCTCCTAGGGCCAATAGCGCACAATCAAGGATTTGACCGACAGTGCCTCATCCACCGCCGCCTTCACGGGTGCCAAGTCCCGTTTTTGATACTTCGGTCCCACATACACTCGGTATCGGATTCCCTCGGGACGGTCGACCTCTACGACATACGCCTTGTACCCAAGTTCTTGTAATTTTAGGGACACCGAACGAGCATCGGTTTTGCGCGCCATGCTAACGACCTGCAGTGTGTAAGCAATTGGGCGCCCCTTGTCATCGAGTTCAATGTCCTCGGGAGGCTCCGTCAAATCTTTGTTGGTGATGGCTGCAGCCGGTAAAGCCGTATCACCCGATAACAGCTCAGCCGTTCTGGCGGCATCTTCGGCAACATCGGGCTCGTCGGAATCTGCCTGGGGATTACGACTTGCATCAACCTCAATGTCCGGCCACTGAAACTCGCTTTCATCAACGGGGGTAAGCGGTTCGTAGGTCTCGACGCTCGGCACCTGAAGACGCTCAGCGGGCGTTTGCAGCGATTGGTCCACAAAAATAATGGGCCAGAAAACCACGCCTAAGGCGGTTAAGACTAAAGCCCCTACTAGTCGTTGTCGCAACATCTTGGTCTTAATTCTCCGTTTGACGCGCCCAAACCTCAAACGCCGCTACGGTCGTAAACGACCCGATTATCAATAATAAGTCATCTTGTTCTGACTCTTGCCACATTGCCTCACACGCGTGCGCAACAGTGTCGTAGCACTTAGCTCCATGACCCGTCGCGTTCTGCAAGATCGCTTTTAATTCGAGCGCCTTAGCGACTCTGGGATTGTGCGACTGATTGGGCAAATACCAGTGGCTAACGGTATCGGCCGCTAACGCGAACATTGTACCAGTGTCTTTGTCGATCATGGCAGAAAATACAGCGCGACAGGTCTTAGGGGCGAACCGCGCTTCGACAAATTCAGCCAAGGCTTTGATTGCCGCAGGATTATGAGCCACATCAACCAGCACAGTTCGATTTTGGACATCACGAATCTCGCGACGACCGGGGACCTGCAGGCTGGTTAACACAGCAGATGCATTGCCAGGAAGGCCATACCCCAAGCAGAGCACAGCCTGCACGCCTGCTGCTAAATTCGAGGGTAATAAGGCGCTTCGAGGCAAGTTGGTCAGGCTGATGTGTCCTTCACTCGATTGCCATGCACCAGACCAGTGAAGGGCATCAAACCGCAGCTCATAATCTGTATTGACGCACACAGTCACTGCGCCTATGCGGTTTAACTCAGGCAACAGGGTTCGCGGCAAATTCGATTCAGCGACCACACAGGGTGCTCCAGCACGGGCGACGCCAGCCTTCTCGATCGCAATAAGCTCTCTGGTGTCGCCTAAATACTCTTGATGATCAAGATCGATACTCGTCACGACTGCGACGTCGGCGTCAAAAATATTCACCGCATCTAAACGTCCACCAAGCCCCACTTCAAGTATCCAAACATCGACCTGAGCTCGCTGAAAAATAAACGCGGCCGCCAGTGCAGAGAATTCGTAATAGGTTAGCGAGATGTCACCGCGCGCCTGCTCAATCGCCTCAAAAGCGTCGACGATAGCTGCATCGCTAGCCAGCTTATCGTTAATCACGATCCGCTCGTTAAACGACACGATGTGGGGCGAGGTAAATACGCCAACCGCGACCCCCTGAGCACGCAACAAGGCGTTAACGGTCGCCACCGTCGAACCCTTACCGTTAGTGCCGGCAACCGTCAAAATTTTACCCGCAGGGCACAAGCCCAGACGCGCCGCCACTTCGGCAGCGCGTTCAAGACTTAAATCAATGGGTTTCGAATGGGCGTGCTCTAAATGTCCGAGCCACGCCTCAAGCGTTTTCGCTGGCATCAGAGTCAACTAGCTCATCCGCAGTTGCGCTGCCCCGCGTGGAGGCCGAATGCGTCAGTTTTTGCAACAAGCCGCCGAGCGTTTCGCGCATATCATTGCGATGCACGATCATGTCGATGGCACCATGTTCCAACAAAAATTCACTCCGCTGAAAACCAGGTGGCAATTTCTGACGTATGGTCTGCTCAATAATGTTGGGGCCAGCAAAACCTGCACGCGCATCAGGCTCAGCAACGTTAATATCGCCCAGTAACGCTAACGACGCCGACACCCCACCATAAATAGGATCTGTCATCACCGAAATGTAGGGAATACCCTCTTGCTTCATACGCTCGATAACAGCCGATGTTTTGGCCATCTGCATTAAAGAAATAAGCGCCTCTTGCATGCGCGCACCGCCCGAGGCCGAAAAGCATACCAAAGGCTGCTTTTGCTTGATGGCGATGGTCGCTGCACGAGTGAACTTTTCGCCCACCACATAGCCCATCGAACCACCGTGGAAATTAAACTCGAAGGCGACTGCAACCACGGGTAACGACAAAACTGTACCCTGCATTGCAATCAGAGCATCGCGTTCACCAGTCGATTTCTGTGCTGCACTGAGGCGATCTTTGTAGCGCTTTTTGTCTTTAAACTTTAAGCGATCAATGGGCTCGATATCCGCTAAGATCTCTCGGCCACTGCCCTCGTCCAGAAACAATGCCAAACGACGTCGCGCGCCAATACGCATGTGGTGATCGCATTTAGGACAGACATCCGCGTTGCGCTCAAGCTCTGGTCGATACAGCACCGCCTCGCATTTAACGCACTTTTTCCATAGGCCTTCCGGCACATTGGCTCGTTTTTCCGAGGTATCTTTGCGAACCCCCGTGGGCAAAATTTTATCTAGCCAGCTCATAGTCCCTCCGTAAGCGGCAAGTATACGCCGGTCCGGTAATGCATTAAAGCCTCGCTATACGCCACTGCGGATGTCGCGTAACAGCGACACGGCCGCTTTAACTCGAGCTTCTATCGACCGCGACTCGTCACCCAGAAGATTCACCAAGGCGCTGCCTACAACCACGCCATCGGCTTCAGCACCCACACGTGCTGCCGATTCCGCGTCTTTGATACCAAAGCCGACTACCACAGGTAATTCGGTACCGGCCTTAATCTGCTTTACCTTTGCAGCCACCTCGTCAGTATTTAAATGCCCAGCGCCAGTCACACCTTTCAGAGAGACGTAATAAATAAATCCGCTGGCCTGCTGAATAATCAGTGGAATGCGCTCGTCTGGCGTGGTTGGCGCGATCAAGAAAATATTATCAATACCGACGCGCTTCAACTCGAGGTTCATAGCCGCGACTTCCTCGGGTGGCAAATCGACTGTGATAACACCGTCTACACCAGCCTCTGCGGCAGCATCAGCAAAGGCCGAATACCCCATATGCTCAATCGGATTAGCGTAACCCATGAGTATAATCGGCGTCTGGGCGTCTTGTGCCCGAAATTCAGCGGCCATGGCTAAGCATTTACGCAGACTGACAGAGTGCGCCAAGGCGCGTTCGTGCCCTTTTTGAATTGCAGGCCCCTCGGCCATAGGATCCGAAAACGGCACGCCGAGCTCTAACATATCGGCACCAGCCGCCACGAGATCATGCATTAAACTGACGGTAACAGCGGGTTCTGGATCGCCCCCCACAACGTAGGGAATCACCGCTTTTTTACTTTCGGCAAGCAGCGACTGCCACTTTGCTTGAATTCGACTCAATTTATTTTTCTCCAAAAATGTCCGCGCCATCCACTTCGGCGACCGTAAAAATATCCTTATCGCCGCGACCTGACAAATTCACGATAATGCTTTGGTCGGGTGTCATAGTCGCCGCCAACTTTGCGGCGTATGCCAGTGCATGTGAGGTTTCCAATGCGGGCATGATCCCCTCTGTGCGAGTCACTTTGTGAAACGCTGCGAGCGCCTCGTCGTCGTTTGCGACCACGTAATTAACCCGTCCGATGTCCTTGAGCCACGAGTGTTCAGGCCCAACACCCGGGTAGTCCAACCCAGCAGACACCGAGTGCGTGTGCATAATTTGGCCGTCCTCGTCTTGCATCAGGTAAGTACGATTACCGTGCAGAACACCCGGCGTCCCCGCCGTCAAAGGCGCCGCATGCTCATTGGTCTCAATACCGTGACCACCCGCTTCTACACCGTAAATAGCGACGCCCTCGTCTTCGAGGAAGGGGTGAAATAACCCAATCGCGTTACTGCCGCCGCCAACGCAAGCCACCAACGCATCGGGCAGACGTCCGATCTGACTCAAACTTTGCGCTCTTGCTTCGCGACCAATAACACTTTGGAAATCACGCACCAGCATGGGGTAAGGATGCGGCCCAGCCACGGTGCCAATAATATAAAAGGTGTCATCAACGTTGGTGACCCAATCGCGCATCGCTTCGTTCATCGCATCTTTGAGGGTTCTTGACCCTGAAGTGACCGACACGACATTGGCACCCAGTAGACGCATTCGATACACGTTGAGTGCTTGGCGCCGGACGTCTTCCTCGCCCATGAACACATGGCACTCCATACCTAAACGGGCGGCAATTGTCGCGCTTGCAACGCCGTGTTGACCCGCGCCGGTCTCTGCAATAACGCGCTTTTTACCCATGAATTTCGCAAGCAGAGCCTGACCCACCGTGTTGTTGACTTTGTGCGCACCGGTGTGATTCAAGTCTTCACGCTTAAAGTAAATACGCGCTCCACCGATCTCATCAGACCAGCGCTCGGCCTCGTACAAAGGCGAGGGGCGCCCAACAAAATGTGCCAAGTAGGCATCAAATTCTTTCTGAAAATCTGGATCGTCTTTCAATTGAGTGTAGACACGCTCCAGGTCTGCCAGCGCCGACATCAAAGTCTCTGACACAAATTTTCCGCCATAGGGGCCAAAACGACCGTTGGCATCGGGCACTTGCGCATATACGCTTGGATCGATGGGTTTATTCATGGGGTTTTACCTTATCAAATGACTTTACCGCATTAACGAATGCGCGAACTCTCAGTGGGTCTTTTACACCTGAGTTGGACTCAACGCCACTGCTGACATCAACAGCACTTGGACGATAGTGCGACAACGCCTCGGTCACATTCTCAGGCTTGAGACCGCCCGCCAAGATCCAGGGGCGATGCAATGCCTGCGGCATGGCAGACGGGTCGATTTGGTGCCCTGTGCCACCCGGGACGCCCTCGACCCAAGCATCTAACAATAAAGATCTTGCGGCCTGAAACTCATTGGTGGCAGTGATCACATCTTGTGCGTTTCGAACCCGAACCGCCTTCCAGTAGGGGTGTCCAATCGCACAACAAAACTCTGCGGTTTCATTCCCGTGGTACTGAATGATATCGGGTTGCACCTCGGCAATGATTTGCCTCACAACCTCAGCCGAGGCATCCACCACCAACGCGACCAATGTCACCATCGGCGATATCGCCTCGCGTATCTGCTTGGCCGTTGCAATAGAGACCGCTCTGGGACTTGGCTCATAAAATACCAAACCGATGGCATCAACGCCCTCAGAGGCCACCATTAAGGCATCCTGTACCGAGGTAATTCCGCAGATTTTGATTCGAGTAGCCAGGTTTTTCGCTCCAAAAATTGGCGCGCATGATAACAGATTTAGGGAGTTGAGTCGCTAGCCCTGAGGCAAGAATATAGGGCCATCCACCGCATCAGGAAGCTCGTACTTACGAGGGTAAGCGACTGAGGTCAAATACAAACCATCAGGCGATGCCGTATCGGCTGCGACAGTTCGGTCTTTGCCCTGCAAAAGTTGAGCAATCCAATCCACTGGCTTTAACCCACGACCTACCAAGCTTAATGAACCAGCGATATTACGCACCATATGGTGCAAAAACGCATTAGCTCGAATTTCCATAACAACAAATGGGCCTCGACCAACAACACTGACCGCCTGTACTTCGCGAAAAGGCGTATTCGACTGGCAGCTGGCGGCGCGAAACGCCGAAAAGTCTTGCTCACCGAGTAAACTTTGAGCCGCTTCATTCATCGTCTGGGAACACAGTGCGTTGCGCGACCAAGTCACCTGCTTCAACAGTGAGGTAGGCCGCACTTCTTGAACACACCACACGTAGCGATAGGTTCTTTGTATCGCTGAAAATCGAGCATGAAACTCATCAGGAACTGCACATGCCCAATGAACTCGGACCGTAGGGGGCAACACTGCATTGGAACCAACCACCCAGGCTTTTAGGCTTCTAGAGACCGGCGCTTTAAACGAAACAACTTGAGACGTCGCGTGCACACCGGAATCGGTCCGCCCCGCACAAGCCACACGAACATCGTGATTAGCAATTTGGCTCAAGGCAGCTTCCAGAGTTGCTTGGACTGTCTGATCAGTGCCACCTTGACGCTGCCACCCATGAAACAAGCTGCCGTTGTACTCCACAGCTAATGCAAGGGTTTGCTCTGCTGCGAGAGGGGTATCGCTAAAACTCACAGCAGGGTTGTGAGTAAGGCATCAGCTTCACGTCGCTGCGCATCATTGCCTGTTTCGACCACATCTTCGAGAATGCTGCGCGCCGAGTCAAAGTCTTCCATATCGATGTAGGCTCGCGCTAGATCAAGTTTCGCAGCGGGGGCGTCTTCACCCTCTGCCACAAATATCTCATCGTGTTCAGCGTCGCTCGCACTCGGGGCTGATTCAAGTTCGAACAAATCGCTTAGGTCAGCATCGTCATCGGATTCATCCTCGGCCAGCGCAAAATCCGACAAATCGATCTCATCGGTCATATCCGCTGGACCACTTTTAAGATCCATATCAGAGAAATCCAACGAATCGGAGTCGTCCTCTGCGTCTTCACTTAGATCGGCAGACGCATCTGACTGGATCGGAGCCTCGGTCTCGGCGTCATCCAAGAGATGCGACAGATCGAATTCGTCTAACAATTCATCGCTCGCCTCAGCAACAGCGGCTTGCTCATCGTGGTCAAGCGTGATGTCATCCAGAGCATCACCCTTTTGCGCAGCTTGTTGTGCTGCTAGCTCTCTCTCGCGAGCTCGCATTTCGGCCTCGCGCTCTTCCCGCAAACGCGCTTGCTGCTGGGTTTGCAGTTGGTCGAAAAAGGCATCTACCTCATCAGGACCATCACTCTGGGCTTCTTCTTCGGCATCGGTGTTGAGGTCAAACGCGGCGTCGGCAGGAACGTCTGCAAGAACGTTAGCAACATCCTCCTCAAACTCCGACAAATCAAACTCACTGACCTCGTCCGAGCCCACCTCTACCTCTTCGGCAGCAGCGCTCGCATCAGCTGCGTGTTCTTGTTCATGTTCTACTGCCGGGTCATCCGCCGCATCATCTGTCGCTGCAACTGCGCTAGCGGCACGTGCAGTGGGCTTTTCATCCAACAGACTGTCAAGGGCGTCGCCAAAGGGGCCAAACATTGAGGAATCGGCACCGAGATCAAAGACCTCATCGTTGTTCGAGGACTGCTCTTGCTCAATGAAGCCACCGCGCATCATCAGCTCGTCAGCTCGAACCACAATGTCACGTGAGCAGTTGTCCAACACGCCTTGGTAGGCCTTACGAGCGTCGTCTTCCCGGCCCGCGTCTACCAACACCTCCACCAGTTTCAATCGGCACTCATCGGCACTCGGATTCTTTTCGAGCGACCCCTGCAGTAAGTCAATTGCTTGGTTGATGCGGCCGTAAGCGATATAAATATCAGCCTCGGCCAAGGCATCTTCGATGTCCATGTCCGATGCGTATTCATTGGTCGCCGCTGTTGAACCTTTGAACGAATCTGCAACGTGAGACGGCAGATCGTCGTCGTTGGAATCGTGATCAATTTCCAAACCAGAGTCGCTGAGGCTTACGCCAGCGAAAACATCATCGTCTAAATTATCTGAGAGGTCTTCCAGATCGTTCTCTTCATTTAACGAGGAGCTACGACGGCGCTGCCAATATAAACCCAAAGCAGCTAACAAGGCGGCAAGACCCACCCCGCCGGCGATCATAGAAATAGACAGTCCCTCGGACTTTGTCGGAGCCTCTGTGCTGACCTCTGGTACCGCTTTGACGGCTGGCGCATTCAAATCGACCACGGTCGCTGGTGCTTTACTCAGTGTCTCCGTCGCTTTCACCTCAGCCTGAGCTGCTTGAGCCGTCGCTTCTTGGGGTGGCTTCACTGTCGCCTGTTGCTCTGCCACAGGTGCCGGGTCCTTGCTCGCAAGCGCATCACGCAAAAGCGCGATCTGCTCATCTTTGGTTTCGATAATCGCCTGCATGACCGCCAGCTGATCTTCGATACTGGCTAATTGTTTTTGCAGCTGGGCTAGACGCTCATCGTTGACGGCAAACCCAGATCCACTCGTTTCACTCGCCGCGCGATCCTTTGTCGCAGCAGTGCCAGCCGACGCAGAATCGGTATCGACGCTATCGGCCGCAATACGCAGTTTTGCTGCGGGTTGCGATACACGTCCTGCTCGCCAATCTTGGTTCTGACGCCGAATATTCGCCAACACCACTTCACTATCGCTCAAACTTGCATCAAGCTCGGTCGGTAGATAGACCACACGCCCGGCTTTCAGTAAATTGATGTTGTTGTTGATGAACGCGTCCGGGTTCTGACGCTGAATTTCAAGCATTGTCGCTTGCACCGACGAGCCGGGCAGTTTCGCCTCCAGAGCGATTTCCCAGAGCGTTTCATTGGGCTTGACTCGGTAGTTCTGGCCGGCCTGCGGTCGATCAGTAATGCTTTCTTCGCCTGTGGATCTCGAGGTGGTTGCTGACTGGCGTGACGGCGCCGCACCTTGATCTTGCGAACGATCACTGCCATTCACTACATCGGTGGCCGAGATAACAATGCCGTCGTCAAACACTGGAGGGTCTAACAACAGTGTGTACTCGCGCAGCAAACGACCACTGGGCCATTTCGTTTCTAATACGAAATCGAGATAGGGTTCTCTGACGGGCTCGCGTGTCGTCACCGCGACATAACTCTCACCGCCGGTGTCCACCACAACCTGAAAATTAATGCCCGTTAAGAAAAAATTGCGTTCAATGCCAACGCGCTCAAAGTCTTTATCTGATGCAAGCTTAACCAAAATTTGTGTCGGCAACAGACCTTCAGTGTTTAGAATTTCAATTCGGGCGTTGAGAGGTTCATTTAGGTAGGACTCGAGCTCAATGTCACCGAGTCCTAGTGCCGAAGCAAATTGAGTCTTGAATGCAGTCGCCGCAAGCGCAATAGCGAGCAATTTTCGCTTCATAATGAATGCCTTTTTTACCGCCAGTCTAGCTGTGTCAGTGGCCTGGGTATGTTTTTTAACTTCTTGGACGTGCTCGTTTTACTTAACAACAACTTAGCACGTCACCAAAGTATCATTTATAAATGCTCTTTGATCAAGAGCTCGGCAATTTGCACACTATTCAATGCGGCGCCTTTTCGTACATTGTCGGCCACAATCCACAAATTGAAACCACGCGGATGTGAAATATCCTCACGCATACGGCCGACGTAAACTGGATCCTGCCCAGCCGCCTCAGTGACGGCTGTCGGGTAACCCCCTGCCTCGCGTTCATCGAGAACGACAACACCGGGCGCGTTTTCCAGCAATGCTCGAGCATCTTCAAGCGTCAGCTTGTCACGAGTTTCGATGTGAACCGCCTCTGAGTGACCGAAAAATACAGGAATACGAACACAAGTAGGATTCACCACAATCGCGTCGTCTTCAAAGATTTTCTGGGTCTCCCAGACCATTTTCATTTCTTCACGAGTGTAGCCATTGTCTTGGAAAGTATCGATGTGCGGCAAGGCGTTAAACGCGATTTGCTTAGGGTACACCTCAGCGTCCGCGGCTTGTCCGTTCAATAGCTTAGCGGTTTGCGTCGCCAGCTCCTCAATGGCTTCTTTACCCGTACCTGACACAGCCTGGTAGGTGCATACATTAATACGCTCAATACCGACCTTGTCATAAATGGGCTTTAAGGCCACCAACATTTGAATCGTCGAGCAATTGGGGTTCGCAATAATGCCGCGATTGGTATAGCCGGCAATCGCGTGCGGATTCACTTCAGGCACAACCAGTGGGATATCTTCGTCGCGGCGAAAGTGTGAAGTGTTATCGATAACCACACAGCCTGCCGCTGCCGCCTTCGGGGCATATTCTTCAGAGATGCTGCCACCGGCAGAGAACAAGCCAATTTGCGCCTGACTGAAATCAAATTCAGCCAAATCGGTCACCGTAATGCTGCGGCCCTTGAAACGAATGGTCTTACCAGCCGAGCGGGCGCTCGCCAGTGCGTACAGGTTGTTCACCGGAAAATTGCGTTGCTCGAGTATCTCGATCATGGCTTCCCCTACAGCACCTGTAGCACCGACAACCGCGACATTAACTCCTTGACTCATGTTCATCCTACCTTACAGAACGTTTTCAAGTGCCGCGCGAACCGCCGCACCCATAGTTGATGTTGAAACTGATGCCTCTCCCGCTGCGGCAATATCACCGGTGCGGTAGCCCTGATCCAAAACCACACCGACAGCGCGTTCGATGGCGTCGGCCGCTTGCGGTTCATTCAAACTGTAACGATACATCATCGCCGCCGACAAAATCGTCGCCAGCGGATTTGCAATGCCCTGCCCTGCGATATCGGGGGCCGAGCCGTGACAAGGTTCATACATGCCGCGCCCTGCCTGATCCAGAGATGCCGATGGCAACATACCGATGGAGCCTGTGAGCATTGCTGCCGCGTCGGATAAAATATCGCCAAACATGTTGCCGGTAACCATGACATCAAACTGCTTTGGCGCACGGATAAGCTGCATCGCCGCGTTATCGACATACATGTGGCTGAGCTCGACATCGGGGTAATCTTTTGCCACCTCGTTCACGACTTCGCGCCACAGCATGGTGGCTTCTAACACGTTCGCCTTGTCGACTGAGCACACGCGGCTGCCACGTTTACGAGCCAAGTCAAATGCCAGCACCGTAACTCGGCGTATTTCGCTCTCGGTATAGACATAGGTATTGTAACCCCGACGCTGACCATCGTCGGTGGTATCAAAACCACGTGGCTGTCCGAAGTAAATACCACCGGTGAGCTCTCTCACAATCAGCAGATCCAAACCAGCGACCAGATCAGGCTTTAAGCTTGAAGCGCCCGCGAGTTGCGGATACAAGATTGCGGGACGAAGATTACCGAATAACTGCAGGTCCGAACGGATACCCAACAAGCCTTTCTCGGGGCGAATAGCGCGATCCAAACCATCCCATTTTGGACCACCGACAGCGCCCAAAATAATCGCGTCTGCTTGATGCGCTTTTTGCGCGGTCGATTCCGGATAAGGCACGCCCTCGGCATCGATAGCGGCGCCACCCAGAAGCGCATGTTCGAGGCTCATCTCGATACCCAGTTTTTGATTTACCAGTTCAATCACAGCGACGGTTTCCGCCATAACCTCTGGGCCAATACCATCACCTGGTAAAACAAGTACTCGATGTGTCACAGTGTTTCCTCTACTTTATTACGTCGAACAACCACGGCGATTGGGCCCGCCATTTCTCTTCAAATGTACGAATCGCAGGCGCCTGCTCGAGCGTCAAACCAATATCATCTAAGCCCTTAAGCAAGCAGTCTTTGCGAAACGCATCGACTTCGAACCCATACACGTTGCCACTGGGCGTAGTGACGGTTTGAGCCTGCAAATCAATCGCTAAGCGATAACCTTCGCTCGCGTACATCTCGTCAAATAATGTCGACACGATATCCGCGTCTAAAACGACAGGTAACAAGCCGTTTTTAAAACAGTTGCTGTGAAAAATGTCCGCAAAACTGGGCGCAATAATGGCTCGAAAACCGTAGTCAGCGAGTGCCCAGGGCGCGTGCTCACGTGACGAACCACATCCAAAATTCGCCCGAGTCAGCAAGATCTCGGCACCCCGGTAGCGCGCAAAATTCAGCGGAAAATCAGGATTTAGCGGTCGCTGACTGTTGTCCGAGTCAGGCTGACCTTCATCCAAATAACGCAACTCGTCGAACAAATTGGGGCCAAAGCCCGAGCGCTTGATCGATTTCAGAAATTGTTTCGGGATAATCACATCGGTATCGACATTGGCTCGATCCATTGGGGCCGCCAGGCCATTTAACGCTCCGAACGGTTTCATGCTCGACCTCCAAACTCTCGCACATCAACAAAATGCCCGGCAATCGCAGCCGCTGCTGCCATACCCGGGCTCACAAGGTGCGTGCGCCCGCCGATACCCTGCCGCCCTTCAAAATTGCGATTCGAGGTGCTCGCGCAATGTTCGCCAGAACCCAATTTATCGGCGTTCATCGCCAAACACATTGAGCAACCGGGTTCGCGCCATTCAAATCCAGCCTCGATCAAAATGGTATGTAGACCTTCTTTTTCAGCTTGCGCCTTAACCTCACCGCTGCCCGGAACAACCATGGCTTGTTTGACGTTTGCCGCAACTTTTCGACCCTTCGCTATTGCCGCGGCTTCGCGGATGTCCTCGATACGTGAATTGGTGCACGAACCAATGAACACGCGATCCAGTTTGATATCGGTGATTGCCTGTCCACCTTGCAGCCCCATGTACTCAAGGGCTCGCTTGACGCTGCTTTTACTCACATCGTCGGCTTGGGCTTCGACGGTCGGCACAGAGGCATCAACAGGCAAGACCATTTCTGGAGAGGTACCCCAGGTCACTTGCGGCTTGATATCCTCAGCCTGCAGCACGACTTCTCGATCAAATACCGCATCGGCATCAGAGTGCAGCGTGCGCCAGTAGGCTTCAGCCTGATCCCACAGTGCACCGCTTGGCGCGTAGGGGCGGCCTTTCACATAATCTAAGGTCACTTGGTCAACCCCTACCATGCCCATTCGAGCGCCCGCCTCAATCGACATATTGCACAGAGTCATGCGCCCTTCCATGCTTAACGCCTGCACCGCACTACCGGCGAATTCGATGGCGTAACCCGTCCCACCTGCAGTGCCAATCGTACCAATAATCGCCAAGGCCATATCCTTGGCAGTCACACCCGCAGCGAGATGCCCTTCGACTCGGACACGCAAGTTCTTCATTTTACGTTGGATCAAACACTGTGTGGCCAACACGTGTTCGACTTCTGAGGTACCAATACCATGGGCAAGCGCGCCCAACGCACCGTGTGTTGACGTATGGGAGTCACCGCAAACCACGGTCATACCCGGCAAGGTCGCGCCGGTCTCGGGCCCCACCACGTGCACAATGCCCTGGCGCACGTCGTTAATCGGTATTTCGACAATATCGAAGGCTATGCAGTTATCATCTAGCGTTTGAACCTGCAAGCGCGACACTGGGTCAACAATACCTGCCACACCGCCCGCACGCTCTTTGGCATCCGTCGGCACGTTGTGATCAGGTACAGCGAGGTTGGCATCTCGACGCCAAGGTTTGCGCCCAGCAATACGCAAACCTTCGAAAGCTTGCGGTGAGGTCACCTCATGAATGAGATGACGATCGATATAAATCAGCGCGGTGCCGTCATCGCGCAGCTCGACGAGGTGGCTCTCCCACAACTTGTCGTATAAGGTCTTGCCTGCCATACCTTTCCCCTATTTCAAACCAGCGCGCAAGTCTATGCCGAAGCGCTTATTTTCTCAATTCTGATGGGCTTTTTTGACCGCATTTCTTCAAAAGATTCCCATTTTTACGCCCTCACTCAAGGCCTGTCCCCAATCGTGAGCGTAGGCCAAGCTAGTCTCGCTAGGCTCACCCAGTAAAATTTCCGTCGGAGCCATTAACTTTAGAGGAAATCCTTTGGCCACTCGCTCGAACTGAGCAAGGGCGCCGCGCCCATCATTGCCAGCGCAAATTAACATCGCGGCCAAAGCCACTCGTTCTTGCTCGTAAAACGGGTAGAGCGTTCGATCCAAAAACGCCTTGAACTCCCCAGCAAGACTTGCCGAATTTTCTGCGCCTACCAGTAACACAGCATCGGACTCAAGCCAGACGTCTACCCCGGCATCAAGCGCGCGAAACACAGCGCACTGGGCTACGGTTTGCACTCCCCGTGCTACCTGCTGTGCAATAAGAGCGCTACGCCCCGACTGCGAGTGGTACACGACACTGATCATGAACCGCGATGGCGCAGCATCCACGCCTGGTGAATTTTCGGATTGCGTTCGAAGTCTGGATCCAAGGTCTGCGCACTGATGTCGCGAACCTCATAAGCCTCTGCCAGCGTGTCGTCTAACTTAAACCCCCGACGATTGTTCGAAAAGTACAACACGCCCGAAGGTTCAAGCACGGCCATGGCCGCCTGTACTAAACTGACCTGATCGCGCTGAACATCAAAGCTTTGGTCGGTTTTTTTAGAGTTCGAGAACGACGGCGGATCCAACAAGATTAAATCAAAACGCTCTTTCGTCGTTCCCAGCCAAGCGGACACATCGGAACGCACTATCGCATTCGTTGCTTCTGCCAGTCCATTAAGAGCCAAATTTTCGCGATACCAAGCCGTATAGGTATTCGACAAATCGACACTCACCGTGCGTTTCGCGCCCCCTAAAGCCGCGTGAATACTCGCCGTACCGGTATAACAGAACAAATTCAAAAATCGCTTACCTTTGGCCTCGGCCGCAATGCGCGTACGCATGGGACGATGATCCAAGAATAAGCCGGTATCGAGATAATCCTGCAAATTCACCAACAGCTTGGCTTTTCCTTCTCGCACAACGTGCTTTTGCCCTTGGCTGCTGTGCTTCTCGTATTGTGATTGGCCGCGTTGGCGTCGCCGCTGTTTCACCGAAATCTGCGACGGTGCGACGTTAAATTCGACACACAAGGCATGAATGGCGTCCTCAAGGCGCGCTATGGCCGCGTCCTCGTCAACGTGTTTAGGCGCTTGATACTCAGCCAGATGCAGCTTCCCATCATACACATCAACGGCCACCGAGTACTCCGGCATATCAGCATCATACAGTCGATAGCATTGTGTTTGTGTCTGCTTTAACCACCCTTTCAATCGCTTTCTATTCTTGCGAATACGATTCAAAAACATCTGCCCGCCCGCGGTCAGCGTACCCTCGGACACCTCAATACCCGAGGCGACATTTTCCTCGGTCTGATGGCTATTTTGCTGGGCTGCGCCTAGATCCTTCCAGCGGTTGTCGTCAGTTAATGAGAACAAAGCCAGATGCACAGGCAGCGCGCCGTTATAAAGCACGTATTGTTTGTGACTGCGAAGCCCTACCGCTTTCGATTGCGCAACCTCGCCCGCTAAGACCGCCAGCTCCCAGCCCGCAAATTCTCGGCTGGCACGCTCACCGAGCTGATTGTACAAATAGCGCAAGGCGGCCGCCTCACCCAGACGTTCACCGTAAGGCGGGTTGCAGACAACTAGGCCTTTGTTTAAGGGCCGATGCGTAGGCTTAGCCAACTTTGCTAAGGGCTTTACGGACACTCGCACGTAATCCGAAAGCCCCAAGGCCTCGATATTTTCCTCAGCAGCGCGAACGGCACGAGCGTCGGCATCGTACCCTCGAATTTCGATATCCTGCAGACGCTGTTTGCCCGCAGCGGCTCGCTTTTCAGCCTCTGATTTTAGAATGCGCCACTGCTCTGGTATGAAATCTGGAAGCCGCTCAAAACCGCAGCGCTTGCGGCGCAACCCGGGCGCTATATCAGCTGCCATCATTGCGCCTTCGATCAATAAGGTACCGGTGCCGCACATGGGGTCAACCAAGGCCCCTTGTTCCTCAACGAGCTTAGGCCACCCCGCTCGCATCAAAATAGCGGCCGCCAGCGTTTCCTTCAAAGGCGCAGCCCCACTTCGTGTCCGATATCCTCGCCAATGTAAGCTCCCGTCACCGTAATCAATGCCAATACTTAGTCCCTGAGGCTTTAGGTGACAGTTAAAACGAATATCAGGCGACTTACGATCGACATTAGGCCTCGCCCCCAAGGTCGTGGACAAGCGGTCCACAATGGCATCTTTAACCTTTTGGGCGCTGAATTGAGTGTTGCGTAAAAAGTCGTTGGTGCCGTGAAAATCAACCGACATGCTTTGATTCGGGCGAATCCAGGCCTGCCAGTCTTGTTGCACTAACTGCTCGTACAGCTCATCTGCTGTTTTGACGGGAAACTCACCCAACAAGCGTATCACTCGATTCGCAACACGGCTCCAAAGCACCATGCGCAAACCAAACACCTGAGGCGCCTCGGCATAAACTCCTGCGACAACTTCACGTGTATTCTCGCCCCCCAAGCTTTGAATCTCAGCGGCCAATACGGGCTCAAGCCCTTTGGCACAACTCACAAACCATTCGAGTGGCGTATTTGCAGATTTTTCGGGGGTATACATGGGTAATCTCGGCGAATCAAGACGCCATTGTAACAGCGAATGCCCAGTAGCGCGCGCACACGCATCCGACATAACTCATTATTTACACAATAAATACCGGCTATTGCCGCCGCGCCAATGCTGATGTTTTAACGCAAAAACTGGTAGCCTTGGTGTTTTGAATAGGAGATGACTATGACTGGCGCTTTCCACCCCCCTTTACGCACTTTAATGGGCCCAGGCCCTTCCGACGTGCCACCACAGGTCCTTGAGGCTTTGGGGCGTCCGACGATTGGCCACCTAGATCCCCAATTCGTCACCTTAATGGACGACATAAAACGTTTATTGCAGTACGTTTTTCAAACGGACAACGCACTGACATTACCCATCTCAGCGCCGGGCTCGGCGGGCATGGAAGCGGCCTTTGTCAACTTAATTGAGCCGGGCGACAAAGTCATTGTGTGTCAGAACGGTGTATTTGGCGGGCGCATGAAAGAGAACGTCGAGCGCTGTGGTGCTAGCGCAATCATGGTAGAAGATACCTGGGGCACCGAGGTCTCCTTGGATAAGGTGGAACAAGCGTTCTTTGAAAACAACAACATCAAGGCACTGGCTTTTGTGCATGCAGAGACCTCTACAGGGGTTCGCAGTGATGCCAAGGCGCTAGCGGCAATCGCTCACAAGCACGACGCCTTAGTCATCATGGATACGGTCACGGGGCTCGCTGGAATCCCCGTAGAGGTAGACACCTGGGGCATTGACTGCGCCTATTCGGGCACGCAGAAGTGTCTGTCTTGCACGCCAGGCATTGCACCCATCACCTTCAGTCAACGAGCACAAGACGTCATTGCCAACCGCAGCACCAAGGTACAAAGCTGGTTTTTAGACATGCAGCTCATCATGGGCTACTGGGGTGCGAACACAAAGCGTGCCTATCACCACACCGCGCCAGTGAATGCCATGTATGCGTTACACGAGTCACTACGCCTAGTCGAGGCCGAAGGTCTTGCTGCGGCGCATGCGCGTCATGCACTGCACCACAAAGCCCTTGTGGCAGGATTAGAAGCCATGGGGCTTAGCATGGCCGTTGCAGCCGACGTTCGCCTGCCCCAGCTCAATGCGGTCAACATACCCGAGGGCGTCGATGACGGTGGTGTGCGAGCAGCGCTGCTAGAGCAATTTGATCTAGAAATCGGAGCGGGACTTGGCGCGCTTGCAGGCAAAACGTGGCGTATCGGCCTTATGGGCTTTAGCGCTAAAGCCGTCAACGTGCGCAAATGTTTGTTGGCACTCGAAACCGTGCTCAGTGCACAAGGTGCCAACATCGCAGCGGGCCAAGCGCTGGCCGCTGCAGAAGCCGTTTATCAGGCTTAATCGATATCCGCGCCGGTCATCATTGCCCACAGAGTGGGCAATGCGGCTCTCGAATCGCCTCGGTGCATTTGATACATCACATGCCTCTCTGCAGACGCTGGTGGCTCCAACTGTATACTCCATAACGCGTTAATATCGTTGGGTAACAACGAATAGCGCATATCGATTACGCGATTAGGATCGCTCTGATCTAGAGCCAGATAGTCGTTACTGAACCATCGAAAACGTTCGACATCATGTGCCTGCTGACTGTTTGATTCCAACCAAGGAAGATCCCTGCTCACATTCAACTTAGCCACAGATTCTCCGACATACACTTTTGACTTCCACCCCACATGCACCGCATCAACGAAGAAGACCTCATCGGCCTCATATACCGTTTTAAACACCAACAGATTGGCGAAGCTCGGCTTCGCCTCTAATCTATGCGGCGTGTGACCTCGACTCTCCGCCAAACGCCACGCAACCTCTTCAGCTCGGTCTCGCTGCACCATTCCGAACGTCACATACGTTCCAAACCATGCCACGGCCAACAATACCGCTGCCGAGGATCTAGTCCGAACCGTCCAAACAATTGCCGCGAGCAAAGGCAAGGTCACTAAAGGGTCAATAATCGACAGTATATTCCATGCCACGCGTTCGTAACTGAGCGGCCAAAAAAGCAAGGTGCCATATGTTGTGCAGGCATCAAGTAGACCGTGCGTTGCGTAACCCAAAAAACAAAACACATAAGACAGTGAAAAGCGGAACCCAAAACGCTTGCCGATGAGACCGTGCAAGACCAAAGTGCACAATAGTGCCCCCAAGGGAATAAACAACAGCGAGTGGGTAAACTGCCGATGGTACTCTAAGAACAGTAAGGGATCGGCGCTCGATCGAATCAATACGTCCAAATCCGGCGCCATGCCGCCTAAGGCACCCAGCACAGCCGCGCCAGCAAGCTGTTCTGGGCGCGCTTTCGTAAGCGCAACTGCCGCCCCCAAAGCGCCTTGTGTGACAGGATCCATACTAAACCTCGGCCCGCCCCCACACATTAAACCCCGCGATTTTCGGGGTTTTAGGAAGGTACATCGTTTCAAGCTCGGGTAGAGCAATACCGGCCGTGGCAAATAGGCCCGCGATATCACGATTAATATGGCAACCACCCGCAATACGCTTCCAAATCGGGTTGATGCGGTTCTGCCACTTCATGACCCCGTCCTCAGGCGCCAACCCATGCTCAGAGAAGTGTATAGAGCCCCCTGACTTGACCACTCTTTTCAGCTCGAGCAACGCCGCTACGGGGTCGGGAATGGTGCACAAGCTATAGGTCACGACAGCAGAATCCATCGAGTTATCTTCAAGTGGGATTTGGTCGCCCGACAAGCCGCGATACTCGACATGAAAAGGCACTGCCTTGACGCGCTCCTGAGCCAGCTCCCAGGACTTGGCACTTGGATCAATCCCGATGACACATTCAACTTTGGCTGGATCATAATGTGTGAGGTTGAGCCCCGTACCAATACCAATTTCTACCACCTTGCCCAGAGCTCGGGGAACGACCTTATCGCGCTGTTTGTGAAAAGTACCAGAGCCGCAAGCGCAGTTAATCATGTGTGGTAAAATCCGGTCTTCGTAAAAGCTCATGACAATTATCCCTCGGGCCCTAATTCACTATTGTTGGCAAGCGCATGCATATTCACATAATCACGACCGGCGGTACAATCGACAAGGTTTATTTTGACGCGAAAAGCACGTATCAAATTGGCCAGCCGGTCATTGAACGCTTACTTGACGAAATGAACGTTGCCTTTTCCCATACGCTTATCCCTCTGATGCGGATTGATAGCTTGGATATGAGCGATGAACACCGCCAGACGCTCGCTGATTGTATCGCAGAGCTGCCGCCTGGCGCCCGCGTCATCGTCACTCATGGGACCGATACCATGACCGACTCTGCCCGCTATCTTGGTCACCTTATGGACAAAACGGTCGTCTTCACCGGCGCCTTGCAACCCGCGGCCTTTCGCGACTCCGACGCTATCTTTAACATTGGCTGTGCCTTAGGTGCCGCACAATCGGCAGCACCTGGCGCTTACATCGCGATGAATGGGCAGATCTTCAAACCCGAACAGGTCGTCAAAAATCGGGACGCCAATCGCTTCGAGGCCATTATCTAAAGGCTTAGGCATTGACCCTATAGGGCTCAGGATCGAGTTCACGCATTTTTGCTTCGACCCACTCTTTTACTTCGTGCATGAGGTCTTCAGCGGTTCGACCTTGGCAGGAAATTGGCTCGCCGATTGCAACATCAATAGTGCCTGGGGTCAAAGCAAACGAAGCTCTGCGCCAGCAACGGCCGGAGGTGATAGCAATAGGTACTAACACCGCATCGGTCGCCACACCCAAACGGCTGGCACCCGTTTTGTAGGCTGGATCTACCCCGGGCACAGTTCGCGTCCCTTCAGGGAACATAATCACCCAGTTACCCTGATCCATGAGAATACGGCCTTGCTCTGCGACCTTGTTCCAAGCCTCTTTACGTTTTGAGCGATCGATATAAATCATATCCAAGCGGTACAGCGCCCAGCCGAATAACGGAATCCACAATAGCTCTTTCTTAAAGACGTAAGACAAGGGATTGGGACTAATCGTGGGCAGAAAGAAGGTCTCCCACGTGGACTGGTGCTTCGGGCAAAGTATCACGCGCTGCTTACTCAGAGCGAGCGCGTCGAGGATTTCTTGACCCTCAACGCGATAGTTTACACCCCCGATAATACGCGCCGCTTGAATGACGCCGTTTAAGTAGGGAACCCCAACCCGCCAATAAATAAAGTCACCGCGATGAATGATCGATACCAACAATAAGAGGCTGGCCGCTGGTATCAGTGTGATCACCAGGTAGGCGAACACCAGCGTCGAGCGAATAAACTTAAGCAAAATAAAAATCCCCCGAAATTTAGGCGCTCATTAAACCAAAAGCTGAACCACTTAAACAGTACGTTTTACTATTTACAAAGCGCCGTGTGAGGGACACACTGTGTGGTTGTATCAAATTTTACTCATAGTGGTGTTTAACCCAGTGTATGAAAAAGATTCCGACCAAAGCTGACGTTCGCAAAGCCCTTCAGGCGGAGGTGCAGGCTTACATTGCCTCTGGCGGCAGCGTAAAGCAGGTACCAGCAGGCCAGAGTGGAAAAGATGCCACCCAACCCGAACACCGCACCCTGCGAGAGATATTTACCGGCCCCAAGCAAGAGCGCACCCCACTCGATCATGTCGTAGCCGAGCTGCAATCGCGTCGCCAAAGTGTGAGTTCCGCAAAACCCAAGGTTAAAAAACGCCCCAAGAAAAAGGTGATTTACGACGACTTTGGCGAACCTCTCAGAACCGTTTGGGTAGAAGAATAAGGAGATCAAAATGACAACTGCACCGAAACCTTTACACATCAGTATCCCCGAGACCGACATCAAGGACCTTAAGCAGCGCTTGAGTCAGACCCGCTGGCCTGAAGCGGAGCTCGTTGACGACTGGAGCCAAGGGGTTCCGTTGTCCTATCTGCAGGATTTGGCCAGTGAATGGGGCTCAAGCTACGACTGGCGTGCGTGCGAGCATTGGATTAACAACCAAGGTTTACAGACAGTGCGAATCGGTCATCAAGATATCGCCTTTTTACACATACGCTCCGACAAGCCCAACGCCAAACCTCTATTACTCAGCCATGGATGGCCCGGATCGATTCTTGAATTCAAAGCATTGATACCGCGGCTATCACAGGGCACTGATGGCGAGCAAACATTCCACCTAGTCATTCCCTGTCTGCCTGGTTTCGGCTTTTCAGGGAAACCTCAGCAAACAGGCACCGGTGTTGCCACCATCGCCTACTTATTTGATCAACTCATGAAGGCTGTGGGCTATGCAGAGTATTTTGCCCACGGTGGCGACTGGGGCAGTATCATTACCCAGACCTTACCTTTACTACCCGACTCCGGCGTTCAAGGTATTCACATCACCATGCCCGTTGTGCAACCGGACCCTGCCACCATGAGCGAACTGACAGACGAGGAAAACGACGCCTTGGCTGCCGGCGCACACTACGTACGCTGGGACAGTGGTTATTCGACTCAACAAGCATCCCGCCCACAAACCATCGGCTACGCCTTAACCGACTCACCTGTTGGGCAGCTGGCATGGATTGTGGAAAAATTCTGGTCTTGGACTGATTGTGAACGCGATGGCGTTAGCCTGCCAGAACATGCGGTTGATCGAACAACGATACTAGACACCGTATCGCTCTATTGGTTTACCGCCACTGCCGCAAGTTCGGCGCGCTTATACTGGGAGAGCTTTCACCCCACCGAAGAGTTGCCCATCGTCAATGCGCCAACGGGCGTGAGCATATTCCCAAAAGAAATCTTTAAAGCCTCGCGCCGCTGGGTAGAACAGCGCTTTCCTAACGTGACGTACTGGAACAGGTTGGATGCAGGCGGTCATTTCGCTGCACTGGAACAGCCAGATACGCTAGCGCAGGAAATTAGAGCCTGTATCGCGAGCTTTACCTAACGACGATAAATCGTTACGCCGCCAATGACCGTGCGCTCGACTTTAAGCTCGTGCACACGGTCGGTATTTTCCAGCGGGTTCCCTGATAACACCACCAAGTCAGCAAGCTTACCCGGTTCAATCGAACCCAGTCTATCCTCTTGCCCCACCTGCCAGGCCGCATCGATAGTTGTTGCTCTCAAGGCCGTCATAACGTCAGTGCGCTGGTCGGCACCGAGCACCGCGCCAGAACTGGTTAAACGGTTCACCATCGCCGACACCGCACGAAGTGGGCGCATTGGGACCACAGGCGTATCTAAATGCGTGGTAAAGCGAACACCATTCTGAATCGCCCACTGCGATGGACTGATGTTTTCAGCGCGCTCTGGCCCCATGAAGATATCACGATGTCGATCACCCCAAAAATACACATGCGCTGTGAAGAATGATGGCGTCACACCCAAACGGGCCATCCGCTCAACTTGGTCTAGCCGCGACATCTGGGAATGAATCAAAATAGTTCTATGGTCGTTAGCAGGGAACTCTCGAAGGGCCGCTTCGATGGCATCTAAAGCATCATTGATGGAGGCGTCACCATTGGTATGGATGGCGACTTTATAGCCGTGCTTGAAAATTTCACGCACTTGCCTAAACAACTCTTCTCGCGACACACGCGCATAGCCGCGATAATCCGCATCCCCTTTATAGGGCACATGGTAAGGATGGCTCAAATAGCCGGTGTAACCCTGAATGCTGCCGTCGGCCACAATTTTAAAGCCGACAACGTCAAACCGGTCAGTGTCCCACTCCCTTTCATCAAAGGTACCTTGCGTGATGGCTTCGTCGTTTTCCGTTTGCAACGGCATGACGGTGAGCCGCTGCGGTATGACGCCCCAATTTGACATCATGCGCATGCCTTTCATCTGCTCTTGAGACGCGGCTCCCATATTTGCCGTTGTGACGCCATGCTGCGCATAGTCCTTAACAGCGGCTTTCGTCATTAAAAAACCTTCAAACGCACCAAAACCCAGGACCTCTTGCATCAGGCTCATCATCGCGTTTTCTTCAAGAACACCGGTGGCCCGCCCTTGCTCGTCGCGGACAATCACACCACCCTCTGGATCGGGTGTTGTCGAATCAATGCCCAGTAGCTCTAGTGCTTTGGTATTGACGGTCGCAAAGTGTAACGAGCTGTGCAGTGCCACAACCGGTTGCTCGGTCGAAACCTTATCCAAATCTAAGCGAGTCGGATGACGCTGCTCGGCAATCGCTGTGTCGTCATAGCTTAGCCCTATGACCCATTCACCCGGCGCTTTCGACTGGGCTTGCGCACGCAAGCGTTCAATCAGCATCGCCATGTCTATAACGTCACCCACCGGCGGGCTGCTGAGATTGGCGACTAGAGAATACATTCCCGAACCCGGAAAATGACCATGCGCATCGATAAATCCGGGTAACAAGGTTCGGCCGAGCAAGTCGTGGACCTCAGTTTCGTCGGTGACGAGCGCCATAATATCCTCGGTGGTGCCCACCGCCTCAATCCTGTCACCACGTACCGAGATCGCCTGGGCAATGGGCGCTTCTGCATTCATCGTTAGAACCGTGCCATCAATAAACACCTGATGTGCGGGCGGCTCCGGCGTACGAGTTGCCATTTGAAACAACACATACAGACCACCGAAAAACGCTAGGGCCACCAAGGCCCAAGTTGACTTGCTCATACCTTACCTTTCTCGTTACGCCGCTACAGGACCAAACACAATGTCAGCCAGCTTGGCGCGATGCCAAACCGCATCGCCGTACAAGGCTTTGCTGTGCATCTGACGTTTAAAATACAAGTGCACGTAGCACTCCCAGGTGAAGCCTATACCACCGTGCATTTGCACCGCTCGGCTCGCTGAAAAATCAGCTGTATCAGCCGCTGAGGCTTTAGCTAAATGGCCGGCTTTCTGTGTGTTGGGCTCGTCGCAGTCATAAGCACAAGCGGCGTTGTAAGCCAGTGATTTGGTTTCATCAATCGCCATCATCACGTTGACTAATGGGTGCTTAACCCCCTGGAAAAATCCCAGCGGACGATCAAACTGCTTGCGCACACTCACATACTCAACCGTAGTTTGCAATAACCATTCGCCTGCGCCGACGACATCAGCAGCCAAGAGCGCAGAAATTGCCGGGTGTGCGGCCGCAAAGGCGGCACACGCGTCCGAACCCAATTTAACGGCAGACACCCCATCAAAGGTAACCGTCGCTTGATCACGCGTTAAATCGATAATCGCGTCTTGTTTGACACTCACACCTGCCGCACTCTTATCGACCCAGTACCAAGCAATACCGCTGTCAGATTGCGCAGCAACCAGCAGAGCATCAACTTTACCGGCTTCTTGCACAAAATACGCCGAACCGCTGAGTACCCCACCGCTAGCCTGCACCTGGGTTGTGCTTGGCTCATAGCTACCGTGCTGATCGGCAAAGGCCAGCGCTACCGATTTACCGTCTAAGATCGCCTCAAACCCAGCGTCGGCTTGATCACAGTGCGATAGCACCAAACCTGCATTCAGTGTTTCAAGCAGAGGGCTCGGGCACGCGGCTTTACCTTGTGCCTCAATTAAACCCGCGACAGCTACCAGCGGCAAACCTAGACCGCCTTTTTCTTCAGGTACGGTTAGAATGGACCAGCCGAGCTCCACCATTTCGGCCCAGATTTCGGGCTTCCAATCCACCACGGGATCGCGCTCAGGGGTCGAATCGTGCGCCACTAGGGCATGCAGTTGATCCACCGGCAAACGGTCATTAAAAAACTTTTCTGCTTGCGCTTTGAGGGCTGCGGCATCCGCGTCGTAGCCAAAATTCTTTGGTTGTGCCATGGTCAAACCCTCCTATTTAGACTTCGGCAGGCCGAGCACACGCTCGCCCAAAATATTACGTTGTACTTCGCTGGTGCCGGCAGCAATCGTGAAACCAAAGGAGTTCATGTAACCCAATGTCCACTGCCCGCCTTCCAGCGCAGCGTCGTCGCCGAGGTATAAGGAGCCTTTAGCACCTCCGACTTCCATCGCTAAGTTCGCCGTGCGCTGATGCAATTCGCTTACCTGCACCTTACCTTGCAGAGGTATACGCATGGGATGGTCCGTTAATTCGGGCACCCGTCCACGCCGCGAGGTCTGAATAAAGCCTTCTTCGCGGACCAACTCTTGCATGATCTTGTCACGCATGACGGGATCGTCCGACACGGGCTTGCCACCACGCATTGTCTCTTTCGCAAGTTTCACAACCGCGCTTACGGAGGTTGTAAACGAAGCTTTGGATGTCATGCCCCCGGCTCGCGGTGTATCCAGGTTACCCGCACCGCGCTCGAATAGCAGCGTGGTCATGGCCACCTGCCAGCCCTTACCGAGCTCGTCTAAGCGCATGCGATCGTCCACCACAAGGTTTTCGAACAAAACCTCGTTGAAGCCCAGCTCACCTGTCATTTTAATCAAAGGGCGAACAGTAACGCCTTTGCCCAAGGCAGATTTAATGGGCACCACAAAATAGCTAAGCCCGTCGTATTTGTGCGACTTATCCGTGCGCACCAAAATAATCATCCAGCTCGCAAAGTGCGCCAAGCTCGTCCACACTTTATGACCATTGATCACCCACTTACCATCATCTGTGGGCTCGGCAAAGGTTTGCACGCTCGCCAAATCCGAGCCAGCGCCCGGCTCACTGAATCCCTGACACCAAATATCTTCACCTGATAGCAAGCGCGGCAGTAACTCGGCTTTTAGCTCATCACTAGCGTGATTCAGAATCGTCGGTGCTGCCATACCCAGACCAATCACGTTGGGCAAGATGGGCGTTTTAGCGCGCACCATCTCGTCGTTCGCAATACGCTGAAAATTCGTGTGGCCACCGCCACCGCAAAACTCAGGGTAATCACAACCTACCAAGCCAGCGTCGTAGGCCGACTTCTGCCACGCCTGCAAAAAATCCATTTGATCGCTATTCATGATCTCGATGGCGCTTTGCGGCAACCGAACTGGCGGTTCGCCTGGGTGATTTGCTGCCAGCCACGATCGGCAGTGCTCTCTAAAGGCCGCCTGTTCAGGGGTGTCGACTCTAGCTCCGTCGCTCATGTTATTCTCCTTTATTGTTGGTCAGGGTCAATAATGTGGGGGGCGCTCTACGACGTTTGTGTCGCCCCACTGCGCGCTTGCTGATTCCAGCTCGCCGCGTAACTCATCGAGTTGGCGTTTTAGTTCATGGATCATCACGTCTTGCCGCGCAACAATATCGTCGAGCTCTGCGTGCGCTTCTTCAGCGAATACCAAACGTGTCTGTAGATCCACAATTTGTGCTTCCAAAGAGTAGAGATCAAGGCTTGTCTTTGTCTCGGTCATTTCGCGCCAACTGTGTGCCGAAGGTAATCCCCAATCATAACGATGATTCGCCAGCGTAACCACCAATGCGTTAAACTTTTACCTTCGATCATTTAGCTGCGAGTGACATTAGGAAAACACCATGGGGAAGAAATCAGGCCTTGTCTATTCAACCGAGCACGGCAGACTCTGTCCCGGCTGCGGCCAACCCGAAACTCGCTGCCAGTGTGGCCCCACTGCCCCACCTGAGGGCGACGGTTGGGTCCGAATCATGCGCAGCAACAAGGGACGCGGCGGAAAAACGGTATCGATCGTGAGCGGGCTGGGTTTGGCCGGTTCTGAGTTAAAAACCTTAGCCAAACAGCTAAAACAGCAATGTGGTGTCGGTGGCGCCGTCAAAGACTTTGATATCGAGATTCAAGGCGACCAGCGCGAGAAGATAAAAGCCTATCTGGAATCTAAGGGGTACAAGGTCAAGTTAGCGGGGGGATAAAAATACCGTCACCAAAGCTCGCCAGAACAAAAGTTTTGTTTTATATTTAAACCTTAACGGCAAAGGTGTTGAATAGGTGAACGGTACCCCCCCCCCCCCCCCGAATTTAACCCATAAAAGTCAAAAGGTTACGTGCTTTTCGCTAGGCGATTGTAGAGCTTGCGGCGCACTCAAAGTGGCATTACAGCGGCGGCATAGAACGTGGCTGGAGAAATGGAGGTACGATGCAAAGTATCAGTGCCCTACGTGCGACACTATTTATTTACGAAGAAAAGCGTAGCGAGCATTGGGTTGATCCCCGGAAAAATACGTGCTGACACCCAGTATGCACCCACTAAGTTTGGCCCGCCCTTCAGGATTCGAACCTGAGGCCTTCCCCTTAGGAGGGGGACGCTCTATCCAGCTGAGCTAAGGGCGGCTGGTGCAAAGCCTACCATAGACCCCTGATCGACTCACCTCTATACCTTGCATTTAAGAGCCCTGAATCACTGGTAAATCGAGTCGAGCACCCCACTCCGACCAAGACCCATCATACACCGACACGTCCCTTAGACCACACTCGTACAATGACAGCGCCAGCACACAAGCGCTGATTCCGCTGCCGCAACTGGTAATCACCGCCGACTCTTGGTCGATGCCTTTGGACTGCCAGATCTGCCGTAAAGTCTCGACAGGAAGCAACTGCCCAGCATCATCAAGCAAAGACGCATAAGGCACGTTGCATGAGGTGGGGATATGTCCGCTGCGCAAACCGGCTCGGGGCTCTGGCTCGATACCACTAAAACGCCCCTCAGAGCGAGCATCGGCTATTTGCCCGGCACCTTCGCCTTGCGCAACCTTCAGCACATAATCGGCATCGACAAAACCCGAAGCCAGTGCGCCAGCCTGATAATTGCCAGTTACCGGCTTCGAAGTACCAGACTCCACAGGCAAGCCCTCGCGCAGCCATGCTGGCAAACCGCCGTTCAACACCTTGACGTCGTCGTACCCAAAACTTTTCAGCAGCCACCACAGACGCGGGGCTGAAAAAACACCAGCGCCGTCATACACCACAGCCGTCATCCCGCTATGTAAACCACACGCCTGCATGCCTTGGGTAAACCAATCTGCGGAGGGCAAGGTGTGGGGCAAATCGCTGTCAGGTGCACTCCAATAATCTAAATCATAGTACGCGGCACCAGGAATATGTTGTTCACGGTATTCGGCGACCGGATCACGCCCCATCGCTGGCAGATACCAGCTGGCGTCAATCACGCACACCTGGCCAAAAGAAAGGCGCTCGAAGAGCGCCTTAGGAGAAATTAATGCCGATTCCAATGTCGCCATCCTAACGTAGGCTCTGGTTGATCTGCTCCAGCACCTTGCTCCCTGGGCACAGCTCAGTTTCGGTGAGCTGATTCAGAGGGCGCTTAGAGGTGGCCAAGGCTTCATGCAAATCGCGCGACTGTTTGTCCATGTAAAGCAGACCCGTCAATATCTGCCCCGACTGACGGCTGCTTTCCAGCGCCACCATGGCCGACATCCGGTCAAATGGATCAAAACTGTCGTCGACTTTCTTTAAGCGAATGACCGCACCGTCGTGCATCGTAACATCGCGCGTTTTGCCTGGATCGTACTTAGTCGTAATTTCTTCGTGCATGGGCACAAAATCGACAGTGCCTGTGGCTTCCATGTGTTCTCGAGTGTATTCGTAGCTTTTGGTCGATCCGGGCGTATTGTTAAAGGTTACGCAAGGCGACACCACATCAATCAAGGCAAAGCCGCGATGCGACATTGCAGCCTTAATCAGCGGCACCAACTGTTCCTTGTCACCCGAAAAACTGCGCGCGACAAAGGTTGCTCCAAGCTGTAGAGCAACGGCAGGCAAATCTATCGAACCGAAAGGATTAGGCTCACCCTTTTTGCTGATAGAACCCTCGTCAGCGGTCGCTGAATCTTGACCTTTGGTCAGACCATAACAACCGTTATTCATGACGATGTAGACCATATTGAGGTTACGGCGCGCCACGTGGCCGTATTGACCCAGACCAATCGATGCGGTGTCGCCATCGCCCGAGACGCCCAAGTACAGCAAATCTCGATTAGCCATCGCAGCTCCTGTTACAACAGAAGGCATGCGGCCATGAACACTGTTAAACCCGTGCGACTTACCTAAAAAGTAGGTCGGTGACTTAGACGAACAGCCAATACCCGAGAGCTTGGCAATTTTATGGGGCTCAATGCTTAACTCATGCACCGCTTTGATAATCGCGCCGCTAATGGAGTCGTGACCACAGCCAGCACACAAGGTAGAGATCGACCCTTCGTAATCCGCTTTGGTGTAGCCCAATTCATTTTTGGGTAGCTCAGGATGACGAAACTTAGGAATCTGATAACTCATGCTGCACCCCCTTGTGCACGACGGAATCGACGTTGAAATGGCGTCACATTCGAACCGGGTAGTTGTTGCTTAATTTGCTTTTTAATATTTCTAGCACTAATCGGTGTGCCGTCAAAACACAAGACTGACTTCAGCTTGTCTGGGCCAAATTCGAATTCGGCCATTAGCAAGGTGCGCAACTGTGCATCACGGTTTTGTTCTACCACGAATACGCGATCGTGTTGCTCTATGAAGGCCTCGACATCGTCGTTAAAAGGAAAGGAACGAACGCGCATCGCATCAACGTAAACGCCCTCGTCGGCCAGGTAATCCAGTGCCTCGACGGTTGATGCTTCGCTGGTACCGTAATAGATAACCCCTAAGTCGGTCTTCTGCGCAGCCGGCTTGAATTCGGGCGCGGGAACGTAATCTTTAATCGTCTCCCACTTGCGCATCAAACGCAGCATGTTCTTCTCGTACTCTTCACCCTTCTCGGTGTAAATCGCAAATTCATCGCGCGAAGTCCCGCGAGTAAAGAAGGTCCCTTTGCTGGGGTGCGTACCGGGATAAGTGCGATAACAAATGGCGTCGCCGTCGACATCGAGGTAACGACCGAATTTTTCCATGCTATCGAGCTGCTCTGCCGTTAAGACCTTACCGCGGTCATAAGTGCGCTCGTCATCCCAGCGCAAAGGCGGCGACATATTGTCGTTCATACCCAAGTCGAGGTCTGTCATTAAAATGATGGGCGTTTGTAGACGTTCAGCCAAATCGAAACTCTGCGCGCCAAACTCGAAACATTCCGCGGGTGATGATGGGAACAGGAGCACTTGCTTGGTATCACCGTGACTCGCATAAGCGGCCGACAGCACGTCCGATTGCTGCGTTCGGGTCGGCATGCCCGTGGAAGGACCAGCACGCTGAACATCGATTAATACCGTGGGGATTTCCGCAAAGTACGCAAGCCCCAAAAATTCGCTCATCAACGACAAGCCTGGTCCACTGGTCGCCGTGAATGCGCGCGCGCCGTTCCAGCTTGCGCCAATCACCATGCCAATCGCGGCCAATTCGTCTTCAGCCTGAATGATGGCGTAGTTGTGTTCGCCTGTGCCCGCATTGATACGCATACGCTTGGCATACTTATCAAAGGCATCAACGACCGAGGTCGAAGGTGTAATCGGGTACCAGGCAGCGACCGTCGCACCACCATAAACAGCCCCCAAACCCAAGGCAGTGTTGCCGTCAAGTAAAATACTGTCGCCCACGGCATCGCGTGTTTCAACACGAATGCTGATTGGACATTCAAAATGCTCTTTGGCGTACTGATGCCCCAATTCCAGCGCAGCGATATTGGGCAATACCAACTTTTCTTTGCCTTTAAACTGATCACTCACCAAGGCACTGAGTACCTTGAAGTCCATATCCAGCAGGGCCGCTAACGCGCCCACATAGATCACGTTTTTAAACAACTGACGCTGACGAGGATCTTTGTACTGTTCGTTACAAATTGCCGTCAGTGGAATACCGATAAAAGTAATATCCGCACGGTGCAATCGAAGGTCCAGGGCTTTTGTGTTGTCATAGATAAAATAACCGCCCGGCTCTACTTCTTGAATATCGGCTGCCATACTCTGGGGGTTAACCGACAACATGATATCCACGCCGCCTCTACGACCAAGATAGCCCTTTTCAGAGACCCGTACCTCATACCACGTAGGCAAACCTTGAATATTGGAGGGAAAAATATTCTTAGGACTGACCGGCAAACCCATGCGAAACAAGGCTTTGGCGAACAGGTTATTGGCACTGGCCGAACCCGTGCCGTTAACGTTGGCGAATTTAATGACAAAGTCATTGACCGCTTTGATCGGTGCTACTGACGCATTCATGCTGCTTGCCCTGCTTTGGAAACCGAGTAAAAGTACTTTTGCATATCCCATGCAGTGGTTGGGCAGCGCTCGGCACACAGCCCACAATGCAAGCAAATATTTTCGTCTTTAACCATGACCCGCGCCGTTGGCAATTCCGCCGATACGTACAAGTCCGTCGCCAAATTGTGCGAAGGACCGGTTAGCTTCGAGCGAAGTACCGACTCGTCGTCTTCATTGGCTGTGAAGGTAATGCAATCTGTGGGACAGATGTCGACACAGGCATCACATTCGATGCAGCGTGTTTCATCGAAGACGGTCTGCACGTCACAGTTCAGGCAGCGCTCGGCTTCTTTAAAACCGGTTTCTCGATCAAACCCTAATTCCACTTCCACTTTGCGGTCACTGAGCGCCTTGTCGAGGTCCACGAGTGGCACAACGTAACGGTCGTCAATCTCAACCGCGTTGTCGTAATTCCATTCATGTACACCCATTTTCGTGCTGACTAAATTGGTGTGAGGGTCCGGTCGCACATGCAAATCTTTACCCTGACAGAACAGATCAATGCTGACCGCGGCCTGATGGCCTTGTGCTACCGCTGTAATAACGTTCTCGGGACCAAATGCGGCGTCGCCACCAAAGAACACATTCGGACGAGTCGATTGAAAACTCACCTTATCGAGCTTTGGCATATCCCATTGATCAAAGTCGATCCCCAAGTCTCGCTCTACCCATGGGAAGGCATTTTCTTGACCAATCGCCATGAGTACAACATCGGCTTCCATAAACACCCAGTCTTCGCCGGTTGGCACCAAACTGCGTTTACCGTTCTCGTCATAAACGGCCTCCACTTTTTCGAACAGCATCCCTTTAAGCTTGCCGTCCTCAACCACGAACTCTTTCGGAGTGTGGTTATCAAAAATCGGGATACCCTCGTGCTGAGCATCCTCTTTCTCCCATGGCGAGGCCTTCATGTCAGCGTATGGGCTGCGAACCACCACGCGAACATCTTCACCGCCCAAGCGTTTGGCTGTTCGGCAACAATCCATGGCGGTGTTACCACCACCCAAGACAATCACTTTCTTGCCAACATGCTCGGTGTGGCCAAACGCGACATTGGCTAACCACTGAATACCGATATAAACCGCACTACCCGCTTCGTCTAAGCCGGGCAAATTCAGCAACTTACCTTTTGGGGCTCCGGTGCCTACAAAGACAGCGTCGTAGTTCTTCTCTAGAATTGAGGCCATGCTGGTAACCTCTGTTTCTAAGAACGTGGTGACGCCCATGTCTAAAATAAAATTTACCTCTTCGTTCAAAACCGTTTCAGGTAATCGGAACGACGGGATTTGGCTGCGCATCATACCGCCAGCGGCTCGCTGATTGTCGTAGATATCGATGCTATAACCCAAGGGCATTAAGTCGCGAGCCACGGTCAACGATGCTGGGCCTCCGCCAACACAAGCGATCCGCTTACCATTTTTTTGCTCGGGTATCTGTGGCAGTCGATCGGCGATGGAGTCCTTGTTATCGGCCGCCACACGTTTTAAACGGCAAATGGCAACGGGCTCTTCGTCGATACGCCCACGTCGACACGCCGGCTCGCACGGACGGTCACAGGTACGCCCCAACACACCGGGAAATACGTTAGATTCCCAGTTAATCATATAAGCGTCAGTGTAGCGCTGTTGGGCAATTAAACGGATGTACTCGGGCACAGGAGTATGCGCTGGGCACGCGTATTGGCAATCCACAACTTTGTGGAAATATTCGGGGTTGCTTACATCTGTAGGATTCACGTCGCTACCTGTCGGTTGGGGGCGATATTTACTCTAATTGTTGGGGGACGCATCGCCGTCGTTGCCGCCTTATTTTTAGCCCAGCATTGTGACATATTCACATATCTGTTTTACACCCCTTATGATCGCTTTTTGTGCAACATTGACCCACACAATGTATGAAGAGCGTGTTCAGAAATAGTAAAACAGTCTTTATACAGACACGCTTTGTCCTTACTATTTCCAATCTTGAGCCACAACGATGGAAACGCCTCCATGAAACTGAAGCAGTCTTACCAGCGATTACCCGAACAGCTGTACCATCGATGCGCCCCATCGCCAGTTTCGGCACCCCACTTCTTGGCGGTTAACGAGTTTCTTGGGGAGCAGCTTGGCCTAAACCATGAATGGATGTTGTCAAATGAAGGCCTCGACTTTTTTTCTGGCAACGCCAAATCTACTGACTACACGTCGGTAGCCACCGTGTATGCCGGATTCCAATTTGGTCAATACAACCCTCAACTCGGCGATGGGCGCGCACTCCTGCTCGGTGAGACCATAAACCATAATGGCCAAGTACAGGAAATCCAGCTAAAAGGTGCTGGGCCCACGCCCTATTCACGTGGAGGTGATGGCCGCTCGGCACTCGGGCCCGTGATTCGAGAGTATTTAGTCAGTGAAGCAATGCATGCGCTAGGCGTACCCACGACGCGCGCCTTAATGGCTTTGCGAACAGGCGACACTGTTATCCGAGACCGCTTACAACCCGGAGGCATTCTCGTGAGGGTCGCGCCCAGTCATCTCCGTTTTGGATCATTCCAATTCGCCGCGGCGCGACAAGATGAAGAGGCATTGAACGCACTGACGGCCTTGGCCTTTGCACGACATTATCCGCAGGTAGCCGCAGAGCTCCAAACACCGCAACACTTACTGAAACTGGTCACGGAACGCACCGCTCAATTAGTCGCTAAATGGATGTCGATTGGATTTGTTCATGGCGTCATGAATACCGACAACATGTCAATTGGCGGATTGACACTCGATTACGGGCCCTGTGCATTCCAGGATGCGTTTGCGTGGCAGCAGGTATTCTCTTCAATTGATACCGGTGGGCGGTACCGCTACGCGCAGCAACCGAATATCGCCTTGTGGAACCTAGCGCGCTTAGCAGAAGCTTTGCTACCCATTTGGCCCGGCACCGATGACCACAAAGTCGCCGAGGCCGAAGCCATTTTACGTACCTTTGAGCCGACTTTTGAGACGCATCGAAATTCACTCTTTGCCGCCAAACTCGGGCTACGTGAAGACCACAGCGTGTATCAGAGCACTATCGAGCCCTTCCTTAACTTTCTAGAGGAGCAATCGCTAGACTTTACTCTGAGCTTTGCACTGATTGAGGCGCTATCAAAAGACGACCGTGACCGTATACATTTGGTTCGGAGCGCGTTACCGCAGCACGCAAGCCTTGAGCGCTACTGGAACGAGTCCGCGTTCGAGCAGGGCCAGTGGCAGGGTGACGCAAGCAACCCGCTCATCATACCCAGAAACCACCAAATTGAAGCGGCCATTGAAAGCGCCGAGCTTGGTAGCAACACAGAAACCTCGAGACTATTTAGGCTTTACACCTCAAGACCTTCACTGCAAGATCTCAGTGTCGAGGATCTTCGTGGCCCAGAACCGGGCGAATGGCTTGGCAGAACCTTTTGCGGCACTTAGGCGTCTAAGGAAAGTGCCGTAACCATGACGCCATGCAGCGCTACCACCAACAGGGTCAGTGTGGCTCGCATGCGGCGATAATCGTTTGTTTGCTCAAGCACTCGGCGCTCGTAGCCCAAAAATACTAAATACGCTGCGGCAAGCAAAATTAGAGCCCAAAACGGATTAGCCGTTAACATGGCGAGAACCGCAAAAATCACGATGCCATTGCTCACCAAGAGTTGAATACCCCCATCACGGGGACGCGCGGCTTGCGCCCACCCCCAGGTAGTGCCCGCCAAAAACGAGATAATCGCAAGCGAGTACAGCAAAAACGTGTGTTGCCCAAGCGTTTTTGGGTAATCTTCTAGATAGATAAATGCCAACAGTCCCGCAACGAAAGGTATAAGCCCTGCTAACCCCAGCAGCCAACTCGCTCGCGGCATTACCGAGGGTCCTTCCGAATAACGAGGGTAAGCTCACCCACCTTAATACCAAATTTACGTAACGCCGACTCGTTCAGCAGAGTCGCCTCGTCAATGAGGTACATTCGGTCATCAACAGTCAAATCCAGGGTGCCGTCTCCATAGGGTATGCGCAAAACATACTCCAAAAAGAGGCTGTTGCCGGCAAACTTCAACTGCGCCGGTCCAACCACATCGCCCGCAGTCCCAATGTATGACCCCGATCCGTCGGGCGTTAAAGTCCAGACTCGACGCTGTTTTTCACCGTCATCAAACGTAAAATGTTCGTCTAGGGTACCCACCCCTTCGTCATTCCAATAAGCATCAATATCGGCAACAAATCGACGTGTTACTTGGCCCTTAAAGTCTTTAAGCATACCGTGCGCCACCAAGCGCCCGTTGAAAAATTCAGTGGCGATAAACACGGGTTGATTGTTGGCATAGTGATCGACGCCAACGCTGCTACACGCTGACAACAACATGGCTAACACAACAAGCAGGGTTTTCATACTGAACTCCTGACAAAAAAACCCCGGCATCGCCGGGGTACAAAGCCATCTCTCAAAAAAGGGGGGGGTGGATGAGATGGCTGTAGGGAACTTGGTGTAGTTACGCCGCGAGTCTGTGGGCGGATCACTGCACCATCAATTTTTTTACGTCGGTTTCGCGTAAGGTAATTTGTCGATGAATTCGGTACGGTAATACCGGTCTAATCCAGACAATGCCACCACGCCCGCCTTTTCCAAATCGAGATCGCCTTGGTCACTGACCAAGGAATCGCCAACAAACAAATGAACCACTTCGCCGATGATAAAGTGCGTGCCATTAAGCTCAATGGGTATTTCTTGCCGCAGTTCGAGTCCGATTTTGATCGGAGCCTCTGCGACAAACGGGGCCGCAAAATCGGAAAGGCGTTGCGGTGTTAGCCCGACGGCATCAAACTCTGAGACTTCATCGGGGTAGCGCGCGGCCGTCTGATGTGCCGCTTTGAAATAATCGCTGGCAACGTGATTAATCGTATAACAGCCACTACTGCGAATGTTGCGTAGTGTATGACGGTCAACGCTATCAGGGCGTATGACGAGTCCTAGCAAGGGCGGTGCAGCACCTAAGTGTACCACCGAGCTCATAATCGCCAAGTTCTCACCCGACGTCGCGTCATCCGTACCAATCAAATTTGCGGGCTTGTAGCCACTTATACTATTGATCAATGAGGCCCTGAACCGTTGCTCCCAACTTGCAATTGCTTCACTGTCGTACCATTGCCCTACCACGCTATATCACTCCCATCCCAAGCCTTAAATGAGCCGCTGTCATCGGCCTCTAATTGGTTAATCACATCCAGCAAATAGTTGCCGGCCTGCTCGCGACTGAACAGTTTCCCCTCGGGTACCGACCCCTGAAATGGCTGTGACAAACCGGTATCGACCGTCCCTGGATGATACGCAACTACCACGTTAAGAGGACGCGTTCGCCGCCATTCCACGCTGACCGTGCGAATCGCCATATTCAATGCTGCCTTCGAGACTCGGTAACTTAGCCACCCGCCCAATCTATTATCACCGATCGACCCCACCCGCGCAGAGAGTGCCACTAGACTGACAGCCTGTTTGCGCGAAAAGTTCTGCTCAATCGCCTGCGCAAGCGCAATGGTTGAATAAGTATTGACCTCTATCGAGCGCAGCAATGCCTCTTTGCGCACATCTGCCAAACGCTTCTCTGGCAAGATGTTATCCCCGTGCAAAAGCCCGATCGTATTGATCACACAGCAAGGACTCGACACCTCAGCAAATACGTGAGCGAGGCTCTCAGCACAACTCACATCCCCTTGCCGGAACTGCACACGCGCATCCGCATGACGATGCGCTGACCGAGACAAGACAACAACTTTTTCAACCTCGGCACACTGCAAGATTTGCTCTAGTACACCCGAGCCAATACCGCCGTAACCGACTATCACGTAGTCACGCGCATCCATATTATCTCTCGCAACCTAAGTCGGCAGAACAGCCGTACAATTTTTCGTAACGCCGCTTAGCCCAACGCGCGTAAATGGCTTTCACCAGCGGCGCAAAAACGCGCCACTGTAAAGGACGAAGGACCCAACCAACAGAAGTATATGACCACGCCGCCACCGACGCCTCTACACCAAGCAGGTAGTCTCCGGGGGCTATTTCCAAGTGTAAAACCTGTAACCGCTTTGCCTTCTCATCTTCGCTCAAATTTGCTGCGTGGATATCGACAAGCTGCAATGATTCTGTCTTCAAGCGCCGCAGTATGCGCATCTCTTTCGCACACAAAGGGCACAAACCGTCGTAATAAAGCACCGCTGACATAGTTCCTCCATTTGCAAGGCTATACGCACGATTGGCGCAAACAGACCTATAAATGGCCGATGACTGGGTTTAGACTCAAGTAAGCACCACTAACAGTAAAGATCATTGCCTACTCATGGAGGTAACAATGGCTGAAAGAAAATTCGAAGATATTAATAATTTCCCGCGTGACGCGGTCGCAGTTGACCCGTTCACACTCCCTATCGACGAGGTGGACCCGGCCAACCCCTTCCTGTTCGAGGCAGGCAAAGAATTACCTTGGTTTGCGAGACTCCGAGCCGACGACCCCGTGCACTACACCGAAGACTCCAATTTTGGTCCCTATTGGTCAGTGACGCGCTATGAAGATATTATGGCCGTCGACTTAGCGCACGATGTGTTCTCCTCAGAGCCCATAATCACCATCGGCGAACCTCTGGAAGATTTCGATTTACCCATGTTTATCGCTATGGATCGTCCCAAACACGACCAGCAACGTCGTGAGGTCGCACCTGTTGTCGGACCAGCCAACTTGCCCAACTTCGAGAAGCTCATTCGTGAGCGCACTCAATCCGTACTGGACGAGCTGCCCGTCGGCGAAGAATTCGACTGGGTAGAAAAAGTATCGGTTGAACTCACAACCCGCATGCTGGCAACTTTGTTCGATTTTCCTTACGAGGAACGGGCCCGCTTAAAACGATGGTCAGATGTGGCAACGGCAACGCCTGGCACCGGAATCGTAGAAACGGAAGAGCATCGCAAAGCCGAGCTATTAGAATGCGCCACGCGATTTATTGAACTTTGGAACGAGCGTGTGAACCAACCCCCGAAGTTTGACTTTGTCTCGATGCTTGCGCACGGTGAAAGCACCAAAAACATGGATATGATGGAATATCTGGGCAACCTGATTCTTCTGATTGTGGGCGGCAACGACACCACCCGTAATACCATGTCATCGAGCGTGCTCGCCATGCACGAAAACCCTGAGCAATTTGCACAGGTTAAAGCCGATCAAGGTTTCATCGAAAGCATGGTCAGTGAGACCATTCGCTGGCAAACACCGCTGGCACATATGCGCCGCAAAGCCAAAATGGACACCGTACTTGCCGGCAAAACCATCAAAGCTGGCGACAAAGTCGTTATGTGGTACATCTCGGGTAATCGCGATGAAAGCGTGTTCCCCAACGCCGACCAGTTTAATCTGAACCGAGACAATCTGCGGCGCCACCTAGCATTCGGGTTTGGTATTCACCGCTGTATGGGCAACCGTCTGGCGGAGATGCAGCTTAAAATCCTGTGGGAAGAAATCCTCGCTCGCTTTGACCGCGTCGAAGTCGTCGGTGAAGCAAAACGAGGGCTTAGCGTGTTCGTCCGAGGTATTACCGAACTACCCGTCGTACTGCACAAAAAAGCCTAGGCGCTTTTAGGCCATCGCACTGCGGTGGCCTGTCCCTTCTCCCCTCTTCATCGCCAAACACTCTAACGCCTAGTAAGCACTGTTGAGAGCAGGTGCACAGCTCGTGTTCAGGCAAGCACATGATTCACACCAAGGGACCTGGGTTAACTTATAGCCCCACAACACGTGTTCTTGTAAGGTCTCGAACACCAAAATCTGGCGGGCAAAAAAAAAGCCCGCCGAGGCGGGCTGATATTCGCTGTCTTGCTTAGAAGCGGTAGCTAAAGTCCACACCGTAAGCAGCTTGCGCTGATGGGTGGTTAAATGTACCACCAAACTCAGGCGCAGGAATTACTTCTTGCAAGTAGAGTTCATCGGTGATGTTCTTGCCCCACGCGGTTACGGACCACTGCTCACCCGACAAGCTGATGCGCAAGTTGAGCGTATCGTAGGCGTCGCGCTGAGCGTTTGAACCCGTCGCTGGATCTAGGAAGTCCGAGTTGAAGCCAGGCCCGAAGAATGCATTCCAGATGGTGGGCGATTCTTCACCTTGCAGCGTATGGAACCACATAGCGCCGGTATACTGCCAATCGGTACGAACGCTCAACTCCAGACCCTCACCCAACTGCTTGACGTACTGGGCACCCAGAGTTGCTGTTTTTTCCGGCGCCTGAGGCACATCGTTACCCACACTCAGAGGGCGATGGCGATTTGCTTCAATTTCAGAGCTCATCAGACCAATTCCGCCGAACAGGCTAATCTCCTCGTTCAACACAAAGTTCACGTCAGCTTCAAAACCTTCGATGTACAGCTCATCAATCGTGGTCACGCTACGCAGCAAACCGAAGGGGCCAGCGAAAAACTCGAAGAACTGGTTGTCATCGACGTTGGTGCGGAACAAGGCCGCATTAACGCGCAAGCGACGATCCATGAACTCGCCCTTCGCACCCAATTCGATGTTGGTAGAGACCTCTTTATCGTAGGCGTCGGGCACTGAAATACCCGCACCAACGGCCTCACCCGGGCCGCCGTAGCCTGCGTTAAACCAGAAGTTTAAGGTATCTTCGGTTCCTACCGAGTTAAAGCCACCGCTTCGGAAGCCCACACCATAGCTGGCGTATACGTTGATTTCATCGCTCGCCTGCCAGCTCCAAGTGACCTTGGGCTGTAACTGCGAGAATGACTCGCTACGGCTAGGGATGCCATTAGGGTTAGACACCAAAGCCGCATTAATCGGCAGGGCTTGGAAATTACCATCCAGCAAGTTCACGTTTAAACCCGACCCTGCCACGTTGGGCACCTTGTTATTGACGTCGCGTGACTCGTAGTCGTAACGTAAGGCAAAGGCCAATTCCATAGTGTCATTAATGTCGAATTCTACCTGACCGTAGACCGACGCCACGGACGTGTCAAAGTCATCCCAAAACAGCAAATCGGTTGGGTTCGGGCCATTAGCGGGCACGTAAGGCTGACGCAAGAAACCCGCGCCAGTGTCGGCACCGTAGGCCACCACGACTTCACGCTCAATTTCTGCCACGTAAAAACCGGCAATCCAACGTACATCTGAATCTTCTTTACTGGTAAACCGCACGTCTATCGACATATCCGTCTGATTGCGCTCTTGATACTGATATCCATCGCAGCTCAACGGCGTATAAGGACCGTATACACCGGCAAAGTTCGCGCCATCAGCAAAGGGATCGTAACCAGCCCCACTACCGGAAGGTGGCAGAACACCGAAAGGCTGGAAAGCTGGACCAAAGAAATCGCTCGTAAAACTATTCAATGATGCACGATCTGCCAAGCAAGCAGGTGTTACTTCGTACCCATAGAACGTCGCCGCCGTACCATCGGACAACAAGTATTCCTCGAGGTCATTGTACGAAAAGCTAGCTGTCATATCGGCAAAGCCAGCGTCCATATCCAGCTTGATTGCGAGATCCATGGTTTCTTGTTCGTTTTCACCCGGCACGTTAAACACGAAGTTAAACGGCTGATCGTTTACGTCAACCGCAAAGGTCGGGCTACCAAACACAGCCACAAACTGGGGAATGGCAAAAGCCGCGTTAAAGTTAATCGCGCCACCTTCCGCTTTGCTAAATCCAGCTCGGATATCGAGGCTGGTCGTGTCGCTGATATCCCAAATCACGCGACCGCGGTAGCTTTGATCTTTAAGAAAATCTACTGCGTCGTCCTGCCCCGTAAAGGTGTTCTTGTAGAAACCATCGGTTTCTCGGTTACTGAACGAAAAACGACCATAGACAGAGTCTTCAACGATGGGACCACTGACCGTGCCACTCACTTTCGTGGCATTGTTGTTTGCCACACCACCGGTGAGCTTAGCTTCAAATTCGTTTGAAGGCTTTTTGGTAGTCACCAAAATGGCACCGGCAACGGCATTACGGCCGTATAACGCGCCCTGAGGACCTTTCAACACTTCAATTTGCTGAACGTCGAATAGTTCTTCGTTAAAGCTATTAGGGTTTGTGCTTAACACGCCATCGACAACATAGGCGAAAGTGGATTCTGCGTCGCGCGTCGACACGATGCCGCGAATGCTGACCTGCGTATCACCAATGTTCGCGGTATCAACCAGCGTCACGTTGGGAATCAAGCTAATGTAATCATCTGCACGCTCGATACCCGCTCTTTCGATGGTATCTTCGCCCAAAGCAGTGACTGCGATCGGCACTTCTTGCAGGTTCTCAGCGCGTTTCCGAGCCGTAACAACAACCTCTTCCAAGGTAAATCCAGATGCTTGCGCCACTGAAACACCGCTGTATCCGGTGGCCAATAACGACAAAGACATCCCCGCTAGTACTTTTTTTCTAAAGTTCATGGCATCCTCCTGCCTATTTTGGGTATTGCTGCTAACCTTCTTTCTTCTTAGCGACCTTGCTCTAAGGTCTTCAAGCGCCGCCACAAGGTGGTGGTGCTTATTCCTAAATGCTCGGCAACCGCTTGTCGATCACCGTCATACATCTGCATGGCAGACTCTATGGCCTGCAGCTCATTCTGCTTAAGCGCACCGGGCGCTGTGAACCCTGCGCCCTCTCTAAACAGCTCGGGCAAACTTGCTCGAAGCAAGGCTTCGGTGACATTACCCGATGGCTCAACCATGAGCGCCACGACAACACGCTCGCAAAAACTTTCAAGCTCGCGAACGTTCCCTGGCCAGCGATAACGTTCAAAATGAGCACTAAGGTCTACATAAATCTCGTCCGGCGAGACACTTAAACCGTACTGCTGCGCGAATACCTCTAGGTAATACGCAGCGATCGCTGATATGTCTTCTTTTCGCTCTCGAAGCGGGGGGATTTCCAGGGCAAAGGTATTCAAGCGGTAGTACAAATCCTCGCGGAATCGCCCTTCTTCAACGTCCTGAAACAATGGACGATTGGTTGCTGCGACAACTTTCAAATCCAATTGAATGCTGCGCTCACTACCCACCGGACGGAGCACTTTGTCCTGCAAAATACGCAACAGTTTCGATTGCTGCGCCAGCGGCATCTCCGCCACTTCATCCAAAAAGAGGACGCCCTTGTTGGCCTGCTCTAGCAAACCGCGATGACCGCCCCGACGAGAGTTTGTAAAAGCGCCCTCTTCGTAGCCAAACATTTCACTCTCGAACAATTCAGAGGGCAAGCTACCGCAGTTCACCGCAACCAGCGGACCATTCGCATGGCGGCTATGACGATGAATCTCGCGAGCGATATGCTCTTTACCCGTGCCCGACTCTCCGACAATTAAAACCGCACCGTGCGCCACAGCATAGGTTTTTGCTAGAGACGCCACCTTGCTCATGCGCGGCGAACTCACTACAAAATTCGCCGCTTTAATCGATGGCGCCTTTACCGCAGCTATGGCCTGAACCGGGCGGTAGCGGACCAAATAACCCAGAAGATGGTCGTTATGTTCAAGTACATCCACGATCTGAAGGTAGCGTTCATTCGCAAGTGCCACCCAGCGTTCAGTATGAACATTCTGGATATCGTTCAAATGCCAGGATTGACGCAGGCGGCTGTTGAGACGCCTAGCGTCGCCTAACGCTTGCTGTGCTTTCGGGTTGAGCTCCAAGATGTTTCTTTCAGGATCAAGCAAAAACAGCAAATCTTCAGTTTGCTCGAACAGGTGATCGCGCAAATACGAGTGGCGTGCCTGTAGAAGGGAACGCTGGGCAACCGCCATCGCGTTTTCAATCATGTCCTCGGCGGATTCTCGACTGTAAAGCAAGATTGATGGAATACCCTCTTTTTCCGCCATGTGGCAGGTGTAACTCGGACCCACCACGACCTCGGGCTTTTCCGCCAACGACAAATAAAACACCTCGGAGGCCTCATCCGAGGTACGGTAAAACTTATGGATCACCGTAATGCCTAACAAGTCACCCAACTGGGCGATCAACCGCGCCTGAACCCCGGTGGGCTCTGCATAGGTGAATAAGTGCACCTTAGAGCTTACTTGCTTGGCTTTAAGACAGGCTTCGATAACATCGGCATCTCGTACCGGTTGGCTCACCACAGGCACAGCCAAGGTATCCGCAAGATAGGCCGCATTTGCACCCGCGCTCATAATGACGTCTGGATGATAACGATCGATCAAGGCATCAAAATCGGTCTTACTCGATGCGCCCAAATCGTGGAACGATAAATCAATCTGTTGAGTGTATTTACCAACAACCGAGTACACCAGTTCACTGAAACGCCGAAAGCCCAGAATTAACATTCTAGGTTTCGTCGTGCTCAAACCGCGGGTCATGATTTTGACCTCTTGGGCAACAGCTGTAGGGTCTGTTCGAGCGACAATACATCCACATACTTTGCGTGCAGGTCGTGGAGGTTCGCTTCGTGGGCATCCGGATTTCGGTCACCCACAGCATCCCTTACGACCACCGTGGGATAGTTGTGAGACAGCGCATCAACTGCCGTTGCCCGCACACAACCACTGGTGGTCAAGCCGACCACAATGACTGAATCCGCGCTTTGCGAGCGTAAATACGCATCCACATTGGTACCCACAAAAGCGCTGGGAAAGTGCTTTTCCGCCAAAAAATCAGACTCTGACGGTACAAGCCTAGGGTCAATAGCTACCCATGCACTGCCACGCTTGAGGATATTCAAGCTTGGTAACCGCGCACGAAATACCGAGGCGTCCTCGTCTCGATCATACACAACGGTGGTGTAAACAATAGGCAAATCTCGCGCACGGCAGGCCTCAATGAGCGTAGCGGTCGCCGCCACCACCGAATCGAAATGCCCGCCCAAAGGCGATTCAGGTTGTGTAAACCCGAGACTCATGTCTACGACAATCAGCCCGGGTTTACTGCCTAAGCCAATGTTTCTGCGCGAGAGATCGGCCACGTTAGCTCCTAGGCGCGTCGCTGAAACACCGGCTCAACCGGGGGTTCTAGGTGCGTTTCTTGCACGCAGCGTGCTTTGATCTCTTCGATGCTGCCACCAAAGTTAAAGATCTCGGTGATCGGACCGCGCTGCGCTGCCATCTCTGCACGAAGGGCTTCGGTTGCGGCCGTGTCCAAAACACCATTTACGACCACCACGCCGTAAGCCTTGGCACCAGCTTCGGTAACTAAGCCCCTCGCCACATCTTGCGCAACCAAGGCGGCGTCTCGCGCGAGAGGATCACCCCAGCCACCGCCGCCCCAGGTGTTGTAGTACAGCAAATCACCAGCTTTGACTTTGATACCTTCGCATTTAGAGGGAAGCCACTCTTCGGAGCCGTCGGCACGCACAATACGCTTAGTAGAACGCATACCGGGATTACCGCCGTTAACACCCCATGGGTAAGTTAGCCAGCGCTCATCATGGATACCGATCTCGCCGTCAACCAAAAATCGGTATGCAACCGACAAGCCATTACCCCCGCGATGTAAGCCTGCGCCACCCGAGTCAGGAATGACCTCGTAGCGCTCTATACGCAACGGGAAGTAGCTTTCGATAAACTCGTTGGGTACGTTGGTAAAGCCTGGCCAGAGGCTGTGACCATCGGGACCATCGCCAACCGGACGGCCTGGAACACCACCAAAACCGATTTGAAAGAGCTGGAACCATTCACCATTTTTGCCAGGACGCGTGTCGTAACCCGAGTAAAACAAATGGGGCGAATCCGAGAAACCTGCCGCATTGAGCAGTTCGTTGGGAGCTCCCATACCCAAAAGCGCACCCAAGATATCGAAGATACGACCGAGCGCGTGAGTGCGGCCTGACAAGGCTGCCGGGTATTTAGGCTTGAGCAGGGTACCTTCAGGAATACGCACGTCCACCAAATCGTAAAAGCCATCGTTAAACGCAATTTGAGGATCGACGATGTTGATGGTAAACGAACCAAAGAACATCTTGAACATATCCTCATTCAGAAAAAAGTTCACTGAACTTTGCGCTTGCGGCGACGTGCCCTCAAAATCAAAAATCGCCTTGTCTCCCTCACGCCACATAGTGCAATGAATTTTGTAAGGGCCTAGGCCCATACCGTCATCGCACAAATAGTCGGTAAACTCGCGCTTCTCTTCCGGTACAACCATGCCGATAACGGCTTTCATAGCATCGTAGTTGCGCTGCAGCATCACCCCCATGGTCGAGTGAAAAACATCGTCACCAAAGCGCTCCGCCAATTCAACGCAACGTTTTGAGGCGGTGTTACACGCGGCGACCAGTGCGTTTAAGTCAAACCGGTTCCACTGAGAGGTCCGGACGTTATGAAGCACCAATTCGAGCAGGTCCTCTTGTAACACACCTTTCTTGTAGAGCTTCACCGGTGGGATACGAATACCCTCCTGATAGATATTCGTAGCGTTAATAGGCATCGAACCAGGCACCATGCCCCCGTTGTCAGACATGTGACCAAACATCGCAGACCAAGCAATATGACGGCCGTCTTTAAACACAGGCACCAAAACCAACCAATCGGGCAAATGCGATACTGCCGCGTTACACAAGTATGGGTCATTGGTCAGAATGATGTCGCCTTCTTCAATATCGGCATCATAAACAGACAAGAAAGGCGCGATAAACGAGCCGAACTGACCCACCACCATTTTTCCGTCTTTGTTGGCAATCATCGGGAAGCAATCGCCCTGCTCTCGAATACCCGGCGACATCGCCGTGCGGAACAGCACAGCATCCATTTCTTCACGCGCGTTCTTCAAGCCGTTTTCAATGATGTCTACCGTTACACTTTCCACGTCGACGGTGGCGAGTGGTGTGTTATTTGTTTCAATAATTCTAGCTGGCATAATCACACTCCCCTTTACGCTTGAATGGGTTCAATCAGTAAATTACCTACAAGGTCTGTGCGGGCTTGGAAACCCGGCAAAATCAGCGTTGTAGAGTCCATTTCAGTAACAATGGCAGGACCAGAAACAGTCAGGCCAGAGTGCAACTTATAACGTTCGTAAATGGTTGCGTCGTACCAATTACCTTCGAAGTAGATGCGCGTTTCGTGAATCGCACAGTCTTGCAGCGTGGCCGAAGTATCTTCTTGCCGTTTGATTTCAAGGTTCTGTGCCTGCGACGCAACGACCGCGCGAATCATGACAATCTCGTGGCCATCGCCCAACTTAAAGGTGAACAACTTCTCGTGCTCGTCATCGAACACGTCGGTGATAACGCTCAAGCCTTTCTCAACCAAACTATCGTTGTCAAAATCAACGCTAATTTGGAACGCTTGACCGACATAGCGCACATCTGCTTGGTAGGTAACAACCAACTGATCTTCCGCTATACCGTCAGCCAATAACGCTTGCGCTGCGCGATCTTTTAATGCGGCCAAATCAGATGCGAGTTGGTCTTTAGAAATCTCGCTGGCCAATGCACCATAACTTCTTGCCGCTTCGTCTTGCAGCTGAGTGGTCGCATCTCCGTAAGCGCATAGAACACCGGGGCCGGGCGGTACAATGACAGGGAACGAGTTAACCAAACGTCCCAGCGCGTTGGCGTGCAGTGGACCGGCACCACCAAAACCGACCAGGCTAAAGTCTCGCGGATCATAGCCTTGTTCCACAGAGACCAAGCGCAATGCGCCAAACATCGCCTCGTTGGCGATACGGATAATACCTTCGGCAGCCTCCATGACATCAATACCCAGGGCATCCGCTACTTTTTGCACCGCCGCAATGGCTGCATCTCGGTTAATCGCCATGGCGCCACCGAGTTGCGCGTCACTGGGCAAATAACCTAACACCACGTTGGCGTCACATACTGTTGGCAACTCTCCGCCTTTCATGTACGCCGCGGGCCCAGGGACCGCGCCCGCCGACTCAGGGCCCACACGCAGCGCTTTGGTTAACTCGGCAACAAAGGCGATTGAGCCACCGCCTGCCCCGATTGTTCTCACGTCGACCGAGGGCGCACGTACGCGCACGTCACCAACAATGGTCTCGCGTCGAATATTAGTTTTCGCATCTTGAATCAGGGCGACGTCGGTAGATGTCCCCCCCATATCAAAGGTCAGTAGGTTCTTGTAGCCAGCCTGTTCGCAGAAGAACAAGGCGCCCGCCACACCACCCGCAGGACCTGACATCAATATATTTACCGGTGAATCGGCAGTCGCTCGTGAAGACGCCAAACCGCCGTCAGAGCGCAAGATCGATAACTGTGTGTCACCGCCCAAACGCTCTTCTAGGGACGTTTGCAGGTTATTCAAGTAGCGCGACACTTCGGGGCGTACATAAGAGTTCACCACGGTGGTTTCAGTGCGCTCGTACTCCTGCATTTCGGGCACCACATCCGATGAAATCGAAATGGGAATATCAGTGAAAAACTCAGCCGCGATTTCAGCAGCGCGGCGCTCGTGTTCACTGTTAACGTAAGCATTGATAAAACAAATCGTCAGTGCTTCGACTTGATTCTTGGCAGCCAAAGCCGACAGCTGAGTGCGCAAAGCATCTTCATCAAGTGGTGTTGATACCGAGCCATCAGCGTCGATGCGCTCAACTGCACCAATCGTTAGCTCTAGCGGCGCAAGCAAGGGCTTTTTAACGAAGCTTACCCAGCCGCCTAAGCCGCCCGGGCAGAAGCTGCGAGCAACCTGCAAGGTATGCTCATAACCAGAAGTGGTAATCAGACCTACCTTCGCACCTTTACCGGTTAATACCGCATTGGTCGCCACCGTCGTGCCATGCATGACGAACTTAATGTCCGCAGGGTTAATGCCAGATTCGTCACAAATTTTTGCGACGCCATTTAACACCCCAATCGAGGAGTCCTCGGGGGTCGAAGGCACCTTTGCGGTGAACGTTTGCCCTGTCTCCTCATTCATGAGCAGAAAATCGGTAAATGTGCCCCCGACGTCTACACCTAAGCGATAGGTCATGCCTAGTCTCCTTTATTGTCCGACTACTTTGTCTAAATGATTACTCAACCAATAATGCGCACGTCCGCCTTTGGCCGTGCCCGTTAACTCTTTGACCAAATCGACTGCCGCCATCAACGCGGAAAAATCGATACCCGTGCTAAAACCCGCCTGCTGGCATAACAAAGCCACATCTTCTGTTGCAACGTTGCCTGAAGCTCCGGGTGCAAAGGGACACCCCCCTAACCCGCCGATGGATGTATCAAAATGTCGCACGCCAGACTGTAGGGCCGCATAGGTGTTGGCGAGCCCCATGGCACGCGTATCGTGAAAGTGGCAGGCGACGCGATCGGCGCTGATACCCAGCAACAAATCGCGAAGTAATGCTTCTACTGCGAACGGGTTTGCTGCCCCAATCGTATCGGCAATCACAATGCGTTGAGCACCCCAATCTGCGAGACGTTTTGATAGGCTAATGACCTGCTCTGGATCGACCACACCCTCAAATGGACACTCGAAGGCCACTGCCACATACGCGTTGACTTTAACGCCGTCAGCCACCGCCGATTCAATAATGCCCTGCGATGCCGCCATAATCTCTGCGGTGCTCATATTGATATTTTTACGATTCATCGTGTCAGTAGACGAGACCACCACGTTGACTTCTTTGCACCCCGACGCGAGCGCGAGCTCGTAGCCCTTTCGGTTTGGCACCAAGGCATTTAACGCAACCCCTGTGTTATTTGCCAACGCGTGGCGCAAAACCTGATCGGTTCCGGCCATCTGCGGTACCGCCTTGGGCGAGACAAAACTTCCAATCTCAACACTGGAAACACCGGTCGTTGCAAGTTGATCAAACAAACGGCAGCGCTCGTCAACGCTCAGGTGCTTCGACTGCGCCTGAAGGCCATCTCGCAGCCCGACCTCATTAATGTGGACTTGCGGGATCATCGAATGGCTCCCGCGACCCTTAAGGTCTGTATACGTTCTTCGTCGTATCCGATCTTCTGAAGCACGGCATCCGTATCGGCACCCAAGGCAGGAGCCGGCGCGTAAGCGTCCTTGTGCCGAGATAGCTTGATGGGGTTACCCGGTCCTTTCACCGATTGTCCCTGATCGTTGTAGAGATCCACCACCATATTGCGATGCAGTACCTGCTCGTCGCTAAGTGCTTGCTCAAAATTGTTGACCCTCGCACAGGGGATGCGCTGCGCTTCGAACAACTTGAGCCAGTGCTCGGTAGGGTGCTTGACTAGAATTTCATTCAAGCGCGCCTCGATAAACTGCTTGTCTTCTAGACGCCCCGGTTGGCCTTGGTATTTTTCGTTGCGAAACTCGGGCACATCCAGAACCTCAACTAATGCCTCCCAAAACTTATCGAAAATGACCGCGATAATGATGTGTCCATTCGCTGTCTTGAAACTGTTGTATGGAACATGCACAAAATGACTGTTACCGATAGGCTCGGGATTCTTACCGGACATGAAGTACATCGTTGCCATGTAGTTCAACAGCGAGATTTGGGCGTCTAACATCGAAATATCGACGTGCTGCCCCACGCCTTTTTGATCGCGCTCACGCAGTGCGGCCAGCACACCCATGACAGCGAACATTCCACCGCCCAAGTCGCCGATCGGGATCCCTGCGCGCATCGGCGTGTCTTTATCCAAGCCCGTAATAGACATTCCGCCGCCGAGCGCCTGCACAACCTGATCAAAGGCCGTGCGGCGATACTGCGGCCCATCGCTGCCAAACCCAGAGATCGAACAGGTAATAATGTTGGGATTGACCTGGGATAAATGCGCGTAATCGATCTTCAGTTTTGTGGTGACATCCGCGGCAAAATTGTCCAGAACAACGTCGGCCTCACGAACCATATCGTAAAAGACTTCGAGGCCTTGGCTGGATTTTAAATCGATAGCCACACTCTTTTTGTTTCGATTTAACGTAATGAAGTACGCACCTTGATCGCCGAGCGAATAGTCTGGATCTGACTGCAGCAACTTGCGAGTCCCCTCGCCGGCTAGAGGCTCCACTTTGATCGTCTCGGCGCCCAGGTCGGCCAAAATCATACCCGCGTACGGGCCCGATAACATGTGGGTCAAATCGATAATTGTTACGCCTTCTAAAGCGGTCGCCATAACTTCCTCGTCATTAACAAATTTTGAACGCGCACAGCGCTCGCTATTCGTTTTGTTGGCAGTTTCTGTGCCAATCTTTGCGAAGGTAGGCAAAATAATAAAAAGTCATTCAAAATCATGCTGTTGCCGACGGTCTCACATCTGCTGCGAAGCGCCCGGCTAAAAACGGACAGTGACCGACCGAGCCTTTTTGTTTCAAGTTGAAATTTTACACGCATAAATTTCAACTTGAAACAAATTCACTAACAAATGAAAGTAATGCACGACGATCGGTCGGTCGCTCTTGAGACTTCTTATTCAAGTAATATCGCCGCGCCTGACGGTCGAGAAACAAACACCCGCTCACACCTTCAAGATCATCATCTGCCGCCATCCAAACAATG